>CAKUOH010000048.1 GCA_934668765.1 uncultured Helicobacteraceae bacterium | reverse complement strand
TCTCCTCCTGTTCTTTTTGTTATATTTTTTATGACTTCTATTTTTTCCATTAACATACCTCTTTTCTTTTTATCACTAAACTATATGTTATTTATCTTGAAATATGTAAAAAAAGAAAAGAATTATTTTTTTCTTTTCAATATTTCTTTTAAAAAGTAGTTATATAGGTTTTCTGTATTTTCTAAATCTTCTGGATGGAATTGTACTCCTAATACGAAATGGTTATCATCTATATATTCTATTCCTTCTATTACATTGTCTTCTGATAGTGCTGATATTTTAAATGGTTTATTTATTTTTTTTACTGCTTCTTTATGTCTTGTATTAACTAGTAATTCTGGTCCGAATATTTTATAAAGATTGGTATTTGGTAATATATTTATTTTATGTTTTTTTTGCTTATCGTTATGATTTTCTACTTTTATTAACTTTTGTTCATCAGTGGTATTTTGACTATATAATCCTATTATTTGATGTCCCATACATATTCCTAGTACTGGTATATTGTTTTTGATTGCATAGTCTAGTATTTGGAAATGGTATGGATGTATATCACTTCCTCCTTGAAATATTATTCCATCACATATAGATAATATATTTGTGTTTATTAGGCCATTATCATAATTTAATATTCCTATAAATTCACATTTATTATTTAAGTATTTTAGATTGTTTTTGGTTATTATTTGTACTTTAGTGTCTTTTATTATATCGTCTCTTGCGATTACTCCTACTACTATATTTTTCATTTATCTAGTAGTGTATCTATGTTTTTTGGTACTTTATCATTTAGTATAGTTTCTATTATTTTTTGTTCTTTCTCTTTTGATACCTCTCTACCTGTCATTTTGGCTAAATCATTTATTACTTCTTTTAGTACTTTTTCATCTTTCATATTACCTTTTTGAAGTTTATCTGCTAACGACAATATTGTCTCTTTATTTACATTGGTTTTCTTTTCTACCTTTTTAAAAAAATTATCTGAAAACATAAAAGAACCTCCTGATACATTATATGTTAGGAGTTCCTTTTTGTTAATTATTTATCTTGTAAATGGTTTATTTTCTATTCCATCATCATCATTCATTGTACGAATACTTATATTTAATTTATGTTTACTTAACATTAACTTTTGACCATCTGGTAATGATAATAGTTTACTATTTCTTGTATTATCTAATTTATCTTTTTTGTTTTCTAAATATCTTTCTCTTACAAATGCTTCGGCAATTATATATTTTAGTGTTTTATTCATTGCTAGGGTTGTCATAAACATATAAGGTGATGTTGCAATCATAATTGCTGCTGCTTCTATTACTTTTTCTTTGCTATAGTTTAATTTATTTTCGGTATCTTTACTATATTCAAATGCTTTGTCTTCAGTCATAGAAACGGGTACTTCAGTTAGCATATATGTTGATATTATGTAGTCAGATATTATTTGGAAAAGTTCATTATAATGATAATTTAGTTTTTCTACAATGCTTCTAGCACCATTATCTCTTGTAAATCCTAATGTATTATTTTTTGTTATATACTCAAACATGGCTCCACATGCTGTATTTTTTCCGTACTTTGTTTTTGTTGCAGTATAAGC
>CAKUOH010000047.1 GCA_934668765.1 uncultured Helicobacteraceae bacterium | reverse complement strand
TCGCTCCCGCCCGGGCTATAAAGTCAAAAATCCATATCGATTCACATTTAGGTATGTAATAGAATTTTAGATTTAGTTTAGATTTAATGCTTGTGTGTAAAAAATGTGAATTTTGCGTGAATTTGCATAAACAATGCTATAATTGCGCGATTTTTTACTCCATATAGATTTTAACAAAGGCGGTTTATGAAGCTAGATTCGCGCATTTTTGTGGCAGGACACAAGGGACTTGTGGGAAGTGCGATTGTAAAAGAATTGCAAACGCGGGGTTACACAAATCTCATCACGGCGGACAAAAGCAAATTAGATTTGCGCGATTTTAACGCGGTGGAAGCATTTTTCAAAGTGCAAAATATTGAGATTGTATTTCTTTGCGCGGCAAAAGTGGGTGGAATCCTTGCAAATAGCACATATCGCGCGGATTTTATCTATGATAATTTAGCGATTCAAAACAATGTCATTTTTAACGCGCATAGATTCGGTGTCCAAAAACTGCTATTTTTAGGCTCATCGTGCATTTATCCTAAAAATTCGCCACAGCCGATGAATGAAAACTGCCTTTTGACTAGCGAGTTAGAATACACAAATGAGCCTTATGCGATTGCCAAAATCGCGGGGTTGAAACTTGCCGAATCCTTTGCGCTTCAATATGGTTGCAATTTTATCGCTGTGATGCCGACAAATCTTTATGGCGAGAATGATAATTTTGACTTGCGAAATTCCCACGTGCTACCTGCCTTACTACGCAAAATCTTTTTGGCAAAATGTTTAGAGTGTGGAGAGATTGGGCGCGTTAGGGAGAATCTTGGAGAAAATTACGAAGTGATTTTGCGTGAATTTGGCATAAGCGCGAAATCTGTCAATATTTGGGGCAGTGGCAATGTTCGGCGCGAGTTTCTACACGCCGATGATATGGCTAGGGCGTGTGTGTTTTTGATGGAGCGCGTGGATTTTAGCGACTTGGCGCGGGACTTGCAAAATCACAAGGCAAAAGAGATTCGCAATACACACATAAATATCGGCTCTGGCGTAGATATAAGCATTCGCGATTTAGCAGAGCTAATCCAAAAAATCGTGGGCTTTGGCGGGAAGCTAGTATTTGATACAAGCAAACCCGATGGGACAAAGCAAAAACTGCTAGATATTACCAAGCTAAAACAGCTAGGATTCGCACCACAAATAAGCCTAGAATCAGGCATAAAATCCGTGTATGCAAGTTATTTAGATTCTAGCACTCACGCCGTTAATGGGGGGGGGATTTAGACTCTAAAATCTACTTTATAACAATACTTCGCTTTTTACAAAACCCCGACATTTGCTTTGATCGCGCTAAAAAGGTGGCGTGATGATAGAGTTTAGCATTGTAGAATCAAATAAAATCAAGGGCGTGTATATCATCACACCAAGCGTTGCTACCGATAACCGTGGCAATATCTACACTTCGTTTTTAAAAGAGACTATCGACAAACTACTTCCAAATGGACTTTATTTCAAGCACGACAAATTCTCACTCTCAAAGCAAAAAGCCTAGTATAAAGGCTTTTACAAGGTGCTGTTTTGCAAGATTTTTGCTAAATTTTAGATAAATTTTCAAACA
>CAKUOH010000046.1 GCA_934668765.1 uncultured Helicobacteraceae bacterium | reverse complement strand
ACTCAATGGTGGATTCTTGCTTGTGATTGCGCGTAGAATCCGCCTTAAAGCGTTGATAGTTTTTGCTAACGCATTCATATTTGCCGTATTTTTGAAACACTTTTGCGATTTGGCTTAAATTCAAAATCCCCTCATCATTATAACTTAAAAAAATCCACTCAAAAACCGCATTTCTTACAAGATTTTCTAACGCGTCTAGCGCACTGCTCTTTTTGCAAAAATCGCTTTTTTGATACGCACGAAGCCCCGTTTTGCCTTGTGGTGTGAAGTCATCATAAAGGGCGATTGTGTTTAGCAAATGATAGTTCGCGCCGTATTCTCGGGCATTGTAAGGCGGGTCAAGGTAGAGTATGTCGCCTGAAATTTTAGTGATTAAATCACTTGCATTCTCAATTAAAAACCTCGTGCGAATTATCGTTGATTTCAAAATCCGCACCCTTAAATTCCATAGGTTTAAGTGCTGATTTTTTGAGATTTTTTAAAAAAGCCCCATAAACACAAGCCACATTTGCTACCTTATCAGCCGCTTCTAAAAGCGAAGCAAGCAAGAAATAATACTCATTTGAATTTATGGAATTTGTCTTTTTAAGCCGTTCAATCTCTTGGCGAATCGCATCGATTTTAAGGGCGTTTTCATCGCTAAAATACAGCCTTTGATGAGCTTTTTGCTTTGTGCCACCAAAAGAATAATTTTCATAAATTTTACCCTTAACGCCTTTTAAATTTGCTAAATTACTCACCAAAAAGCCTTCATTTTCAATCTTTGTGTGATTTTCTATGTAGTTTTTATTCAGCACAAAGGCGTAAAATTCTTTATCATTTGCGATAATCTTTTTTACCTTGCCTTTAAAAGCCCTACCAACTGCGCCCGTGTCAGCAAACAAATCGCAAAACACACACTCATTTAAGGGCTTTGAAACGCGCTCTTTTATGCTTTCAAAGATAAAATCGCTTAATTTAAATTTCTAGCCTATGTAGTTCATCATTCCTCCCCATAGAGCTTTTTCATCATAAATTCAAGCGTATTTTTTGACGCTTCTTTGATGATTTTTTGCGTGGTAATTTTGCGGTAAGCAACAGGGTCGTATTGATAGCACCCAACACAACCCAAATTCTTTGTATATTGCTCATTTCCAGCGTAAAAATCATAAGGATTACCAAGTATATTTTTCGCACTCCACCGCTTATCGCTTTCCTTGCACGCTTTGCAAATTTGTCTTTTAGCGTCATTTGCGGCTTTGCATAAGGGTTGAAAATCATCTAATTTTTGTGCTTTTAAATCCGCCACTCGCTCATCATTTTTACGCCCATCTTTGTGGTTGATTTCGATTTTTGTATTTTCGCTTGTGCCACAAACACCAAGCATTACACATTTTTTATTTTTATAAAAATCTTTTATGTCAGCCATTATATTTTGGTTAAAATTCGCCCTTGTATTAAAGCCGTTTAATTTTATGGCATCGATAGAATTTCCGCTACTTTGGCTTTTGTCAAATTCTATGACATATTCTTTTGCTAGATTTGAACTCGCCCTGCACCAGCTCCCACCATTGCCTAGCTTTAAACTTTTATATTTGCCTACAAATTCACTCACGCTTATCCAGCGTGAAATGCCATTTTTATCGGGTTTTGCAAGAGATAAAAACAATTCTTTTTTTGTCATAGAATCTCCATTATGTGATAATTTGCAGATTCTAGCATTTTTCAAAAATATTTTTGCCTTAAATGTATAGTAATCGCTTTTACTTAAATTGTGCCACAAAATCGATTTTTTGTAAAATATCTTTTGTTTGTATGTTTTGTAAAAAATTTCCATTCATTGCAT
>CAKUOH010000045.1 GCA_934668765.1 uncultured Helicobacteraceae bacterium | reverse complement strand
AAAGCATAAAAATAGATAGCCAAATAATTTGTATTTTTTCAGGGTAACAAATACCAAAAAAGACGATGACAAAGCCAAAACTTAAGGATACAAGCACGACTATTGCTGAATTTAACGCGCTTTTACCATTGCTTAAATCTAGTATTTTTATATAAATGACACAAAATAGCGCAAATAAAAGCGCATTTACGCTAAAAAATAGATATGGCGAAGTGGAGATTTTCATCAAAATTAGCAAATCCAAAAATGCAAATGGATAAAATCGCCCATTTTTTGGGTTTCCACCACCACCAGTAAAAAAATTTATCTCGTTTTGATAAATATATGAAAAGTAAGGCAAATCATCAAGATTTGGCGCGTAGCGCGAAAATGCAATCAAAATTGCACAATAAAATACCATAAAAACAAAGAAAATTTTATGCGACTTGATAAAATCTACAAATTGTGCTAAATATCCACGCGCAAGACTATTCTGCCCCCCCCCGTTTGAAATTTTAAGCATTTAATTTCCTAGATTATAAGGGGATAATCTATTTGCTTTATTTATCGCTTCCACTACTGCTTTTGCCTTATTTATACACTCCACATATTCATTTTCTCCAACGCTATCAGCCACGATTCCCGCACCCGAGCGCACTACTAATTCATCGCCCTTTTTATACACAAGGCGAATGGCAATGCAGCTATCCATATTCCCGCTAAAATCCAAATACCCAATCGCGCCACCATACACGCCACGCGGAGTTTTTTCTAGCTCATTTATGATTTCACAAGCGCGAATCTTTGGCGCACCAGAGAGTGTCCCAGCAGGTAGCACTGCGCTAATGGCATCTAGCGCATCCAAATCTTCCGCAATCTCGCCCCTAACGCAAGAGCCAATGTGCATAATATGTGAGTATCGCTGCACTTCCATATATTTCTCTACCGCCACAGAGCCGATTTTAGCGACTTTGCCAATATCATTGCGTCCTAAATCCACCAGCATATTATGCTCGGCACACTCTTTTTCATCGCTTAAAAGTTCGCACTCTAAGGCTTTATCTTCATTCTCATTTGCCCCACGCGGACGCGACCCTGCAAGCGGGTAAGTATAGAGAGTTCCATTTTGGAGTTTTGTCAGCGTTTCAGGTGATGCGCCTGCCATTTCGATATTATCGCTACTAAAATAAAACATATAGGGCGAAGGGTTTGTGGTGCGAATGATTCGATATGTATCAAATAGACTGCCTTGCGCGTGGGCGCGAAGCGGATTTGATAGCACCACTTGGAAAATATCGCCCTCTTTAATGTAATCCTTTGCTTTTTCTACCATAGCGCAAAATACCTCCTGCGTGAAGTCTGGCGTAATGTCGCTTGTAAGATTCAAAGGTAATGGCTGTGGAATCATACCTAATGGAATGCGCCTTGTAAGAATATCTTGTAAGGATTTGAGTTTGATTTGCGCCTCATTGTAAGTATTATCCAAATCATCAAGGGCGATATTTGTGATAAGCACGATTTTTTGGCGTAGATTATCAAAGGCGATAATACAATCAAAAAGCATTAAATCTAAGTCGTTAAATGGAATTATATTATGCGAATCTTGGGGATTTTGGCGCGAATCTTGTGAAAATTTATGCGAATTTGTGCGCGAATTAAAGCTAGATTCACGCGAATCTAACGCCGAATCTGCAAATAATTTATCAAGTTTTGGCTCACTATATCGCAAATATGAATATGCGAAATATCCCACAAGTCCGCCACAAAATGGTGGCAAAGCGTCAATTTTTGGGCTTTTGTATTCAGCTAAAATGGCACGGATTAAAGCATTTGGATTGCCTTTGTGTGCGGGTGATAAAGTGCCGTTTAGATAAACGCTTTCGCCCCGTGCGGTGATTTCTAGCTTTGGTTCAAATCCTAAAAAGCTCCACCGCCCCCATCTTTGCCTATCCTCCACGCTTTCAAGTAAAAATGTATGCGTGGAGTGCGATTTTAAAATCCGCATCGCTTCTATGGGCGTAAGGAAATCGCTTAACATTTCCCACGCCACGCTTACGCGCTTGTAATCACGCAGATTTGGGATTGCACGAATTTCATCGATTGTGGGATACATTGCGATTCCTTTTTGTGTAATTTCACGCGAATTATAGTCAAATATCCAAAATTTTTTCACAAAATCCAAACATTTACTTTCTATTTAAGTTTAATTTAAGGGGGGGGGTAGAATGTCATTTGTGTTTAAAAGC
>CAKUOH010000044.1 GCA_934668765.1 uncultured Helicobacteraceae bacterium | reverse complement strand
TTTCACTTCCCAAAAAGTATCATAGAATTTATTGCGTTGCCAAATTAGCGCGTTAAATTGCTCTAAGTCAAATTCACTCTCTAAAAGCGTCTTTGATAAAAGCGGATTGCGCCCTAGTCCAAAAGATTTAGTGCGAATCCCTAGCGAATCTAAAATTAGTGGCGTTATGTCAAAGTGCGTGATTTGGCGATTTTTGGTTAGCTTTAAAGTCGGCTTTTGCGTGAATCGTGGATTTATAAAGGCATTGTAAATAAATCGCTTTGCATTTTGCGGGAAAAAGAACTGTTGATGCGACAAATGGTCGCCCAAAATGATAATAGTCGTATTTGCCCCAAAGTGCGAATCTTGCACCCATTTCACAAAATCGCTTATGATTTTATCAACACATAAAATCGCACCTTTATAATCACTGCTAACGCCTTTGCAATGCTTATTATCCACAAAAGAGCTACCCGAATGCGTATCAATCGTAGAGATATATAACGCGAAAGGTTGCGAATCGCTCATAGATTCCAAGTGATTTTTGGCAAGTTTAAACACTTCAAAATCCTTTAAATCCCAATATCCTTGCATTTGCAAAGGCAATTCCTTTGGCACAAGATTTGCGCTTTGAAAATATGGCAAATCCATCACTTCCACGCTATGTGATTCAAACAAATATTTTGTCCCCGCAAACGCAGAATCTATCCCCGAAAAATATGCTTGTTTATAGCCTAAATTGTGCAAAATATCACTCAAACACACCGCCGAATCCAAAAAATATTCGTGCATAAAATCATTGCGATAAAAAGGCATATTTAGCGGGATTCCGCACAAATAAGCCACCGTGCCTGTGATGGTATTTACCGAATTGCTATTTTGGATAATCCCACCAAGTGCGTTTGTTGTGGAAAAATTCGTGTTTTTGATGGCGATTTGGGAAAGATTTGGGATTAGCTCACCAAAGGGTGAGTAGGGATTATCCCGTGTTTCTTGTGAGAGTTTGAATTTGGTTTGATTTTTGCTTAATAGGCGATTCCCCCCCCCCATTTTGTGCGACTTTTGGAATATAATCAGGGATATTTTTCGCACTAAAAGTGGATTCAAGCGATTCGGCAAAAATTACGATTAAATTTTGTTTGGGCGAAAATCCCGCTAGATTCGCAATATCAAAGGGCTTATAATGATTTTCGTAAAGCATAGAAACATTATTTTTCTGCTTTAAATATGCCACAATCTGCAATCTATCATTTGCAATGCAAAGACTAGCGACAAATATCGCAGTAATGGCTACTATCTGCCATAAAGATTTGCGAATCAATGCCACTAAAATAGCAAACACAACGCTAGGAAATAGCACTTCAATGCAAAATTCTTTGACAAAAGGCGTAGATTTGCCAAGCAGTGGGAATCGCAAGTGAAATAAAACCTGCTCGATATTTATGTGCATAAAATTCATCTTTAACCAATCCGCACTAAATGCAAGGATAAATAAAATAAAGCACAGCGCAAAAATAACGCCCTGCAAAACAATCTTAAAAGCAGACATTTTAATCTTTGTATTTGCTACATCAATTAGCATAATTTTCCTTTTTGCAAAAATTTTGCGCAATGTTAGCATAAACTGCTTGCTTTATGTGGATTGCACGATTTTAATTTCGTGTGAATCTAGGGCGTAGAGTTGATAGATTAAATCATCGATTTGGGATTCAAGTAGCGTGGTGGAGTTTTGCGAATCTTTTGCCTTTGATTCTAAAATTTTATCCACTAAATTTATGATTTCATTTGTGATTTTTTGACTTTTGGCATTTAGTTTTGGAATGGGGATTTTGTCGGTGGCTGGTGAATCAAAGTGCATTGTCATTTTTGCTTTTGAAAAGATAAATCTAGCGATATAAAAATTTATTAGTTTAGAGTTTAAAAGTGCCCACGCAAAGCGCGAATCTAACTCCGTAAAAACAAGTTGATTTATCGTATCAAGCAAATATGCCTTTTGCTTTTGTGGTAGCATTGCGATAATGCGATTTTCCGTAACGATATTTTGTGCCAAAAGTGCGTTTTCTTTAATGATTGCATTATTTGGGATATTTTTTATGCTTTTTAAAAAGCCTTTGTATTGTTTGATGTGATATTTATCTATTTCCTTTCCGCCGATAAATCCATATTTTCCGCGCTCTATGAGATGCTTTTGAAAAGTTACGCCACGAGAATTTTTACAATATTTCCCCATCATTTCCCCAATCTTGCGAATCTTTACGCCCAAATCTATTTCCTTTTGGTTTAAACCATTCACAAAAAGCCCAAATAAACTAATGAGATTCTTATCTACGACAATGCCCAAATCCCGCTCATTTGTGGGCTGATTTAGCGGTGGCAAAAATGTATTTGTGTAAGATTCATATTTGTGATTTTTATGCACAGCATAAATCACCATTTCAAGCAAAACATAGCTCCACGCCTTGCCACAATCGGTTAGCAAAAAGAGATTTGGTTGCAAAAAATCGCGCAGTGGCTTCCATTGTGCGACATAGGCAAGGGATTTTGGCACGATAAAGGTATTTATGCCATTTTGACTTGCGATTTTATCAGCAAACAAAATAAAAAGCTGTGCTGTGTTGGTAGAGATGAGATTATAAATGCTTTTATATTTTTGCCTATCCTCTGTGCTTAAATCCACGCCATACGGCGGATTACCTATCACTAAATCAAAGCCCATAAAGTCGCCGTTTTCGTCTAAAACTTCGGGAAATTCAAATCGCCATTCAAATGCGTTTTT
>CAKUOH010000043.1 GCA_934668765.1 uncultured Helicobacteraceae bacterium | reverse complement strand
AAATTGTGCCACAAAATCGATTTTTTGTAAAATATCTTTTGTTTGTATGTTTTGTAAAAAATTTCCATTCATTGCATTTTGCAACAAATCATAATATGTATTAACTATATATGAAAAAGTGTTATCTGGTATATATTCAGTTTTGCTTCCATTGTCAAATATTCTCTTTAATTTTCCTGTTTCTTGATCTTTTTTAATGCTATAATTATTTATAAAGGCATTTCTATCGCTATTATATATCCTTATATCACATATAGCGTAAATAACCTTTATATATTCTCTAAAAGTGATATTATCAATCGGTCTTTTCCCATCACACGCTAACTTTTCTGCTAAATGCGTAAGCGATTCTATATCTGTGATATTTGGGATTTGTTTGTAGAGATTTTCATCTTGCATTTTGATAAATAATATAAATGCGCCGTGTGCCATATTAAACTTTTTGTCTTTATTAAATAACTCCAAAAGCATAATTTGCGAAGCAAAATGCTCCAACTCTCTCAAACTCAAATTGTCCGTTTTGATAATGTCGCTCATTTTGATTGTTTTAAGATTGTAAATATTGTCAAGATGCGCTAAAAATCCATTTGTTTGCTTTGGCAAGATAAATTCCAAATCAAAAAATCGCCTTAAATAATTTTGCGTGTCAATGTCCCCATAAACTGCTTGGATAGATTTGGATAGTTGCGCTTTGTCGATAGAAATCACAAAAATTAGGTTAGGAATCCCAAATAAATGTTTGATAGTTTCTAGCATTTATATTGCATAAGTAGGGCGAGTGCGGTCTAGTTCGTCTATGAAAATGATAAAGGGCATATCATTGCTAACTGCAATCTTTTTGTTTGTTAAAATCTCATTTATAATTTTCTTTAATTGCAATATAGTTTCTTTTTCTTTTTCATAATATTCAAGCAATATAGTTGCGGTATTTTCGGTTAGTGATGCTGTTAGTTCTTGCAAGATTTTGTCATTTATACCTGCATTTTCAAACATCTTTTTCACTATTGCTTGAGATACCATCGATATATTTTTTGTAAAAAATTTGTCCGCAATATTTGATAGTTTTTCTAACTTACCCTTATCGATTTTTATGCTTTTAAGATAGCTATGCAATTCGCTAAAAATCGCCACCAAAGGTTCTTTTGTATGGTCGTCCTCCCAAGCACTAAAATAAAAATTTGGAATTTTTGATTTGCTATCAAGCATATTTTTCCACATTTTAATAAAGGTAGTTTTGCCTCCGCCCCACGCCGAATCTATCGCAAGAATTAGCCCATCGCTAGTATCAAATTTTTGCAATATATATATGAGATTCATAGCGATATTTTTGCGATTAAGTTTATCGTATTCAAAAGTGCAATTCTCTAGCTTTGTGTAGAAATTATCTTTTAATATATGCTTTGTTAAATCGTTCATTTTTAAGCCTTTATGTAAAATTAGCGTGTTAAACAGCACAAATTATAGCAAATCTCATAATGACATTTTTTAGAGCGCGGAATCAAATTCGCTTATTATTTATAAATTTTAGCTAAAATCGCACATTTATTTTGCAACACAAAGGACATATTTTGAAAATCTTTGGGACGGATGGGATTCGTGGCGAGGCTGGGAGCGACATTACGCCATTTGTCGCACTAAAAGCGGGACTTGCGGCGGGGATTTATTTTAAAAACTGCCCCAAAAATCCAAAAAACACAAATACGATTTTAATCGGCAAGGACACGCGCCGCAGTGGCTATATGATTGAAAATGGCTTGGTTAGCGCATTTACCGCGCTTGGATTTAATGTCATTCAAGTAGGACCGATGCCGACCCCTGCGATTGCCTTTTTGACAGAGGATATGCGCTGTGATGCGGGGATAATGATAAGTGCAAGCCACAATCCATACTATGATAATGGCATAAAGTTCTTTGATTTGCGCGGATATAAGCTAGATGAGCAAAAAGAAGAGCAAATCGAGCGCATTTATAGCGATGAATCCACTCTCATTTCGCATTTCAAAACCCGCGCAAATATCGGTGCATCAAAGCGAATCGATGATGTCATCGGGCGATATATCGTGCATATAAAAAATAGCTTTCCAAAAAATCTTAACCTAAATGGCGTGAAAATTGTCGTAGATTGCGCAAATGGCGCTGGCTATAAAGTTGCACCGATTATTTTTAGTGAGCTAGGCGCGGAGGTTATTGCCATAAACAATATCCCAAATGGCTATAATATCAATGAATCTTGTGGCGCAATGCACCCTGAAATTTTGGCGCAAAAAGTGGTAGAAGTGGGCGCAGATGTGGGATTCGCCCTTGATGGAGACGCTGATAGGCTGATAAGCGTGGATAATAAAGGGCAAATCATTAGCGGAGACAAGGTGCTAGGCGCACTTGCGCTATATCTCAAACGCCAAAAGTGCCTAAAAAACAATGGAATCGTTACCACGATAATGAGTAATATCGCGTTAGAGCGGTTTTTAGCTAGACATAATATCGCTATGATTCGCGCAAATGTCGGCGATAAATTCGTGTTAGAGGCGATGATAGCAAACGATTACAGCTTTGGCGGGGAGCAAAGTGGGCATATAATTTTTAGCGATTACGCTAAAACGGGCGATGGGATTTTAAGCGCGTTGCAGATTTTAGCCCTAATGCTAAAGGCAAATCGCACAAGTAGCGAGGTGCTAAATCCTTTTAGTCTATATCCGCAGGTGCTAAAAAATATAGATATTTTGCATAAGAAAACACCCCTAGATTCGCTTTCATCGCACTATAAAAAGCTAATTTCGCCAGAGATTCGCCACATTATCCGCTACTCTGGCACGGAAAACAAACTGCGAATCTTACTTGAAGGCAAAGATAAAAAACTGCTTCAATCCACGATGAGCGAATTAGAGGCGTTTTTCAAAAAAGAGATTTCTTGCGGATAAATTTTTTAAGCGAATCTGAAATGGCGCGAATCTATGCAAATTAGGGCGAATCTATGAATCTAAAAGCACGATTTATGGGGAGTTTCACCAAAAAACATTGCGCTTTTTTTGCGATGATTGCCCTTGCAATAGCTCTTGACCAAGTCATAAAATTTTTCATTTTAGATTTTTACGCAAACGCGCCAAGTCCGCATAGCAAGGTATTTGAAAGCCCATTTATCGACATAATTTTAGTTTTCAACAAAGGCGTGGCATTCTCATTTTTAAGCGCAGTGGGAGCGAATCTAAAATGGATAATCCTAGCAATGCTACTTTTTATGGCAATTCT
>CAKUOH010000042.1 GCA_934668765.1 uncultured Helicobacteraceae bacterium | reverse complement strand
CCAAGCGAGCTTTTAAGGGCTTTGTTTGCTTTAAAGCCCGAGATTGACGACTTTTTTGACAAGGTGATGATAAATGTTAAAGATGAAAGACTAAAAACCAACCGCCAAGCCCTTGTTTATGAGATTTACAAGGCATTTTTAAGCGTGGCGGACATTAAGGAAGTGAGCTTATGAAAAGAGTATTTTTAGGACTTTGCCTATGTTTTGCGCTCATTTTTGCCGAGCAAAACGCCATAAATTCAGCCCAAAATTCAGCAAACACCGACACAAGCCAAAGCAAAGGCAGTGCAGCCCAAGCCACAACGCAAGCAAACGCCGATGAAAACGCCACCCAAGAGCAAAATTTAAGTATCAGCAAGGGGCAGGTGCTGTTTTTGGAGTTTAATAGGCAAGGTTTAGAGAGCATAAAATCCCAAAGCAACACGCAAAAGCAAGAAAAAAAAGAAAAATTTTTCACTCACCCCGACAATGACAACAAGGTTATTTTGATTTTTGGTTCAGCCTACAAGCAGCCCATTCAGCAAGCGCATATCGTGGCTTTGTATAAGGACGGCAAAAGGCTACAATACGACCTTTTGGGCGATGATGGAGCATATAAACAAGAGCTTTTGCAAGTGGCGCAAAGCAAGGTAACACCGCCCAAAGAAGTGCTAGCACGCATACAAGCAGAGCTAAAAGAAGCCCGCGCGACTTACGCTACCTACACGAACAAGGCTTTGTTTGAGGGCAAATTTATCCTACCGATAAATTCCATCATCACAAGCGCTTTTGGCACGGCGCGCGTGTTTAACGGCTCTTTGATGAGCTATCACAGCGGGACGGACTTTCGCGCCGCCGTTGGCACGCCCGTGCTAGCCGCAAATGACGGCATAGTGCGCATCGCAAAGGACAGATACTACGCTGGTGGCTCTGTCGTCATCGACCACGGCTACAAAATCTTTTCGCAGTATTATCATCTGTCAAAGCTCAAAGTCAAAGTCGGGCAAAGAGTAAAAAAAGGGCAAATCATCGCTTTGAGCGGAGACAGCGGGCGCGTAACGGGAGCGCACCTGCACTTTGGTATCATCGCTGGCGGCACGCAGGTTGACCCGCTTGATTTCATCGACAAATTCAACGCCTTGTTTGACAAATAATCCAAACGCAACTTAAATTCAAATATTTTCTCTTCTCAAAAATACTGATTTGACATTTTATCTATCCTTGGATACCTATGAGATAGGTGCGATAAATTACAAAAATTTAAATAAATCCTTAAATTACTATACTGAATGACAGCAAAGTATGGCAGAATTTAGATTTGGTTGAATCTTTAAGGCTGTTTTTGTTTTTATTTATAATTTTTAGCTGATATGTTTAATCTATACTTAAATTTATACTAATGTTTTTGGTTTAAGTTATTCATTCGTTTTGACAACTTCTTGCTTACCCATAATAAAACGACTAGGAATAGAAAATTGGATTTTTTTATCATTGCATTGCTTTTCTAAGCGGTATTCTTCGCCGATATTCAACAAAACTTTTATATCGTTAATGACAATGGTATTGTCAATGTCGTTTTGCTTGATTTGCTGCGAGCAATTTTTATCGATAAAACCCTTTGCTTGTTTATCAAGTGTGAGAGAGACTAATTGATAGTTACCTAAATGGACTACTTTGAAGATATTTGGAGTGAAACAATAAAGAAAATACCAAAATATTATGGCACAAACCACCAAACTCGTTTTTACAGGATTAAATTTTTCCTGCATTAACAAAGCAATAAAACAAATAAAAATACAAAACAAACCAATAGAGAATGCTGAAAGTAAAGATTTGTCCATGATAATACCACTTTGAAATGGCACAAAAACCGCAAAAAAATACGCACATAAAATACAACAACTGAGTAAAAATAATGCTATATAAAAATCAATATTGTCTTTAAATGAATTGTTATTATAAAAATGAAATATACCAAAATATTTATTTAGGACAAAGAATGATATTGGAAAAATAAACATACACAAAAAATATAGTGCAGAAAATAAAGATGTCGGTGATGCAAATTTAAGGGGAATAATAACTAAAATAAACAACTGAATAACTAATAAACTCATAAAAATCCAAAATTCTTTACCTTTTGTTCTTTGTATTGTCTTGAATATCTCATCTATGATAAATATGGGGAATACAAAGAGAATACAAAAAACCAGTGAAACAATTTCCAACAATAGTAATTATAGTAAGATAATAAAAAACGCTTGCTGTATCTAAATTGTGGAAAATAGCTAATGCGAAAAAAATACGCAATAGATATGAAAGCACCTATAATTAAAGATAAAGTTAAAGTCATATTATAGTGATTAATTATCCAACATTTACATTGATTTAGAGTTTCCATAAAAGACTTGCTTTTTTGTCTATATTTGATATTGTCAAATATTTCTCTGCTCTTTCTTTGAGGTTTTAATTTTTTAACACTTTTCTTATAGACAGCACTTCTTAAAATACAAAATTGTCTATAAATTTGTTCTTCTTTTTCTTCAAACGCTTTGATAGTCATTTCGTAATTATCATATCTCAATTTTGACAATATATCTTGCTTTTCTTGGAGCAAAGCGATAAGAATTTTACATTCAATTTCAATAGCCTTTAAAATCTCATCAGAATTAATTTTATTATTCAGTATTAAATAATCTTCGTTATATTCTTGTGTAAGATACTCAATCAATCTACGGCTTTCTTCAATATGTTCGTCTTTTTTACTTATAAATTCTTCAAATGTCATTATGTACCTCCAACGAAACCCGAGTTATATCAAAAAATATTAAATCTGTCAAATTTATTTAATTAAATTTATCATAAGATAAAATTTAAAGCGAATTTCTTGTTTTTGACTTGGTAAATTGATAATTTTGTAGTCATACCGACCTTTGGTGATATTTATCAAGTCAGGTTTTTACATTTGCTTTGTTGCATTTGTCTTAATGTCTTAGTATAAATAAGTATTTTGTACACAATGATAGATTAAAGAAAGGTCAAGGGTAAAAAATGTTACGATTCACATTCAGAGGGCTTTTTAGTATTTAACAAACTAGCAAATTAAAATTCACACACTTGCTAGCATATACCTAAAGGAGATATAACGGATACCAAGATTAGATGAAAGTGTGTTTGTAAGGTTATATCCATATATTTTGGGCTATTTCCAGTAGCTGTCTAGTCAGCCAAGGTTAAAACAAACAAAAGTTTTTTCTTGTTTAAGCATAGGAGTTGCATAAAAGCCTCTATGCCATATTTTTTGGCAAGATTTACCCTCAAACTAGTTACAAACATTATATCAAAGTGCTGTGCCGTGCCACATCGATTTGACTATACCTTTCCTTGCCAACCGCTATTACTATGCCTTCTGTCATTGTGTATTTATACCACGCATAGCCCAAACCAACCCTAGTAAAAATACCAAAATCAGAAGTTTCGCTTGTGATAAAATTATAAAGTATATCTGTGTGGATGTGAAAGGTATATTCGTTGAGCTTGTTTGTAAAAGTCGTTCTTATGTCCGTCTTATCGTCTGAGTTATACGAGCTGTATTGACCCATATTAAAC
>CAKUOH010000041.1 GCA_934668765.1 uncultured Helicobacteraceae bacterium | reverse complement strand
GTTTTGTATTAAAATGAAATTTTTGCCCATTATCTACTAGATTTATAACGCCACGATTATCAATAATGATAGTTTTAAGGGGATTGATGTTTTGTATAAGTCCGCCCATTTCTCCGTAATTTACGATATTTGTGGCAATAGTTTCATTTTGCGATAAATGCACATAGCTAGATATATAGCCATAGTTGTAGATATTTCTATATCCGCTACCATTATAGACGGAGGTTGTTGTCAAACTACCTTGATTGCTTGTTGTCTCTATGCGTCCGTAGTTGTAGAAGTTTGTGATATAGCTGTTAGCATTTTCAACGCCGATTTCTTGTGCTTTTATAGTGGAGCGATTTATAAAGGTTTGGATTTGGGTTGTTATTTGTATTTTGCTTGTGGCGAAAAAAAGGGAAGTGTTTGTAATCTCACTTTTGGAAGTGTTTATCTTGCAATCATTTGGGTTTGTGCAAAGGGTAGATAGTTCTATGGCATTTAGCTTTGATACCCCCCCCCCATTATACCTATATAATAAAAAAGCAAAATGGCTATGAATCGCATTATTTTAAGTCCTTATTTAAAAGTAATCTTTATGTTAAAGCAAACAAACTAAAATAATATCGCAAATTTTCTTAAAATATTTAAAGTGGCGAATTTAGTGTGAAATTTTAGTAAAATTGCGCTTTTATTACGAATCCAAAGGGGGAAATATGGAAGTAGATAGCAATTTGGAAGCCTTTTTGCGGAGCAAAAGTGGGGCGATTTTGTATGGCGAATTTTTTGCTAAAAAACTGCTGATTTTAGGGAATGGCGTGGCGTTTTGCTTTGAAAATGACGCTATTTTTGAGTGGCGGAGCGATAAAAGTGGCGATTTTGGCAGTTTTATCGTAACAAATAGCACGAATCTATTTGAGCGATTAAAGGCGCAGATTGACGAAGTGCGGGGCAATTTGGCGCATTATCAGCATTTAATTGAGCGCAAGGAAAATGCGATTTTAAAGGGCAAAAGCGTGGAAAAATTTTTCCAAAAATCCTTTGTGTTAAAGCAAAAGCTAAATAAAAGCCTAAATTTCTGCGTCCAAGCTTGTGAATCGCTAACTTTACTCGCAAATGAACAAACATTTTTAAAGAAAAACCTGCGAATCTACGCTTATGCCACCAAAGCATTAGAAAAGTCCGCCAAAGAGCTAATCACGCGCCTAGACGGGCTTTATGCACTCATTAGCTCCATCAAAAACGAGCGACTAAACCAAAACATTTACATTTTAAGCATCATCTCTACCATTGTCCTACCGCTCAATTTAATCGTGGGCTTTTTTGGAATGAATACAGGCGGACTTTTTTTGCAAAATAGCGCGTTTGGGACGCTAATTGTGCTAGGAATCATCATCGCAGTTTTTGCACTAGGCGCACTCTACTATCGCCTAAAAACCCTAAAAATAAGGCAGGATTTGAGTTTGGAAGCGGATTTTGGGAAACGCAAATAAATTTAGATTTACCCAAATTTTATACTGCAATGTTGCGTTTATTTTTAAAATTGCAAATGAATCTTAAAGTGAAAAGACTATCTAACGCAATTTCTAATGCACTTTTTGCGCTGGGATGGCGCAAAGGTTATAAACTAATTTGTCATTGCGAGACTTGCGAATGCAAGGCGAAGCAAAACGAATTTTCTTTAGTAATCCAAATTTTATTATTTTCCCTCCCTTGCGGATAGAAATCCACGCCGAATCGTCATTGCGATGGAGTAAAGCAAACAATCCAAAAATTTTCGTTATTGCGAAGATTTTAAAATATTATTGCGATATAATGCCAAGACTTTTATTTTAGATTCACACCAAAAGATTCGCTTTTAAAAGGGACAGATTTTTATGAAAAACATTCGCAATTTTTCCATAATCGCTCACATAGACCACGGCAAAAGCACCCTTGCTGATAGGATTTTGCAAGAGTGTGGTGGCGTGGATTTGCGTGAGTTAAGCGCACAAATGCTTGATACGATGGATATTGAAAAAGAGCGGGGCATTACCATAAAAGCGCAAAGTGTGCGTTTGCAATACAAACTTGATGGCGAATCTTACACGCTAAATCTCATCGATACGCCCGGACATGTGGATTTTAGCTATGAGGTTTCGCGCTCTTTAAGTTCGTGTGAGGGAGTGTTGTTAGTAGTCGATGCTACGCAGGGCGTGGAGGCGCAGACGATTGCAAATGTCTATATCGCACTTGAAAATAACCTAGAAATTATCCCCGTGATAAACAAAATCGACCTCCCTGCCGCAAATATCGAGCGCGTAAAAGATGAAATCGAAAATGCGATTGGCATTGATTGTAGCGAGGCTTATTGCGTGAGTGCCAAAAGTGGCGCAGGAATCGCGGAGCTTTTGGAGGCGATAATCCGCAAGATTCCCGCCCCAAAGGGCAATGCAGACGCTCCATTAAAGGCACTCATTTATGATTCGTGGTTTGATAATTATTTGGGTGCGCTTGCTTTGGTGCGTGTCCTTGATGGCGAAGTGGCTATAAATGATGAGATTTTGCTAATGAATACGGGCGCAAATCACAAGGTTTTGGGGCTTATGTATCCGCACCCACTGCGTCCGCAAAAGTGCGCTAAAATCGCGTGTGGCGAAATCGGCATTTTAAATTTGGGTTTAAAGCAAATTAGCGACATTGCAGTAGGCGATACCATTACGCTAAAAAATGCCCCAGCTGCGCAAGCGATTGCAGGTTTTCAAAAGGCAAAGCCATTTGTTTTTGCGGGAATCTATCCCATACAGACGGATAGATTCGAGGATTTGCGGGACGCGCTATTAAAATTGCAGCTTAATGATTCATCGCTTAGCTTTGAGCCAGAGACTTCTATCGCGCTTGGATTTGGCTTTCGCATAGGCTTTTTGGGGCTTTTGCATATGGAGGTTGTCAAAGAGCGATTAGAGCGCGAGTTTGGATTAGAGCTAATCGCCACTTCGCCCACTGTGCCTTACAATGTCTATCTCACAGATGGCAAAATGGTAGTGGTGGAAAATCCTAGCGAGTTGCCACCAGAGCAAAATATATCGCGAATCGAAGAGCCATTTGTCCGTGCGAGTGTGATTGTGCCAAGTGAATTTTTAGGCAATGTGATGAAATTGCTAACAAATAAGCGCGGGATTCAAGAAAAAATGCAATATATTAACGAATCGCGTGTGCTTCTCATCTATCTAATCCCCACAAACGAAATCATTATGGATTTTTATGACAAATTAAAGTCCTGCACAAAGGGCTATGCGAGTTTTGACTATGAGTTTGTCGGCTACCGCACGGGAAATCTTATCAAGCTAGATATAAAAGTCGCAGGGGATATTGTCGATGCTTTAAGTGTGATTGTAGATAAAAATAAGGCGTATGAAAAGGGCAAAAAGCTAGTGGGCGCGATGAAAGAGCTAATCCCACGGCAACTTTTTGAAGTGGCAATTCAAGCAAGTATCGGTAGCAAGGTGATTGCAAGAGAGACGATAAAATCTGTCGCCAAAAATGTAACGGCAAAGTGCTACGGCGGGGACATTACGCGTAAGCGCAAATTACTAGAAAAGCAAAAAGAGGGCAAAAAACGAATGAAAGCAATCGGCAAAGTGGATTTGCCCCAAGAGGCGTTCCTAGCGGTGTTAAAGATTGATTAGATTTTTTGCGAGGTGATTCGCAGATTTGTGCAAAGCAATTCAAAAGCACAAATCAAACCTTTTCATTTGCTACTTTTCGTAACGCAGATTTATAAAAAATCACATTTTTTTATTTCTCACTTTCACGCGACAAAATATGTCGCACCATTTTTTTAAAATTTCATCGTTTTTTTACATTTTAAAATAAAAAGGAGAGAAAACGATGAAAAAACAGCAAATATTTCTTGGTATAGCCACGCTTGGTGGCTACTTTATCAAGCGACATTTGGATAAGAAAATCGCCATTGAACGCTACAATGGCTATGTTGATGCAGTGTTGTGCGAAAGCATAAGATTTCTTGCACACAGCACGATAAATGGTTACAATAAATTTTTGGAGGCGATAGAGTGGCTGATTGATAAGCCTACATTTGGCGAACCTATCAAATCTTGCAACAAACAGACTTTGTCTTGGCGTGCAAGTAAGTGTTCGCATTTGCGCGGTGTGCACCTGTGTCCTACGCTTTTTAAAAAAGAGCAGTTTGGATTAGCAAAGGTTAGCAGAATGCTAAATGTCGCTGAATTAGATATGTATAAAATTAGCAGTAAAAACAATAAATGGTGGAATTTTAAAAAAAGTCATTTTAGGCGCGAGATATGCGCACTAAGCAAATTTGTAAGTAATCTCTATGAATTAGAATATTTATGTTATCTAACGCATAGTGTCTTAATGAATCACCAAGAGCAAATCAAATCGCTTGAATTTAGCGGCGAATCTTTTAGTAAATCGTGCGAATTGTGCTTTGAGTTATATTTGGTTAGCAAGTCAAAATATAATTTAAGCGAATATGACAAAAGCACACATTGCCAAGCAGAACTTATGGTAAAGTATTTGTGGCAAATAATTGTGATTTTGTCGATTAAAGATTTATCCACCCAAACAAAAGATGAGATTATCGCATTTATCGCACAAATGCAAAGGATTCACGCACTCATCACAGAGGACTTTGCAGAAAATGACAAATGGCGCGAATCTAAATGCGTGGAAGCAGAACAGATACTGAAATCTTTTGGCGAATCTAGCAAGAATTTAAGCAGTTTTGCAGAGTTTAATTCAAGCGAATCTGCCCGTAGATTTGGGCACAGCAACGCAATCGTCTAATGCAAATATTTAAAATGCGGACATTTAAAAGCGTAGAGATTCACAATATCAAATATTTGCAAATGTGCCACCAAAGGCGTGAAATCCTATATAGGCACAAGCGCAAAATGATGGTGTGTGGTTTTATGAGTGATTCGTATAAGCGTTTTATCATCGCAATTTGTGCTATTTCACGCATTTTCAAAAAAAAAAAAAAAAAAAAAAAAAAAAAAAAAAAAAAAAAAAAA
>CAKUOH010000040.1 GCA_934668765.1 uncultured Helicobacteraceae bacterium | reverse complement strand
TCAAAAATCCTTATTCGCTTTACTTACGCCTTTGATGATGAAATATTTAATTTTCTAAAACTATGGATTCCTTATGCAACGATTAAAGAACCAAAAGAATTGCAGAATAAATTTAATGAGAGATTAAAAGATTACATAAATGCGACAAATACTGACGCAGGGAGTTGTTAAAATGTGGGGGAAAATTAGATTCATAGTCTGCGATGACTATAAACTAGATTTTAAACTTTAAAGGAGAGAAAATGGCATTACCATTGATACCTATTGCACTTGGTGCAGCGACACTTGGTGCAAAAAAACTTTATGATGTGCTAAATGATTCAAGCGATTACGATGATAGCGATGATGAAATCACGCTAGGGGAGATAATGTGCGACATTGCTAGGCATTATCTATCAAGCGAGGATTATGCAGAGCTACGCGAACTAGCTAATGCAAAATCACTTAGCGAAGCGGATAATGCGGAATATATCGCATTAGAGGCAAAGGCAAAAGAGCCTATTTTAAGTGCGTTGGATAGTTTTAACTTTGCGGATTGTCTTGTGGCAATTATTAGAGATAGGCTAAATAGCGTTGAAATAGTAGATATAAAACGCTTTGATGGCAGCAAAGAAAATCTATCTATTTGGCTTTTTTTCGTGGCGTTGGCGTTTGATGATGCTGTATTAAAGGAATTGCTACGAGAAGAGCTTGTCGGCGATAAGATGAGCATTGTCGAAAAATGGGGGCGATTCATAGACTATTTGGAGGTAGATGACTGCGATGAGGACGAAGAGGACAATTACAGCATTATTGATGACATTGTGCGCAATGAAAATTTGGACAATGACAAAAAACTGCAAAAGATTTTGCGTAGGTTTGATGATAGCGATAGGAAAACTATCACGGACTTTGAATCTATATGTGGCGAAGTTGTCAAAGTTGTCAAAGATTTTCTAAATCAGCCTTTGATAGAGTTGTATAGGGACAGCGATTAGAGCGAATCGTGCTTTAAAAGGTGCGAATCGTAGTCCGCGATGACTATAAACTAGGGATTTTTGGCGAATCGATTTTTATCGGTTAGGGACGGCGGAAATAGGAAAAATGACTAAAATACAAAAAAAGGAGACAAAATGTCAGCATTACAAAAATGTCCAAATTGTGAAATAGAGGCGGAGTTATTTTGCTATAAATGTGGCGAAATTGTCGGTGGAGAGGAATTTAGCGATAAAAATAGCTTAAATGCAAACGCAAAAAATCTAAAAGATTTTATCGCTAAACTTAGCCAAAAGGTTGATTTAAAACCTGCGCCAAATACAGCGGTGCAAGGCTATTTTGATGAAGTGGCAAAGATTAAAAATGTGCTAAAAATTTGCGCAAAAGATGATGATAGTGGCGAATCTAAAAAGATTTTAGATGGATTCATAAGCGAAGCAGAAAATTTTCTAAATCAAAGCGAATATTTAGAAATCGCCTTTGTAGGCACGATAAATGCAGGAAAATCAACGCTTATAAACGCGCTACTAAAAGCAGAATACGCAAGCACACATTCTACGCCTGAAACGGCTACGCTTACAAAGTTTCGCTATGGCGAAAAAGCAGAGATGAAAATCACCTTTTACACCAAAGATGAGTGGGAAGAGCTGTGGAATGACGCGATTAAAAGTGGCAAACTTTTTAAGCAAAAATATGATGAACTTGGTGCAGAATCCTATAAAAATAAATATATCGGCAAAGCAACAATCATAGAATCTTTTGATATAGATTCGCTTAAAAAATACACTTCATCAAAAAATGCCGAGCATTTCTTTGTCAAAGAAGTAGAGATTAGCTACCCTGATTTTCCATATCAAAAAAATCTAATGTTTGTGGATACGCCTGGGCTAGATGACCCTGTGCCTTATCGCTCAAACATTACAAAAGAATATATCAATACCGCAAAAGTTGTGCTTGCCTGCAATATGGTAAATGCTATAAATAACAACGAATTAAATGTCATTTATAGAGCGTTTGACAATACAGGCGGAAAACCTGAAAAAGTCTATGTGCTAGGCACACAATATGATGTAAAATCCAAGAAAGAATGGAATGATATAAGGACTGGATGGATAGAGTATCTCACTTCGCCAAATCAAGTTGAGGGTATCAAAGAATCCACTTGCTATACCAAAGATTTGGCGGATAAAAATATCATTGGCGTTTCGGGCTGGACTGCGTTTTTGTGCGAACTCTATAAAAAAGGCGAATTAGATGATGAGAGAACACAAGAACTAAAAACCATTTGTTACAAGGTTTGTGGTGGCAATGATGATATAGACGCAAATTTGGATAAATTATTAGCGTTTGCAAATGTGGATTTGGTAAATAAGCGCATAGAAAAAGATATTTTGGATAATGCCCAAAAAATCTATATCGATGGCATAAAGGCAAATCACAACAACTTGCAACGCAATATTATTGCGTATTTCACAGGCGATAAAAATAAAAAGCAAGAGACTTATAATGCGCTATCTGGCGGACTTGAAGCAATAAATGCACAAATCGCCAAAGAAAAAGATGAGTTAAAAGATTTGCAAGACGCGCAAAAGCAGATAGAAAATATCATCGCAGACTTTGAATCTCAAAGCAAAGCAATGCTACAAAATTTGGGTGAGCAAATCGAAAATCTCATCAAAAACAATAAATAAGGGAGGTGTGATATGTTTGGAATACTTGGTGGAATAGCAGGGGCTGTATTTAAGCCTGTGATTACTGCCACAGCAACGGCGATTGGAACTGCAGTAGGGTATGTAGTAAAAAAGGTTGGTGATTTGTTATTTTCAGATTCAACAAAAGAATCCGCTAGAAAGATAAACAGCGCAAATGCGGATTCATCTCACGCTATCTCGCAAATGGGTTCTTACGATAGGCAAAATGCAAGTATCGCAGAGATGAAACAGCTAAATGATGAGCTTGGGAAATTTAAAGGACGAGCGGCTAAAGAGAGCGAATCCTTTGAATCCGCGCTTATTGATATATGGCGCAAATCTATTGACAAACTAGCACAATCACTAGCAGACAATGGCAAGGATTTTGTCAAACAATGCGAAGCGGAGCTAAAAAAGATTCAAGGTTTTGTGCTAAATGAGATTAGTAATAAAATCAGCTTGGATAATGAAAAATGCGTAGAGATTTTATCGCTACAACAAGGCGCGGACAAAGAATCAAAAATGCAGGATTTTATCGCAAAAACTACACAAAAGGCATTTAGAAAAATGGGCGATAGATTTGTAGAAAGTGTAGAAAATAGCGTTGAATCAATGATAAAGGCATTGCAATCAAAGTTGGAAGTCAATCAAACATTGGCAAACAATCAATTAGCGACTTTGGAAAAAATCAAAGAAGCAAAAAATATCGAGCAAAAGCAAAGCGAACAAGCAAATATCGCTTGCAAGCTAAATAAAAATATCGCCATTTTAAATGCGATAAAGGGGGTGTAGTATGGCAATATCAATTTTAGGCGCACTTGTTAGCGCAGGAAAAGCGATTATCACAAAGGCTTTGCCTTATGTCATAGAGGCTGGTAAGGCTTTGTTACCCGTTGTCGTGGATAAATTCATAGATTGGTTTTCTGGAGATGACAAAGAAAAACTCACAAGCGAACTCTCCCAAAGCGAATCCTTTGACGCGCAAAAGGCAAGTATCGCAGAGATTCAGCAGATTCGCGGGATAATTTCGCAGTATAAAAATACTTCGTTGCAAAAGATTGATGATTGGACAGGGCAGATTATTGATGGATTTTTTGAAAAAGTGTTTAGTGATTTTGGTGCGCTTTTTGGTGAGATTGATGAAAATATCGCCAAAGATATGCGACAAGGGGCGAATTATCACTTTGGCAAAGCAAAGGAAAATTTGCGCCAAAATATAATGAGCCAAATTAGCTTTGATAATGAATTGCTGGCTGAAATTTTGCGTGATGATAGTGGTGAGGGCAAAAAGCAAAGAGTGGATAGCTTTATCGATTCGATAAATGCAAATGCGTTGCGTGAGTTTCAAAACGAGCTAGAAAATAGCCTAAATGCGATTTTTGAGTTAGCAAAGCAAAAGCTAAATGGCAAACTACTTGGCATAAAATCTAGCGCGGAAAAAAGCGTGCGATTTTTGGAGGATTATCAAAATTCGCCCGATAAAAAAGCCAAAGAAGCGCAACAAATCACACTTGCCAAAAGCATAGCCATAGACAGCGCAATGCTTAAAGCGATAGGATAAAAATGCGAAATAGCGATGAAAATCTAAAAAATATCGCAAATCTTACGCATAGCGCGATAAAAAAGCTATGTGTAGATTGCGGTGAATCGCCTGAATTTTTCGATAAAAGCGAAGTTGAAAAGATAATATGCAGTGTCGAATCCAAAGCTATGCTTGGGAAATTTGCCAAAATGTCTAACACAAAAATTATCGTAGATAAAAAGAAAAAGAGCGTGTATGAGTATTTTGCCGCTTATCTTTTTAGCAGACTAAATATACGAAAAATACTAACAAGCCTTGAGCAACGCAAGATAAAGGCAAAACAGGCGATAAATACAAAGCAACGAAACCTTGCTAAATCTCATCTGCAAAAGGCAAAGATTAAGGCGATATTGCTAACACTTGGGGATAAGAATTTGGATAAAAATAAAAAAGGGAGGACAAAATAAATGCCCGTAGCACCAAAATCATTTATGGTAAAATGCCCAAAATGTGGCAAAATGAAGTTAGTCTCACCAAAAAGTGATGCGATGAATCCTGTCGAAATGTTTCCGCGCTGTGAATGTGGCGAATTTATGGAACGCACGGATTTATCTAGCGAAGTCGCTTCGGGCTTATCTGTGATTAAAGAAAAGATTGGCAAAATCTTTGGTGGTAAGAAGTGAAATTTTGTGATTTGATTTGCGTGGATTGCTTTGCGTGAATCTTGTGTGATTTTTGGCATTTTGATTCGCGTGGATTTGGTGCTAAAATATAAGCGCGAGTGCTAAAGATAGTTTAGCGTGTGTTACAATTTACATTTATACGGACAAATCTTAAAAAATTACAACACAAAACAATAAGCCACAAGGATATTTACCACCATTCCCACGAGCAAAAGCGGAGTCGAACGCTTGACAAGGGCGATGGGGCTTATCTTTGTGTATCCAGCCAGCA
Source organism: uncultured Helicobacteraceae bacterium (assembly GCA_934668765.1). Taxonomy (GTDB): domain Bacteria; phylum Campylobacterota; class Campylobacteria; order Campylobacterales; family Helicobacteraceae; genus NHYM01. The sequence goes on along the minus strand of CAKUOH010000040.1, from coordinate 3 downwards.
CCA
>CAKUOH010000039.1 GCA_934668765.1 uncultured Helicobacteraceae bacterium | reverse complement strand
AAAAAACTTCTATCCCTAGTCCGCTTTCTTTCGCGCAGAGCTTTGGAATCTTCATATTTGCGATTTGCAAAATGGGTAAAATTAAAGCTAGGCGTGGCGATTTCCTCAAAGCCATTTTTATAAAAAATCGCTACTGCCTTATCCTCAATCTCGCGCTTCAATCTAGCACTTTTCCCAAAGTGAATCTTGCTACCTTGCGGCACTTCATAGCCTAAAGTCAAAGTCAAATCCTTGCAAATTAAAATGATAAAATTATAAAAATGCGCAATTATAGCAGAAAAATTTGCGTAGATTCGTAGCTAGATTCATAGGTCGCATTAGTGGATTATTTCGTTGTGTTCGCTATGCTCACACTGCCTCGCAATGACAGAAAATGTGTCAGAATCTCACAATGACAAAATTTAAATGGCAAATAATGCAATCCACTAAAAAGCAATTTATTTTATATTTGATTCTTGGTGGAGTCTTAACGCTATGTGAGTGGATAGGATTTTATGCACTTACATTTATCGCGCAGATTCACTATCTAATCTCTAGTGTCATAATGTTTGTGGCAATCTCCGCACTTGGAATCATAGTGTATAAAAGGGCAATTTTTGGACAATCTCATTTAAGCACAGGACGCGAAATAACTGCGATTTATGTCATCAATATCTTTGGAATCGCACTAAATAGCCTAATCCTTATGTGTTGCGTGGAATTTTTTGGCACAAATGCAATGCTTGGCAAAATCATCGCTAGCTTTTTAGTAGCGTTTTATAGCTTTGCAATGCGAAAGCGATTCATATATAAAAATCTCAAATAAAAAGGAATGAAAAAATGAATAAAAATGCAAATTTTTGGGCGAATGTAGGCGCAAATCTATCGAATCTAAAAGCACTTTTTGCGCCTCCAAAGTGGCTAAAAGTCTTTTTGGGATTTGTAAGTGTGATATGTGTAATAGGAATCATAGTGGCATTTGCACTAAATATAGCAACAAAAGATAAAGTTTATAATGCGAATCTAACGCTGCACGAACAAAAAATCGCATTAGATGATAAGCGCAACGAAATAAATGGCGAGTTTAGCTACACGGCAAGGATTGCATTTTCAAGTCTTGCGCCATTGCTTCGCTCTAGCTCTATTTCAAATGTGTGCGTGATAAAATATGCGTGGGATAATGCAGTGGATTTTAACGCGTTTAAGGGACTAACGCATAGCAAACGCAATGTGTTTTTTAACTCCACGCAGGATTTGGGAGCATTAGGGCTTGAATCGCTTGGCATTGTGGAATATAGGGTGGATTTTAGTCCGCTAATGAAAAATATATTGTGGCGATTCGTGGATATTGTAATCTTTGTGATAGTATTTTTTGCGCTGTGGCGTGTGTTTGTGGATTTATTGCACTCTTTGCCGACTAAAAATACCGCGTCTGAATCTACCCGCGCACTTTTGATAAATCGCAAGGATTATGTATTTTTAGCCTTTGCCTTTACACTTTGTGCTAGTATTTGTGCTTTTACATTTTGGCTAGGGTTTCCGGGGTATCACATTATCGGCGATACTTATAATTCCATTGCATTAGTTAAAGATAACGCTCATCCTGTTTTCATCGCATACATTTTACAAGGACTTTATCTTGTCTTTGGCAAAAATTTGTATTATCTTTTTCTTTTCAATCTTATACCCTTTTATTTGGGGCTTTTCTTTCTTATCGCTGGATTTTACGCGATATAAAAATCCATTTGCGTTAATGCTGATTTTCCCAACATTTATCGGCAATATCTATTTTCAAAATTTCATTCAATATCATAGTTTTGCTTTGCCTATGATGCTTTTTGTATTTATTCTTTGCTTTTATTTTTATCCTTGTGCGCACACTTGTGGGCTTTATAGCATTATGATTTGAGATTCGCGCTAAAAGGGTGTGAATCTAGCGCAAATCTAAATTGCTTTTAGCATTTTTTCAAATTCTATCTTAAAGGCTTCTAATCCTGCGTCTAGCAAGTTTTGCGCGATTTTATCCACTTCAAATTGCGCTAGATATGAATCGATTTTGGGGAAAACTTGGATTAGCCCTGAATCTAGTTTGATAAAATCGCGTATAGTCGCCAAAGGCGCGGTATTTACGCTATTTTTTAGCAGTAGATTTTCCACATAATACGCACTTGGAATCTTATCGCCTTTCACGCCTGTGGAAGCAAAGAGTGCGCGAATGTGCGGACTGCCAAAAGATTCGATAATCTCATAACATTTCATTGCGTTGTAAATACCAAGCTTTGGGGCGGAATCGTTATTAGATTCGCTTGAATCTAGCGCAGGATTCGTGAGATTTGTGGGATTCGCATTTGGATTTGCCTCCAAATATCTATCAAAGCGCGATACAAAAATGCTAATTACGGCTTTTGGAGCGCGACTTTCATTTAGATTTGCCGAATCAAAACCACGATTCGCCCTGCCAAACGCTTCCAAGCACTTTTGCACTTGATTTTGCGAGAAAATCAAAGTAGCATTGACGCTGATTTTGCGCCCATAAAGCGCGCTCATTACCTCAAATCCCGCCTCTGTCGCAGGGACTTTTATCATCACATTTGGCATATTTAGCGCATTCCAAATCCGCACTCCCTCATCGATACTACGCCCCACATCATCGCACAGCGTGGGGTCAATCTCAATGCTGATAAAGCCATCGTTTGCGTTTTGCTCCCACAAGGGCAAAAGGCTAACCGCCGCGCTTTTTATGTCGTTAAATGCGAGACTCTCATAAATCGCCTTTGCGTTAAAGCCACTCCCGCGCAAAGATTCAATGTCGCTTTTATACGCGCCACTATTTAAAATCGCATTTGCAAAAATCGCAGGATTGCTTGTCGCGCCCACAATTTCGCCACGCGCAATCATAGCGCGAAATTCGCCTTTCAAAAAATCGCGCTCTACAAAGTCGCACCACAGGCTAAAATTCTCTATTTTTTTCATACAATCCACCTTAACAATCGCCATTTAAAAAAGTAGCGAATCTTACGCAAACATTACGCACAAAAGCCAAAAATCTGCCCCACATACAATTACACATATTTTAAAATCTCGCGCAAATCTTTGTGCAGGATTATGACATTTGCTTCCTTTTTGAGTGCGTCTTTGGCGTAAAATGCGACTTTTTTCCGCGCGAATCTAAACATAGAAATGTCATTTGCGCCATCGCCTATGGCTATGGTGTTTTCAGGGTCGATTCGCAAGAGAGTTTGCAGTGTTTGAAGCATTTTGCCTTTGGAATCGCTAAACATCATCTCACCGCCCACGCCACCGCTCAAAACCCCGTCCTTTGCGTGAAGTATGTTGCTAAACTCCGCATCAAGCCCTAAAATGTGCTTAAAATGCGTGGTGGCGTATTTGAATCCACCGCTAAAGCACACCACCGCATAGCCCCTTTTCTTTAGCTCAGGGACGACTTCAAGTGCGCCGTCTGTTAAGGGCAGATTTTGGCAAATCTCAATCGCCTTTTTCTCGCTCATTCCCTTTAGCAATGCCACACGGCGAATCAAACTTTCATAAAAGTCTAACTCCCCATTCATCGCTAAATGCGTGATTTTAGCGACTTCATCGCTCACGCCGTGCGCCTTTGCCAACTCATCAATCGTCTCGCCATTCATCAGCGTGGAGTCAAAGTCAAAGACGGCTAATTTCTGTGGTAACATATAGATTCCTTGCAAATTTTCGATAAAAATTTCAATAAAAAAGCGCAATTATAGAATTTTTAGGATTAAAGTTTGCAAAGAGTTTGGCTTAAATTACCACGCAATTTGCTATAATTCACAACTTAAACTTTTAAGGACAAAAACGCATTTTGCTTGTAATGGTGGGCTAATTGCGCAGATTAAATCCGAACGCAAACGACTAAACGCCACGCTAGATTCGCTTATGTGGCAAATTGCGCAAATTATAAAGGATAGATTCACGCGAATCTAGCTAAATCTATGCTCGTTTTAGCGTATTTACCGTTTGTAGCATCGAATCAGCTGTTTGAATCGTCTTTGAGTTCGCCTCGTATGCCCTTTGTCCCGTGATTAAGTCCGTCATTTCCTCTACTAACTTTACATTGCTCATTTCTATGAATCCTTGACGAAGTAGCCCAAAACCCTCTGTCCCGGGAATGCCATTTATCGGCTCACCTGAAGCATTTGTGTTTAGGTAGAGATTATCGCCTAGTGAGTGCAAACCTGCGGGGTTTATGAAAACGGTCGTCTCAATTTGCCCAAGCGTGTTGATTTGCGTAGAATTCGCCTGCACCACGCTTACAATGCCGTCCGTGCCGATGTTTATATGTGTCGAATCTTCGGGGATTGTGATATTTGGCACAAGCGGGTAGCCCTCGCTATTTACGATATTGCCCTCGCTATCAAGTTTAAAGCTCCCATCGCGCGTGTAGGCAATCGTCCCATCGGGCAACTCGATTTGAAAAAATCCGCGCCCTGTGATGGCAATATCCAAATTATTTTCCGTCTCTTTTGGGTTGCCTTGTGAGAAATGCTTTGCTATGGCGACATTTCGCACACCAAGCCCCATCTCAATACCTGTGGGTGAAATCGTAGTCTCGCTTGTCGAAGTCCCCGCGTATTGCATCGTTTGATAAAACAAATCCGCAAATTCCGCGCGCTGCTTTTTATAGCCTATGGTATTGACATTTGCGATATTGTTTGAAGTGGTATCCACTTGCGTTTGCATTCCTATCATTCCCGTAGTCGCCGTGTATAATGCTCGAATCATATTATCCTCCCTTTATTACGCTCCAAAATTTATGCTCTATGTTGCGCTAGTTTGTTTATCGCCTCTGGAGCCAAATCATCTTGATAAGTTTTCATTACTTTGCTATAAATATCCACAAGGCGATTTGTCGTAATTAGCGCAGTCATCTCCACCACAGGATTTATATTGCTCTTTTCGATAAAGCCACTCGCTACGACATTATCATCGTTTATATTTACGCGCTCATTTATGCGCTCCTGTGGCAATTCATAGAGATTATCGCCGATTTTTTTAAGGTATTTTGGATTTATAAAGCTTACAATCGCAACCGCACCGATAGGCTCGGCAATGCCCACGCTGTCATTTGCTACGCTACGCACGAAAATATCGCCGTTTGGATTTACCTCAACATTGCTAGTCGCCAAATCAATAGTTATTGTGCCATTTTCATCAATGCCCTCGCGCGAAAGCACGGGGTGTCCTTGCTTTGTTACAAGGACGCCGTTATTATCTAGCGTAAATGCGCCGTCTCGTGTATATTTCACGCCATTTGGAGTCTCTATCGCAAAAAATGCGTCTTTATTTTTCAGTGCCAAATCTAGCGGATTGTCCGTCTGTGCAAAGCTACCCACACTCATATCGCTGTATTCCTCTACTACCGCAGGGACGCGATTTAGTGTGCGATTTAGAAATTTTGATGCCTCGCGTGTGTGATTTTGCAAAGGCAACTCGTGCTTAAATTCTTGGTAAAGGCGCAAAAAATCGCCTATTACGACATCATCGCGTTTATAGCCGTTTGTATTTGCGTTTGCAAGGTTATTTGAAATCGTATCAAGGCGATTAAATTGCGCCACTATACCGCCTGTCGCGCCGTAAAATCCATTTAGCATTTATTGTCCTAATATAAATTTGCGCTATTTTTAAGCAAGATTCATTCCAATATTGTATTTTCTAGCTAAATGGGAATTTTATCGCCCTTTCACTTCCCAAAAAGTATCATAGAATTTATTGCGTTGCCAAATTAGCGCGTTAAATTGCTCTAAGTCAAATTCAC
>CAKUOH010000038.1 GCA_934668765.1 uncultured Helicobacteraceae bacterium | reverse complement strand
TCTGCCCATATTTGAAAAGCCAAGTTGATGATTGCGCGAAATATTATACGGCGGATCGGTTAAAATACAATCCACCTGCAAACCTTGCTTTTGTATATCAGCGACAATCTCTTTGTAATCGCAATTTGCAAAGGTAAGATTTGGGGTGCATAAATGCGATAATGTTACAACTTCGCAATGAATATCATTAGGATTGTTAGCATAAGTGTCGCGGTTTTCACAATCACTACTTAATGGCACAATAGCTGTCGTCATTTATGTGTGGTTTCCTTGCGTTTTTTATTTGCAGGATTTTAGCGCATTTACATTGAATTTTTTATAAAGCGAATTTTATATAAATCAGCACAATTAAAAAATAGGATTATTAAGCACGAATCCCAAAGGCGCGGAAGCCTTTAGGATTCAAATCTAGCTAAAATTATTTAGCCAAAGGATTTTTGACTACAAAAACTTTATCCGCTCCGCTGTCGCGTGAGAGAATGTAGAGTTTGTCGTCTTTGATGGCAATATCGCTTGCGTCAGCCACTTCAGGCAAAGTGTAAGCTTCGCTAATAGTTTTAGTTGCCAAGTCAATTACAAGCAGTGCGTTGTAGTTTTTAGAAATAGCAAGCATTTTGCCACCTGCGATGTCCGCACCTGTAATGTAGAATTGATTGACTTTCGCGCCATCCTTTAACTGCAAATCTTTGCCAAATTCCAAAATCGTCTCTTCGCTAATGGTATTGTCTTTTGTGTCAAATTTTAGTAGCACGACATTTGGAGCTTTTTTAGCAGGCACGGTTACCATATACGCATAGCGCGAATCTGGGTCTTTTGCAAGACTTAGAATGTAATTCTTTTTAGCGCGAGTTGTGCCAATGTTGATTCGCGCACCTTTGGTATTTTTGTAAAGCAATTCATTTTTCTTGCCAAATGCTGGCAATAAATTACCCTCTACTTTAGGCAAGAATTCCCATTGAATGAGCTTATCGGTCTCATCAAGGTTAGCCACGCGCTCAACGCCCCAAATAGCTTTGTTGTAAGCAGTCGCTACGATTTTGCCCGGCGCAAAGAAAGTTGCATCAACGGTAATAGGCACATCTGTCCCATTTGGCTGGTCTATTGCCGCAAATTCTTTTGATTCGGCGAAATTATCATCTGTGAAATACACAGAGCCACCTGTGCCGACAATAGCAAATTCATTATTAACTTTGTCATAAGCAATTCCACCAATATAGCCCTTTTTATCCGCGTAGTTTTTAGGCACAATGCTGATTTCTTTAGTCTCAAGCAATTCTAGTGGCGTTTGATTTTGACTTAAAATCGGCGAATTTGCCGCAGTGGTGTCAAATGGATAGTTTTTATCCGCTTTTTCATTTGCACCCGGGATCCAAGGCTTTGGTCCTTGATTGCTACCTAGCAAACTCCATTTGCCAGGGCGAAAATTCTCGTGCCAATGCACAGGGTCCCAAAATTTAGACGCCAAAGAAATATCCCAAGTAAATCTAGTCGCCGCAGGTGCGCCTCTACCGCCATAAGGTGGTGGTCCATTTGTAATAAAGAATTGAAGCACATTCATAAATATGATAAACGCTGAAAGCGCGACAACGCCCTTGCCATAGCCACTAAAATCTTTGATTTTTACTTCGCTAAATAGCTCTTTGCCTAGCATATTGTCTTTGCGGACAAAAAATAGCATTAACGCCATCGCCAAAATCACAACCCAATACACCACAAAAGCCCAAGTGTAAGTATGTAGCCCAAACATAGCCTCGCCAAATCCCTGTCCTATGTCTCTTGCTGCGTGATTGCCAACATGGCGCAATCCCTCAAATAAAAACCAAAATCCGCATAGGAACACAAGCGCGACATATTTGATTTTCACGCCATAGCGCACCATAAATAGCCCTAAAACGCCCACTGCAATCATACCAAATCGCTCGTGTCCGCAAAGTAGGCAGGGCGATTCACCTTTCACAAAGCCAAGATAAATACACGCCATTCCCACAGGCACGACTAAAATAATCGCCACAGCGGTTGTCATAACGATATTAAAATTTTTCTCATTTAGAATCTTGTCAAAAAACTCTTTCATAACAACCTCCCTTTACAGCGTTACGCCCGGCACCCACGAAGATGCACTCGCTACCATCCACAGCACAAAGTCAAGCGCAATCGCGCCCACCAAGCACCCAAACGCCAAGCCCTCTTTTTGTGGTTTTAACCAAATAATCAAAATCGCAAAAAGGGCTAGTAAATACTCCAGAAATTCCATAACATTACCTCTTTTGAAATATAAATTTGCATAAAATGCAAGGTAAGAGTAGCTAATGGCACATTAAAGTAACCTTAATTTTATGATTTTTACGCGAAAAATATATGGGAAAATGGCGATTTGTGGCATTTTTGTTATGAATTGTTTGGAATCAATAATAATTTATGGACTGCTTCGGTCGCTTCGCTCTCTCGCAATGACAAAACCTAACCTTGTCATTCTAACGCAAAAGAAGTAAGAAAAGAATCCAAACCACTAGACGCAAAATCACTTGAATCGTCCTATTGCAAATATGAATCTAATCGATTTGCTTTTGGGTTATTGATTCAATATTTTGGTTAGATTCGCGCCCCACTTTGCTACACCTAATTATGACAAAAAGTGGGTGCGAATCTAAAATCCCAAAATCCCCATTTTTCGCAACAGCGTTATTGTAGTTGCGATGATTGAAAAGGCATAGACGCAAAGCAGTGCGATTTTGTGTGAATTTAGCTTGATTTTCTCCATAATTTTTGTGCCGATATATACGCCCACTAATGAGCCGATTCCTACCATTATGCCACTATGAATCACGCTTTCATCAATCACGCCTTCGCGCACAAAAGAAAAAGTCCCTGCGATACTTGCAAAAAGTATGTAAAATAGCGAGATTCGCGCCACTTGCTTACTATCATATCCTAGCATAAATCCCAAAATCGCTGCAAGTTGCACGCCACCGCCGATTCCAAGTGATATGGCAAAGACTCCCACAATCGCGCCAGAGCCGACTAAAATAATGCGTTTTTGCAATGTCGTGCGCTCTCTTGCGACTATCACGCTTTTTTTTGCACTAAAAAAATATTTGACAAAAAAGAGAATGCTAACGCCCAAAAATATCGCCGTTAAAAGTATATCAGAGCAAAGATTTACGATAATCCCGCTAAAACTAGCTCCCAAAAGTCCGCCAAATCCTACAAATAGCCCGTCTTTGAGATTGAGATTGTGTTTTTTGTAGTTGAGATATGAGCCAAAAATCGATGAGAAAATCATCTGCACCACGCTCATCGCCACCGCGTGATGAGAGCTAATGCCTAGCATAAGCCCAAAAGGCACGATAATCATTCCACCACCAATGCCAAAAAGCCCCGAAGTAATCCCAGCGATGATACCTATCGCTATATATGGGATTTGTGCTATTAAGTCCATAGTTTGCCTTTGAATCTAGCTATCAATTTTAATGACATTGTAGCAAACTGCCAGATAATGGCACTTTTAGAATCGATACCCCACCATTCCATAAATCTTTTCGTAATTTGTCTTATATTTGGGAAACATACCGCCTTGTGCGTTTTTCTCTTCATTTTGCATTGAGCCACGAATATAGCGAAGCCCTATGGTAAAGTTTGAGTTAAAATCAAAGCCGATTCCGCCACCATAAATATAGCCGTGTGAAATGGTGTTAGTTTTTGATTTTTTGATAGCACCTAATTGTGCATTGTTTGGGGCTGCTTTCATCGCTTGAGAAAACCAGCTTAAGTTATAGCCCACCATTGCTTGAATGTAAAATCCGCTGATATTTAGCCCAAATACAAATGGCAGTTGAAGCCCCGTGCCAAAGCCCTTGCCCTTTTCAAACTCGACATTATTGCTTTGATTGCTCCCCCTATCATCAAAAAAAATCGGCACTGAGAGTTCCGCGCCTGTATATGGGCGCACCATACCCTTTTTGGTAATCGCCACCACTGAAGTGCCAATCTCTACCGCGTGATAACTTGCCTTATCAAGCCTAGTCCAAGAGTAGCCGATAGTAGTTTTCGTCTCCGCTGCCGCATAGCAAAAACCTACAAAACTCAAAACTACGCCCAAAACTAACAAAATCCTTTTCATAATTCCGTCCTTTGCAAATAAGATTCACATAAAATCGCCAAAAATGCTATAATTTCAAAATTTTAGATTCTACGCACAAAAGAGGTAACAATGGGACGAGCATTTGAATATAGACGCGCTAGTAAGGAAAAAAGATGGGATAAAATGTCAAAACTTTTTCCCAAACTAGCAAAAGCAATCACCGTTGCAGCAAAAAGCGGAGCAGACCCTGAATCTAACGCTAAACTTCGCGCCGCGATTTTAAATGCCAAAGCGCAAAATATGCCAAAGGACAATATCGAAGCGGCAATCAAACGAGCGCAGGGCAATGACGCGGATTTAAGCGAAATATCTTATGAAGCAAAGGCACAATTTGGGGTGATGATGATAATTGATTGTGCCAGTGATAACACCACGCGCACGATTGCGAATCTCAAAAGCTACTGCAATAAATTTAATGCCCAAATTATCCCAAATGGTTCGCTTGAATTTATGTTTAGCAAAAAGGCAGTTTTTGAAGTGAAAATCGGGGGGTGCGACATAGATGAGGTAGAGCTAAATCTAATTGATTTTGGCTTGGAAAGCCTTGAAGTGGAGGGCGAATCGGCGTTGCTTTATGCGGATTTTAAAGAGTTTGGCAATTTGGCAAGTGGGATTAAAAAGTTGAATTTGGAGATTATAAGCTCATCGGTGCGACAGATTCCCACTTCGCCCATAGAGCTAGATGAATCGCAAATGCTTGAAATCGAAAAACTCATCGACAAAATCGAAGATGATGACGATGTGCAAAGCGTTTGGACGAATCTGGCGTGAATGTAAATTTGGCGTAATTTAAGAACTATGCGATAAAATTTTAATGTAACGGCAATAACTAAACAGAAAGTGGCAATTCAACTTTAGCGACGGGGGATTGCCACGATTCGGCGTTGCCAAATCTCGCAATGACAAATCAAGCGTGGATTGCCACGAAAATCCTGTGGATTTGTAAGGCTTACAAGTAAATCTTACAATGATGGGGAATTTTTTACGATTCCCCCGTTATAATCAATGCAAGGATTTTTAAAAATCTATTTTTTGTCATATTTGCCCCTTTTATATTTGTGATAAAAGGCGGATTATAATTTGTTTGCACTTAAAAGCACAATAAATTTTTAAAATATCAATGCAATTTATGCTAAAATTCACATTTTTAAACTTTAAAGCAATATGGAGGGCTTTAACAATGAATAAGATTAAGGCATTTTTTAACAACGAAGCGGCTGGCGGAATCCTGCTTTTTATCTGCGCGGTTTTGGCGATGATAGTGGCAAATTCGCCTTTGGCGGGATACTACTTTCATTTTTGGGAGATACCTTTTGGATTTACAATCGGGGAGACTTTCATCGGTATGAGTTTGCACCATTGGCTAAATGATGTGCTAATGTCGTTTTTCTTTTTGATGATTGGGTTAGAAATCAAAAAAGAATTTCTTTTTGGCGAGTTAGTGGGTTTTAAAAAGGCGGCATTTCCTGTCCTTGCCGCGCTTGGGGGAATGATTGCGCCCGGGATTATTTACTTTACCCTAAATGTCGGCACACCTAGCCAAAATGGCTTTGGGATTCCTATGGCGACAGACATTGCCTTTGCTTTGGGCGTGATGATGCTACTAGGCAAACGCGTCCCTGTCGCGCTAAAAGTCTTTTTGGTAACGCTTGCAGTCGCCGATGACTTGGGCGCAATTATCGTCATTGCGATTTTTTACACAAGCGATTTTGCGATAAATTGGTTTTTAATGTCAATCGGGCTTTTAGTGGTGCTAGTTTTGTTTAACAAACTTGACATTCGCTCACTCTTTCCATATATGGCGGTGGGCGTGTTGCTGTGGCTATCTGTGCATAATACGGGGATTCACGCGACAATCGCAGCGGTGGCACTAGCATTTACAATCCCTGTGCGCGCAAAGATTGAAAGCAATCCCTTTGTATCCGCAATCAACGACACAATCACGCATTTTATGAGCAAAGACAAAGAGCGCGAAAATGTCCTTTTGCATAGCGAACAAATGCACTCACTAAATGAGATTGTCGGCAAGGCAAAATCCGTGCAAAATCCTTTCTTGCGATTGGAGCACACAATCGCGCCGTGGAGCAACTTCATTATAATGCCACTTTTTGGCTTTGCAAATGCTGGAGTGGCAATCGGTGGGGATATAAACTTTGGCATAGACCACATAATGCTAGGTATAATTTTGGGGCTAGTGATTGGCAAACCGCTTGGAATCACGGCTTTTACATTTATCTGTGATAAATTGCAAGTCGCCAAAAAGCCCGAATCTGTGAGCTGGATAAATATCTTGGGTGCGGGAATGCTAGGGGGAATCGGCTTTACAATGGCGATTTTTGTGGCGAATCTATCATTTCCAAATAGTGTGCCTAGCACGGATTTGGCGAAACTATCCATCATTATTGCTTCGCTAGTAGCGGGGATTTTAGGCTCGGCATTTTTGATTATTGAACACATTGTGGAGCATAGGAAAAGGTAGATTTGGGCAAGATTCGCGTGAAATTTGCACAAGATTCGTGCAAATTGCCTCACAAAGTCATTGTGAGATTTTGCGATTCGCAAAATCGTGGCAATCTATTTGGATTCGTGGATTGCTTTTTGCACAAATCTGCGATTCGTCCCGCAATAACAAGGTGGGTGTGATTCTATACTTGAAGCACAGAATCTTGTGTAGTTTTTGTAGTGCCAAAATATTTTTAAGCAAAAAATATTACAATTCGCATTTTTATTTTAAGATTTAAAAGGAATCCCATTGCATTTGATTTTCACGCTTTTAGCACTTTTAGCACTT
>CAKUOH010000037.1 GCA_934668765.1 uncultured Helicobacteraceae bacterium | reverse complement strand
TGATATTTTATTGTTATTCTATGGTGGATCGTAAAAAAATACCTCGCCATTGTAAGATTTACTTGTAAAGTCGTGCAAATCTACAAAAATCTACCTTTAAGAAAAATTTTAGTGAAAATCACTAGAATCCAAAAATTACTTTACTAAAATAAAAAGGCAAAATTTGATAGGCAATAGCAAATCCACAATCTACGCATTACAAACAAATCCAAATAGATTCAATATCGCAGATTCCCACACTCCACGCCTTTCATTAAATTATATATATTGTCCGACTCTCGCAATGCGCGTTAAATAGCGCGAATCCACGCCCACTCTCCGTCATTGCGTGGGTTTGCCTTTGGCAAGGCGAAGCAATCCAAATAAAACAAAAAAATAGATTGCCACGCCGAGCCTTTGGCTCGTCTCGCAATGACGGAATAGTAGCGATTCGTCTTAAAATCTCCAAATCCCCCAATCTCACATTCTTAGTCGCTCATCTAGTCCCTTTTCGATTTGCTCTAGCTCATCGCAAATCTCGCGCTGTGTGCGCAAAATCTCTTTGAATTTAAAGCCAAGTAGCACGATTGTGTAGAGTTCGGACTTGTTTTTGCGCCAATTATAGAGTGTCTTTGTGTCGATTTGCAAAATCCCCGCAATGTCGCGCTGTGAGAGCTTTTTGGGCGTTAGGCTGTGGCTTGTGTCGCTTTTCATTATGATTCCTTAAAATGTGAAATTTTTAAGGAATGTAGTAGGTTTTATTATAAATTCCAACAAAGGAAATATTGCTATATAAAATCAATATATAAGGAATAATTACTTATTTTTAGTAAATTTTAAGCAAAAAATCGATAATCCACGCCATTTTTATTACAAATTTCAAGGAGAGAAATATGAGTGAAAATACAAAAAGTGAAAAAGTCGTAGTAGTGGCGAATCTAAAATCGCCTGTGGTTGGATTCGTCCTAGCATTGTTTTTAGGGTGGTTAGGCGTAGATAGGTTTTATAAAGGTGGGATTTTAAGCATTTTGCTTGGGATTGTAAAATTGATACTTGGGTTGCTGTTTGTATTAGGATTTACCGTTCTTAGCATATTTATTATCGCACTTGATGGCGTAATGTATTTGTTAATTGGTTATATCATATGGTATGTCTTGGATTTAATCCTTGTGCCACTTGGAATCGTGCTTGATAATCGTAGAAAATTAGCGATAGCAAAAAATATGGGCAATGTTTCATTTATCACTAAAAACTTTGATTTTATACAAGTTGGAGTTGTAGTGGGAGTTTTATTATTGGAGGCGACTATGCTTAATTCTTTTGTTTCGACTAGGACAGATTCAAGCATTTCATCAGCAAGAAGCGGTATGGCAAATGCGCAAAAAGTAATCGTAGCAAGAGTATTTACTGATAATATTGATACTGCAAAACCTAAAGCACCCAATGGTGAATCGTGGGGCGAATGGATTGTGGCAATAAACGAACTTGATACGAGCAAATGGGCTGTCTCTGGCAATGGTATCTACCCAAAAGGTTGCGACAAAGAAACTCCATTGTTATGGATTAACCCTAAAACAGGTGCTATGCACTTTAATCCTAGCAAATTAAAAGGTAAGAAATTTTGTGAAAATTTGCGAGATAGTTATGTAACAAGCGATAGCAACGGCGATAAGATTGTGCCACTTGCGCCACAGAAATAAACTAGCACAAATGGTTAAGATTGGTTATTATACAATCTATTTGCAATCAAAGATTCCAAACTTTGATTGAGTGAAATTTTAATGTGAAAGGATAAAAAATGGAAAAGAAAATCATAGATTACGCGCTTGAGTGCATAGAAGCGGAAAATTGCCTACCTACCACAAAACAGACTGCTGGTAAGTTAGGCGTAGATGAAAAGGAAATAGAACAATTTAAAAGAGAAAATGCGAAATATGCCGAATTTGTCAAACTGCGAAAGAGATTTACTAGCTTTGATAATGAGCGTAAAAAGGGATTTGGCGGATTTAAGGCATTTTATGAATGGTATATAACACAAGAGCCAAAATGCCATTATTGTGGCACTACGCAAGGGGAATTAAAGAGATTATTTGATGATGAATTGGTATTATCAAGTAAATTTAATGCGACTTTGCATATCGAGCAAAAGATACCAAAGCAAGGTTATAATAAAGATAACCGCGTCCTAGCCTGTGCGCTATGTAATAATGCTAAAAGTGATATGATAAGCGATGATAATTTTCAAAAATATTTCAAAAAATCAATGCGTGAATTTATCGAAGATTTGCTTAGTGGTAAAATCACAAATAATATTAAGGGGCAAATAGATGAATAAAAATTGCAATTATAAACTTGGATTAAATGACTAATTTTCTTTGTGCGAAGCATATTTTAATATTTATTTTCGCGCTTAATTTTATCACGTGTAGCACGAATCAACCGCAATATGTGGATTCGTGGGATTTTGTCAGCTTTGGGTTGGATAACCACGACATTGGCGACATTATCAAAAAGCAAGTGGATTCGTTGCTTAAACAAAAAATCATCAAAAATCAAAGCGAAGCGCAAATCCTAACAATCGGCGCGATTGACAATGAGAGTAGCGAATCTATCGACACGGAAATCATCGCAAGTGAGCTGACGCGCTATCTAAGCAATAGCGAAAAGTTTGTGGTGGTAAATGCAGGGAGAGATAAGAAAATCGAGCAAATCTTGTGCGATTCGCGTAAAATGCGTGAAAACGCCGAGTATAATCAATACACCACAATAGAGCAAGGCAACTTAATCGCGCCACTCTACGCACTCACAGGCAAAATCACAAAGAAAAATCGCAAGATTTTAGATGATGAAATAATAGAATATGTGTTTTCATTTACGCTAACAGACTTAAAGCTAGGCGTGGTGCGGTGGGTAGGCAACGAGCAAATCGCCAAAAAGCTACCTAAGCGCGAAGTGAAAAATTTTAGCGTGGCAGTGGAAACGAATAAGGCGGAATCTAGTAACGCCGAATCGGGCATAGATTTTAGTGAGAGAAGTAAAAATAATTTTATTTTTGGATTTGATTTGGGGTTGCTTAGTCTTGGAATCGCTAATGTGGAAGCATTTCACATAGATTTTGCCGATAAGAGGCGCATTATGCAAGGTGGTGCGAATTCGTTTCTAACCTTTCCTTTAAATACGCGTGTAGGATATGTGCGTAATATAGGGAATTGGAGTATTGGCATAAATGCGCTATATAATATTACTTATGCGTTATTTAGCGATGATATGCTTGATATACTTTCAAGTAGTAGCTGGGAGCTAAGCAGTATGAGTTATTCGCAACGCGGAGATATTAAAATAAATGCTTATGCGCTACTGCAACGCGTAGGTGGGGAGTTTGTGGTGCTATATCAAAATCAAAACCCAGAACTACTTAAGGTTTTTGGCGACACAAGAATATATATTGGCATTAGCGTGTATGGGGACATTGGCTCAAAATTGCACGGGCAAGTCCGACAAACCCACGAAAACGGCGTTTATAAGGCGAATTTTACGCGTGAAATCAATGGGTTGTATATGGGGCTAAAAGCGGGATTGGTGTGGTATTTTCATAAAAATATGGGAATGACTTATGAGATAAATATTTCATTTCCCATTAAGGGCGAAGATAACATATCTACTACGCTGAACTGGGCGGTATTTGGACTACAATGGCGAATCTAGGGGCGATTCGCCTATTTTTTTGATGAATCTGGTGGCAAATCGTGTGAATTGCCACAAAATAAAATCCGCACAAAGTGCGAATCATTGCAAAAAATTTTGCTTCGTTTTGCTTTTGCAAAAAGTAGAATCCTACCCACTACATAGACTCTAATCTATAAAGCGAGGTTATTTTGATTCGCTTTTGGGACATTGATTCGCCCATAATTTAGATTCGCGTGATTTGGATTCTTCGGGCTAAAGCCCTCAGTATGACGAGTGGTGGCGTGGATTCGCACTTTTTGAATTACTTTATCTTGTCTAAAGGCAAGGACACACAATTACTGCCAAAAGGTGCAAATCTTTTGATTAACACACAAACCACAAAATTTTACGATATAATGCCACGCAAATTTGACTTTGTAGAGTTTGGCTATGGGCAAGAAAGGGCATAAAAAGGAATTATTAGCTGAATATCGGCGGTAGCAAAGCTATTGCATAACGACTTGGATTGCCATTGTCGCCTTTGCCATTACGCAATATGATAACATTAGCAATATTTTGCTATTTTTTAGTGTCGTTGGCATTGTGGTTTTGCTGATTTTAATTGCGATTTTGTCGGTTAAGATTAAGAAATTGATAGATGAAATAAGGAGATTGTAAAATGGAAATTTTAGTAGCTTGTATATTCGCATTTGCGCTATTAGGATTTGTGGGCGTTTGCTATATATCGGTGTTTCAAAAGTAGCGATTCGCACATTTTTGTTTTGCCACGACTTGCCCTTGATTCCTAATCTATCCTTTCTTTTAACATTTCCACTAATTTTGGTAATTCCGCGCCGATTGCGATTTTATTTAGCAAGTTATAGACTTTGTTTCTGTCTTTTAGTTTTATTAGCGATTTGATGAGTGATTTTAGGGCAAGGGGATTTTGGGCTATTCGCAGTCCCACTTTTTGCCACTGGCGGAGCTGATAGCTTTGATTTGGCGCAATTTCAAGCGCGATACTTGGTGTGCGCGTGGATTGCACTTCAACCGCCGTTACGCCACCACCGCTGATGATTAAGTCTGATTCAAGCATTAAATCTTTTAGCTCACGCGCGGAGAGATTCGCATATATTTGCGTATCAAAGCCGTAATTTAGCGGCTCATAATATCGTGGCAGGACGATGCTTATTTGTGCGTAAGATAGCTCTTTTTGCACGGCGTCAAGGACTTTTTGCGTGTTATTTGCAAAATCATTGCCACCTAGCGTGATAAGCACCTTGCTAATTTCTTTATTGATGGTTTTTGGCTCTTTGGTGCGAAATTCCTCGCGCAACAAGCCATACTCAATCCCCGCAAACAGCTCATTTTTAATATCATTGCCATAAAGTCGCTTCGCATTTAGCGCGGGATTTAGGATAATCGCATCTTTTGGGTAGCGAATCCTGCTAAAATCATCTAGCGCAACGCAGATTTTCGCACTCTTTATCATAAAATCATAAAATTCATAATCCGCATAATACGAATCTACCACCACCAAATGCGCACCTTTTAGCAATGGGAGCGGGTTTTCAAGCCATTTGATATTTTTGGCATTCGCGCTTTCATAATCGCCTCTATTATAAATCTCCACCGCAAAATCCGCGCTCTCTAAATAGCTTTTTAGCGCAATGCAACGGCTTAAATGCCCTAGCCCGTAGTTTTTTCCCGCTTCTGTGAAAATCACTGCTTTTAAAACGCCCATATTTAGCCCTTTTGCTTTGAATCTATCCCAAATCTTGCGTGAATCTAATCCACAATTATTAACTTGCCAAAATCTTATATTTTAGCTCGGCGATTTCCCAATCCTCGCTTGTGTTAATGTCTGCCACAAAGATTTGAGGAATCTTAATAATGCGCGAATCCTCGCTAAAAATGGGCTTTTTTGCTAGGAAATTTTCCGCTACCCCAAAGTAAAACTGCCCTGCATCATAATATAATATCTCCAAATCCTGTGAGCGCGAAAGCTCAAATTTACCCGCTAACATTTGGATTTTGTCATCTCTCACAAAAAAGCTCCGCAGTGGATTGCTATTATATTCACACGCGCTAAAAATATAAGATTTTGGATTTTGCAAAAATTTCTCAAAGCCCTTTTTTAAAAAATCCACTTGCAACAGCGGTACACAGGGATAAATACAACAAATGCTATCATTTTTTTGTAAATTTAGGCGATTCGCCTCATAAGCTAAAACCTCCAAAGTAGTGGCAAAATCATCGCAAAAAGATTCGCGCAAATGTGGCACTTCTGCGCCAAAATCCACCGCGACTTGCGCAATCTCTGTGCTATCGGTGCTAACGATGATTTTATCAAAGATTTGCGAATCTTGCGCCACTTTAATCGAATATGCGATGATGGGCTTACCACAAAAATCCTTGATATTTTTACGCGAGATTCGTTTGCTCCCGCTCCGCGCTGGGATTATTGCGACATTCATCTTATGCTACCTTATCGTCATTGCTTTGACGATTCGATAGAATCCGCCTCGCAATGATGGGATATTGCAGATTCGCACTTGATTCGCAGTAGAACAAATTGCAAAGCTTAATAAGGCCAAGCTTGTTCAATCTCTTTACTCCCCCAACTTTTATGCCTTTTATCGCTTATATCGCCCTCGCTCGTGTAATTTAGCTTTAACTCAGAAATATAGCGCGAAGCAATCGTATTGTTTGAAGTAATGTCATAGGGGCGAATCACGCCACTTAAAAGCATTACCTTTTTCTCGCCATCTACCATAATCTGGCGCGTCCCCTCAATATAATAATTGCCGTTTTCTAGCACCTTTATCACTCGCGCCATAAGCTCAAAATTCACGCGCTCCGTGCGATTTTGCGAACCACCACCGCTAAAATTTGTCGCGGAATTTGCTAAATTCATATTAAACGCACTGCCATCTTTAAAATCATTGATATTTTGCGCTATTTGGGCATCATTGCCCGTGTAATCCACGCTAGGTGCGGACATAGTGCCATTTTGATTGCCTGTATATGCCTTTTGCGTGGAAAAACTAGCATTTGAGCTTTCATCAACTAAAACAAGCAAAATATCATTTACCCGCATAGCGCGTCTATCGGCAAACATAGGACGCTCCCCTTGCCCAAATAGCGAACCAAGTTTGGGGAACTCTTCGATAAAGTCCTTTTCAGGCAACTCTTCGACATACTTTGGCGGGGAAAAATCCATAATCGGGTCGGCAAAAAGCCACGCGCTAATGGCAAGATTCGCACATACAAGCATAAAAATCTTTTTCATAAATTAACCTTAATGCGACTAAATTTTTGATATAATTCACGCTTTTTAAAGCAAAGTTTATTCCAAAAAGGATTTTTACAATGACGATAAAAGAGCGATTAAGCGCGGATTTAAAAACGGCGATGAAAGAAAATGACATTTTTAGACGCGATACGATAAGGCTAATAAATGCAGGAATCAAGCAAGTAGAAGTCGATAAACGCGTGGTTTTAGACGATGAAGGCGTGATAAAAATTTTGCTTGGCGCAAAAAAACAACGATTAGATTCGATTGCAGCTTATGAGAGCGCGAAACGCGATGATTTGGTGGTAAAGGAAAAGGGCGAGTTGGAAATTATCCTGCAATATTTGCCAAAACAGCTTAGCGATGATGAGTTGCGCAGGAAAATTAAAGAGATTATCGATGCGCTTGGTGCGAGTGGCACACAAGATTTAGGCAAGGTTATGGGCGCGTGTAAGGATTTGCAAAGCGTGGCAGATGGCGCAAAAATCGCCAAAATCGCAAAAGAGTTGCTAGGCTGATTTTAAGCTAATTTGGGGGCTAAAAATGGCGGATTTTGTGGAGTGCGAATCCTTTTGCTTTGCGGAGGTGAATCTAGCACACTACGCGCATAATCTAGCGCAGATTCGGGCACATTTACCGCAAGGTGCGAAAATTTTAGCCGTGATTAAAGCAAATGCCTATGGTTGTGGAATCGCAGAGATTGCAAAAATGGCTTGTAAATGTGGGGTTTATGCGCTTGGCGTGGCTAGAATGGATGAGGCACTAATCGTGCGAGACGCCCTGATAGAAGCGCGAATTTTAATACTAGGCTATACGCCAAAAGAGTTGATTGAAACCGCAATCGCGCATAATATCGAGCTTTGCGTATATCACAAGGAAATTGCCGAAGCGATTTCACTTGAAGCGCAAAGGCAAAACAAAATTGCACACATTCATATCAAAATCGACACAGGAATGGGGCGAATTGGCTTTCTATGCGATGAATCAAATGTGCAAGATTCGCTAAATGCAGTCGAATCGATTGCAAAACTGCCTAGCGTCCAAATCGCAGGGATTTTTACGCACTTTTCAAGCGCAGATGAAAGCGATTTGTCCTACACACAAATGCAAGTAAGGCGATATGATGATTTTATCAAAGCATTAGAGTCGCGCGGGATTATGGGCTTTATTAGGCATTGCTCAAACTCTGCGGGGATTTTTAGCTATCCACAGGGCATTTTTGATATGGTGCGCGTGGGGATTGTGAGCTATGGGATTTCTCCACTTCTGCAAATGCCTTTGAATCTAAAACCTGTGTTAAGTTTGAAAGCGCGTGTGGTGCATATTAAAACGCTCCCGAAAAATTACGCAATTAGCTATGGGCGGACATTTACTACTAGCAAACC
>CAKUOH010000036.1 GCA_934668765.1 uncultured Helicobacteraceae bacterium | reverse complement strand
GCTTTTAAACA
The DNA here is from genome assembly GCA_934668765.1 of uncultured Helicobacteraceae bacterium. GTDB lineage: Bacteria > Campylobacterota > Campylobacteria > Campylobacterales > Helicobacteraceae > NHYM01. The sequence goes on along the minus strand of CAKUOH010000036.1, from coordinate 8,596 downwards.
CAAATGACATTCTACCCCCCCCCTTAAATTAAACTTAAATAGAAAGTAAATGTTTGGATTTTGTGATTTTTTGATATTTTATGGAGATTTTTGGATGTAAGGTTTTTATTAAAATATCAAATCCAAAATGCGGTATAAAAAATGCTAAAATTGCGCGAATAAATTTTATAAGGAATCTTATGCGATTTGCTATGATTTTGTTGCTATTTAGTGTGCTGTTTGCGGAAAATCAAAGTGCTAAAAATACAAGGCAGGATTTTTTGACGCTTTTTGAATATGGCAGGGCGTTGTATAAAAATCCGCGCGGGATTGGCTGTATAAAGTGCCACGGGGATAATGCGGAGGGCGCAATCATTAGCACGATTTACCAAAACGGCAAGGCGAAAAATATCGCTGCACCCGATATTCGTGGCGTGAATTTTATAAGATTTGAGAGTGCGCTAAAAACTCCAAAAGGTCTTATGCCTAGCTACAATCTCACAAGCTCCGAGCTTTTGGCACTTTATAAATTTCTAAATCCAAATTTCAAGCCACCGCGCTAAAGCCAAAAAATAATGACGACAAATTATCAGCTTACCACCAAAAATATCAAGTCCATTACCTTGCGCGTGGATAAAAATGGCGTCATAAAGGTTTCTGCGCCACGCCACACAAGCAAAGAATTTATCCAAAATTTTGTCAATAAGCATAGCAAATGGATTGAATCCAAACTGCAAACAATCCCTAAATATGCGGATGGCGAAGCAATTTATTATTTTAGCGAAAAATACATTTTGCACCTGCGAATCGCACCAAAAAACAGCGTGTGCGAATCGCAAAATATTTTAGGCGAAAAAACGCTAGAAATCGCACTAAAATCGATAGATTCGGCGCAAACCCAAAATGAGAAAATCAAAAAAATGATTTTCAAATGGTATCGCAAAAAGTCGCAAAACCTTGTAGATTCAATCATCGCAAAACATAAAAGTGTGATAAATAGGGATATTTCCCACATTAGCTTCCGTGAGATGACTAGCAAATGGGGCAGTTGCAATTATAAAGAAGCGCGAATCTCCCTAAATATTGCACTTTTTTCGCGCCCACAGATTTGCTTTGAATATGTCCTAACGCACGAACTAGCGCATTTACTGCAACCAAATCACGGGCGCGGATTTTACGCGGTGCTTGGTATGCTAATGCCAAATTGGCGCGAAGCAAAGGCGTTACTGCAACATTAAAAAATCTTAAAGTTTTAAAGGATATAATTTCGCCCTTGAATTTCAATGATAAATCTTAAAAAATAGCGCAAACAACGCAAAGGTAGCATCTTGGTAGCATTTCTTAAAAAAATCGGCAATTTTTATGTGCAAGGATTTCGCAATATGACGCTTGGCAAAACGCTTTGGGGGCTTATTGCAATAAAATTACTTGTAATTTTTGTGCTATTAAAAATGCTAATTTTTAGTGATAATTTTGATGTGCGATTTGCCACAGATGGCGAAAAAAGCGACTTTGTGCTTATGAATCTAACAAAATAATTTAAAGGATAAAAATATGACGGAAATAGCTAGTGTGGATTGGAGCAGGGCGCAGTTTGGGCTAACTGCAATTTATCACTTTTTGTTTGTGCCGCTGACTTTGGGCTTAAGCTTTATGCTTGCCATTATGGAGACAATCTATGTGCGCACGGGCGATGAAAGGTGGCTAAAAATCACAAAATTTTGGCTAACGCTTTTTGCTATAAATTTCGCTATCGGCGTGGCTACGGGCTTAATAATGGAATTTGAGTTTGGGACAAATTGGGCAAATTACAGCTGGTTTGTAGGCGATATTTTTGGCGCACCACTTGCAGTTGAGGGCATAATGGCGTTTTTCTTGGAGGCGACATTTTTTGCGGTAATGTTTTTTGGGTGGAACAAAGTCTCCAAAGGATTTCACTTGCTTTCCACTTGGTGCGTGGCGATTGGGAGCAATCTCTCGGCGTTTTGGATTTTAGTGGCAAATGGCTGGATGCAATATCCTGTGGGAATGGCGTTTAACCCCGATACTGCGCGCAATGAAATGCAAAGCTTTGCCGAAGTCGCACTCTCGCCTGTGGCTGTAAGTAAATTCTTGCATACAATCGGCAGTGGCTATGTCATCTCCGCGCTTTTTGTGATGGGGATTTCTGCGTGGTTTTTACTACGCAAACGCCATACACACGAAGCAAAACGAAGTTTGGTGTTGGCGTCTAGTTTTGGGCTAATTTGCTCAATATTTCTCTTTTTTAGTGGCGATGAGAGCGCATATCGTGTTACGCAAACGCAACCTATGAAACTCGCTGCAATGGAGGGACTTTATAAAGGCGAAAATCGCGCGGGAATCGTAGCTTTTGGGATTCTTAATCCTAAAAAAACCTATGATAATGATGAAAGCGTATTTTTGTTTGATGTGCAAATCCCTTACGCGCTGTCAATTTTAGGCAATCGCGACCCAAATAGCTTTGTGCCGGGCATTACGGATTTGGTAATGGGTAATGAATCAAAAGGCATTGCGCCACTGCAAAATCGAATCGATAATGGCAAACTAGCCATCTCCGCACTCAAAGAATACAAAGTTGCCAAAGATTTGGGCGATACGGATTCAATGGAGTTTAACAAACTGCGACTTCAATCAAACTTCAAAGACTTTGGCTATGGCTATTTAAAGAAACCTAGCGATGCGATTCCTCCTGTGGCTGTAACTTTTTATAGTTTTCATTTAATGGTTGCGTTGGGTTCGCTATTTTTCGCGCTTTTTATCATTGTGCTGTATCTTTCAATGGCAAATGACATTGAGCGATTTAGAAAGATTTTGTGGATTTGCGTGATTTGCATTCCGCTTGGATTTATCGCCGCAGAAGCAGGGTGGATTGTCGCAGAAGTGGGGCGTCAGCCGTGGGCGATTCAAGACCTTATGCCCGTTGGAATCGCAGCTACGAATTTGGGCAGTATCAATGTCAAAATCTCATTTTTCTTATTTTTGGTGCTATTTACCGCGCTTTTATTTGCCGAAATCAAAATAATGTTAAGCGCGATAAAGAAAGGATTTTAGATGTTTTTTGGATTAGAATTAGGTGCCCTGCAAGTCTATTGGTGGGTAGTTTGGAGTTTGCTAGGTGGGCTTTTGGTGTTTATGTTTTTTGTGCAGGGCGGACAAACCTTAATCGATGAATTAAGCGAAAATGACATCGAAAAATCAATGCTGATAAATTCGCTAGGGCGCAAATGGGAGCTTGGATTTACCACTTTGGTGCTTTTTGGTGGCGCGGCATTTGCGGCATTTCCGCTTTTTTATGCTACGAGTTTTGGCGGAGCGTATTGGGCGTGGCTTGCGATATTATTTTGCTTTATCATTCAAGCGGTGAGCTATGAATACCGCAAAAAAGATGGCAATCCTTACGGCGCAAGGACTTTTGAGATTTTTTTAAAAATCAATGGCTTTGTGGGCGTTTTTTTAATAGGAATCGCGGTTAGTAGCTTTTTTAGCGGTTCGCATTTTGTGCTAAATGAGCAGAATTTTGTCGCGTGGCAAAGTGCTTGGCGTGGATTAGAATTACTTGCGAATCCTTGCAATTATCTTTTGGCTTTCGCGCTAGTATTTTTAAGTCGAATCTTGGGGTTAGCGTATTTTAGAAATAATATCGCTGAGAGCGTGATTCACATACGAATCGCCAAAAAGTCGCTATTAAATAGCGCGTTATTTTTGGTGTTTTTTGTCGCGTTTTTGGTGTGGATTTGCCTAAAAGAAGGCTTTGTGGTGGATTCAAATGGTGTGGTAGCAGTTGAATCTAACGCATATTTTTGGGCATTTGTGAAAAATCCGCTAGTTTTAATCACTCTACTTGTGGGTGTGGTGTTCGTGCTTATGGGTATTTGGCTACTTTGCTTTAAGAAAATCTCGTGTGCGATTTGGAGTTTGGGAATCGGCAGTGTGTTAGCGGTGTTTGCGGTATTTTTAAGTCTTGGGCTTGGCGGTGGCGTATTTTATCCGTCTTTAAGCGACTTGCAAAGTTCGCTAACGATTCGCAATGCAAGTTCTAGCGAATATACTTTGGGTGTGATGGCGTATGTATCGCTACTTGTGCCATTTGTCCTAGCCTATATTAGCTATGTATGGCGCGTGATGGATAAAGTCAAAATCACACAAAGCGAAATGGAAAAAGATTCGCATCATATTTATTAAAAAAGGACGGAAAAATGGGAGCGTTATTTTTGCTATTTTGGCCCCTAACAATCTTTGTGGCGTATAAATTTATTGTGCTAAATATCAATCAGCTTGAAAAAATAGAGGGCAAAAAATAATGGTGGCGTTGGTAACGGGTGCAAGTGTGGGCTTTGGGCGCGAAATCGTGCGGAGATTCGTTAGCGCAAATCATAAGGTAATCGCTCTAGCAAGGCGCAAATCAAAGCTAAAAGAATTGCAAAATGAATGTGGTAGCGATAAAGTCGCCATAATCGCTTGTGATATTTGCGACATAGAGGCACTTAAAAAGGCTTTGGCAAATTTAGGCGAAAGCGACAAATCTTTGCAAAAAATTGATATTTTGGTAAATAATGCTGGACTTGCGCTTGGATTATCAAGTGCGGATAAGGCGGAAATAGGCGATTGGGAGCGAATGATTGAGGTAAATATCTTGGCTTTAACGCGCCTAACGCACCTACTTTTGCCACAAATGGTGGCGAATAAAAGCGGACATATCATAAATATCAGCTCGATTGCAGGGAGCTATCCCTATCCCGGTAGCAATGTCTATGGCGCGACAAAGGCGTTTGTAAAGCAATTTAGCCTAAATCTCCGTGCGGATTTGTTTGATAAAGGGATTCGCGTTAGCAATATTGAGCCCGGACTTTGTGGTGGGAGTGAGTTTTCGCTGGTGCGATTTAAGGGCGATGAAACAAAAGCAAATGCCGTGTATGAAGGCACAGAGCCACTTTTGCCAGAAGATATTGCTGAAATCGTGCTATGGGTGGCGATGCAACCAAAGCGCGTGAATATCAATCGAATCGAAGTTATGCCTACAATCCAAGCACCAAGTGCGTTAAGCGTTGCGAAAAAATAAATCAAAAGACAAATCAAATCTGCCCAAGGCTGAATGCGAATCTAATCTATTTTTTAGATTTACAAAACACAAACTTATTTCGCACTAATTTTGCATTTTCTTTCAAAAAACTTATAAAATTATATAAATTTTTAGCGTGTATTTTTACAAAGAAAATATCTTAATTAGATTCGAGTATGACTTATAAATCTAGCATTTTTTATAGATAGATTCTAAAAACTCATTAGAAAAATGTTATATTTTTAGACATTTTACAAAATTTCGCCCCAAAATTTTAAGATTCACTACCAAATCGCCTCAAAATTTTAATATGCTTTTAATGCCTTGAAGGCTAATTTAAGATAAAAGGAGTTTCAAAAATGAAAAAAATTACGCAAGAAAGTGCGGTAGCGAGATTTTACAAATTTGTTTCATTTAGAAATAAATTTTGTGTCTGGCTTTCGCTTGTGATTTTGGTTTGTTACTATGCGTTTGTCGCAAGTATAGGGTTTTTTCCCGAAGTGCTGGGCTATCGTTTGGGACCTAGTAGCATTACGCTTGGCATTATTTTGGGAATTTTTATCATTGTGCTTTCTATTGTTAGCACAGGAATTTACACGCTATTTGCAAACAAATACTTTGACAAAGAGCAAGCCGAAATTTTAGAAGATTTGCAAGAAAGTGGCGCATTAGAAGCGATGATAAAGGGCAATGATTCGCATATAGATTCACGCAAAAATGGAGGTGAAAAATGAAAAAATTACTTTTTGTAGTGTTATTTGGTGCATTTGGCACACTTTATGCGGCAGGGCTTGATACAAGTGCATTTGCGCAAGGTGAGCGCAACTACTTTGCCATAGGAATGTTTTTGGTATTTGTCCTTGCTACACTAGCAATCACATATTTTTCAAGCAAAGTATCTAAATCCGCCGCAGGATTTTACACCGCTGGAGGTAATATCACAGGTATGCAAAATGGCATAGCCATAGCAGGCGACTATATGAGTGCGGCAAGCTTTTTGGGCATTGTTGGGCTTGTCTTTGCAAACGGCTTTGATGGGCTAATTTATGCCATTGGCTTTTTGGTGGGTTGGCCTATCGTGCTTTTTTTAATCGCTGAAAAGTTTAGAAATTTAGGCAAATACACCTTTGCAGACATTATCGCTTATAGATTAGATTCTAAAAAAGTTCGCACGATTTCGGCAATTTCTGGTTTGAGTGTGGTGGTGTTTTATCTCATTGCACAAATGGTGGGCGCAGGCGGACTAATACAAGTGCTTTTTGGTTTGCCTTATTCTTATGCTGTGATTATCGTGGGAATCTTAATGATTTGCTATGTAACCTTTGGCGGAATGCACGCTACAACTTGGGTGCAAATCATTAAAGCGTGTTTATTGCTCGGCGGAGCGACATTTATGGCTATTATGATTCTCTATTTAAGCGGATTTGACTTGGCTCGTTATTTTGAAATGGCGATAAACAATCACTCAAAGGGTGCTGCGATTATGGAGCCAGGGACCTTTTTACCAGACCCTGTGAGTGCGATTTCACTAGGACTTGCGCTTATGTTTGGCACAGCAGGATTACCACACATTTTAATGCGATTCTTCACGGTTAAAAACGCTAAAGAGGCTAGAAAATCCGTATTTTATGCCACAGGGCTAATCGGGTATTTTTACATACTTACCTTTGTTATCGGCTTTGGCGCAATAGCCTTTTTGCTTGGTAATCCTGATTTTATCAACGAAGCTGGACAATTTACCATTCCGCCAAATATGGAAGCCGTGCTTTTAGCAAAGGTGCTTGGTGGCGATGTTTTGCTAGGCTTTATCTCAGCGGTGGCGTTTGCTACTATTTTGGCTGTGGTGGCTGGACTAGCCATTTCTGGGGCGAGTGCGATAAGCCACGATTTGTTTGTCAATGTTTGCAAAGACGGCAAATGCGATGCACAAACTGAAATGCGTGTAACCAAAGGCTCTACCATAGGGCTTGGAATTTTAGCTATCATTTTAGGACTTGGCTTTGAGGGACAAAATGTCGCCTTTACTGTGGGACTTGCCTTTGCCATTGCTGCAAGTGTGAATTTTCCTATCATCTTGCTTTGCATTTATTGGAAAAACCTAACCACAAACGGTGTGCTTTATGGTGGTATCATAGGGCTTGTGTGCGTTCTTGCCCTTGTCATTTTAAGCCCTAGCGTGTGGGTAAATGTGCTAGGCTTTGAAAATGCGATTTTCCCATACAATCACCCAGCAATTTTCTCTATGCCATTAACCTTTATCGCTATTTGGGCTATTTCTAAGGCTGATTCAAGCAAGAGAGCAGATGAGGACAAAAAGGGCTTTGCTGCGCAAGATTTCCGCGCTCAAAGTGGCATCGGTGCTAGTGAGGCAGTAGCGCATTAGGAATTGTAATGTGTTTTGGATTGTTTTGATTTGATAGGTCAAATCTTGCAATGGAAAGCATTTTTTATTTTAGCAAACAAATCAAGTGCGCAAGTCGCTTTGAATTTTTAAAAAAATAAAAATCTTTGTCATTGCGCGAATCTGCGTTTATTGCAGATTTGTAGCAATCTACAAAACATCAAAAGCCAATCAAAAAAACGAATCGTCATTGCGAGAATCGCAAAGCGATTCGTGGCAATCTGCTTTTTTTGCCATTGCTAGACTTGCGAATGCAAGTCGTGGCAAAACGAAGTTTATTTAGTAATCCAAACTTTAATTATTCCCACTCCTTTGCGGAGTTGCAGTTATCTTTTTCCCCATCCATTGCGCGTTGTAACACGACACTTTCCCCCTCCCTTGCGGGATGGGATTAAGGGGGTGGGTAAAATTTAGATTGCCACAAAAATTCGCTATGCTCATTTTTTAACAAAGACGATTCAATTCCGCAATGACAAATCCCACGCCGTCTTTGCAAGGCAGTTTGAGCGTAGCGAAAACAACAAAGCAATCTATTTTAGTGAATCTTGAATCAAAGGCGAATTGCTTGCTTTACGCATATCTAAATTATTTACTGATTCGCTTTTCTGTCATTGATTTGTTTAGTGTGTTAAATTCGTGCCCTTTGGATTGCTTTGCGCGAATCTACGATTTGCCTCGCAATGACAAAATTTTTGCCTTTTGATTCGCGTTAGCGCAATCACAATCCGCAGGATTTACCAAAGACACAAATTGCCCTAAATTTTATAAATTCGTGGCACTCTATTTGACACTGCGCAAATTATCTCATAGCTTATCGTGCCGATTTTTTGTGCCAACTCATCTGGGCTAATCTCATTGCCCCGTTCATCAACGCCAAAAAGCACCGCGCAATCGCCGATTTTTGCGTCTTTAATGTCGCTAATATCCACGCACAGCTGGTCCATACACACGCTACCCACGACTTTTGCGCGTTTGCCACGAATCAAAACTTCGCCTTTATTTGAGAGCAACCTACTATATCCATCAGCGTAACCTGCGCAAATCGTGGCAATTCTCGTGGGTTTGCTAGTAGTAAATGTCCGCCCATAGCTAATTGCGTAATTTTTCGGGAGCGTTTTAATATGCACCACACGCGC
>CAKUOH010000035.1 GCA_934668765.1 uncultured Helicobacteraceae bacterium | reverse complement strand
ATAACTAACGCAGATAACGCATTAGTAGGCACAATAGAAGCAGAGATTTTTGATAGTGCATTGCAAACAAAGATTGAAAAGCAAGCCCAAGGTGGATTTTGTGATGATAAAAACGCATTTCCTTGCCCATATCCTGCGAGATTGAAAGTGAAATTTGATTATGAAGTCGCGCCATTTAACTTTAAGGCAGAGGTGCTTGATAAAAATGGCAACCCTGTGAAAGTGCTATATTTTGGGCAAGGGACTTCACCAAAAGTAGAAGTTGGCTCTCAAGTGAGAGTAACCGCCCTAAAGGCTGATGGCACAACGGCAACTACATTTAGCGGTGGGAAAAACGGCTCTCCCGTGTGTGCGGCGCAAAATATGACTTTTAGCGGTGCTTCGGCAAGTGGTGGCAATACAACTACGGGACAGAGCGTTTATATCGAAATTGTCGGTAGAGATGGCAATGGATTTTCCGTAAATGCCACAGATTTTGAAAATGGCGTGGCTAGTTCGACAGATGCAATCATAAAAGTGCAAAAAGACAAAGATATGGTATTCACTCCCGCGATGAAATCTGAGCCTATAATAATCAATAATGCAGATGATATATTGCCATCGCAAATGGAATATGCACAATTCCCAAGCGGTGCGACTTACTATCCAAAATATACAAACATAGCTTTGGGTGGCAATGATAAAATAGCGATTTTACGCGGACGAATCAACTCAATCGACACAGATAATGTAAGTGGCAATACGGCTACTACAAAAGTGTGGTATGAATTTCAATGCGAATATTGCTCTCTAGATGAACTATCAAAAATCACAGGACATAACTACACAAATGCCGATAGAAGTCCTACACAGCAAGGATGGTGGATTGATAGGACATTTGACAAAAATAATGGCAATGCCCTTGCTAAAAGTGTGCTTAAAATAGAAAGCACAGACAATAATAACAATATAAAAGAACCATCTAAAATAAGCGATGGATTACAAACCATAGGCTATACAGAATTAAAACAAGGCACTTATAAGCTAAATATATTGCACGGCAATTTCACAAAGAATGGCAACTCAATAAGCGATGGCGACACAGCATTGTCAATGCCATATTTCTTGCTATATAATGCGTTTTGGACAGGTAATAGTGTTATACCACTAACAAGTTCTACGAAGTGGAACACAAGCTCATATATTTATGTAAAGGATAATGCTCCAGATGATAAACGCAACTACGGTGTAGATACAGGTGGCGCAAAAAACACTAGAAGCGGTGGGCGAACAGGGAAATATTAAAAGTGGTGGTGTGAATCTTGTGGGATTGTGATTTGTGCTTTGCGCAATCTAGCTTAAAAAATCCGTCATTGCGAGGGAGTGAAGCAAACGAAACAATCTAAAATCTTACCCACCCCCTTAATCCCCCTCCGCAAGGGAGGGGGAAAGAGTAGCATTACCACGCGCAAGGGAGGGGGGAACAATAAAGTTTAGATTGCCACAAGAATCCTAATGGATTCTTTTGCAATGACAATTATTTACGATTTATATTTGATATACGCGGATTCGTATAAAAACAATATGTAAAGACTGCCAAATACACAAATGACCAAATGTTATTTGCGTGTCATTTTTCGTAATTTTACCCACATTCTTTGCCACTCGCCTAGCTCTGTTAGCGGATGTCCGCCCCATTTGGTATTTGGCGGGAGGTTTTTCCCCACAGCACCGCGCCCAGCCACTTGCACGAAATCGCCTATATGGATATGTCCGCCCGTGCCTGCCTGTCCGCCAAAAACGACATTGCGCCCCGTTGTCGTGCTACCTGCAAATCCCACTTGAGAGACTAGCAGACTATGCTCACCTATGACACAATTATGCCCAAGCTGGACAAGATTGTCGATTTTCGCGCCCTTTTTGATAATCGTGCTCTCAAATACCGCCCTATCAATCGTTACATTTGCGCCGATTTCGACATTATCTTCAATCACCACATTGCCAAAATGCTCTATTTTAATATGTTCGCCTAGCTTTGTGTGTGCATATCCAAAGCCATCGCTACCAATCACGCTCCCCGCGTGAATAGCGACATTATTGCCGATAAGTGAATCGCGGTAAATAACGACATTTGGGTAAATCGTGGTATTTGCGCCGATTGCGACATTATCCATAATTACAGCATTTGGCATAATCACGCTATTTGCGCCGATTGCGACATTTTCGCCGATAAATGCACCATTAAAGATTCGCGCTGAATTATAAATCTTCGCACTTTTGGGCTTTGAATCCATATTTTTTAACTGCGGAGATTTGAAAAATGCAGAGGCAAAAGCAAAAGCCAAATGCGGATTTTCCACGAAAATGACATTTTTATGCGATATTTTTTCGCTCATTTTTTTATGCACGAAAATCGCCCCCGCATTGCTTGAATCTAACATTTTCAAATATTTATCTTGGTCAATATAGCTTATATCATTTGGTGTGGCTAGATTTAGCGGTAAAAGTGAGCGCACTTCAAAATCACTTGCGCAAATCTCGCCTACAAAGCCCGAATCTGCTTTTTTAAAACTCTCAATTATTTCATATAATCGCATTTTGTCCCCTTATATTTTATTAGATTCGCGTGAATTTTGCGCGATTCACGCCAAAAAATCCCGCAAAATCCCCTAATTGCGCTCAATAGCAATCACACCACTGCGGATAATCTCTTTTGGCTTAAATCGTTTCAAAGCTGAAATTAGGCTATCTATGCGCGAAGGCTTGTCCGTAGCAACGATAATGATAAATTTTTCATTCGCGTTTGCAATGCGCCCATTATACGCCTTGCAAAGCACTTCAACATCCGCAAGTGGCTCGGTGATAGAGATTTTAGCAAGTAGCGTCTCTTTTTCTAGCATATTATCGTCCTCAATGACGCTTAAAACGGGGATTAGCTTGTGAAGTTGCTTGATAATTTGCTCCAAAACTTTTTCATCGCCTCGTGTAACGATTGTGATTCTCGATAAGCCCGAATCTACGCCATTATCTGGTTTTGGCGCGACTGTTAGGCTTTCGATATTATACCCGCGCCCTGCAAAAAGCCCTGAAATACGCGCCAAAACGCTATGCTCATTTAGCACATTTACCGAAATAACTCTTCGTCTTTGCTTCATTTTTGCCCCCTAATTTAGCATCATATTATAAATTGCATCGCCTGCTGCTACCATAGGAAAGACGGATTCCATTCTATCGACTTTCACTTCCAAAAGGCTAGGTAACTGCGAATTTAACGCATTCTTAAAAGCCTTGTCAAAATCCGCCTTTGTTTCCACGCTAAAACCTAACGCACCAAAAGATTCAGCTAGTTTTACAAAGTCAGGTTGCATAGTCAAATCCACGCTAGAATACCGCTCTTCATAAAAAAATGTCTGCCATTGTCGCACCATTCCCAAATAGTTATTGTTTAGGATTATCGTAATTACGGGCAGTTTTTGCTCTACGCAAGTCATTAGCTCTTGGATATTCATTAGCACTCCGCCATCCCCCACGATTGCGATTGTGGGTAATTTGCTTTGTGCGACTTTTGCGCCCATCGCAGCTGGCATTCCAAAGCCCATAGTGCCTAGCCCACCGCTTGTTAGAAATTTGCGCGGGGTGTTAAATTCATAAAATTGCGCTGCCCACATTTGATGCTGTCCTACATCGGTAACGATTATAGCATTATCGCCACAAATTTCGCTCACGCGCTCAATAATCCATTGTGGTTTTAGGATTTTATTTGAATCTTCGTATTTAAAATGATGCTTTTTGCGGTAAGATTCGAGTGTTTTTAGCCATTCTCTGGTTTTATGTTTATCAAAGTCGCCCAAATTTTGCGTTAAGCTCACGCACACGCGCTTCAAATCCCCAACGATTGGATAATCTACATCAACGATTTTGCCAATGCTGCTAGGGTCTATGTCAATATGCGCTATTTTAGCGTGTTTGGCAAATTCGCTTAATTTGCCTGTGATTCTATCATCAAAGCGCGCACCTAGCGATATTAGCAAATCGCACTCACTAATTGCCATATTTGCGCTATAACTGCCGTGCATTCCTGCCATTCCTAAAAATAGCGGATTTTTATCCCCACAAACGCCACGCGCCATTAGCGTCTCAACAGCTGGAATCTGCGTGGCTTCCATAATCGCACGAATTTCTTCGCTACAATCTGCAAGATTCGCACCGCCACCGATATAAAATAGTGGTTTTTTCGCGCTATCCATTGCGTTAATGAGCTTTGTAATCTGCCGTGAATTGCCCTCTAACTTGGGCTTGTAAGTTTCTAGCACGATATTTTTGGGGTAGATAAATTCGCCCATTGTATTTGAAATATCGCTTGGCAAGTCAATTAGCACAGGTCCCGGTCGTCCGCTTCGCGCGATATAAAAGGCTTCTTTTAAGATTTTTGGCAACTCTTTAATAGATTTTACTAAATAATTATGCTTTGTGCATTGCCGTGAGATGCCCACTGCATCGATTTCTTGGAATGCGTCTGTGCCTATTTGGGTTATTCCCACTTGTCCGCTAATAACTACTAGCGGGATTGAATCCGTGTATGCAGTGGCGATTCCTGTAACGGCATTTGTAAATCCCGGTCCGCTTGTAACGATTGCTACACCTACCTTGCCACTAGCCCTTGCATAGCCATCAGCCGCGTGAATTGCCCCTTGCTCGTGGCGCACTAAAATGTGTTTAAAATATTTTTGTTTATAGATTTCATCATAGATAAATAGCACGCGTCCGCCCGGATAGCCAAAAACCACTTCTACGCCTTCGATTTGCAATGCTTCAATTAGCATTTTTGCTCCCGTCATTTTACTCATAGTCGTTTTTGCTCCAAAAATTTTAAAATAAAAGAGCAGATTCTATTAAAAATATTGTAAATAAATCTTAAAAAAAATAAAATTTCACAAATAGTTTTTAAGTTTTTGCAAAAAGGACGCCAAAATGCCAAAAGCATTATCACTCAAATACCGCCCAAGCAAATTTAGCGACTTAATTGGACAAGAATCCGTTTCACAAACGCTCTCTCTTGCACTAACGCTTGATAAAGTCTCTCACGCCTATCTTTTTTCTGGGCTTCGTGGCAGTGGGAAAACTAGCAGTGCGCGAATCTTTGCTCGTGCCTTGCAGTGTGAAAAATTCCCCGCACCTGAGCCTTGCAATGAATGCGATTCGTGCAAAGCTGCGATGGACGGCTCACATTTGGATATTATCGAAATGGATGCGGCAAGTTCGCGTGGAATCGATGATATAAAAAGTCTCATTGAGCAAATCGCCTATCCGCCGAGCTTTGGGAGGTTTAAGATTTTTATTATCGATGAGATTCATATGCTGACAAAAGAAGCGTTCAACGCCTTTTTGAAAACGCTTGAAGAGCCACCAAGCTATGTGAAATTTATTTTAGCCACTACTGACCCAATGAAATTGCCTGTAACGATTTTAAGCCGCACACAGCATTTTAGATTTAAAAAAATCCCGCAAACTGCTATTGAGGCGCATTTAAAGCGAATCTTGCAATTAGAAAATGTCGCATTTGAGGATAGTGCGATAAATCTGCTTTCGCGCAACTGCGGGGGGAGTTTGCGCGATGCGATGACAAGCCTTGAACAAGCAATAATTTTTTCCAAAGAAAATATCACACTGCAAAGCATTTCGGCAATGCTTGGCTCACTAAATCCTAGTAAAATCGATGAATTTTTTAGCGCGATTTTGGAGCGAAATGATGATAAAATCGATACGCTTTTAAGCGAATTTGAGGCGTATGAAACGGAAAATGTGCTAAATGAAATGATTGATTTTTTGAAAAATAGATTGTTAGAAAAAAATCCAAAATATAATTTAATTGTGTTAGAGCGGTTTTTTAAGATTTTGGGCGAGGCAAAAAATATGTTAAATATTAACGCAGATTCGGGATTTGTGCTACTTTTATCTACGCTAAAAATGAAGGAATCATTAAAGATTCAAGACATTGATAGAGTGATTTCTAAATTAGAGCGGGAAGTTTTGGATGCAAAAAACGATGATTTGTCTTTGCAAGGCAGTAGCGAAGCTACAACGAATCAAACCACAAATCCCCCCTCCCTTGCCAGTGGTGATTCTGCCAAAGATTCTCCCTCCCTTGCGGAGGGGGCTAGGGGGTGGGTAGATTCAGCACCCAAAAATCAAGCAAATCCTGCGCGAAAATTTCAGCAACTAATTAGCAAAATTTATGAAAGAGATTACGAATTAGGCGAACTTTTTAGCAAAAATATTTCTTTTGTAAGCCTTGAAAATGGCATTTTGACTTGGGAATCGCGCGCCGATGAGCCTACAAAGGCAAAGTTAAAGCCGTATTTTAAGCTAATCCAAGAAATGCTAATAGAGATTTTTGGCAAAGTGCAAATCCACAATAAAAATGCCGAATCTAGCGCAAACGCCCCACAAAATACACCTCAAGATTCAGGCAAAGTCATAGAAATGGTGGAGAGCATTTTTGATATAACAAACAAGGAACGCGTGTGAGTGCTTTGGTGAGCGCAAATCTTGCGAATCTAAATGATATTTGCGTGGCAATTCAAACACGAATCAAAAACAAAACTCACGCCATTTTTTTATTGCAAGGCGACATAGGCGCGGGGAAAACGACACTTGTGCAGAATTTTGCGAAATTTATCGGCATAGATGAGAGCGTAACTTCGCCTTCGTTTTCGTTGCTACATATTTATGGCGATTCGCGCTCAAAAGATTTGCAAGATTCACGCAATTCGCAAGATTCGCAAAATCCACAAGATTCACGCAATTCGCACGATTTACACCCCAAATCGCCCCAAATTTTTCACTACGATTTATTTAACCGCGATTTAAGTGAAATGCTTAATTTAGGACTTTTGGATTTGCTTGAATCAAATGGGATTCACTTCGTAGAATGGGGCGATTTGCGCCTTTTTGAGATTCTGAAAAATGCTTTTGAAAATATCTGCATTATTGCCATTAGCAAAACAAAAAATGCTAGAATCTACGCATTTAAAGAGCAAATTTAAGGGCAAGTCTTATGGATATTTTACGCGCTATGAATCTAAATAAGCATATCAAAAAGACAAAAATCGTAAATGACATTTCGCTTGAAGTCAGTAGTGGCGAGGTTGTGGGATTGCTAGGACCAAATGGCGCGGGGAAAACTACGACTTTTTATATGATTTGTGGGCTTTTAGTGCCTAGCAGTGGGCGCGTGTTTTTGAATGATGATGATATTACAAGATTGCCTTTACATAAACGGTCAAATTTAGGAATCGGCTATCTCCCGCAGGAATCTAGCATTTTTAAGGATTTGAGTGTGGAGGAAAATTTGGCATTTGCAGCGGAGGTAAATATCAAAGATAGCGATGAGCGGAATCGGCGCATTGAGGAAATGTTGGACGCATTTAACATTACGGCGATTCGCGCTAGAAAGGGCGTAAGTTTGAGCGGTGGAGAGAGACGGCGCGTAGAAATTGCCCGTGCGCTTACCAAAAGCCCCAAATTTATCTTGCTAGATGAGCCATTTGCGGGGGTTGACCCTTTGGCTGTGATTGATATTCAGCGCATTATTGAAAAGCTAGTTTCATTAAATATCGGTGTGCTAATCACCGACCACAATGTAAGAGAGACGCTATCTGTTTGCGATAGGGCTTATGTTATCAAAAGCGGAACACTTCTAGCGCAAGGCAGTAGCGAGGAAATCTATGATAATGAGCTTGTGCGAATCCACTATTTAGGCGAGAATTTCAAACTATGAGCAAACTCAAATTAAAGCCTAGCCAAAATCTCAAAACCAAATTAACGCCCACAATGCGCAATTTTTTGCCTATGCTAAAATGCGATACTTTGGAGATGAGCGAGACTTTGAATGAATTTGCTTCACAAAATCCCTTTGTTGAGGTGCAAAATAATCTCTGCACTTCGCTTCCAAGCACTCCACCGCCTAAACCAAAGCCCTTTAGCCGCGAAACCTCCAAGCGATATATGAGCGATAAAATCGAGCAATATACCACTTATGAAAAAAGTTTGTATGAAGTGCTTGAATCCCAAATCGTCCCTCCGCTTTTTCCCACGCCTTTAAGCCAAGAAATCGCCTTTAAGATTATTGATAATATCAATGAAGAGGGCTATTTTGAGGGCGATTGTGGCGAAATCGCGAGTTCCTTTGAATCGCATCTTGCGGTGGATTTGGCGATGGTAGAGCGCGTCCGTGCAAGATTTTCTAAAATCGACCCACCGGGCGTTTGTGCGATAAATGCTAATGAATCTATGATTTTTCAGCTAGATGATTTTGATTTAAGCGATGAGCTTTATGATTTGGCGTTTGAGATTATTAAAAATTTAGACAATCATAAGGCATATAGCGCAAATCCGCACTACCAAAGCGCGATGAAAATTATCTATAAGATTCGCCGAAGACTGCCCCCTGCCATTGAGTATTTTCCAAAAGATTCGCAAGTGTTGCCTGAAATCTTTATAAATCGCACGGTGGAGGGCTTTGAAGTGAGTTTGAATGATAGTTGCTATCCTGATATTTTAATCGATGAACGCGCTTTAAAGTCCAAAAACGCAGAGATTAAAGACAAGCTAAAAGAAGCGCGAGATTTGATTGATTCGATAAATATGCGAAAGGCGACTTTGAAAAAAATCGGACTTATGATTTTGGAGTATCAATATGATTTTTTCGCTGGGGGCGAGATAAGACCGCTTAAATTAAATGATATTGCCAAAGATTTAGGGCATAGTTCAAGCACCATTTCGCGCGCAGTGGCAAATAAATATTTAGAGTGCAATCGTGGGATTTTCCCGCTCAAAGCGTTTTTTAGCACGGCAATTAGTGATGATACTTCAAATGTGGCTATTAAAGACTTTTTGCTTGAATGTGTGAAAAATGAGGACAAACGCAATCCATTAAGCGATGTAAAGCTAAAAGAAATGATAGAGGGCAAATTTATAGGCGCAAAAATCGTCCGCCGCACCATTACCAAATACCGCAAACAGCTAAATATCGAAAGCTCAGGTGAGCGCAAAAAACTATATGAAGTGGAGCTATGAAAAATATAAATAGGGATTCGCAATGCGAATCTAAAAAGATTTACAAAAAGATATACAAAAAGATTTAATTGGCTTCTGTATTGATGATTTGCTCTAAAATAATTGTATAATTTTACAAAAATCTTAAAGGACTTTCTATGAATCTTATTATGATACTTTGCACAATTCTATCTGTGGGCGTGGTGGCTTATTTTGTGCTGAAAAACTACAATCCCATTTTTGTGTTTTTCTTTTCTGGGCTGATTATC
>CAKUOH010000034.1 GCA_934668765.1 uncultured Helicobacteraceae bacterium | reverse complement strand
AAAAAACTTCTATCCCTAGTCCGCTTTCTTTCGCGCAGAGCTTTGGAATCTTCATATTTGCGATTTGCAAAATGGGTTTTAGTCCAAGTTTTAGAAAAATACTTACCGCCACGCTCAAAATATTTGCGATATTTTCGCTATCCTCGCCGATGCACTCCGCGCCGATTTGATTTATCTGTGTGCTAGGATAAAGAAAGGCGGGTTGGATATAAAACCACTTTTTGTTGCTATTTTTTAAGTGGCGATTGATGATTTTAATCGCGTCAATGGTGTTATCATTGCGTAAAATCATCTGCTTGTTATTATCAATGCTTGTGCGAATAATCTTTCTTTTGCTTAAAATCCGCTCATCATCGGTAAAATTAAAGCTAGGCGTGGCGATTTCCTCAAAGCCATTTTTATAAAAAATCGCTACTGCCTTATCCTCAATCTCGCGCTTCAATCTAGCACTTTTCCCAAAGTGAATCTTGCTACCTTGCGGCACTTCATAGCCTAAAGTCAAAGTCAAATCCTTGCAAATTAAAATGATAAAATTATAAAAATGCGCAATTATAGCAGAAAAATTTGCGTAGATTCGTAGCTAGATTCACACTAAAATTTTGTATAATACGCTTTTATTTTTTCTAAAAAGGTTAGATATGAATCAAACTCCCCCAAATATCGCCGTCCTTATCCCCTGCTACAATGAAGAGCGAAGTATTATCGCAGTCATTGATGAAGTGCGAGGAATCAAAAAAAGAAAATTTCTTGCTTTACTTAAAAAAGATATAATTTAGATAGCCATCACCACAATCAAAGGACAAGATTTGTATAAAATCTCACTAAAAATGATAGCTAAATAATCCTCTTAAAGATAGTCTTAAAATATCTATAAATCTACCAATCTTTCGTTATGAATCTAATAGCCCATTTCACTCAAACAGCCCATTTATCGTATTTATAAAATGCAGTGCATCGACACTCACGCCTTGCACCATCATTGAAAAATGCAAATGCGCTCCGCTGACGCGCCCTGTATCGCCACTTAATGCGATGATTTGCCCTTTTTTTACACGCTCACCCACTGCGACTTTTAATTCGCTCAAATGAAAATACGCGCTGTAAATTCCCTTGCCGTGGTCGATTATCACGCTATTGCCCGACATAAATCGCTCTTTTGCAAGTGCGATTATCCCGTCATTTGTCGCTTTTATCGGTGTGCCAATGCTTGCGCGAAAGTCCGTCCCCGCGTGATAGCTCCGCACTTCATTATTAAACATTCGCGCATTGCCGTAATGGCTTGTGATTACACTCCCCAAAGGCAGGGCAAATCGCTCACTCCATAAGCGTTTTGGCGTGCGTGTGCGATAAATCGCATTTGCTTCATTTAGCTCATCTGTCACGCGCTTTTGCTGGGCTTTATTCGGGCGGATTTTGGTAGTATCGGTGATTGTGATTTTTTCTTTTTTGTAATTTGCGCCTTTAATCTCCAAAAATAGCCCATTTTGTAGCTCAAATCGCCCCAAATTCGCGCGATATGGCACGGGAATAATGGCGATTTTTTCATTTTCATTCGCAGGGTGGGCTAACCACGCGATTTTTTTATCGCCAAATGTTAGTGCTTTGGGATTTTTTTCGGTGGTAGTGAAAATATACGCCGTGCCATTATAAGCGATATGTGGCGCATTTGCGGTTATGGGCGTGGGCGAAGTTATGGGCGTTTGGGGCATTTTACTCATCGAATCAGTATTCTTTGAATCTTGTGCCACTGCAAAAGTGCTATTTAGCGATACAATCACGCAAATACAAGCAAAAATTTTGGTTATTTTGACTTTCATTAAAATTCCTTACAATGTTTAAATTTTGACTACTATGCGTAAAATCGCTATCCTGCCTTTATTTTTTGCAATTATAGCAGAGATTTTCACTACAATAATGCTTTTTAACTTAAAAACGCAAAGGAATCAAAAAATGGCAAAACTAGGTGCAAAACTACTTACTTTGACAATTAAAAACCCACACAAGCGAACATTTGTTTATAAATTTATATCCAACAATCAATTCGCAGGTGATACGCTAAAGAAAGAAAGAAAAGGCAATAGAAAAGCTATTGCATTACGCGCATAATTACTTGACTAAACCAAATCTCGCTGTGATTCACCTATCTGGCGGACTTGGCAATCAAATGTATAATTACACCTTTGGCAAGGCGTTAGAATCTAAAGGTTATGATGTGATTTTTGATGCTAGTGATTATAAAAATCTGCAGGGCGATTCGCAAAATGGGGGGGGGGGGGAATCGCGCACAAAATGACGCGAATCAAAATAGCGCGAATCTTAACACCAAAAATCCCCCAAAACCCACTAATATCCGCAATTTAGAAATCACTAATTTTAACATAACACTTCCGCTAGATTTGGATTTTGACAAAGAATTATTTTTTTGATTTGGCGGATAAAGATAGGGCGAATCACCCGCAACACAAGCGAATCAAGCAACCCTACAAATACCTAACGACAGAAACTGCTTTTCAAACAATCCCACTAGATTCAATGCCGATTCATAAAAACACATATTTTGATGGGTGCTTGTTTTCTTTAGCATATTTCAAGCATTTAGATTTGACACTTCGCAAGGAATTTACACTAAAAACTTCACTCTCCCACGCGAATCTTGCGCTTAAAGAGCGCATTTTAAACACGAGCGATTCGGTATTTTTGCATATTCGTAGGGGCGATTATGTAAGCATAAAAGAATGCGTAGAATATTATGTAAATCTCTGCGAGAGCAAGTATTATGACGGTGCGATTAAGTTTGTCAAATCCAAACTTGCTAAACCACACATTTTTATCTTTAGCAATGATATTGCGTGGTGTGAGCGCAATTTTTTGGCGATTTTAAGCGATGAAGCTAAAAAGGGTGTGGAGTTTGAATTTGTGGCAAATAATGGCGAAGATAGCGCGGCACACGAAATAGAGCTAATGCGCGTATGTCAAAATGCGATTATTGCAAATTCGACTTTTAGCTGGTGGGCAGGATATTTGATTGATAATCCGCACAAAATCGTGGTTATGCCAAACTTTTATGGTAGAGATTTTGCACAGCTAACTTATAATGATAAATCGCAGGTTTATGAAAGTGTGGTGCTTGTGGATTTGCATAGCGGGGAGATTATTAAACGACAATGATTTGGCAAAGATTTGCAAAATAACGCATTAGATTCGGCGCAAAACCCTATGATTCAAGGCAATCTATGCGAATCTTAAAAGCACGAATCTATCGTTTATACGCAAACTGCTTTTGATTTTTTAGCGGAATCATTAGCTTTTGATTGATGGCAATCTTAGTTTTTTTAAGATTATTGGTATTTTTTATCGTATCAATGCTTACATTATAGCGGCGCGAAATGCCATACAAACTATCGCCCTTTTGCACTCTATATGTGATATAAAACTTCGATAAATCCGCCTTTTGCGGCTTAAAATTTTTCTTAAAACTTAATAGATTTTGATATGGCAAATACACATCGTATTCGCTTCCACTTGGTGGCAAAAAGCCGTATTTAAACTGCCGATTGTAGCTTTTTAAATCATCGATTTTCATTCCAGCACCACGAGAAATCGAGCCTAAATCCGTCCCTGCTGGGATTTTCACACTTGCCAAAGTAACAGTTGAACCACGATTTAGGAAATGCTCTTTATTTTGACTTTTCAAATCACCCACATTGCTAAATGCCACATTTATGGACAAAATAGAGCGGATATAGTTTTGCGTTTCCTTTGGGATAAAATCCATAAGCACATTTATATCATCGCTACCTGCTTCTTTTATCGCCTTTCGCAGTCGCCCTATGCCACAGTTATAAGCCATAGCAGCAAGATACCACTTACCTATGGAGTTTTTGAGCTGTTTGAGATAGTTTATCGCGGCTTCTGTGGATTTTATCGGGTCTCTACGCTCATCGATAAAGTCATCAATGCGAAGTTTTAGCATTTTTGCCGTGCTTGGCATAATCTGCCAGATTCCCACCGCCTTTTTGCGCGAATATGCGCGAGTAGAAAAGCGCGATTCTACCATAGCCAAATACAAAAATTCCTGTGGCACTCCCGCATCGCTTAGCATTTGGCGCAAAATAGGGATATACTCATATCCACGCTCATAGCTATCCACGAAATATTCCCATCTATCGCCCAGTGTGCGCTCATAGTGCTGTGTAAAAAAAGTCGTATCGATTTGGTAGGAAGTGTCAATATCAAAGGTGTCAAGGACACTTTGGAGGTTTTCAACGCTGTGTGAGCTTTCATAAAAATTCGCATTTGCCACATTTGCCGACAACATAAACAATACAAAGAAAATAATCCGCTTCAATTTTAAGTCCCTTATAATTAGCTTAATCGCAAAAATTTCAAAAAAACTTCGCATTATAATTAAACTTTTCTTAAATATTAGCCATTTTTAAATAACTAATGATTTAACGCATTATTTAAAGCACAAATCGTGCCAAGATTCGCGCTTTCATACGCTGTCATTGTGAGTCAAATCAAAGGACAAACCACTCCGATATTGCGAGGAAGTCCGCAGGACTAACAAAGCAATCCAAAGAGCGCGAATTTAAAAGGCAAATTAGCGCAATATTGCAAGGGCAAATCGATAAATAATTGCATTCAGATTCGCCAAAAGTTCGAGATTCGCATAAGGTTCAAAAGTCGCATTAGTGGATTGCTTCGTTGTTTTCACTATGCTCAAACTGCCTCGCAATGACGACTCTTTTGTAGATTTGCGCCCCATTTCGTCATTGCGAGATTTGCACTCCATTGCGTCATTGCAAGTCCTTGCGATAGCAAGGCAAAGCAATCCACACTCTATTTGTCATTGCGAGAATTTACGAAGTAAAATCGTGGCAATCCAAATCACGCGAATCTAAAAGGCAAATAAAATCAATATCATAAAAGCAAATCAATAAATTATTTGCATTCGCCAAGTCGCTTCTTAAAAATTATACACATATCGCAAAGTTACATTATAAGGATTTGTTATAAACATTTTCATTTTTGAATTAGCATAGCCAAGATTCATAGCCGTGCTAAAAATAGTGGCTTTCAAAAATGGCACTCTGGCAACCAACTCTATGCCGTGATGAGTGGCAATATTTGCGCGCAATCCTGCATTTAGCCAAACATTAAAAGCAGAAGTCGGAGGCGATAGCTGTGTATCCAACTTAGTTTTTATAATCCACGAATCACCACCGATTCCAATGCCCACAAATCCACCCAAATCTACATTTGCGCTAGTATAAAAATTGCCCACAAAATCCACATTTGCACCATAATTTATCAAAATAGCATTCATAATTTTTATCTCATTATACATTTCTAAATATTCCGCTTACATTCATTATCATATACGATAGACTAAAATTTGCATAATAGCGCAATCCAATAATATATTGCGTAAAAAACTGATTGTAGCCCGATACTAGCTCAAAATCCACGCCACCACCTTCATAGTATTTGATTGTTTGATTAACACTGCCAGAATCGCTTCCCATATTCATTTCCCCACTAGCTTTCGCACTCATATTTGCACCACCGCCACCGATTCCAAATCCCACAAATCCACCACTACGATTATAGTTTGCTTTTTGCTTTTGAGTATTTACATTTGCCCCTTGAATGCGCGAATCCTGAATTTTTAATCGTTGCGATTCATAATATTGTGGCGTTTGTTGTTTTGGTGCTTGAGTTATAATGCCTTGTCTGCGCTTTATGGCTTCTAACTCTTGTTGCATTTTTAGCAAATCTATCTCTTTTTTGATGCGACTAATCTGCTCATCGCTTGGTAAATATGTCGATTTCATAACTTTTTGCAATTCTATTTCAAGGGATTTTATGCGCTTATCAATGTCGATATTTGCCATAAGCTGAATGTTTAAAAGTGCCATTATGGTTATATAATTTTATGAATTTCATTTTTATATCCTTTTGTATATTTTTTCCTAACCGCCGACTGAAAATCCAAAAGATTGCTTTGCCATTTTTGCCCTTTAATCTAATAAACCCAAAAAATTAAAAACATATTTTGCCCCCCTAACTTAAAATTTGCTTATAAGGATTATATTTTCATTTTAAAATTAGTTTGCAAAATACGAATCACGAGGTAATTTAGGTGAATCTAAAGAGTGCTAATGACGATTTTGGCATTAGAAAACTTGCAATTTTTATGCTATAATGCCAAAGTTTTTGCGATTCAAAGCGCGAAATGTGCAAAATTTACGCAGTTGAATCTTAGATTTACTCAACGCAAAGCCATACACAAAGGAATCATAGTGAAACCCAAATATTTCTTTTGGATTATCTTTTTTATCACGCTTTATTGGATTTTGCAGCTTTATAAGCCATTTTTGATGAATCTAATAATCGCGCTTTTGCTTTGCGTGGCGACTTTTGGGCTAAAAAAATATATCGATAGATTTATCCGTTATAATTTTCTCTCATCATTTTTTGCGATTGTTATATTTCTTGCATTTTGCGTGATTCCGCTGTGGCTTGTGAGCGTGGAGATTATTAGCGAGATAAAGTCGCTTGATATTTCCGCGCTTAACGCTTTTGCTAAAGATTCGCAAGGCAAAATCATCACGCTTTTGGAGCGACTGCCCGATGCTTTTAGAGATAGGGCGGTTGAGACGATTCGCTCCATAAATATCGGTGCAATGGCGAGTTATGCGATGAGCATAAGTGCTGGGCTTGGCAAGGCTGGGGTAAAGTTTTTTACAGATTTGGCGTTTATTGTGATTTTTTTGTATCTATTTTATTACTACGGACGGGCGATTCATAGCTATATAATCGATATTATCCCGCTAGATACGAAAACTAGCAATGAAATCTTGCAAGAGACAAGCGGTGTGCTAAAAGTCGTATTTTTCACTTCTATAATCTCAATGATTTTGCAGGGATTTAGCTTTGGAATCGTGGCTGGGTGGCTTGGTTTTAGTGGTGTGCTTTTTGGTGTGCTATACGGACTTGCTTCAATCGTGCCGATTGTGGGCGGTGCGCTGGTGTGGTTACCATTTTGCCTATATTTATATTGGAGTAGTGGCGATTTGAAAATGGCGATTTTTGTCGCGCTGTATGCGGTAATTTTCATCGGCTTTGTGATTGATAATGTCATAAAACCGCTCATCATAGGGCTTGTAAATAAAATCTTGCTTAAAAAACCTGTGAAAATCAATGAAATGATAATTTTCATTGCCATTTTGGCGGGACTAGCTAGTTTTGGATTTTGGGGGATTATCATAGGACCTACGATTTCCGCCCTGTTTATAGCACTTTTGCGCGTATATCAATCTCAATTCAAAGGCGAAAAAAAATGTTTATAAATCGCATTCAAAATCTAAAAAATGAGCTAGATTCAATCGGTGCAACGGCTTTTGCGCAAATCTGTGCAAAGAAAAAAGCGCGGATTTTTGTCTTTAAAATTAGTGAGCTAAAATTAAGCGCAGCCCTAATCTTAAAGCAGGAAACCATAAGCACAGGTGGCGATTTCATAGCAGCAAAAGAGCTGATTTTAGGGGAGCAAAGAAGCTATGATGGCATTTTAATAGCAACCGCCCTGCAATTAGAAAAAATCATCGCAAAATGCGCGATTCAGCCCTTTGGACTAAAAAAAGTGGGCGCGATTTTAAAGACGCATTTGAATGGCGAAATGCGCAAATCGCGTGGATTTAAAATAGATTCGTATGAATCTGCCTTTGATTCAAGTAAATCGCACGAATCTAAAATACACAAATCCCCCAAATTTCCCCAAATTATGGGCATTATCAATATCACACCTGATTCATTTTATGAAAATTCGCGCACAATGCGAATCGATGATATTTTGCAAAAAGCAGAAGCGATGATTGCGCAAGGCGTGGCTATTATTGACATTGGCGCGGCGTCAAGTCGCCCAGATAGCGAAAATATCGCACCACAAATCGAATTAGCACGATTAAAAGAACCCATTGAAGCTATTTTTAGCGCGGGATTCACGCAAAAAGTGGCATTTTCAATAGATAGCTATAATTATGAATGTGCGAAATTTTGCGCCGACCGTGGCTTTTCAATCATTAACGATGTCTATGGACTGCGCGATATGCGCCTTGCCGAACTTGCGCTAGAAAATGACAATAAAATCGTGCTTATGCACAATTCTTGGCTTTTTCCGCCACCAAAAAATCAGAGCATAATTCAAGCTGTTGATGAATTTTTCGCAGATAGGCTTGAATCGCTTGATAAACTTGGCATAAAAAAAGAGCAGATTATTTTAGATATTGGCTTTGGTTTTGGTAAAAATGACAGCGAAAATCTTGCACTCACGCGCAATCTAGCACATTTCAAGCATTTTGGTTGTGAGATTCTTGTGGGGGCGAGTATGAAGCGCACTATCGGCACACTCACAGGGCAAGAGACGCAAAATCGACTTTTTGGCACACTTGCATTGCACCAAATCGCCCTTGATAATGGCGCAGATATTATCCGTTGCCACGATTTTAGCGCACATATTGATATGCTAAAAGTGTGGAGTGCGCTAAAATGTGCCGAATCTTAACAAATCAAAATGACAAATCACGCGAATCACAAATATTAAAGGGGAAATAATGGCAGATGAATCGTTGGATACGCGCTCTAGGCTTATTTTGCAGCTAAAAAATCACGGCATTACAAACGCTGATAGCCTTAACGCTGATGAATTACAGGCGCGATTTATGGAGATTACGCGAAATTGGAGTAGGAACTTTGCGAATTTCAATCTAGGTATTAAACAAGAAAGAAGCGCGGAAAGTATGGAAATAGCCGATAGCACGATAAAGACAAAGATAAAGGAATCAAGCGATTTTTACGCTGTTTTTAACGAGCTACTTGCGCAGTATTCTTACGCCACAATTCACGAAGTAGTCGCAAACACGCTCCCTTCGCATAAAATCGAAAAGGCACTGCTTATTTTAGAAATCAAATATAGGCAGTATCAAGAGATTATCATTGAGCAAATTGCGCAAAAAATAGCCACATTTATGCCAAAAGAAGAATGCGCCACATTTATGCTTTTCATTGAAAATAACCGCGAAGAAGTCGAACTTTTGAAGGATATTTTAGCGCAATTAAATGACAATAAAACCTCACACAATATCTCCAAAATCACAAATGCCAAAAAATATATCATTAGCGAGTTTATGCCACGCGATATGGAGAAAAATTACAAGCAATTTTTCAATAACTCCAAAGACAAGCAAGAGTTAGTGCGCCGTTTGCGTAGGATTAGCAATGCTTACTCCAAAAAGCAAATTGATGATATGACAAAGGAAGATTTGATAGATATTTTGAACTCGATTCGCCAAAAAGAGATTGATGATAAAAAAGACAAGGACGACTATGCGAAGTATTTGGAGGCGTTTAGACTAGCGATTTATGATAATGATGATGATAGATTCGATGCGCTTGTGATTCAAGCACTAGAAGATACCAGCAAGGATTGTTTGGCAAGGTTAAGATTGCGATTGCGCGAAGAAGACCCATTATTTGATAATAAATTCTCCGCCGCACAAAAAGAGTGGAATAAAATAAAAACACGCAGTTAAGAACAAATCCACACAAATATTATTTCCCCCTCCCTTTGTTGGAGGTAGGTTTCTTTTCTCTTGCCCCTCCCTTGCGGAGGGGATTAAGGGGGGGGGTAAATTTTAGATTGCTTCGTTGCGTTAGCAATGACGAATCAATTCTAATGCTGTCATTGCAAGATTTTCGCTAGAAAATCGAATCAATCAAAAAATTACCTCCATTCGTCATTGCGAGGGCTTTTTAAAAAGCCCGAAGCAATCCACGAATCTAAAAATAGATGGTTACTTTGCTTCGCTTGTAAATCCTAATAGATTGCCACGAATCGCTTTCGCAAGTCTGGCAATGACAAAACAACAAGCGACTTTGAATCCAAAATCAATGATTTAATCCACCAATTCCACGCCCTCTTTTAGCACTAAAATAATTTTCATCTAGTTTAATATCAAGGCAAAAATATTTAAGAATCCATCTAAATGTAGAGAGACAAAGAAATTTAACAAGGGACTAAAACAAAATTATCTAGTTTTTTACTGCAATATAAAGTAAAAATTTTTACTTTATATATTATGACTATTTGTAATGCAAGTTTCCAAACTTACGCTTGACTTTTGGTGCGTTAAAGGCTACAATTCGCGCATTTTGGATTTACGCAAAAGGATTAGATTCGTGCAGACAAACGCTACAAACGCCAAAAGTTCCCGCACGGTGGCGTGGGCTATGCTAATTGCCGCTATCGCGCTTGAAATATGTGGCTTAAGTATTCTAAAAGCCTTAGATAACGCAGGACAAGGCACAATCGGCAAAGTCGCACTTGTGATACTTATGAATCTCTCATACTTCCTAATGTCGCTAACTTTGCGCCAAATCGCCGTTGGCGTGGCGTATGCGACTTGGGAAATCGTAGGTGGCATTGGCGTTTTGCTTGTCAGCTTTGTATTTTTTGAGCCACATTTAAGCACTGCGCAGTATTTTGGTATCACACTTGGTTTTAGCGGAATTGTGTGCATAATTTTAGGCGAAGAGCACAGCAATGGCTCATCATCACAAGACGCAAAAGCAATCCACGACAAAGCAAAGGCGCAATAATGGCGTTTTTATTGGTATTTTTATCGGGCGTTTTAGATATAGTCGCAAACTTGGCTTTGGCGAAATCTGATGGATTTAGACGGCTTTGGTGGGGGATTCTAGCACTTGTATTGGTGGATATTGTATTTTTGCTACTCGCACTTGCCCTTGATAAAGGAATGGAATTGCCCGTAGCATACACGCTATGGGGCGCAATCGGCATTTTAGGAACGGTTGGCGGTGGATATATATTTTTCAAGCAACGATTAAAGCCCATAGGATTTTTTGGAATCGCACTCGTGCTAGTTGCCGTGTATTTGCT
The DNA here is from genome assembly GCA_934668765.1 of uncultured Helicobacteraceae bacterium. Taxonomy (GTDB): domain Bacteria; phylum Campylobacterota; class Campylobacteria; order Campylobacterales; family Helicobacteraceae; genus NHYM01. The sequence continues at coordinate 266 of CAKUOH010000034.1, read as the reverse complement.
ACATTTCGCGTGAAATGCGTGGGATTGTTTCTTTTATAATAATCTCCCAAAATGCCCATTTATCGCCTAAATCTATGATACTCACTGCAACCTTTTTTAAAGCCCAAAGCGCAAGATTTTTGGATTAGTTGCAAGGCATAGGGGCGATTTTGTGCCACAGCTTTGCCATCAAGTCTGCCAAAGAAATGAGCCATTCCAAGCGTATAGCAGGATTGTGCGTCATTTTTATAGCATTTATTGCCTAAAAGTTGATGATTATCCACGAT
>CAKUOH010000033.1 GCA_934668765.1 uncultured Helicobacteraceae bacterium | reverse complement strand
TAGGCTCAATATCTGCTTCGTTAATCTTAATCGCTTCAGTCAGCTTGTCAATCACAAATCCAGCGACTTCGTCATTATGCTTAATCACAATGTAGCGCGTGTCTTTGTTTTGTTTAATCACAGGTAGCCCAAACTTTGCGCGTAAATCTATTAACGGATAGACATTGCCACGCAGATTAAATACGCCTAGCACATAGCTTGGAGTGCCGGGGACGCGCGTAAATTCGATAGGTTTCTCAATGGTTTGAATATCTAAAATCGGCACAGCAAATTCCTCGCTCCCAACTAAGAATCCCACGACTTGGAGAATGTCCTCCACTTGCTCTTCGTTATTGCTTTGATTTGACTGCGCTCTAAATAAATCTTTCATTTTATCATCCATTGCTAATCCTTTTATATGTAATTTTTAGAGTAATTTACTCTCCTTGTGTGATATTAAAATTGATATTTCGCTTGACTACATTTACCAAATATTCCGCAGAGTAGGGCTTTGTGATATATTCTGTCATACCTGATTCTACGCCCCTCATTCTATCACCCTTGCTACTTCGGCTTGTAACTGCGATAAGCGGGAGATTTTTAAATTTATTATATTTACGAATCTCATTTGCCAAAGTATAGCCGTCCATTCTAGGCATCTCTATATCCACAAGCACGGCGTCTATGTATTTATCGCCATTTTTGATAATATCTAGTGCCTCTAGCCCATCTTTTGCCTCCAAAATCGTTACGCCAAGCGGTCCTAGATATTTTTTGATTATCGCTCTATCCACTTGACTATCATCGACTGCAAGGACTATATAGTCGCTTGGTTTTGTCTTTTCGGTGGCTTCGTTAGCGTCATCTTGCAAAGAGCTAACCGTGCCTTTGACACTTTTTGCCATATGCATCATACCGCCGACATCAACAATAAGCGTGATTTTACCATCACCCCTAACAGTCGCACCTGCAATGCCCTCCGTGCCTTTTAGATAATATCCTAGCGATTTGATTACCACTTCCTCTTGTCCTACCAAATAATCCACAATCACGCCGATTTTATTCTCTGCCAAGCCGATTACCACGACATAAAATTCACTTGAATTTTTAATCACAGTATCGACTTTGAAAATATCGCTTAATCGCACAAGTGTCAAAATCTCATCGCGCAAACGCAAAACGCTTCTACCCTCAACCATATAGACTTCATCTTGATTGATTCGCACAGTTTCCACGACAGAGCTAAGTGGAATGGCGTAGTATTCCTCTTGGACGCCTACAATCAACGCCTGAATAATGGCTAGAGTAAGCGGAATCTTTAGTTTAAAAACTGTGCCTTGTCCTAGCTCGGATTCAACATCGATGATACCATTTAGCTTTTCGATATTGGTTTTTACCACATCCATTCCCACGCCCCGTCCACTTACATTTGTAACGACTTTTGCGGTAGAAAATCCAGCCTTAAAGATTAGCCCATAGGCTTCTTTATTAGTCATTGTATCTGCTTCGCGCTCGTTAATTATGCCTTTTTCAAGTGCTTTTTGTTTTAGCATTTCGGCATCAAGTCCCTTGCCATCATCGGTAATCTCAATAACGATATGATTGCCCTCGTTATACGCTTTTAGCTCGACTTTGCCCGTCTCGCTTTTCCCAGCAGCAAGTCTCTCTTCCTTGCTTTCAACTCCGTGGTCGCACGAATTGCGAATCATATGCACAAGTGGGTCGCCGATTTCCTCAACGATGGATTTATCAAGCTCCGTTTCCTCTCCACTAATGACTAGCTCGATACTTTTCCCCATATCGCGCGACAAATCGCGCACCATTCGCGGAAATTTATTGAAAACTTTGCTGACAGGGAGCATTCTAGTTTTCATAACGGCAAGTTGTAAGTCTGTCGTTACAAGCGATACGGAGCTTACGACTTGGTTTAGCTCCTCTAGGAACTGCTCCCCATCATATCGCTCCTCTACTTCATCGTAGATATTTATAAGCCTATTTTTGCCTAACACAAGCTCCCCGATAAGCCTCATAAGATGGTCAAGTCGCTTGACATCGACACGAACGGTTTGCTCCACCGCTGTCGCTACTGCGCCATCATCTTTTTTCACACCTAATGGTTTTTTGGCAACTGGAGCTGGTTTTGGTGTGGCTGGTGCAGGTTTGGGAGCTGGGCTTGGCGCAGTTTGTGCTGGTTGAGCGGGTGTAGCTGGTTGTGCTTGTGTTGCGCTACCTTGCGCTTCCTCTTGCTTTTTAGCAGCTCTACGCGCCTTATCTTCCTCTTGGCGAATCTTTAAAAGCCTTTGAATCTCTTGCTCGACTTCCTCTGGGGTAAATTTGGAGTAATCTATATTGTCCTCTGCGGGTTTTTCTGGGGTGGTAGTGGTTGCTTGTGCTGAATCTGTCGCAGGTGTGGCGGATTGTGATTCAGCGGGTTTTGCTTCAGCAGTGGGAGCAGGTTGCGCTGGGGCAGGGGTAGATTCAGCTGGGGCAGATTCGGAGGCTTGTCCTTGCGAAATGCCTTGCAATCTTTTTACGACATCAGTAATGTCAATGTCTGTTTTGTCGCTCCCCGTGTCGCGAATCGCATTTAATAGCCCTTTCATTATATCGATTGATTCAAGCACCACATCCATCACATCTGGCGTAATCTGCAACTCTCCGCGCCGTGCTTTGTTTAGCACATCTTCCATATTGTGCGTAAGGCTTGTTAAAATATCAAAATTCAAAAACGAACTTGAACCCTTAATCGTGTGTGCCACGCGGAAAATGCGATTTAGCAAGTCCAAATCATTTGGATTGTGCTCCAACTCGATTAAATCTTGGTCTAGTTGCTCTATCATCTCAAAAGCTTCGATGAGGAAATCCTCTAAAATCTCTTGCATTTCGTCCATAATTTACCCCAAAAATGTTAAAATCACTTAAAATTGCGGATTATATAATTTTTTATCTTAAAAATATGGATTTAAAATCGGAAATTTTTGCAAAATTTGGCTACTTTTTGTGAGATTTGTATGAATCTACCTTAAATGCGGACAAAATCGCATTCTTTTATGCGAAAAATCTCATCTTTTGCCAAAAATGACGGCAATGCGACATAGACAAAAGGGCAATTTTTTGTGGTAGATTCGCGTGAATCTTTCGCATTTTTGGGCAAATCGCACAAATCTTGCCCCATAATTTTCCCCAAATGAAAATGCCCCTCAATCACCAAATCCACTTTTAAATTCTGCGAATCTATGTAAGTTTTATAATTTTGGATTCGGCTTTGAATAAGCGCAGAAATCGCAGATTCATCGCTAATAAATCTAATCTTTTTATTTTGCACTTTTTTTTCAATTACGCCATACATTCGCCCAAAAGTCGCAAAATCCGCCATTTGAAGCATTTTTGCTGTGATTTTTGCACTCAAAATTTTTATATAAATTTCATATTTTTTATCCAAGAAAATATCGCCGTGTGCGATTAAAACGCGCCTTTTGCCAAAGTTTGCAAGAAGTGGCTGATTTTTGCGCGGAATTTTTAATGTATGTGGCAAAATGTCCTCCAAATTAAAATCGTGATTGCCCTCAAAATACAGCACTTGCGCTTTTTTGGATAGCAAATCTATGACATTTATAAGAGATTTATTAGATTTTACGCTAGATTTTAGATTGCCTACCAAAATATTTGAAATATCGCCCATTAAAAAAATCTGCGATGGAATGGAATGCGAATCGCATATTTTTTGTAATGCCAAAATAAGCGAATCACGCCCATTTTGCGCACTTGTCTGCGTATGCGAATCTGCGATAAAAATCGCATCATTTTGAATCTCTAATATTTTTTTAGATTCCAAAGATTTGCCCCCAAGATTTCGTAGATTCTAGCCACAAGACTTGCCCCAAAGATTCATTAAGATTTACGGCATATATGCGACATTTGGCAGAGCGTGAATTTCTTCCAATCCACAGGCAAGATTCGCATTTGCTAATGCCTGCGAACTAGCACCTCGCAATAGATTATCAATGCTAGAACTAATAAATAAATCGCACCCATCGCAAAGCGCGAAAATATCGCAAAAGTGGCTTCCAGCGGTGTTTTTCACGCTCACAGGATTTTCGCTTATGCGGATAAATGGCTCATCTTTGTAACATTCACGCAAGATTTCTAGCGGATTTAGCGGCTCTTTTAAACGCGCAAAAATACTTACTAGCATTCCGCGCGTAAATGGGCTTAAATGCGGAACAAAATTGATTTTAATCGCAGAATCTAGGGCGCGTAAGTTTTTTTTGGTGCTAGATTCTGTGATTTTGAGCCCAAAAAACTCGCATTTTTCTTTAATCTCAATGCTGTGTCGATGAATAAAAGGCGAATAAGCGAACATATTTTCATTTATTTGCGGATAGTGCGTGTTATCCGTTAGCTTTTTTCCTGCGCCACTCACGCCACTTTTGGCATCAATAAAAATGCTTTTATCGCCCAAATGCGCGATAAATGGCAGGATTCCAAGCAAGGACGCCGTAGGATAACAGCCCGGATTTGCCACAAGATTCGCGTTTTTAATTGATTTGCGATTCCACTCTACCAAGCCATATACGGCGTTTTTAAGGTTTAGCAAATCGCTATGTTTGCAGTAATTCGCTTCGTAATTCTCCGCATTCAAGCGATAATCTGCGCTTAAATCCACTATTTTTACGCCAAACTCTAAAATTTTTGGCACAATACTCATTGATTCCTTATGTGGCAATGCCAAAAATACCAAATCTAGCTTTTTGATTTCATTAAAGTCGATTTTTTGCACGAGCAGATTTGGCGCGACATTGATTAGGTTTGGATAAAGTGCGTGGAGCGTGGTTTCGCCACTTTGATTTGCGATATAGCTCAAATTAAAAAATTTATGATTTAATAGCAGTTTTACTAATTCTAGCCCTGTGTAGCCACTGATTCCTATGATTCCTATATCAAATTTTGCCATTTTTAGCCACCTTTTTTAAAAGACTTTTAAAAAAATTTTATATTTTTATAGATAAAATTTCAAAATTTTTAAAGATTGGAGATTTAAAAAATGCCACAAAAGCCACAAACAATCACTGAAAAAATCTTTTCTGCCCACGCGAATCGCTCCGTTTTCGCTGATGAAATCATCGAATGCGACATAGATATGGTAATTGGTAATGATATTACCACGCCCCTATCTATCGAAGCTTTCAAAAAAGCAGGGGCGAAAAAACTAGCAAAGCCCGATAATTTTTTCCTTGTCCTAGACCACTTTATCCCTGCCAAAGACATTGCTTCGGCAAATCAAGCGCGAAAAAACCGCGATTTTGCAAAAGAGCAGAATCTAAAATATTTCTTTGATGAGCGCGATATGGGCATCGAACACGCACTTTTGCCAGAGAAAGGGCTTGTTATGCCCGGTGATGTGATAATAGGCGCGGATTCGCATACCTGCACACACGGCGCGTTAGGCGCATTTGCCACAGGAATGGGAAGCACGGATTTAGCTTTTGCGATGATGACGGGCAAAAATTGGTTTAAAATCCCCCAAAGTATAAAAGTCGAATTTGTCGGCAAACCCGCACCCTGCGTTTATGGCAAGGATTTGATTTTAGAAGTGATTCGTCAGCTTGGCGTTGATGGTGCGCTGTATAACGCGCTAGAATTTACGGGCGAGGGACTAAAATATATCGCAATGGACGATAGATTTAGCATTTGTAATATGGCGATTGAAGCGGGGGCAAAAAGCGGGATTATCGCGTATGATGAGATTACGGAAGCGTTTTTGGATTCGCGTGATTCGTTGCGTGGTGAGCCTGTGATTCACAAAAGCGATGAAAAAGCCTATTATGCGCAAAAAATCACCATTGATATAAGCAAATTAGAGCCACTTGTGGCATATCCGTTTTTGCCATCAAATGGGAAGCCCATTTCACAAGCCATAAGTGATAAAATTAAAATCGACCAAGCCTTTATCGGCTCTTGCACTAATGGGCGCATTAGCGATTTACGCATCGCAGCAGAGATTTTAAAAGGCAAAAAGATTCACCGCGATGTGCGCCTAATAATAACGCCCGGGACGCAGCAAATCGCCCGTCAGGCAGAGAAAGAGGGTTTAATTGATATTTTACTAAAAAGTGGCGCACTTATTAGCAATCCTACTTGTGGCGCGTGTCTTGGCGGATATATGGGAATTTTGGGCGATAATGAAAAGTGCATTTCTACGACAAATCGCAACTTTGTAGGGCGAATGGGCGCAAAAAGCTCGGAAGTTTATTTGGCAAACTCCGCAGTGGTAGCAAAAAGTGCGCTTTTAGGACACATCGCCGACCCACGAGAATAATAGCAATAAAAGAGCTAAAATGATTGCACTAAAAACATTGGAATTTAGCCAAAGAGAGAATTTCATCAAAGACTTGCAAATGGCGTTTAAGGGCGGATTTGAGGCGGAATTTGGCACACAAAATGAGGAAATCATATCAAAAAGCGAAATAGAAAATACACTAAATAAAAAGGGGGCACAAGGGCTTTGCGTAATGCAAAATGGGCAAAATGTCGGTGGCGCGGTAGTTTGCATAAATGAAGCAACGCAAGAAAATGATTTGGAGCTATTTTTTATCAAGCAAAATGCGCAAAGTAAAGGCATAGGATTTCAAGCGTGGCAACTAATAGAGCAAAAATATCCGCATACAAAGCTGTGGCGCACTATTACGCCGTATTTTGAAAAGCGCAATATTCACTTTTATGTCAATCGTTGTGGATTTAAAATAATAGAGTTTTTTAATCCGCACCACAAAGACCCAAATATACCTAATATGTGGGGCAAAGAGGATATGGACTATGCGTTTGTGTTTGAAAAACAAATGCGATAAAATTATGATTTTAAAAAGGATAAATAATGACAATCGATGATGAATTATTAGGCAAATTAGAGCGTTTAAGTGCATTGCAAGTGCCAGAGGACAAGAAAGAGGCGATTAAGGGACAAATTAGCGAAGTTCTAAATTTTGTAGAGAATCTAAATGCGGTTGATTTAAATGCGGACATTCCAACAAAAAGCGCAAAAACGCCGATGCGTGAGGATTTGCCACGCCAAAGCGATGTGATTGAAACCATCTTGCAAAACGCGCCAAAGGCGGAGAATAGATTTTTTATCGTGCCAAAGATTATTGAGTGAGTTTTATTTAGATTCGTGCGCAAAGTTCGCTAGATTCGTCATTGCGAGGCGATTTTATCGCCGAAGCAATCCAAAAAAAATTTAAGGCAAAACTTATGGAAGTCCAAATCGAAGATTCGTGGAAAGCGCATTTGCAGGGCGAATTTAATAAGCCCTATTTTGCGGAGATTCGCGCCAAATATTATGACGCGCTTAAAAAAGCTACCATTTTGCCACCGCCAAAATTGCTTTTCAATGCTTTCAATCTCGTGCCGTTTGAAAAAGTAAAGGTGGTGATTTTAGGACAAGACCCTTATCACGGCGTAGAGCGTGGGATAGCACAAGCTATGGGGCTATCTTTTAGCGTTCCACAGGGCGTTACACCACCTCCATCGCTAAAAAATATCTTTAAAGAAATCAAACGCGATTTAGGATTAGATTCGCCACAAAGTGGCGATTTAAGCGCGTGGGCAAGGCAAGGTGTGCTTTTGCTAAATGCACTTTTGAGCGTAGAGCTGGGCAAGGCACTCTCGCACAAAGACTTTGGGTGGGAGATTTTCACGGATAAAGTGATTGAGATTCTATCAATGAAGCGCGAAAATATCGTCTTTATGCTTTGGGGAAATTATGCACGGGGCAAAAAATCGCTTATAGATTCACGCAGACATTTAGTGCTTGAAGCACCGCACCCATCGCCACTAGCGCGTGGATTTATCGGCTGCGGACATTTTAGTAAATGCAATGAATTTTTGCGCGACAAAGGAATCGCGCCGATAAATTGGATATTGCAATAAATGTGATTTTGCTTAAATTTATCATTGCAAGATAAGCAAAAAAGCTCGACACAGCAATCCAAAAGAGCTAAAAAATACCATTGCAAGGCGATTTTACAGATTTGCCAAAGCAATCTATGCAACATTTAAATTTTATTAACCTTTTATTTAAACGATATTGCTTAAACTTGAATTTTATTATTAGAGAGATAAAATGGTTAGGATAACATTTGCTAAACTCGCCGTAGCAGTGCTTTTTATGGCTATGGGGGGGGGTGCGTTAAGTGCTAGGGAAAGCGCAAATTGGCTATTTGGCGTTGGATTTGGCTATGGTGCAACTCATACAAATATAAAATATCCAGATTCAACTAAAAGCGGCGGACTTGGCGTAAATTGGCTTCAAGGGACTTGGGTAGATCAAGTTAATGGTAGCATAAAAAGCTGGGGCATTACCTATGAGATTTTGGTGGGATATAAGCATTTTTTGAATGATTATATTGGATTTCGCTACTATGTTAATGTCGGTGCACAGCATTATAAAGATGAAAATTTCTCGGGTGGCAAGGAAAAAATTGGCGTTGTTGATTATACGCTAAATGCAGACTTGCTATTAAATTTTTACAATAGCCCATCTATTAGCTTTGGGATTTTTGGCGGATTTGGCGTGGGTGGAGCTTATTTTGATAGCCAAAGAATTGATGATTATGAGAAATTTTATGGTGGCACGATAGATTCCACGCGATTTACAGAGCCAGAGTTTGCAGGCGTAGGCAAGGTAGCTAAAAATCATTTCAGCGCATCTTTATCCATAGGCACACGAATAGTATTTTTCCAGCAAATCCGTAGCGTAGGGCAAGTAGTGTGTAGTGCAGGAGGCGATGGCAGACGCAGTTGTAGCACACCTATATCATCTTTGGAGCATAGCTTAGAGGTTGGCGCAAAATTTCCTATGCTAACTTATTATGCCACTAAGCGAGGCGATATAATGGGTGCTTATTGTGTGAATCCTGTAACTCCTGCTAATACGGGAAAGTATGTATGCGCCAATCAGCGTCCGGGCTATGAAATCAAAAATCCATATAAATTCACACTGCGCTATATCATCGCATTTTAGGAAAGGGGAGTAATATGAAACAAATCAAATTTTTTGCAATTATATTAGTTGCGATAAGCTCTCTTTTTGCTAAAGAGCCAAGCGGTATTATTATCGGTGCAGGTGTGGGCGGAGGATATATTGAGATGGATATTGAGCATTCACAAATTATGCGATACCCCATACATACACAAGCTAATAATACTACACCTAGATGGAATGCTAGAGATAATCAAATCTCAAAATCGTGGGCTTTAGCGTGGGAGATTTTGTTTGGATATAAGCATTTTATAAATGATTGGGTTGGGCTACGATACTACGCAAATGTAGGATTCCAGCATTATAGAGATACAAACGCCGATGGCAAAAAACGCCAACCCATAGGCGTAATAGACTACACGCTAAATGCGGACTTGTTATTAGACTTCTACTCAAGCGAACGCGTGGCATTTGGCATCTTTGGTGGCGTGGGCTTTGGCGGAAGTAGCTTTGATAAAAATATAGTCAATCGTTATATGGATATGTATAACAAAACGGAGGGTATTCCCATAGGCGCGTCTGAAACGACAAATCACTTTTTTGATGTTAGTGTATCTGTGGGTGTGCGAATCGCATTTTTCCAGCGCGTAAATATCGCAGGGATTCGTAGCTGTGATAGCTATTTTGAGGGTAGACGCAGTTGTAGCACACCTGTGGGCTATATCGGGCATAATTTGGAGGTGGTGGCAAAATTTCCTATGCTAGAGTATGTGGCTGTAAATCCAGATGTAAAAATAGACACAAAGGATGCCACAAAATATGTCTCCCGCCCGGGATATAAAGTCAAAAATCCATATAAATTTACCATTAGATATATCATAGAGTTTTAGGACTTTCTTTTAGTAGCTTTGGATATGTGCTAATATAAGGCTAAATAAATTACAATATGCCTTTGATTTTCATACACAAAGGACAATTTAGCATTTGAAAAAGCCAAAATTTAGCGATAGAGCAATTCAGGCGAATCTAATCTCAAAATTTATGAAAATCAAAGTGCAAATCTTTGCATTTTTTTATCCGCGAAATCACCCTTTTAGATTCGCGTTTCTTTGTGCCACCACGCTTATTTTTACATATAGCGCGATTTTATTTTTTAGCTTTAACCCAAAAGGCGACCCCTTTAATGCGCGATATTCAAAGGCGACTTATGATAGGAATGGCGAAATTTTAAGCGTGTTTTTAAATGAAGCGCAACAATGGCACATAAAAGCCACCGAGCCTTTGGGCGAAAAGCTGACACGCGCGATTTTGGCGTATGAGGACAAGCGATTTTATAGTCATTTGGGCTTTGATTTTAGTGCGCTTGTGCGGAGCTTTTGGCACAATCTCACAAGCAAGAAGCGCAGTGGTGCTAGCACTATTACAATGCAGAGTATTAAGCTACTACGAGGCGATTCACGCACTTATTTTAATAAATTTAGGGAGCTAATTTTTGCCCTAAAATTAGAGTGGCTTTATAGCAAAGATGAAATTTTGCGCCTTTATGCTAATAATGCCCCGTATGGTGGAAATATCGTGGGTGTAAAAACGGCTGCGCTATATTATTTTGGCAAGTCGCCGCAAAATCTCTCGTGGGGACAAGCGGCACTTTTGGCAGTTTTGCCAAATGCACCGGGTGCTTTGCACTTGCAAAAAAATACGGCGCGTTTGATAGAAAAGCGCGATAATTTACTAAAAAAGCTAAACACACAAGGGCTTATCGATGATGACAATCTAAAACTTGCGCTAAATGAGGGGCTACCAAAGATTCGGCGCGAAAAAAATATCGCCCCACATTTATCTTTGCGTCTTGCAAATGATTTGCGTGGCGTGGGCGATTTTGGACGCGAATCTAGCGCAAATCTTACGCAAGATTCGCAAACAATGATTTCGCCAAATATCCACACTACCATTGATAAAACGCTCCAAATTCGCCTTGAATCTATGCTAAAAAATTATCATCAAAAGCTAAAAAATCTAGGCATTCAAAATGTCGCTACGATTATCATAGGGACGCAAAGTAGGGAAGTTTTGGCTTATGGTGGTTCGCAGGATTTTTTTGATATTGAGGGCTTTGGGCAAATTGATGGCATAGTAGCAAAACGCAGTGTCGGCTCTGTGCTAAAACCCCTGCTTTACGCACTTTCAATCGATAATGGGCTAATCGTCCCGCAATCCAAACTCATTGACGCACCTACGCTGTGGGCAAATTTCAAGCCACAAAATGCAAGTAAAAAATTCTATGGCTTTATTCCTGCGCAAACTGCGCTAATCCGCTCTTTAAATGTGCCATTTGTCGCACTATTGCAGGATTATGGATATGAAAAATTTTTCTTTGATTTGCAAAATATTTTGGGTTTTAGTGGTAATAATTTCGAGCAGTATGGGCTATCACTCATTTTAGGCACGAAAGAATTTAGCGTAGAAGATGTGGCGAAAATCTATGCAGGGCTAGGCAATTATGGCAGATTCGTGGATTTGAAATATTTGCTTGGGGACAATTTGTCTTTGGGTAATCATTCCGTTATTTTAGATTCAAGTAAATCGCCATTGCAATGGCAAATCGCAGATTCTAACAAAGCAATTCACAATCAAAAAAATCAATTTATCTCACAAGGGGCGAGTTTTCTCGCACTTCAAGCAATGTCAAAACTTGATAGATTCGGCATAGAAAACTACTACAAAAATCAAAAGGTTTTTTCGTGGAAATCTGGCACGAGTTACGGGCGCAAGGACGCTTGGGCGGCTGGGACTTCGCCAAAATATACTATTGTCGTGTGGGCTGGGAATTTCGATGGGAGTGCGAATCCAAATCTTTTTGGCGTGAATATCGCAGGGGATTTGCTTCTTAGTATTTTAGGGGATTTGGGGGATTTGGGTGGTGCGTTTGCAGAGCCAAAGGACGCGCTAAAACGCATAAAAATTGATGAAATCACAGGCTATGCGTGGGATTCGCGTTACATTGGGCTAAAATCGCGTGAAGTGCTTTATCCTAACAATGCTCGCCCTTTGCGAAAATCGCCGTTTTTGAAAAATATCTTTGTGGATAAAAATGGCAATGAAATAGATTCACAAAGCGGGGATTTTATCGGCGCACACGAGATTACACGGCTAAATCTACCGATAAATTTGCTTGATTTTTACAAAGAGCAAAATTTAGGACTTGATTATATAGCAAAAAACCCACGCTATAAACACAATTTAAAGATTTTATACCCAAAAAATGGCATAAAAATCACGCCTACAAAAGACTTTGATGGCGAAAACGCACTACTAGCGCGAATCGCAAATCTAAATAATAGCGATGTGTTTTGGTATGTGGATAGGAAGTTTATCGGCAGTGGAATGCAAAAAGTCCGCCCATTGAGCGTGGAAGTAGGTAGCCACACGCTAACAGTGATAAATGAAAATGGAGAAAGCGATAGTGTGGAATTTGTCGTTGTGAGATAGTGCGAAGTATCG
>CAKUOH010000032.1 GCA_934668765.1 uncultured Helicobacteraceae bacterium | reverse complement strand
TGAATTGCTTTTGTAGGCAAAAGATTCATTTTGTTTAAGCAAAAGGATAGATTCCCATTCATTTACGCTAGGGTAGCGTAGTGGGTGGATAGATTCGTTATTTGAAAATTGTGTGTTATTTTGGGTGTTAAACCCACCCCCTAAATCCCCCTCCGCAAGGGAGGGGGAATCTATGGTATCAAACAAATGTGCAGTTTTTCGCACTCTGCGAATCACTCTTTTTCTAACACTGCGATTTGTGCTTTTGTATTTGTGTGGATAAATCATTGAATCGCTAATCGTAGTAAAATTATTCATCGTGCGAATGTTTGATTTATACAAAGTGCCTATTGTGCCGTATTGTGGATTTTTTAACTCTACTTTGAATCCATTTGCGCCACTTTTGGTTATCGTATAAATATCATTAAATGGCGATAGACGGGAGAAATCGACTTTTAGTTTATTTGTCCCATTTGTATCAAGGACAAGTTTATCAAGCGAATATTCCTTGCCAAACTCAAACGCATTGCCAAAGTCTAAAATGAGTTTAGAAGCAGAATCAAAAAAATGAACTCCGCCGTTAGATGCGGCTATCAAATGCGAATTATCGTTCTTTGTCCCCGTAGCATTGAATGAATTTGCGTTTTTATCTATAATCATTGCATAGTTTTTGATTATAAGTTTTGTATTAAAATGAAATTTTTGCCCATTATCTACTAGTTTTATAACGCCACGATTATCAATAATGATAGTTTTATTGTTGCCACCACCATTACTATTTACACCACCCATAGTGCCATAATTAGTGATATTTGTCGTGTTTGATTCGCTACCTGCTAAATAAACATAGCCTGAGATATAGCCGTAATTATAGATATTTTTAAATCCGCCGTTATTTGTCCCTGTTGTATCCAAACTATAATTATTTGTAGTAATAATGCTCCCGTAATTATAAAAATTTTGAATGCTGTTGCCACTACTATTAATAGTAATGTAACTATTGCCAAGATTTATCGTGCTATTGTTTGTAAAAGTATTTAGTTGGGTAGTGATTTTTATTTGGTTTGTTGTGGTAAAGTTTTGATTGTTTTCTATGCTTTGATTTTTGTATGTGCCGTTTATTTCGCAATTATTTGTTGTCGTGCAAATACTGCTTAACTCAATGGCATTTAGATTCGTGTAAATCGCTAGAGTTGCGAATGCAAGGGAAAGAAATTTTACCCACCCCCTAAATCCCCCTCCGCAAGGGAGGGGAAAATTATGGATTGCCACGCCAAGCCTAAATGCTCGTCTCGCAATGATGGGGAATTTTTTACGATTTGGGCGATTCCCCCCCCCCAAGAACATTTAGCATTTGTATCATTGCAAACTCCTTAAATTAAAATTCGTGCGATTTTACCATAAATTTCAAAGTTATTTTACTTTTTTTGCCTAATTCGCAACGAATTTAGCACCACTAAAATTGAACTAAAACTCATACTAACCGCCGCAAATAGCGGGATTATAAGCCCTGCCATCGCAAGGGGAATTGTAAGCAGATTATAACAAATGCTAATTTTTATATTTTGCTTTATCGTAGCGTAGGTTTTTAGCGCGATTTTATGCGCTAGGCACAGACTTTGCAGACTATCATCAAGCAAGACAATATCGCTTGATTCTATTGCCACATCGCTCCCCGCGCCCATAGAAATGGCTATATCGCTTTTATTTAGCGCGATTGCGTCATTTATGCCATCGCCTATCATTACGACTTTATGCCCTTGAACGCGAAGTTTGTCAATAAAATCGCTTTTGTCGATTGGGGATTGCTCGGCGTAAAATTCGGCGATTTGTAGCGAATTAGCGATGGATTTTACCACCGCGAATCTATCGCCACTTAAAATTGCTACGCGAAATCCTGCTTTTTGAAATGTCGCCACCACTTCTTTTGCGCCATTTTTTAGCCTATCTTTCAAGTCAAAAATCGCCATCAACTCGCCATTTATCGCATAATAAAATTTACTTGAATCACTCGTAAATTCTTGCAAATTTTGATTAGAATCCAAATCAATTTTTACGCCACATTCGCACATAAAATTTTCACTTCCACCCAAAAGCTCCAAATCGCCACATTTCGCGCTTATGCCTTTTTGCGTGATTTGCTTAAAGTTAGTAATCGCGCTTTTAGATTCGCTTGAATCGCCCAAAGATTCAACTAAAAACTCTGCTATTCCCTTGCTTATTGGGTGCGTGTTAAGAGCGACAAAATCGCGTAAGATTCGCGCTTCATATTTGCGAAATTTTACTTCGTGCACGACTTTTGGCTTACCAAAAGTTAGTGTCCCTGTTTTGTCAAATACAATGCAATCACTTTTGGCGAAACTCTCCAAAAACCGCGCTTCCTTGAAAAGCAACTTGCGCTTGTAAGCCTCTGTAATGCCGATAATGGTTGCAATAGGCGTAGCAAGGGCAAGAGCGCAAGGGCAAGCGATGATTATCACGCTAATAGCCACAATCATCGCTTTTTCAAAGTTACCCAAACTCCACGCCCAAAAGGCAAATGTCGCCACCGCACAAAATAGCACAAACGCGCTAAAATGATAAGAAATCGCATTTGCCTTTGTCTCAATGAGTGGCTTTTTGGTGATTGAATCTTGGATTAGATTTATAATATTATTTAGCGTAGAATCTTCAAAAATCCGTGTGGCGCGGTAATAAATAGTGCGCTCCATATTTATGCTACCTGAAATAAGCGGAGCGTTTTGGCTTTTGGATTCTAACGCTGATTCGCCTGTAAGCATTGAGCTATCAATAGTTGCGTTTTGTGAGAGCAGGACGCCATCGATGGCGATTTTTTCGCCCACTTTAACTTGGATAATGTCGCCTACTTGCACTTCCTCTGGACTTATCGCTTTTAGCACACTTCTCTCAAAATCCGCAGATTCACACACGGTTACCACATTTGGCACACTTAGATTTAGCCTATCAATGCTGTCCCCCGCGCTTTTTTTGGTTGCAATCTCTAAAAATTTACCAATTAGCACAAAAGTGATAATCATCGTAACGCTTTCAAAATAAGTCTCACCACTGCGCGAAATCGCGGCATAAATAGAATAAAGATACGCCAAAGTCGCACCTGTGGCAACTAGCAAATCCATATTTATAAAACCATTTTTTAGCCCAAAATAGCCACTGCGGAAAAATATAAAGCCCGAAAAGAAAAGCGTAGGCGTGGCAAGTGCGAATCCAGCAAGATTAAGAATGTCCTTAATATCCCGCTCCATTCCCAAAAAATACCCGCTATACTGCGCCACCGCAATCCACATAATATTCATCGTGCAAAAAATGCCCACAATCATTCGCGTGTAGTAGCTTTTGCGCTCTTTTGCGTTGATATTTTCTAGCATTTTGGGGTCGTAGCATTGCGCATCATAGCCGATTGAGCGGATTTTAGCAATAATCGCACTTAATGGGATTTGATTTTTATCAAAAATAATTTTTGCTTTGTTGTTTGTGAAATTTATATCCGCGCTGATAATGCCCTGTGTGGCGTTTAAAATCTTTTGATTTAGCCACACACACGCAATACAATGAATGCGCTCAATGATTAAGGACACTTCGCAGAGTTGGGGCGAATCGTCATTTTTATCTTTTTGGATTGCTTCGTGCAAATCTATCGATTTGCCTCGCAATGACAAATCTTTGCCCAAAATCTTAATATATTTTTTTGTATAAGATTCGCTATCAAATCTTGCTAAATCATCGTTAAGTGGCTCTTTTGGCGGGGTGAGTGTAGTTGCGCCGATTTTATTATAAAATTCGCCTAAATTACATTCGCCCAAAAGCGTGAAAACGCCCTCACACCCGCGACAGCAGAAATATTCCTCTTTGCCATTTATGATTTTTTTAAAAAGTGCGGATTCGTCATATTGTAAATGGCAGTGAGAGCAGGATTTCATAGATTTGCATTGCTCACTTTTTTGGGATTATTCATTTTGCATTTCCTTATAAAACTACAATTTTTTATCACACTCTTATTTACTTATCGAATTTAAAATCTTCATCGCGTAAAAATACCTTCACCGCCAAAACCATCGAAAGCACAGCGATTAAAGAAGCAAAAATTATCCAAGCAAAATTCTCTTGTCGATAATTTTTAATTGCCCACTCAGCTACCGCAAGACCGAGCCAAAAATTTACAAGTGTTTTTTTAGGGGCGAAAACAATGCTAAAACCGATAGCAATGAACAAAATCTTTGGAAGTATCTCAACAAATTTTATTATTACTTCGCTTATTACCATTGATTTAACTTTTTGCTAGATTTTCGCCTTTTGGATACTTCGCTACGCTAACGCCTTGCTCGGTATGACAGATTCGGTGCGGATTGTTTTGAATTGGCGTTGCCGAATTGAAGCAATAATACGCATTTTACACGAATCCTATACTTTTTGCGAATCCACATTAGATTCGCTAGTTTCGTTAGTTTCGCTTGAATCGCTCATAGATTCGCTTAAAACCTTATATGCGCTATCAATCTCACGCAAAGATTCGCTATCAAATGGCTTGTTTAAACTCTTAAAAATATTTTGCTTTTTATCTTTGATTGCCTTATGGTAGGCGTTTTCAAGCTCTTTACGCGTAAATCCAGCTTCTAGCCCAAGCAACGCCATAGCCTTATCCTGCGTTATTTCCACGCCATTATTATATCTAGCTTCAAAATCATCATAGATTCTATTAAAATCATCATTATTTAGCTCAAAAATCGCTGCCACATCGATGATTTTCTCTCTCTCCATTTCGCTTAATGCGCCGTCCGCATAAGCCACTGCAAGTAAAAATTCCACCACTTTCACACGCTTTTTATACTCGCCTTTTGTCGCCTCCACAAAGGCATTTGCAAGATTATCCAAATCGCTTTCCTTTGTCGCTTCATCAAAAATGCTCTGCAAACTACCCCGCGCATCTTTATAATCATTGTATTGATTTAGCTCCACTGCCATATCATTTAGCATTTCGCTTATCAGTTCGTGCTCCAAATCGCAAACTTTGCCATCACTTTGCGCAATGTGTGCCAAAATCTGCGCCAAAATTCCAAACTCGCCCTTTTTGATTCTATCCTCATCGGTTAGCTCTATATAGGGATTGTCCTCTGGCTTGTATTCGCGCTTAAAACTATCGCCAAAATCCTCGCTTGGGAGTTTGTAAGGATTTTTCATATAATCACTAAAACTATTATATAGCATATATAGCACGATTCCAGCCACTACTAAAAGTAAAATTTCCATTTTCTATTCCTTTGCTTTGATTTTGCTTTGCTGCTGTTTTTGCGCGACTTGCTGCTTCTCTAAAATGCGCTCTTCTTCCAAAAATAATTTGCGCTCATTTTTTTCCTTTACCATTGATTTGTATTCATCGCTTTCTTCAAAGGGCTTTTCTTTTTTTGGATTTGCGATTAGCACAGCTAGGACAAATACCGCCAAAATGCAGGCAAGTCCTAAATCGCCACTCAAAACCTGCCACCCCAACAGCACGGCAAGGCTTATGATGATTTTAATCGCAATTTTCATTGATTTTGCCCTTTGATTTGCCTTGATTTGACCGCAAAATTACCCGCGAATCTCACAAAATCGTGGCTCAAACTTATGATAGCGAAAATTTAGCGCACTCTCATTGCGAATCCCAAATGCCAAAAGCAAAAGCTGTGGCAAGAAAAGCACGGGCATATCGCCTAAATTGCGATTTGCAGCCTTTGATAAATTTTTGCGCTCTTTATCAAAAATCTCATAATTTCCCATTGAAGTCGTTAGGATAAAATCACTCCCGCAATCAAGGGCAAATTCAAAGCATTTCGCGCTGTATTTTAGTGCTAACTCTTTATTTGGCAGTGCAAAAAAATCATTTTTTTCAATGAAATGAACTTTTATATTTAACGCACCTAAAATCGCACTCAAAGATTCAGCTGTATTTAAATCGCTACAAAAAATCGCCACGCTAAAATCGCTTAAATCGCTTTTTAGATTCGCTTTGATTTTATCAAGTGAATCGCCCAAAATCTCCACTAAATGCAGGATTTTTGTATCTTGGCTATATTGCAATTTAAACCTTGCTAATTCGCTTTCTACCAAACTATAAAGATTTGGATTTTCATCGATTTGACTTTTGGAAAATGTGATATTTTTATAAGCATCATCTTCTAAAATTAGTAAATCCCGCCCTTTTGATAACGCAATATTATAGGCATTTGCAACAAAAAATCGCTTCTCATCAAGCAAAAAATTGCCCCCATAAAATTCAAACTTCTCACTATCCACTGCTTCAATATCTAGCCGTTTAAAAAGTGCTAGTGTCGAAGAAATTAACGATAAATTGTCATAATAATGATAGATTAGATTCATCAAAGTTCCTTTATAATGCTGTATTTTTGGGCATTTGCTTTTTTAATCTTTGCGATATAGGGCTTTTTGGACTTAAAAAGCTCACGCTGCAAACTCTCTATTTCATCATCTATGCTCTTGTCAGGCGGGAAAATGCTGTCCTTTGTGGCAATGTGATTTGCGATTCCATTTTCCAAATCAAAGATAGATTCAAGCAATTCACTTGCATTATCTTGGTAATGAAGTGCCATCCATTTGATAAACATAGCCCAGCCATCGCCCATATAGTCGCTTAAACTCAAAGGCGAAATGAGATTTATCAAAATGTATTTTTTAAATTCGCGCTTACTCTCATCATTCAAAAACGCAAAGCTATCAAGGCGCGATTTATATAGCGCGAAAACTTCGTCCTTGTTAATTAGCAAATCTTTTAGTGCGAACTTTTGACATAGCGAATCTATCTCTAACTTTGTCCCAAAATGCGCCTCCAAATCTGCTAATTTCACATTGCTAAAAATCACTTTGCCATTTATGCGAAAGCCAAAAGATTCCTTATCATAAGCGAAATTTTCTAGCGTTTTTTCAATCTCTTTCATCAAATCTTTTAAACTTAAAGATTTATCAATGTCGATTTTCACGCGCTCATAATGCTCATTGTAATCGAATTTTGAATCAAATCGAAACACACTTATTTCAAATCTCATTTCACGCCCTTTTTGCAGTTGATTTATAATGCGATTCAAACTCGCTTAAAAGTTTTTTGACTTCATTTATGCCAAACTTCCAAAATGCTGTATCCTCAATATCAAAGCCAAAAATTTTTACTAAATCTTTGGGGGATTTTGAGCCACCAGCGGATAAAAACTCCGTGTATTTGGGGACAAAATCTTTTTTGTCATTTTTATATAGCCCAAAAAGTGCCAAACTTAAAAGCTGTCCGTAAGAATAGGCATAGCAATAAAATGGCGAGTGGATAAAATGCGGGATATAGCTCCACCACAGCGCGTAATTTTTAGTTAGTTTTAGCGAATCGCCAAACATTTTTGCATTTTCGCTCTGCCAAATTTCGCTTAATTTTTCTATGCTTAATTCGTCCGATTCTGCGTGAATCCTGCGCTCAAAATTTGTCATCACCACTTGCCTAAAAAGCGTAGAGAAAATATCCTCGATTTTCCCTGCATAAAGGGCAGTTAGCTCTTTGCCACGCAACTTTTGCTTCATTTTATCAAATAAAAGCATTTCGCCAAAGACAGAAGCCGTCTCTGCGGTGGTTAGCGGAGTGTCCATATTTAAATAGCCCACGCTCTTGCTTAACTCTTGGTGAATGGCGTGTCCAAATTCGTGTGCGATGGTAAAAATGTCGCGCCTCCCACCTGTATAATTTAGCAGGACAAAAGGGTGTGATTGCGGTGTCGCGCCGTGTGAAAATGCCCCACCTCGCTTATCATTGCAAGGGTGTGAATCTACCCAGCCATTTTTAAAGGCATTTTGTGCAATTTTGCCAAATGTGGGGCTAAAATCAGCATAAGTTTGCAATACCAAATCTTTTGCCTGTGCGTAGGGAATCGCGCCATTTTTTTCAAAATCTAGTGGCGCATATCTATCAAAATCTTTTAGTTTTTTTATACCAAGCAGACGCGATTTTAGGCGATAGTAGCGATGCACAAGCTCAAAATTTGATTCGACAATATTTATCATCGAATCCACGCTTTTTTGGGAGATTTGATTATCAATGTGGCGGAAAGATTCGGGCTTCTCATATCCGCGCAAATCACAACAAATCGCTGTGTCTTTTTTGATGATATTTATGATATAGCTTAAAATATGTGCGGATTTTTTAAGATTTTTTGTCATTGCTTTTTGTGCTTTTTTTCGCACTACACGGCTTTTGTCGTGGAGTTTGGATAAAATCTCTTCTTCGTTTAAAACTTGTGAATCTAGCACAAAACGCATTTTGCTAATATGCTCATCAAAAAGTCTGCTAAAAGCATTTGCGCCCACAGGGGAGAGTTTTAAGATGATTTTTTCCTCTAATTTGCTTAATGCGTGCTTTTTTTGTGCGAAAATTTTGGAGAGATAATATTTATAGTGCGTGGATTTGGCGATAAATTTTTGGGCTGTTTTATCATCTAATTTGGCAAACTCTACTTCAAAAAACACCACAATGCTTTGAATCTCGTTGGCTATAAGCTCGTATTTGGCGTAAGTCGCGCCATTTTTGGTGTCTTTGGCAAAAAGCAAAAATGTATAAGTTGCAATTCTAGCTAATCCCTCGCAAATGCCCTCATACTCGCGCATTACAGATTCAATATCGCTGATTTTTGCCACTTTGCCATTATGTTCTCTCTCAAAAATCTCTGCGCGAATCTTTAAATCATCTGCAAATCTATCCACTTCTTTTGTGCTTTTAAAAATCGCGTTTAAGTCCCACACATCAATATCTTTGCCCATTTTTTACTCCATTAAATCTCAAATAAAAAGCTAAATTATACCAAATCTTATTCTAGCCATTCTTTAATCTTGCCTAAACAGCTATCTAAAATCCCCTTGTGTGGCTCACTTTTTAGCCCAAATGATTTATGTAAATCCTCTGCGATTTTGCGTTGCTCTGCGCTTAATTTCTCGCTAGGATAGGTGATTTTAATCTGCACGATAAATCGCCCTTTTTGGCTACTATTTAGACTTTTGACGCCCTCATTTTTGAAAACAAATTGTTCCTTATCTTTGGCATTTGGCGGGATTTTTAAATCCAATTCGCCACGCAAGGACGGCACTTTTATGCTTCCGCCCAAAATTATGTTTGTAAAAAACACAGGGATTTCTATGTAAATATCGCTTCCGTGCCGAATAAAATGCGAATCCTCCTCAACGCTAATGATAATGTATAAATCCCCGCGCTCCCCATTTGGTAGCTTGTGTCCGTGATTTGAAGCGCGGATTCGATTGTCCGTATCGATGCCCTCTGGAATTTCAATAGTGAATTTTTCCTCTAATTGCGTGAATTTTTTGCCATTGCATTTGGGGCATTTATCTTTGATGATTTCGCCATTACCACTGCATTTTGGGCAAGTTTGTGCAAAAGTCATAAAGCCACTGCGCGTATAAACTTTGCCCTGTCCTTTGCAAGCACTGCATTGCTCTTTGGACTTTGCACCACTGCCCTTACATTCCTCACAATATACCTTATAGGTGTTTTTGATTTCTTTTTTGCAACCAAAAACCGCCTCTTTAAAGCCCAAATTTAGCCCAATGGCAAAGTCAGATTCAAAGCTGCCCTGCTTGTTGCCACGCGTGAATCCGCCACCAAATCCACTCCCAAAAACACTCTCAAATATAGAGCCAATGTCTCCAAAAATATCGCCAAAATCTTTCCCGCTAAATCCGCTAAATCCGCTGTTTTCTAGTCCTACCTTGCCGTATTTATCATAAATGTCGCGCTTACTATCATCGCTTAAAACCTGATAGGCTTCATTTATTTGCTTAAACTTTTCCTCTGCGTCCTTGTCGCCCTCATTTCTATCGGGGTGATATTTTAGGGCTAGTTTGCGATAAGCCTTTTTAATAATCTCTTTGTCGCTTGTTTTCTCAATCTCAAGCACTTCGTAATAATCAAACTCTTCCAAAATCTACCTTTTATTTGAAAATTTTAAAAATCGTAATTGTGGCAAAAAAATGCTAATTTATTCATAAAGCGCACCATATTTTGCTTTGAATCGCCTATGAAACCAAAACCATTCATCAGGTTTCTCGCGGATAATGCGC
Source organism: uncultured Helicobacteraceae bacterium (assembly GCA_934668765.1). GTDB lineage: Bacteria > Campylobacterota > Campylobacteria > Campylobacterales > Helicobacteraceae > NHYM01. Next base: position 4,620 of record CAKUOH010000032.1, on the reverse strand, counting down.
TCTATAAAATCGCTTTGTGCTTGTGTCATCGCCAAAATATCTGCCTTTGAATTGCTAGTGATAATGCAATCACACACTTTTTCAAAATACAAATCATATTTGCTGTAATCGTCATTTAGTCGCATATACGCGCAAATGATAGGGATTTTATACTTTCTAGCCAAAGTAGAAGCAGCAGGTGTATGGCTTACTTCTTTGCCAAAAAAACGCACATCTATGCCCTCGCCTAGTGCCATATTTTGGTCAATCACTAGCCCTATGACATTGCGCTTATCTTTTAGCAGTGAAACAAGTTTGCGCCCTGCTCCGCGTCTATCTAAAAAAAATGAGCCAAATTTTTGACGGGATTTTTCCATTAAATTATTTACTGAATCAAACTGTGTCAAACGCCCTACCACGCTTAAATTTATCTCTTTGTGTTTATGAGCGACATATCGCGCAGTCCCCTCCCAATCGCCATAATGTGCGGTGATAAAAACAAAATTGCCCTGCGCAATTAAATCATTGATAAGATTTTCATTATGGACGCGAAATTTAGCGATATATTTTTCTTTTGGCATACAAATGAGCCTTGCCGCATTTAAAATCACAAAGGCGAAATTATCATAAGCGCGGTTTAAAATGCGATTTTTTTCACGCAATGGGAGCGAATCACCAAAGGCTAAATTTAGATTCGTAATACAATCACGCCTCCGCCGTCTATCAAAAACCCTAAACAAAAATGATAAAAATTTGACATTATAAAAAAAGATTTTATCATTCATCAAAGATAGGTAAAAGCCCGTGAAATACGCGAAAGCCATAATGGCGCAATCTAATATTTTGCGCGTGAATTTTGTGAGAAATTTTTTCATTTTAATAAATCCTTTGCGCTTTGACAGATTGTTTCAATGATTTGTGGTGAATCTAACGCAAAATCACTCAAATCAAGCGAAATATGCTTATCCCCATCAAGCCTAAATCGCGCCATATTCGTGCTAATATAAATCGTAATACTTGGGATTTTCATAGCCCACGCCGTGTGCGTAATGCCCGTATCGCCACCGATTACCAAATCTATTTGTGCCAAAAGTGCCTTAATCTCATCTAAATTTAATCGTGGCAAAACACAAAAGCGCGAATCTTTTGCGCCAAGTGCGCGAATTTCAAGCTCTTTTTTATCCCAAATTAAAAAGATTTTAGCGTTTGGGAAATCGCTCCATAAGATTCGCGCTAGATTTTCAAACGAATCTAGCGAAAATTCTTTATTTTCCTTGCTAGTTTCAATCAAAAATAAAATCTTTGGCGAGGATTTAGCGTAGGGCGCGAGAAGTTCGGCGATTTTTGCCTTTGCATTTGAGCTAAAAGTAAGCGCAAGATTACGCGAATCTAGCATTTTTAAATCAAAATCCTGCGCCAAAGGCAAATCATCAAATGCCACCTTAAAAAGCGTGTATTGCCTTTTTAAAATATGCTCATTGTAGGGGATTTGCGCTTTTTTGTCATAAAAAAAACTTGCGATTTTTTCGCGAATAGAATCTTTGTTATAGCCGATAAATACGCCCTTTTTTAAAAATTTGCCGATGAGTGCGGATTTTAAAAGTCCTTGTGCGTCTATGACTATATCAAAACGCCCTAAACTTCGCACTTGCCTATAAATCTGCCACAATAATTTTTTATTTTTTTTACTCTCCCGCAAGGGTAAATCAATGATTTTATCTACTAGCGGGGAGTTTTCTAAGATTGCACGAAATTGCGAATCCACAATAAATGTAATATCAATTTTGCGCCTAGATTCCAAGAATTTTGCCCTTAAAAACTCCAAAAATACAAGGGTTGAAATTATGTCGCCTAGTGAGCTTAAACGGATTATGGCGACTTTTAGCGTGGAATTTGGCATTTTCGTAAAATCTCACTCAAAGGCGATTTTTAAGCTTGAATCAGGCACATTTAACGCCAAAATTTTTTCTTTTAGCAAATAAAAATCGCTTTTTACGCACAAAGTATCATTTTCAAACGAAAATTCCACGCCTTTCGCGCTTAAACTCGCCACTTCCGCCACGCTTAATATAAAACTAAGCCATTGCAACACAGCGATTTCAGGCATAAGTTTGCTTATATATAAAATCTCATCATCTTTTGGGATTTTTTTATCGCTATACTTCACAAGCAGACTAATGATTGCCCTATCAATGTGCGAATAGCCGTAGTTTAGGGCGTTTAAGATAAAATACGCGCTATGATTATACATAGAATAAAATCCAAGCGAATCACCGATTTTATTTAATCCAGCGGCATTTTCAAGGTGAAAAAGATATTTGCGCGGAATCTTATGCTTTGGCGCAAGCAAATCAAAGAGTAAAATCGCATTCTTTTGGACTGCACTTTGCGCCCTTTCGTTTATGCAAAATCTATCAATTAGGCTACGATATGAGGGATTAAATCCGTGCGGAAATAAAAAGCGCGAATTACGCAATAAATCACTCAAAAATACGCCCTCACGCACTCCCACGCCACTTGTGATGACACTTTTTGCGCCAAATTTTTCTAATAGCATTGAAAAGATAAGCGCACCTTCGCGGATATTATCCTCCCTATCTTGTGGCACTTGAAAGGCTTTAAGCCCCTTAATGTCGCTAGAATAGATTTCTTTGAAAAACTCGCCATATTTTTGGACATCAAATTCATAGCCGTGAATGGCATTTATGGGGTATTTTTCCTTTTTCATTATCATTTTTGATAGAGCACGACAGCTCCCACCTATGCCAAAAACGCATTCATTTTGAAATTCTAGTGGGATTTTTTCAAATTCGGATTCGATAAATTTTTTTGCTTTTTTTATGTCGATTTTCGCGCTAGAAAATAGCTCTTTTAGGCGAATCGTGCCAATGTTTAGAGAGATTAGATTTTGCAGTTTGCCGTCCTTTATAATCGCGCATTCCGTGCTTCCACCGCCTATGTCAATGGTTATGCCGTCTTTTTTATGCAATAGATTCGCACACGCTACACCGCCAAAAAACGCTTCTTTTTCTCCGTCAATGACTTTGATTCGCAATCCTGCTTTGCGCTTTACACGATTTAGAAATTCAGCCTTATTTGGCGCATCCCTTGTCGCACTTGTCGCCACACAAAGGATTTTTCGCGCTTTGTAATTTTTAGCGATTGCCACAAAATCACAAATCGCATTTAGGGCGCGATTCATCGGCACTTCCTGCAAAACTCCGCCATTTTCATAACAATTTTCGCTAATTCGCACTTTGCTTTTTATCTCATAGATTAGATGAAATCCAAAGCGACTTGTGCGCTTAAAAATCGCCATTCGCGCGGAGTTTGAGCCTATGTCAATAACTGCTGTAATCTTACTCATATTTTGTCCCTTAAATCAAATGCGTAATTTTATCAAAATTGCTTTAAAATGTGGCGTTTATATGATATTTTTAGCGCACCTTAAAAATATAAGTTTCCGTTGGCATTCTAAAAAAGTTTGTGTTTTTAAGATTTACACTCAAATGATTCGCGCTAACATACTGCACCAAAGGCACTAGCGCGACATAAGGAATCGTGTGAAAACCACTTTTAAAAATAAGTTCGCCATTTTCTTGTGATTTTTGAAGCGAATCTCCAAAGGCACCTTTATTGCTAACAATAATCAAATCGCCATTCTTTGGAGTGTCGATAATCTCGCTATTTGCAAGGGTGAATTTACTCTTTTTATCAGCGTGAAAGTTCGCTCCATTTGGCGCATTTGTGCGCAAATCAAAATCCTTTATGCCGTGCAAACGCTCCAAATAATCAGCAAACCAAAAAGGTTGCATTCCTACTTCAAAATCATAAATATCCCTGCCACGCCCGATTCCAGCAAAATAAATATCCACGCTTTGATTCGCACTCAAATATGAAGCGACAAAATCTAGTGTGCGATGATATTGCACGCCTTGCGCTTTTAAGTCTATCATTTTATAGATTCCTGTCGGCAGATTTTGCGTGAAAAATCCAAAAAGTCCCAAAATTATGCAGATTTTTATAAAAAGAATGTGAAAATATTTGCGCGAAAAATAAAGCAAAGCAGGGATTCCAAGCACATAGCAGGGCAAAAGATAATATGGTGCGGACATTTTTAGCACGATAAATGCCATAAAATATGCAAAGCTCCCCGCTAAAAGTCCATCAAAAAATGGCTCAATCCGCGCTTTTTTAATCGCCACACAATAGATTCGCCAAAGCAAGATACCGCCCACGCCAAAAGGCAAAAGGCTATCATTTAGCGCGTATTCCCACAAAATCACGCATAGATTTTTCGCCACCAGCGCGGAGTAAGTCTTATCTATTTCGCTAACGACTAGCAGATAATACAAAAGCACAAAATAACAAGAGCTTAAAATCACGCAAAACGCGTATTTTACTAAATCTCTTTGGCGATTTTTAAGCGCAAAAATTAACAAAACCACACCAAAGGCAAATGCCGCCGCAAATGTCGGCTCTTTGTAATAAAGGGCGATATTTAGAAAAATAATGCCAAAAAGTTGATTTTTATGCGTGGGATTTTGCAAGGTGCGAAGCGAAAAAAGCATAAAAATAGATAGCCAAATAATTTGTATTTTTTCAGGGTAACAAATACCAAAAAAGACGATGACAAAGCCA
>CAKUOH010000031.1 GCA_934668765.1 uncultured Helicobacteraceae bacterium | reverse complement strand
AGCTCTGGTGGTGTAGGCAATAAAGTAATCCCACTTGCTTCAAGTGGAACAGTGGAGTTTTAGGATAATCTAGTTAATCCCCCCTCCCTTGCGGAGGGGGTTGGGGGTGGGTAGAATTTCGTCATTGCGAAAATCTAGGCTTCTGTCAAAAAGGCTAGATTCGTGGCAATCCACACTTTAAAGCCCCCTCCCTTGCGGAGGGGAAAATCACTCAAATTCTCCCCCCTCCCTTATTGTAGGTAGGTTTCTTTTCTCTTTCCCCCTCCCTTGCGGAGGGGGATTAAGGGGGTGGGTATATTCCATCGTCATTGCGAACATTCGCAAGAATGCAAAGCAATCCACACAAAATCTATCATTCTAATGCAATTTTAAGTCGCCAAAGAATCTAAAAAAAATCAAAGAAAATTTATAGATTGCCACAAAGCAGATTCTAACGAATCTACTTTTCGCAATGACAAAAATAAAGTAAAGCGTCATTGTGAGCAAACAAAGAAAACAAAGCAATCTAAAATATTCTACCCACCCCCTTAATCCCCATCCGCAAGGGAGGGGGAGAAATGCAAAAATATCCGCAAGGGAGGGGTAAATAAATGCAAAAATCTCCGCAAGGGAGGGGAATTTAAATTACACCGAATTCGTATTTATTTATAAATTTTTCGTAAATACTCCATTTTGCTACTTGCATTTAGCAGTAGCATATCCGCCAAAATTAGCGCAAGTAGGCTCTCTGCCACCACACTCCCGCGAATGGCAATGCAGGGGTCGTGCCGTCCTTTTAGTCGCAACTCCACTTCGCGCCCATTTTTATCAATCGTCCTTTGTGCCTGAAAAATGCTTGGTGTGGGCTTAAAATGCACCTTTACCACAATCTCATCACCATTGCTTATGCCCCCCAAAATCCCGCCACTATGATTGCTAACAAACCCGCGCTCATCGATAAAATCGTTATTTTTGCTTCCTAAACTCGCACTTGCTTCAATGCCAGAGCCGATTTCTACGGCTTTTACGCCATTTAGCCCCATCATTGCGCTACCTATTGCCGAATCTAGCTTATGATAAAGTGGTTCGCCTAGTCCCACAGGCACATTTTGCGCCGAAATTAGCGCGATTCCGCCTATGCTATCGTGGTTTTCACGCGCAGAATCGATTGCTTTTTTTTGTGCATTCTCTACGCTAGAATCAAGGCTAAAAATCTCGCTTTTTAGGGCATTTTCAAAAGAAATGTTTTGCGCTAAAATCCCGCCGATTCCTAAAATCCCACTTCGCACTTTTATATCAAATTCGCGCAGTAGCATTTTGGCAAACGCCCCAGCAGCCACTCTTGCCACACTTTCACGCGCACTACTACGCCCACCACCGCGATAATCACGCACTTCATATTTGTGGTAGTATGTAAAGTCCGCGTGGCTAGGGCGAAAAATATCCTTTATGTTTTCATAATCACTGCTTTTGGTATTTTGATTTGCCACAATTAACGCAATGGGCGCACCTGTGGTAAATTCATCAAATACACCACTTAAAATCTCCGCATTATCGCTCTCTTTGCGCTGTGTGGAGTATAGATTTTTCCCACCCTTGCGCCTATCTAGCTCATTTTGCAAAAAATCAAAATCCACTTTCAGCCCCGCAGGAAGTCCGTCAATTACGCACCCGATGGCTTTTCCGTGCGATTCGCCAAAAGTGCTTACGCGCAAACGCAATCCAAATGTATTCATTGTGCGCCCTTTGCTATGCCGTTTGTGCGTCCTTGTTTTATGCGATTATAGGCGATTTTGGCGCATTCCTGCTCTGCCTCTTTCTTGCTTTTGCCTGTGGCTTTGGCAAATTCCTGTGCGTTTATTAGCACCTGCATTGTGAAACTTTTGTTGTGGTCTGGTCCGTTTGAAGCAAGCAAATTGTATTCGGGTAAATCCCCGCAAATCGCCTGTGTTAGCTCTTGTAAAGCGGTTTTGTAATCCACAAAAAGGTTCTCTAGCTCCACGCCACGATACACGCGCTCTAGTAACGACAGCACGACTTTTTTCGCACTCTCTAGCCCTCCGTCAATGTAAATCGCAGCGATTAACGCCTCAAAGGCGTCCGACAAAATGGATGGCTTTTTGCGCCCGTCATTGCGACACTCTGAATTTGAAATAAAGATATATTTGCCTAGTTCAAGCGCGTTTGCAAGATTTGCAAAGCCGTTTTCATTTACCATTGTGGCGCGAATCTTTGTCAAATCGCCCTCATTGCAGTGTGGTAGTCGCCTAAAAACATACTCGCCGATGATTAAATCAAGCACCGCATCGCCCAAAAACTCCAACCGCTCGTTGTTTTTGTGCTTATCAAAGCTCTTGTGCGTAAGCGCGATAAGCAATATATTTTCATCTTTGAAATGGTAATTTATCCGCTTTTGCAGGGACTCATTGCCTTCAAGGCATTTGGATTTCAGTGATTCAGGGATTTTGGGGCTTACTTTTATGTCGGTTTGGAGATTTGCATTGTCATAAAAACGGGCTAGATTCGCACTAGAATCGTTAAAATCCACACTTGAATCTATGCTAGAATCCACGCTTTTTTTACGCGAGATTTTGGATTTTGCTTTGCTTTTAGAATCAAGTGATTTTTTAGATTCAAGCATTTTTTGTTGTTTTGCACCCTTTGAATCGCGTAAATCAAATAGTTTCCTGTGATTTTTCGGTTCGTCACTAATCACGCCATTATTCACGCTATTTTTTATTTTTCCTGCTTCATCTTTGGCAATTTTGTCGCATTCCTCATTTTGCGCGTGTCCGCTATGCCCTTTTACCCAAGTAGCACTTACCTTGTGTTTGGTGGAGAGATTTACATATTCGCGCCACAAATCGGGGTTTTTCACTTTTTTAAAATCTTTGATTATCCAATTTTTTAGCCACGCATTTATGCCCTCGCATACATAGTTTGAATCGCTTACTATCTCCACTGCGCACGGCTCTTTTAGTGCCTTTAAACCCTCGATTACCGCTTTTAGCTCCATTCTATTATTTGTCGTGTTTGCCTCGCCACCGCTAATAATTTTGCGCGTATTTTGATAGCAAAGTATCACGCACCACCCACCAAAGCCCGGATTGCCTAGACTTGAGCCATCACAATATAGAGTAATTTTTTTCATTTTTTATTCCCATTTATTTATTTTGCAATATTTCTAGCACAAGATTCATACCGCCAACTTCGCTACAAGTCGGGCATCTATGCGTTTCAAAAGGAAAAGAGCTACTGCAAAAGGCACAGCGATATTTAAAGCCTAAGTCTGCGCGTTTATGTGAGTATTTGCGCAAGATTCGCAAGGTTTCTAGCTCAAAAATCTCGCATTCCATCTCATCATTTATAAGCCCTTTGGCGCGATAAATATCGGCGATTTGCTTATTTGCATTTATCGCTTCATTGCGACAAGGCAAGGGCAATTTCCATAGCAAATCTATGAAATTATGTAGTGTTTTTTGCGTTGATAAAATCTCCCAAAATAGCTTTGTGTTGTGCGCTAAAAAATATTGTAGGGCAGGCTTGATATTTTCACTGCTAATCGCCTTTACAATCTCGCGCTCTCGCACCTGAGAATTCATAAGACTATCATTTGTCAAAACAAGCATTTTGATATAGGCTTTCACGCGCTCTAATTTATCTTTGCTCTCACTTCCCTCCACTTCCTCAATGCAAGAAATCACATCTAGCGCGTTAGCATACTCGCCTAGCGTCTCATAAGTCTGCATTAGCAAAGATAGCGCGGTTTTATTGCGCGGATTATTTTTTAAAATCTCAATGAAAATCGCCTTTGCGCGCTGCATAAAACCAGCCTTATAATAGGCGATTCCAAGTAGCTCAAAAATCTCAATCTTATCTTTTAAGTCGCTAATCTTATCCAAAATCGCCAAATAAATCTTTATGGCATCATCGAAATTCCCGCTTTGCACATAGATTTTAGCTATGAAAACTAGCGTCTCTTGTGGCGTTTTGGAGAAATTTATAGCATCATTTAGATTTTTATCAAACTCATAAAAATTAAAATTTTCTGCAAGTGCTTTTAGCGAATCTACCTTTTCTTTTTGCTTAAATCGATTGCGCGTGTAGTCCGCTATCGCTACTAGCACGATTATGGAGATGATGATAATAATGCTAAAAAGCGGGTCTTTGTAGAAATCTACGAAAAATGATATAAAATTATCCAAAAGCTTACCTTAATTTTAATTTCACCCTCCCTTGCGGGAATAAAGGTGGAGGGTAAAAAATATTTTTAGTAAAAATAACCCACTCCCTATCCCCCTCCGCAAGGGAGGGGGAAAGTTTTATTTTTTAGATTCACGCGAATCTAGCGAATCGCGCCGTTTATCGATTCTTTATCGCTTCTAACGCCGCCTCATAATTCGGCTCATTTGTAATCTCTTCGCAAATCTCTCTATAAATCACCTTGCCACTCTCATCAATCACAAATACAGCACGAGTTAAAAGTCCGCTTAAAGGCGAATCATCGATTAGCACGCCATATTTTGTCCCAAACTCTTTGTTTCTAAAATCGCTTAGCGCACGGACATTTTTGATGCCTTCCACTGAGCAAAATCGCCCTTGTGCGAAAGGCAAATCCATAGAAATCACAAAAACTTCGACATTTGGGAAGTTTGCTGCTTCGGTATTAAATCGCTTTGTTTGCACTTGACAAGTGGGCGTATCAAGGCTTGGGACGACATTTAGGACTTGAATCTTATCCTTTTTGCCACCCACTATCACATAGCCCAAATCATTGCCTTTTAGCTTTACGCTTGGGGCAAAATCGCCTACTTTTATTTCATCGCCCACGAGTTTTACGGGGCTTCCTTTGAATTTTGCGCTCATTTTACTGCTCCTTTTAATTAAAAATATTTTACAATTCCACCTTTGGAATCGCGAAATTATAATTTAAATTTTGCATTTTTACGCTTAAAGGGGGCGAAAATTTTGGCAAGAATCACAAAAAAGAAACGCTACATTTTGGATACTTCAATCATTTTGGACGACATTGCGAATCTATCTTTTATCTCGCAAAATGGGGAAAATGAAGTTTATATCTCAGAGATTGTGCTTTATGAGCTAGACAAAAAGAAAGATTTGCAAAATGAGTTAGGATATTTTAGTAGGGAATTTTTTCGTGCGCTAAATTCAAGTGCGACAGAAATCGCCAAAGGGCGCACCAAAAACGGCGATAATATCTATAAAATCGCCTTTAAAAATAAGGATGCGGAGTTTGATATTTTTATCATTTATCGGGGCGATTACAAAACGCAAAATTTGGAATATTCGCTAAATGACAGCCGAATCTTAGAAGTGGCAAAGGATTATGATTTTGTGCTTTTGACAAATGATATTTCGCTAAAAATTCGTGCTATTTCGCAAGGTGTCCGCGCCGAATCTATGTTTCGCAATATGGTGGAAAATCCTAGCGATATAAATTTTGCCTTTGCTTTTAACTTGCATAAGGATTCAAAGCCCGAATCTTTGGCAAAAAACGCCGAGTTTAAAAATCTCAAAGATTGGAGCATAATTGAAGTAGATGAGCAAGATAATACCGATAGTTCGCTGTATCTCACAGGCAAAAAGAAGTTTGGTTTTAAGATTGACGGGGAGTTTGTAGAGCAGAATTTGGACGCGATTATAGAAGAAAACGCGCCCTACATTCGCCCCATAAATTTGGAGCAAAAGCTACTTTATGCAATGCTAATCCACCCAAAAAATAAAGTTAGCATTATCACAGGTAGCACAGGCAGTGGCAAGACGCTAATCTCGCTTCAAGCAGGGCTAACGCTAGTAAAAAATGGCGCAGTGGAGGGTATAATCTATATGCGAAATACTATTACTTCAAATGACAAAGAGGCGGAATTAGGCTTTCGCAAGGGCGATGAGAGCCAAAAACTCGGCTATTTTATGTATCCGCTTTATAGTGCGATAAATTTTACCATTGACAAACTCCAAGAAAGTTCCCTAGCCAAAAAAATCGAATATAGTGGCGATGTCAATACCATTGAAAAAAAGGACGCCACAGAATATTTCATCAAAAAGCACAATATCGAAGTGATGGACATCGCACACGCAAGGGGTGTCAGCATAGCGCGAAAATTTGTGATTTTTGATGAAGCGCAAAATGCTAGTGATGCGACAATCAAACTCATAGGCACTAGAATCGCACAAGATTGCAAAATCGCGTTTTTAGGCGATTGGAAGCAAATAGACCATCCGTATTTAAGCAAATTCCGCAATGGCGCAGTTACGCTACTCCAAAAGGCGCAAAATAGCGACTTTTTAAGCGGGATTCAGCTAAAAAATACGATTAGAAGCGAAATCGCCGAGTGGTTTGAAGAAAATATGTGAGTGTGCTCAAGAATCTAGCGTAAATTCTAGCAATTAATCTTCCTTGTCGCACTTAGATTCGCAAAGATTTAATCTGCCCTGTGCAATAAAAGTATTTCTCCAAAACAAGCAATGAGATTATCGTTTCTCTCTTTTTGTCGCTAAATTGCGCGACATATTTGTGTGCGTTGTGGATAATGTCCTTTGCCTCGCGCGGGTGTGTGGCAAAATACTCCAACTTTTCCTCCAAATCGCTGTAATCCTCGCTAATCTCTACAAAATGCTCCCCACCTTTAAGTCGCCCCTCCATAAACCAAGTTTCAAACTTCATCTTTGGCGCAATAGCAAGGGAGTTTGAGCTCATTATCCACTTTAAATTACTTGCCACATCATTACCCTCCAAAGATAACAAAAACTTATAAGGCAAATGCTTTGCAATGCTTATTTTAGGCTTTTGCCACGCACTATAAATGCTTTTGCTCCCTGTATGCCCCAAATCACAACGCGGATGATTAAAATATTTTTCAAAAAAGCGCGTCCTATGCGCCTGATAAATCGCACCACGATAGAAAAGTTTATCCATTTTAGATTCAAAAGGTAGCGCGTCATTTACAAAAATAAAATGCCTAGCTTTGTCTAAATTTAATAGCGTGGAGTTTGCAAAGGGCGGATTTTGGGGCGAATCGTCATTGCGAGATTCGGCGATAGCTAAATCGTGGCAATCCAAATTTTTGGATTCTTCGCTTCGCTCAGAATGACGAGAATATTCATTATTCTGCCCCCCCCCATTTGCATTTTGCGTAGATTTGCACATAGATTCGTAATAAGTGCGAATCGGGCGCGACTTCGCAAATGAAGGCTTTTTAGGGATAAAATTCACATCGCCAAAGGCAAAATGCGCCCTAAAATTTTGCGGAAAATACCGCGCATATTCATAAGCGTCAAAAAAATACGCCGTGCTTTTGTGAGTCCAGCGCAAAAAATCAAGCGTTCTTGCACTTGAATCTAGCGTGATTTTCGCATCAATAGGGCAGTAATAATCCACGCGCTTTTTTATGTAGTCCAAATCTTTGCGCAAATCTAAATCACGCAGGATTTTCTCGCGATTCAGCGGTAAAATCACGCTTGGCGTTAGCATTCTTGCAATGCCTTTGACATTTAACAAAAAGCGATTTATTGCAAAGCTTGATAAAAGCATTTTGCCTCCCTATTTTAGCACTTTAAAAAGTTTATATTCGGCGTTTTCAAAGATTAGATTAGTTTTTGCCACAAACGCGGGAGATGAAATATCCTGCATAGTGTGCAAATCCTGCACATATTTGCCATTCCATAGCACGAAATCCGCTTCATCTAATCGCTCAATCTTTGGGCTTACAAAGCTGCGCCTATGCGTAGCTAGGTAAAGGACGCGCGGTTTAAATGTGATAAATATCGTGTCCTTTGGTGTGTTGTCGATGATAAATTTATACAATTCTCTTGCTTCTGCATTGTAGGCATTATCGGGGTTTGTATCGCTGTTGGCAAAGGATATATCACGCGCATTTATCCAAACAAGATTTGCTAAAATAAATACTAGTAGCACTGCCACAGCGCGACTAAATAGCTTTTGATTTACATATAATACGCCCTTAAAACTCCAAAATACAGCAAAAGGCAATAGCAAAAATAAAAATCGCCTATCAAACGCCACCCACAAAAGCAAAAGCGCAAAAAATCCTAGCGCGAAAATGGCGTAAAATATATTTTCATTGATTGCTTTGGCGTCTTTGGTGCGAAAAGGCGCGTAGATTCCAAGCGCGATAAATGGCACACAAAGCCACAATATCACAGAATCTACGCCTGATTCTAGCCTGATAAACCAAGTGAAATTTATTGCTTTGAGATTATTTAGCATTGTTTGTGCATTTATCATAGTCAAATAATCCGTGTGTCTGGCAGTGCCACTTGAAAGTGCGATTGAAATAATGAAAAATCCTGCGATAAAAATAGCGTAGGGAATCGCGTGGATTTTCCACGAATATGGCGAATCTACTTTGGCAAATGGCGTTAAGATTCGCGTTTTGAATATTTGTGGGGCGAATCGTTTGGCTAAAAGAATCCCGTGCATTGTGATTAACGCACAAAGAATCACAAGTCCATTTATACGAATCATTGCACTAAAAAGCATAAAGATTCCACCAAAAATCGCAATTAGATAAGGACAAATCCCCCCCCCCGTTACGCTAATTCCGTCATTGCGAGATTCACGCAGTGAATCGTGGCAATCTATTTTGCCGTTTGCGTTAGAATACCCCACCCCAACCCCTCCCGCAAGGGGAGGGGCTTTTTGTGTGTGATTCGCCCTTTGTTCCCCATCTGCAAGGGAGGGATAAATTTTAGAATCCGCAAATAATCGCGCCAAAATAATTAACGCACAAAATCCAAATAGCAAAAATGGAATGTCGCTTAAAATTTCATTTGTAGCAAAATGCGTTAAAAATGGATTTAGAGCAAAAAGCAAACTCCCAAAAATCGCATAGATTTTTGGCAAACGATTCGCACAAAAAATATAAAAAATCCCCACAAATAGCGCGTAGCAAATAATCCCCACGCTTTTAAAAGCGACTAAATTAAACCCAAAGATTTTATAAATAGGCGCAAGAAGTAGTGGAAATCCCCACGGATATGAAGATGGCGTCATATACAGCAAGTCCTGTTTGCTTGTCATTAGCGTGCTATCTGCTATATATTGCGCTACTTTGCCTTGTGTAAGGGCAATGCCTTGCGATATATAGGCTGCAAAATCATCAAACATTCTAAAATTATCGCTAGTTTTAAGGGCGCAGATTCCAAGCGTAATCCCTGCCAAAATTAGCGCGATTGCATAATCGCTTTTGTTTCGTTGCATTATTTTATCACCTTAAATAACATAAAATTATGATTCATATAGATTCGCTTCATTCTCTCACTCTCACTGCCTATACATTTATCCCATTCATTATAGCACAGCACAAAGTCTGCTTCATTTAATCGCTTATGATTCCAAGTGCCAAAGCCCACTCTATGCGCGTAAAGATAAAGTGCGCGTGGCTTATCAAAGATAATTAGCGCGTTTTTTGGTGTGTTTTTATCGATAAAATCCCACATTTGCACCGCTTCCGTGCTATAAACGCCATCGCGTGTGATTTTATCTTTTTGTAAAATGCCACCAAATGCAAAATACACTAGCACACAAAGCAATATCGCGCTCATAACCTTGCCATATAAATATTTTTTAGTGCCATTATTTAGCCACATAGTCCCCTTTGCTCCCCAAAACACCAAAAAAGGCAAACATATATATGCAAGTCTAAATCCAAATCCTACCCACACAAACAATACCACCAAAAATCCCACCATAAAAATGCAATAAAATAGATTTTCGCTGAAATTTTTGGTATCGCGCAAACTAGCCCAAATGCCGACTAAAATTAAGGGCACACATAGCAAAAATATGACAAATGCTTCTCTCTCAAGTGATTGCAAAACATAAAGTCCTTCGATACTTGCAAATTCCGCTTGTCGCACCACGAAAAATGTGCCAAAAAATTGCAAATAAACGGATAGATTGCGTAGCATAATGTGTGGGCTGATATTTGCTAACGCGCTAAAATGTCCGCTCCCACCGCTTGAAAGAGTAAGCGAAACGATTGCAAAACCTATGATAAAGATTACATAAGGAATCGCGTGGATTTTCCACGAATATGGCGAATCTACTTTGGCAAATGGCGTTAAGATTCGCGTTTTGAATATTTGTGGGGCGAATCGTTTGGCTAAAAGAATCCCGTGCATTGTGATTAACGCACAAAGAATCACAAGTCCATTTATACGAATCATTGCACTAAAAAGCATAAAGATTCCACCAAAAATCGCAATTAGATAAGGACAAATCCCCCCCCCCGTTACGCTAATTCCGTCATTGCGAGATTCACGCAGTGAATCGTGGCAATCTATTTTGCCGTTTGCGTTAGAATACCCCACCCCAACCCCTCCCGCAAGGGGAGGGGCTTTTTGTGTGTGATTCGCCCTTTGTTCCCCATCTGCAAGGGAGGGATAAATTTTAGAATCCGCAAATAATCGCGCCAAAATAATTAACGCACAAAATCCAAATAGCAAAAATGGAATGTCGCTTAAAATTTCATTTGTAGCAAAATGCGTTAAAAATGGATTTAGAGCAAAAAGCAAACTCCCAAAAATCGCATAGATTTTTGGCAAACGATTCGCACAAAAAATATAAAAAATCCCCACAAATAGCGCGTAGCAAATAATCCCCACGCTTTTAAAAGCGACTAAATTAAACCCAAAGATTTTATAAATAGGCGCAAGAAGCAGTGGAAATCCCCACGGATATGCTTTTGGACCAAAAACCCAATCCGTTTTCTCCCACATAAAGGTATTTTCGGCTATATATTGTGCGCTAGTGCCCTTTGCCAAAGCGATTCCTTGCACTATATAGCCCGCAAAATCATCGCCCCAATGATGCCCACTATTTACCTGTCCTGCGCATAAAATTAGCGTCAAAATCGCCAAAATAAGCGCGATAACATAATCGCTTTTGCTAAAAGGTGCAAAGCAATATTTAGCGATTTTACTTTGCATCATAGCAAGATTCATTTATCATTTCCTTTCTTTTTACTTGCTTTCAAGGTAGCTCTCTTCGGCATTGACTTGCCAAATCGCGCTTTTATCAGCACTATTTTGCATTATGCACTTTGCGACTTCAAAGGCACTTAACATTGAATGGTCCATATTATTGTAGCGGTGCATTCCGTTGCGTCCGCACACGAAGAGATTTGCGATACTATCTAAAAACTCACGCACTGCTCCAAACTCACTATATGCGCCACTATATGATGGATAAGCCTTTTTTACCCGCGCAATATGTGTAGCGATTATGTCGCTTTTTTGCGCAAATCCTAGCTTTTTTAACTCATCTATGCCAAATTTGCTAAACTCATCATCACTCATACGCCACAGCTCATCATTTTCAAAGCACATATATTCCATTCCTATAAAGCAATGCGATGAATCTGCTACCATAAATTCACTCCAATTATGAAAAAATTGCAGTCTAGCCACGCGCACAAAAGGCTCTTGGACATAAATCCAATTATCCTTTATCGCCCTTTGTCCAAAATCAATGCGCTTAAGCAAAACGCCCATAGTGATAAAATCCCTGTATTCTAGCCTTGTGGCTATTTGCGTGATTCGTTTGGGTGCATTTGGCATTGAGAGAAATAAATCTTTTAGTGGCATTGTGGAGATGAAAAAATCGGCTTTGATTTCGCAGGATTCGTTAGATTTGCTACCAAATCGCACCTGCAAAGAATCTATTTTGCCGTTTTGCAAATTTAGCTTCACAATTTCCGCATTTTTACGAATACCCCCCCCCATTTTGATAATTTCATCTGCCACGCATTCCCATAACTGCCCGGGACCAAATTTAGGATATAAAAACTGCTCAATTAGGCTTGTCTCAATATTTTTTTGCTTCAAATCTTTGGGTTTTGGTTTAAGCGCACTCAAAATCGCCTTATAAATAGATAGCCCCTTTATGCGCTGTGCACCCCAATCAGGCGATAATTCGCTAGGCTTTATCCCCCACACTTTGTAAGTGTAGTCGCGGAAAAATAGATTGTAAAGTTCGCGTCCAAAGCGGTTAATATAAAATTGCTCCAAATTTTTGACATTTTTATATGGAAAAAGAGCTGCCCTTGCATAGCTAAAAGCGATTTTTATACATCGCCAAAGCCCAAGATTCTTAATCAAGTCAAAATCAAGTGTAAGCGGATAATTAAACAGCTTTTTTAGAAAATAGATTCGGCTTAAACGATTGCGAAGTAGAATGATTTTATCGGTATTTGCAGGATTTAGATTCTCACTTTGCACGGGCATAAGATTTATCCAAAAGTCCATAACCCTATCGCTTTTGCTAAAAAATCTATGTCCGCCAATATCCATTCGATTGCCGTTATATGAAAGCGTTTGTGAGATTCCACCAATGGCATTACTTGCTTCAAAAATCTCTATTTCATAATCCTTGCTTTTTGTCAAAAGCTCATAAGCTGCGCTTAATCCCGCAGGTCCCGCGCCGATAATGCAGACTTTTTTCTTACTCATCTTTGCCCCTTTCGCTTTAAAAGATTCGTCTCTCTAAAACTAAAAAATTTATGTCCCAAAAAGTTGCAGATAAAACTAGCCCCAATGCCACAAATATGCGCCATTAGCTTTTGTAATTCAAGCGAAATGCCTACATTTGCGCCCTGCAAGGCATTTAGGGCGACTATGGCGATAAAAGTCTGCACAAAAAGCCCTACACACGCCACAAGCGAAAATTTTACAAAGGCGATTTTGGTGCTTTTGTATTTATCTTTTGGAAAAATATATTTTTGACTTATGGCAAAATTTACAAAATGTCCGCTGACATAGCCCAAAGCCACGCTTAACCCAAAGCTAAAAAATAGCTCATAAAAAATGCGTGAGATTAGATTCACGCATAGCGCGACAAACGCCGAGCCAAAATAGCGCACAAGTGTGGATTTATAAACCAAAGCTAACATAATGCAGGATTATACCAAATTTCGCTCTTTTTATGAGTGCCACTACATTTAGCATAAATATATTATTTGCTAGATTTAGTTACTACCTTACTAATATCACGCGAAGTGTTATAAATCATAATCGAAATCTCTGTATTTAAAATCCTGCGCTTTTCATTTTTAGCTATGGTAATGGGAAATGCGATTCGGACGCTGTTTTCTAGGTGTGATAGATTTGCAAGTAGATTTTTGATATTAGATAGACTGCGTGCTTGTCCTGTAATCTTAAAGCTATGAATCGTAATGCCATTTTCCGCCTGTGCTACGCCTAAATCCTCGACTTTCGCACCTTTGATATAAGTCCTGGCGTATTTTTGAATCGCTTTTATATCCGCCTTTTGCCCTAGTCGCTCAAAAACGGCGATATTATCCTGCAAAATGCTGTCCTCATTGCCCTTTAACTTATCTAGCGTAGTATTGATTTGATTATCCAAGATATTTGTCTTTCTATATTCCATAATCACAGATTTATAATTATCCATTAACGGCACTAAATACAAAAATACGCTCATTACCACTATCGTTACATACAAAATCAAAAATATAATATTTTTGTTCCAATCGACATTGTCTATAATATCAAAAACACTCATTGCGCTTCCACCGTGCTAATTGAAGTAAAGTTAAACCACCCATTTGGCAGTGCGAAAAAATCCGCGCGGGATTTGGTAAATGTCGATTTCAGCGGTGCTTCTAGCAAAAAGGCATAAGCCTCGCGTGTAGGCGTGATACCCTTAATCGTTAGCTTGTCCTCTTCAAGCATTATGTAATTTATCGTAATTTGGTCAGGGATTATATCAAAAAGCTTTGCGGTGGCGATATTCACATCGTCATTGTAGCGTTTATTTAGCGAATCCAAATCAATTTCATACTGCAAAAGGCGGACATTTTCGTTAGTTGTATTGATAAAATTATCGTGTTCAGTAATATCCGTGCCCGAACTTTGCGTTTTTGCCTTGATAGAGGTTATTTGATAGTTTAGATACACGCCATAGCCATAAATTATCCCAAGACTTAAAAAAATATAAAACATCCAAATTTTCGTCAAATGCGAAATGATGGACTTTTGCAGTGGTGGTGTGAAGCTGTATTTCATACTTTTATCCTTAATTCCATTTTTGCTAGTCGCTCAATTTCTGCGCACACATCTACACGCAAAAACTGCGTCTCAAGCATTATATTATTCGTCAAATGCGTGATAGAATTATCGCTAATCCCACACGCATCTAAAATCAGCAATTCCTCGATAAAATCACTAGCATATCGCTCATCTCGGTAGAAATTATTAAGCGTCTCTTTTATGACATTTATCATCGTATTTGCGATATTTAAATCGCTCAAATTAGACTTTGCCTCGCCCTTGCTATCAAAATCCTTAATGATGATATTTTCATTTATGTCGCTAATGGCTTCAAACTTCACCACATCTTCATCGCTACTCTCCAAGCCCTCTTTAATCTCCAAATTATTTTGCTCAAAAGGAATGTAGTTGCCATAATACACGCCATCTTTATCTGCAACCATCAGCGAACACGCGCCATTTTCCTGTAAAATATAGAGCTTTTTTGTCTTATCCAAGCGCGATTTGATTTTCTCATAGATTAGACAAAATGGCGAAAACACAAAATCCACACCTTGAATCTTGCTAAATTTAGAGCGAAATCGCGCCATATCCTCTTTATCAATCCACGCAAACCACCTGCGATTGACTAGCATAATCATAAGTGAGTTTGGATTTAGCTCAAAAGCTTCAAATTTTCGCAGTTTATTGCCGTTAATCAAACCCTGCTTTTTTGCCCTAGACATCGTGGCTATGTAGGTATAAGGATAGCGATTTTGAAAGTGGCGGATATATTTTGCTGCTTCAATGGGCAAGTCGCCATTTACCGTGCGAAAGGAACGCTCTTCGTTATACTGGGTATTTTTGTGGTAGGTAACCTTGACTTTGCAAAGCAGCACATCGACATCAACAGAAATTATCACTTTTTGATACAATCTGCTAATTAGCCCCACAGAATTTAGCCCCTTTTATATTAAATTTTGCTTTTAAATCACAAATCCGCCCGTGTTATTTGCGAGATTTGATGCGAATCTATAATCATTGCTAAAAGCACGACAGCGATTCTAAATCAATCCAAAAACACGGCGGATTCTACATTTTTTTAGTTTAAAATTTTATTTAACAAACACCACAAATCATAAAATTCAAGCGATTCCAAGCACCACGCTAGATTCCAAGCAAAACCCACGCAATTTTTTATCCTTTAATTTGAACAAATTAAAATAGAGGCAAAAATATGTTTAGGCTCAATCTAACTTTGGAGAGAGCCTTATTCCCATATCATTTTACTTTATACACCGACCACTGCTGCATTGATTAAGCGTGCTTGCGCGTGGCAAAGCGGCATTGCCTCTTCTATCC
>CAKUOH010000030.1 GCA_934668765.1 uncultured Helicobacteraceae bacterium | reverse complement strand
ATCGTGGATAATCATCAACTTTTAGGCAATAAATGCTATAAAAATGACGCACAATCCTGCTATACGCTTGGAATGGCGCATTTCTTTGGCAGACTTGATGGCAAAGCTGTGGCACAAAGTCGCCCCTATGCCTTGCAACTTGTCCAAAAATCTTGCGCTTTGGGCTTTAAAAAAGGTTGCAGTGAGTATCATAGATTGCAATCGCGGAAATAAAAAGCGCGTTTGTATCTTGGTGGATTTCGCGGGAGATTTGCCACTCGTTTCGTCAATGAACATTCCATTTCTATTTCCTTGCTTATGGCTTCACAACCTGCGAAATCCACTCAAACTACTTCCGCGCTTAAATTCCGCGTGAATCCTCTAAAAATATCTTGTCATTGCGATATTTGCGAAAGCAAGTCGTGGCAAAACGAAGTTTCTTTAGTAAGCCAAAAAATCAAACAAATTCGCGATTCTTAAGCAAAGCGTGAAAGCGCGTAGCGAAGAATCTAAGAATTAAAGATATTTTTAGATTCTTCGCTCTGTTTAAGAATTACGCAATTTTTTAATTCTTTGTCCGCCAAAATTTTAATTTACGCCGAAATCTTTGCGTGGATTTATGAATCCTATCATAGAATCTTGCGATATTTAGCGCGTCCGTGCCTAAACTTTCATATTTATCATAATTATTGATTTTTGCAATAGAATTACGATAGCCATACAAGATTAGCCCTTCCCCACGCCGAAAAGCAAGATTTGGGCTTTGGCTAAAAATATTATCAAAAAAATCTAATATTTTCTTTTCATAAAAAACCTTTGGGTTAAAATTATCTAAAAATATAGGCTCATTACGCATTGATTCGTAGGCTTTGTTATCATTATCGATTCGTTTGACTTCCTCTACTAGTGCGTCCAAATTTGGAAAATTATGCGCGTTTATAAAGGCTTTTGGATTGATTTTGTAGTCTAATAAATATGGAGAGATTTTTGGGATTCGCGTGTCGATAGATTTGGGGTTGTTTGGGTTGTAGTTTTCAGCAGGGCTTGCCCCCCCCATTTCGCGCACACGATTCGCCATCAAATCCCACTTGCAAACTTGTATCACCCCAATATATGGGAATGCAACCAGCATTATAAGCGTCAAATAATTTCTCTGTCAAGTATCCGGGATAGCTTGAGTTTTCAAAGCAAATATTAAATTTGTAGCCCTGAATCCACTCGTGCTTATTTTCTACACTATGCCCGATATTATTGCGCCAGCCACCACCTGAATCTACGCGCTTATATGCACTCAATTTATCAAAAAACCTATCGCGCAGTCCGCCACTTTTGCCACATTCATTTGCCCCGCTATGTCGCACGATATAGGCGCAAAATTTGGTCCGTGCATTTAGATTCCTGCACTCAAAATCATAGTTGTATAAAAAATGCAGTGGCAAATGCAAATACTGCTCACCAAAATCCATATAATCAAATCCCATTCCATAATCCATAAAGTTCCAATCCACGCGCACATTTTCGCCTGTGTAGAAAATCTTCACGCATTCATATTCAAAATGCTTAAATCCAAATGGACCGCAGAGCAAAAAATCTGGCTCTTTTGCATAGATAACATCGTATTTTGCGCCTAACAGCTTTATGAATGGATTGTCATAGAAATTCGCCTCTGTGTCTTCTTTCCACCAATCGACAACGCGCATTTTGATTTGTGGCTTTTGTGATTTTGTCGCATTTATCGCTTTCATTGTAATCCTTTGTGTAAAATTTGGGCGGTACTATTGTGTGGATTGCTACGACTTGACTGCATCAAGTCTCGCAATGACGGCTTTTTGTTTTTTTAGATTGCCACGATTTTGCTAACGCGAAATCTCGCAATGACGGATTCGGCGTGGATTGCTCTTGCGCAAATCTTACGATTTACCATCGCAATCACGAATCATTCCATACCCTCGCAATAACAAATTTTTATAAACCCGCTACCTTTTCACAAACTCAAAAAGTCCCACTACGCCGCTATTTTTATATTCAGGGATTGAATCTAGCTTATCTTTATGAATCTGTAACTTGCCATTTTCGCGCTCCATACAAATAATCGTCCCAAAGCCATCGATATAGCTAAACTCTTCGATGTCCATATTATCAAGCGTATCGATAATGAGTTCAGGGCGAAATACGCGATGAGCATTAAAGCAAACCTTGCTAATCTGCCCCACAGGCACACTAAAATACAACCTACCGCCTTTTTGCAAAACGCGCTGAAACGCCTTCAAAGCGCACTCCCACGCATTTGGCTGGATTGTATCCCCGTATCGCCCAAGCCCAAAATGCTCTACGCTACAAAGCGCGGAGATGGATTCAATACTCTCATCAGCGATATTTTCCAAATTTGTCGCGTCTGCTTGGATATACTCTATGCCACAGGGCGAATCATCGCAATTCCCCCCCCCCCGTTCAAAAATGGCGTGTCAAAATCATTATTCATCGGACGAATGTCAATAAGCACGATTTTTTGCTTTTGCGCTAACAAATGCGCGATGAATCCATCCACACTAGAGCCCACATCATAGTGAATCTTGGGGCGATTTGCGAACACTTTTCGCGCTCCCCAAATATCTTGGATAAAGTAGCTATTGTCGATAATGCCACCATTGTCTGCGTATTTGTCGTGTTTGCAGATATATAGATTTTCATCTTCCATAACAAAGCGCGTATCGTTATTTAATCGCCTAAACTCTGCCATATCAGCCTTTATTTCAGCCATACTCATTTTCTTTGTCAAAGGCTTTATAATCCCAATTTGCCCCAAGATTCGCTTTATCTCGCGTTTAATTTTTTGCGTAGTTGTCATTTTTTATCCTTTTATCGTGCTAGATTCGCGTCTATTTCATTTCATAAATATATGGCACACCGCGAATCACGCCATTTTTAAACAAAAAGTCCGAAGTATTTTTGACTGCCGTTGTGTCAATGCTTTTTGGGGCTTTGAAACTATTTGAAAACATTTCTTTTAGCGCGTTTAGCTTTGTTTTTTCGCTGTCAGCAGATTTGATTTTGCTAACCACACTTGCCGCCTTTTTTAGCGAATCTTCACCCAAGATTCCAACCAATACCATATTTATATTTTGCGTTTTTAGTCGCTCATCGATTTTGCGAAATTCCTCTTTGCAATATCCACAATTCGGGTCAGCGATGATGAAAGTCGTCTTTGCGTTTTTTGCGCTTGATTTAAGCGTGATAAACTGCTCTGGTTTGAGTTGCTTGATAAGTTCGCCTGCTGCGATTGTTTGCGAATTTTCATTGTGTGCTTCAATCTCTGCGACTTTTTTGGCTATCATATCCTCATCGGCGTTTTGCGCTGTGAAAAATATATTTGAAAGCCCGATTATCATATCGCCATTTTTTGTCGCAAAAAGCGGGATTCGCTGTTTGTTTGCGTCTAGTTCGATGATTGCAAATTTCAAGTCTTTGCTTGACTTTAAGTCGCTTTTGCTTATGATTTTTACCTTTGTTTGCGTTTGCTTTTCGATAAGTTTTGTGAGATTGTCCTCAAAACTCGCCGCACTTAGCGCACCAATCGCACCTAAAATCACCAAGCTCATTGCTATTTTTTTCATTGTTTGTCCTTTTTTTTGTAAAATAAAATGCAATTTTAACGCTAATTTGTTAAGGTAGCGTTAAAATGTCGCTATTTTTTCATAATCTCATCTTGCTTATTTACTCTAGCACAGAGTTGCAAACCATTTAGGCGATTGTATTTTGCCATAAATTCAGCGTGTTTGGCGTCTGCTTCAAATCCCGCCGAATCATTTAGCAATGAATCCGCGCTTTTGTATTTATAGCCATTTTTTGCGCCTAGCGGGTAGATTCCGCTTTCATCGATAAATACAGATTCGTTTATGCCAAATTCTAGTCTTTTATCTTTTGGCTTTGCAAACATATCGCGCCCACCCACGCTAAAATAATATCGCTCTTTGCTACCGCTAAGCGCGTAAAGCGTGGGGAAAATATCCTTGTGTGAGCCAATGCGATTTTTATCATAGTGTAGATTCGCGTGATATTTTTGTGGCACAAAAATATAAAATGGCACACTATACGCAAATGCCCTCTCGCCACTCTCATCTATGGATAGTTCACGCGCCCTATGGTCGCCTGTGGCTGTGATGATGATATTTTCGCGTAAGTTTTTAGTGGCTTTGATTCGTGTTAGAAATTTGCCAAATTCATCATTTGCATACGAGTAAGTTTTAACATAATCAATGGGATTTACTTGTGAGATTCGCGACACTAAATCCTGTGGAATATCGCTAAATAAATGCGAGTAATCCTTGTGCTTTGCGTGATAATATGGCTTATGATGAGAAATGGTTATATTTATGATAAGCGTGGGCTTTGTGGCATTTTGCAAAATCTCAAAAATATATTTGTAGGCAAACTCATCGGCAATGCCATATTTGTGCTTGGTTTGCTCTGCTTGTGGATAATGCGCCATTAGCGTGGTTTCATCGACAAATTTATCCACGCCTTGCGTGATTAGAAAATCCCCGATATTATACCACGCGCTATTTCCGCTATAAATGGCGATGATTTCATAGTTTAGATTTTTATAAAACTCGATAGGTGTTAGCGGGAGTTTTATATTTTTATATTTGCCTTGATAGACACTTGCATTTTGCGCTAAAAATAGCACATTGCTAAGGCTTCGGCTCGTATTGTTTGTGCTTGATAAAAAGCGCGTGAATAAAAAATCGCTCTCAAAATGCCCCTTTAACTCGCCCAAAAAATTATGAGATTTATCCGCAAATGCAAGCATATTTAGCCCGAAACTCTCCATAATATTTAGCACAATGTGCGGGTGTGAATCTATATGTGAATCTAGTGGCTGCCAAAGCGAAAAAAGCTCATTTTGCAAAGAATCTAGCTCATCAATATCGATGGGTGTGATATTTTGCTCATTTTTATAGACACTATGCGCCCAAGAAAAAGCCAAAATGGGATTTGTGGCGATTTCATTTATCACGCTTAAAGTGCTAAAACGATAATCCGATGGACGCAAGGTATTATAAACAAAATGTCCGCGCAACGCGACAATATAAAGATAAAGAAAAATAATATGACAAAAGATTAAAAGCGCAGTGCGAAATCCGCCACAAAGGATTTTAGATTCGCTGTATTTGGTTTTATTAGATTCGTAATGGGGGGGGGGATTTTAAGATTTTGTTGTTTAGCCACACGCAAAATGCGCTAAAAATCGCCACACACGCAAAAATCAAAACTATGGGATAATCATTAAAAATGATAGACAAAACCGCGCTTGTGTCATCATCCTTTAACCCAAATATAAAAATGTCAATTTTTGTCTTAAACATACCATAATAATAAAAGGCGATAAAGCTAAACAAACTCGCCAAAATCGCCATTATAGCAATATAAAGCGATGAAAATGTGGGGTAGATTCGCGTAATAAATGATTCAATGCGTTTTAGAGCCGAATCTTGCAAATGCAATTTCGCACTTACAAATCGCCACAAAAACGCGACATAGCCCAAAAGTAGCAGTGGCGCAAATCCTATCAAAATGACTTTTAAATCCATTCGCAAACCGCGAATATACATTTGAAAAATATCACTTTGATTTGTCAAATCGCTAGGGATAAATGCGCTTTGCATAAATACCCTAGCAGTAGCAAAAATCGCACAAAAAATTAGCGTAAAAATTGCAATTTGCGTGATGATTTTCCACATTTTTTACCCCTAAATACTAGAAATTATTAGCTTATTTAGCCGCTCACTAAATAGATTTGCATCCTCTATACTGCCCTTTTCTAGCAACTTCGCGCTATCAAAGAGCAAGTGAATCAAATCTGCGCGTTTTTGCTCTGAATCTAGTGCTTTTAATTTAGTGATAATCTCGTGTTTTGGGTTAATCTCAAAGTTTGGTGCTTCCTCTTTGTATTCTTGTCCCATTTGGCGCATTAGATTTTCCATCATTGGATTTGATTCCTTTGAAATGACGCACACAGGGGATTTATCAAGGCGATTTGAGAGTTTGACTTCGGCGACTTTTTCGCCCAAAATCTTTTTGGCTTCCTCCAAAAAACTTGCAAATTCTGCTTTTGTAGATTCGTTAGTCTCATCACTTGATTCACTAGCGATATTTTTAAATTGCAATCCCTCAAATTCGCCCACACTTGGCATCACAAAGCTATCAATCTCATCGCTTAAAAGCAAAACTTCAATGTCATCTTTTTTGTATTTTTCAAGCAGTGGAGAGCTTTTTAGTAGCTCCAAATCCGCGCCGATTAGATAGTAAATGCTATCATTTTTAGCATTTGTTTTATAATCTTTAAGCGCGACAAAATCGCCCTTTGTGGTGGTAAATCGGCAGAGATTTAGCAATTTTTCTTTGTTTTCAAAATCGCTATACAATCCTTCTTTTAGCAGTTTTCCAAACTCTTTGTGAAAAATCTTGTATTTTTCGCTATCATTTGAAAGCTTTTCAATTTCGCCCAAAATCTTTTTCACACTCGCACTTTTGATATTTGCCAAAATCTTGTTTTGTTGCAAAATCTCGCGACTCACATTTAGCGGTAAGTCCTCGCTGTCGATGATTCCACGCACAAATCGCAAGTATTGCGGGAGCAATTCTTTGTCATTATCTGTGATAAAAACGCGCTTTACATAGAGTTTCACGCCACTTTGATAATCCACACGAAACAAATCAAAAGGCGCACGGGCAGGGATAAAAAAGAGTGTCGTATATTCTAAATTGCCCTCGACTTTGGTGTGAATGTGGGCTAGTGGTGCGGTATTATCGTGGCTTAAATTTTGGTAAAATTCCGTGTAATCCGCCTCTTTTAGCTCGTTTTTGGGGATTTTCCAAAGTGCCTTTGCTTTGTTGATTTGCTCGGATTTTTGCACGATTTTTTCTTTTTTCTTTGAATCTTTGCCCGATTCGCCCGAATCTTTTAAATCTGATTTGCTTGAATCGTCCTCATATTCGGTTGATTCGTAGTTTAAAATGATAGGAAATGCGATGTGGTCGGAGTATTTTTTTACCAAATTTTCGATTCGCCAACGATTCGCAAACTCTTTGCAATCATCTTTTAAATAAAGCTCGATTTTCGTGCCAAATGCGTCCTTTGCGCATTCGCTTATTTCGTATTCGCCCTTGCCATCGCTAATCCAAGCGAATGCCTTTGAATCACCTGCTTTTTGCCCAGCTTTTTGTGAAGTAACAATGACTTTTTGCGCCACCATAAAGCTAGAATAAAATCCCACGCCAAATTGCCCAATTAACGCCGAATCTTTCTTTTTGTCGCCACTTAACGCATTTAAAAAGCTCTTTGTCCCACTTTTTGCAATCGTGCCTAGATTTTCGACTAGCTCTTTTTCGCTCATACCGATTCCATTGTCCTCCACGCTCAAAATGCCCTTTTTCTCATCGAAATTTATCGTAATTTGGGGCTTAAACTCAATGTTTTTGAATTTTTCATCGCTCAAAGTGAGATAATTTAGCTTATCTAGCGCGTCAGAGGCGTTACTGATAAGTTCGCGTAAAAAAATCTCTTTGTTTGAATACAAAGAGTTTATCATTAAGTCTAGTAACTGCGTGATTTCCGTTTGAAATGAATGTTTTTTGCTCATATTTGCTCCTTAATTTTAAAAAATATTTAGCAAATATAGCATAGTTTTGATAAAAAATCAAAAAGTTGATAGCAATCTTATAAACTTACTTGCGTTTAATTGTATAAATTTATTTAAGTCAAATCGCCTTAATTTATCCCTAGCACTCTGCTCTTGCGTTAAGATTCGCCTTATACGAATCGCCTTTGTTTAAATCTTTTAGCAGTTGAAGCTGCATATTTTTTAACTCCAACGCCAAAATTTTCAGTTTTGAAAATTCGTCTTTTTTGCTTGTGGATTTGGATTGCGCTTTCGCATTTGCCTTTGAATCTATCGAATCTGTCCTTTGCATATTTGCCCTTTATCGAAATAAAATTAAAAACGCAATTATATCCATTAAATCTTAATATTTCCTTAAAATATACTAAAAAGATTATATTATTTTTTTAAAATATAATCAAAAGAGTATAATTTTTGTTAAATTAGGAATATTTTTTGCTGATATGCTTTTCAATGGAATCACTAGGCGCAAAAGAGTTAAAAATATTGTTAGCACGGGCAAACTTAAGCAAAAAAGAATTTGCCGAAATGATTGGCATAAGTCAGCAAAGCGTGAATAATTGGGGTTCGAGCAAAAATGTGCCATATTGGGTAAAAAGCTACTTGCAAAACTATATAAAACTCCGTCAATACGAAGCGATAAGGGAAAAAATCGAAGAGTTGGTAATTTTGCGAGATATTACATAAACAATTAGATTCGTGGCTATAATAAAAATACAAAATTGATTTTGTTAAATCTTGGCGACCCCTAGAAGATTCGAACTTCTGTTTCTGCCGTGAAAGAGCAGTATCCTTGACCGCTAGATGAAGGGGTCAGGGGTTAAAATGAGAAAGTGGCGCAGCGGACGGGGCTCGAACCCGCGACCTCCGCCGTGACAGGGCGGCATTCTAACCAGCTGAACTACCGCTGCAATGGTGGTCGCTATAAGACTCGAACTTATGACATCTACCTTGTAAGGGTAGCGCTCTACCAACTGAGCTAAGCGACCTTTTTGGATTATTGCGGTATTACGAATTCTGGTGACCCCTAGGGGACTCGAACCCCTGTAACCACCGTGAAAGGGTGGGATCCTAACCGCTAGATGAAGGGGCCAGAATTACGCTATTTTTTAAAATAAATGGTGACCCGTGTTGGATTCGAACCAACGGCCCATTCCTTAAAAGGGAATTGCTCTACCAGCTGAGCTAACGGGTCGCGCAACGCGTTTTACAAGCGATTTTTAAAAAATAAAGGCGTGATTATAATTTTTTTTCCAAATAATGTCAATAAATTTTTTGGTTATAATGCGCTTTTGTTTGAGATTAAATTGTTAAGGGGCGTGATATGCAGAAATTTGTGGGCTTTTATGATTCGCCACTTTTGGCAATGGTGCTTTATAGCGATGGGGTAAATCTCACGGGACTATATTTTGAGACAAGCGTTAATCTGCATAATATGGGCGTGGATTCAAGTAAATTGCATTTAGATTCGCGCAAAGATTCATATTTTGGCAAATCTAAATGCACAAATCTTGCTGATTTGCCCATTTTTACACAGACAAAAGAGTGGCTTGATTTGTATTTTAATGGCAAGATTCCGAGATTCACACCACCTATCGCATTTCCCAAAGATTCATCGCGCTTTGCACTGCGCGTGTGGGAGATTTTGCTAGAAATTCCTTATGGGGCAACTATGACTTATGGGGATATTGCAAAGCAGGTGGCGCAGGAGTTTGGCATAGACAAAATGTCTGCACAAGCCGTAGGTGGCGCAGTTTCGCGCAATCCTATCTCTATAATCGTGCCTTGCCACCGCGTCCTAGGGGCGAATCTCAACATTACAGGCTATGCGGGTGGCATCGACAAAAAACTTGCACTTTTGCGCCTTGAAGGCATTGCAGTAGATTCGCTAAAAATACCGAAGTGAGCGATAAATTTCGCAAATATTGCTATAATTTTGCCATTAAATTTTTGGAGGTGGTTATGAATGGTTTAAAAGTGCTAGGTTTTGATATAGGGGTAAGCTCGATAGGCTGGGCTTTGGTAGAGGATAGCATCATAAGAGATGAGTGCAAAATCATTGATTGTGGTGTGCGAACTTTCGAGTCTGTGGGCGAAAAGCACAAAGAGCGTGGGGAACAAAGACGCGCTAGGCGCAATGTCGCACGGACAAAGTCTAGGCTAAATACTATCAAAAGGTATCTTTTTGAGAATTTTGCTAGTGCGCAAGGTGATTTTGCGGATTTTAACGAGTGGCAAAAGAAACTTTTTGCCAAAAAAGAACTGCCAAATCCTTATGCCTTGCGAATAAAGGCATTGAGCAAACAAATAAGCGTTGATGAACTCTGCCAAATCATCATTCATATTGTGAAACATAGAGCATATAACGATAGCGGCAAGGAATATGAAGCCGAAAATATCCTAGAAGCGCAAGATGAGACAATCCAAGCAGATAGCAAAAGTGTAAAAGAAAAATCAAACAACAAAGATGAGAAAAAAGACAAAAATGCAGATACAAAAAAACTAAAAGCTGCGATGAAAGAAAACGCAATAAATGCTAAAAATAGCCCAAGTATCATTTCATATTTGTATGGTGAGCGGTTTAAAGATGCAATAAGATATGCAAACCAAAAATATGACGAATTAAAAGACCAAACAAAAAACATATAAATTCTACGCAAGGCAAAGAGCAATGGATAGAAAAAGTCGCACGAAATAGCGTAAAAATGCGAAACAAAGAGCAAGATAAAGTTAAGAAAAATGGCGAAAAAGTCGTTGATAAAAGTGGCAAAGTTGAAACAGAGCCAACTTATTTTAACTCTATCCCTAGAAGTGCGATAAAGGCTGAACTGCAAAAGATTTTAGATACGCAGATTGCAAAAGCAAAGCAAGACGAATCATACGCCCAAAAGCTAGAAAAATTAAAAACCGAGCTGTTTGCAGAAAATGATAATGGGCTTGGGTTTTTGCAAAATCGTCCGCTAAAAAGTTCGCAAAATTTGCTTGGCAAATGTAGCATTGATATGAGAGAATATCGCGCAAGTGCCTTTGCTCCTAGCGTGATAGAATTTAATCTGCTTGCAAAACTTGCTAATCTTTTGATTTATCTTAATGGACAACACAAAGATTTGGATATTGACTACAAAAAGACAAGTGAAAGTGCGATAAGAGCATTGCAAGATAAACAAAAGTTAGATTTTAGCGATATTAGAAGTTGTATTTATCTAAAAAGCGGAGAAAGTCTAGCACAAACTTATGAAATAGAATTGCTAGGTTTTAACAAAAAAGAGACAAAAGCAAATAAACCAAAATCCACAAAGAAAACTCAAAACAAAGATAGCGACAAACTTCTTACACAAGAGAAAAACGCGACTTTTTATAATCCTAGCAAAAAATTAGCTTTGCTGGAAGCGACTTTTGGCAAGGATTTTTGGAGTCATCAAAAAGATATTGACAAATTAACGGGAATTTTATCTGTCAATAAACGCAAAAAGGACATTCAAAAAGAGCTGGATAAATGTAGTGATATTGATAAGAATCTAAAACAAAAAGCATTAGATTCACTTGGGGCTGGGTTTAGCGGGACAAGTGCGTATTGTCTTAATGTGATTTGGGAGTGCCTAGAAAAGATGCGTTTGGGAATGAGCGAGTATGAGGCTACGACAAATTATAAAGCAATTCTTAGCATAGATAAAGAGTATCAAAAATTTATGGAGCAATTTAGCAAATCTCTCAAACTCCCTGCTTTTGATGAGACGCCAAATGCAAGTTTGAATCGAATCTGTGCTCAAATGCGCCAAATCGCAAATGCCATTTTTGCAAAACACGGCGAAGTGGCAAAGATTCGCATAGAATTGCTGCGAGAAGTAGGACAAAGTGAGAAGCAAAAGAAAGAAATCCAAAAAGCACAAGATGAAAATAAAAAGTTTAATGAAGTTGCCACAAAGATTTGCGAGGAAATCGGGCTAAAAACAACAAACAAAGATAATCTTACAAAAGTTAAGCTGTGGATTTTGCAAAATGAGTGTGATATTTATCCAAGCATTCAAAAAGGCTCACAAGATAAATTTAATGCCAAAGAATTTTGCGCTGATTATAAAGATAAGCCATCTATTGATGTTTATGCTTTTAAGAAAATTTCACTGCAAGATTTGTGCGATGAAAATGCCTTGCAAATTGACCATATTATCCCTAAAAGCAAGGTTTTGGTCGATGAATTTACAAATAAAGTCTTAACCTTTACAAACAACAATGCTACAAAAACTTCACAAACTCCATATCAATGGTTTGGTGCAGATAAGGCAAAATGGGAGGCTTTCAAAGTGCGAGTGGAGGCTACCAAACTATCCAAAAAGGCAAAATCAAATTTACTCAAACAAGAAATAGATGATATTAAGCCAAGCAGGTGGCTCAATGACACAAAAACAGCGTCTGTGTATATTAAAAATTATTTGGAAAAATATGTGAAATTTGCGGACATTCCTAATGATTTGCAAGATAACGAGGAAAGAGAATCAAAGCAAATTCGGCGAATCGAAGTGATAAATGGTAGGCTTACTTCTATGTTTAGATATAGGTGGATTAACAAAGAATATAGAAAAAAAGATAGAAGTAATCACTTACACCACGCACAAGATGCGGTAATTATCGCATTTTGTAGTAGTAAAATTATCCAAAATTTTACAGAATTATTACAAATTCAAGAGGATATATCCCAAAGAAAATTGAATAGCAAAGAAATAAGCGAAATGATTGATAGCGAAGAAAAAGAAGGCAAAAGGCATTATTGGTTTAAGCGTCCTTTTAGTGGCTTTGCCACTGATTTAGCGAAAAGAATCTATGGCGATGAAAACAGCGAGGGAATCTTTGTAACTTTTGATAAAAAGCATAGGATAAAAGGTAAGTTGCATAATGAGAATCCTATCAATATAAAAAGTGGTGTTGAGGAAGCACTTAAACAAAGCAAAAATGAAAAAACAAAATATCTAAAAAAAGAGGATATAAAAGAATTAAAAAAACGATTAAAAAACGCACAAAGCGAGATTTTATTGCGTGTAGAGCAAGAAAAAGAAAAGCTAGGGCGAATGCTAAGTGGCGAGGAATACGGCAAAATTAAAAGCAAGATAGAACACCCTATAAAAGAGCAGTTATACAAAGAAGTCAAACAAAGACAAATTCAAAACAATGTGTGGATAGAAATTAGAGGGCATATTTATGAGATTGATGGAATGACTAGGATTGATATTTTTCGTCTCAACAATAGATATTATGCTGTGCCTGTATTTATCACAGATAAAGAGCTATCACACATTGCAAAGCCCGATAATTGCGAATTAGACGATAAAGACTTTTTGTTTTCTCTTCATATCGGGGATTTGATAGAGTTTGGGTATAGCGATGGTATTAAACGATATGGATATTATAGAGGATTTAAGCAAAATGGACAAATTAAAATTTATCATCATAGCGGATACTTACCAAAGCAAGACTTTTGGAAAGATAAAACGCTAGAAAATGGAAAGGAAAAATCACAGTTTCCGCAAAAAGTTATAAGCATTAGTCAATTTAAATCTCTAAAACTCTGCCATATCAATGCGCTAGGACACAGACAAACACTTAAAGCATTAGAGATAAAGAAAGGCGATAGAGTGCGAGGTAAAGCTCCTTTGTGTGGCACTTTGGGCAAAAAGAAAATAAAGTTTGACGCAACAAAAAAGGAGACACAATGAGCTTTGATGAAGCCTTTAAAACCGTGATTATCGCAAATGATGCGAAGTTGAGTTTAAAACAAAATCATTTGCATATCACACAAAGCGACAATGAGGCGAATCTCTACTTAAAAGATTTAGCTTTTATTATCCTTGAATCTCCACAAATCACGCTCACTTCGGCACTTTTAAGCGCGGTGGCAGATTCTAAAATCGTGCTTTTGACTTGTGATGAATCGCATTTGCCAAATGGCGTTTTTATGCCATTTTTAGCGCATTTTCAAGCTTCACAAATCGCAAAAGAGCAAATCGCGGTAAAAGAGCAGACAAGGGCAATTTTGTGGCAAAAGATTATCCAAAACAAAATCCGCAATCAAGCCTTTGTATTATCGCGCATAGGGCATAAAAAGGTAAGCGATGAGTTGCTTGAAATGGCAAAGTCTGTGCGCCTAAATGACAGCTCATTTGTGGAATCTCGCGCTGCCGCACTTTACTTTAAGACACTTTTTGGCATTGATTTTAGTCGCAATGATTTATGTTTTACAAACTCCGCGCTAAATTACGGCTATGCGATTGTCCGTGCAGCGATTGTTCGCGCAGTTTGCATAAGCGGACTGCTTTCGTGGCTAGGTATAAAGCACGCAAACGCATTCAATCCATTCAATCTCTGTGATGATATTATAGAGCCATTTCGCGCGTTTGTGGATATGAAAGTGCTATCGTTGCAAAGTGATGGCGAGTTTTTGGGCAAGGCGCATAAACACAAACTCATTGAGAATCTCCAAAGCGAAGTGCAACTCAATGATAAAAAAATGCCTCTCATTCGCGCGGTAAATCACTTCGTGCAGAGTTTTAGAAATGCGTTGCTAAATGGTGGGGAACTCGCAAATGTTGGCTTTGCGTGATGATAAGTTTATGCGCGTGTTGCTAATGTTTGACATTCCCACAAAGAGCAAAAAAGAGCAGAAATACGCCACAAGATTCCGTAATGAGCTGATAAAACTTGGCTTTTTTATGATGCAATTTAGCGTGTATATGCGAATCTGCAAGGGTGTGAGCTCGGCAAATGCCGTGATTTCACGGGTGCGGGGGATTTTGCCACCGCTTGGCAATGTCCGCACACTCATTATCACCGAAAAGCAGTTTGATAATATGCAGATTTTGCTAGGCTCTGCGGGGTTTAATGAGCGCGTGAATGATGATAAGAATCTTGTGCTGTTTGCGTTTGATGAGAAGATTGGGGATTATAGATATTTGAGTGAAGATTCAAAGGATTTGGCTAAATCTAGTGGCGAATCATTTGAATCAAGTGTCGAATCTAGCGCGGATTCAAGGCACAAATCTTGCAAATCCAAAGCAGAGCGAAAGTCTAAAAAGCCCATAGAGCAGAGTTTGTTTGAGTTTTGATAATTGTGCTGAAAGTTGTAGATTTGTATGGTTGTGTAGGCTTTTTATAGGGAATTGTAATCCCGCGGAGAAAGCCTAGAAAACTCCTTATTTTAGTCCCTTGTTAAATTTCTTTGGGCGAAATTCTACATATTTTTGACTTAAAAATTCTTTAAAAAGCCCACTGCACCGATGAATTTCAAAGGTATATTATACCATAAAGAAATTTAACAAGGGACTAAAACTGTAAGACTCTAGCTCTGCTTCGCAAGTGCATTATACCATAAAGAAATTTAACAAGGGACTAAAACCAAAAACCACAAATACCCGGTTAAAATCGCATTATACCATAAAGAAATTTAACAAGGGACTAAAACACAATTAACAAAATCGCGCAAATTGAAGCAATTATACCATAAAGAAATTTAACAAGGGACTAAAACTTGGCTCGTTAGAGTCTTTGGAATGTCTTGATTATACCATAAAGAAATTTAACAAGGGACTAAAACTTACTTGCAACTCGTCTGCCTTGTATTGTGATTATACCATAAAGAAATTTAACAAGGGACTAAAACTCGCCACCAAACTTATCTACACTTGCCACGATTATACCATAAAGAAATTTAACAAGGGACTAAAACGCACCGTTCCCGCGCCTAAGTGTGTATTATATTATACCATAAAGAAATTTAACAAGGGACTAAAACTCATTCTTGATAGCGTCATTGCGTAGCTCAATTATACCATAAAGAAATTTAACAAGGGACTAAAACTGACCGCGACTTCTGGCTTTTCACATACTGATTATACCATAAAGAAATTTAACAAGGGACTAAAACAGGCAAAAAGTTAATTCGCAAAGGCAAAAAATTATACCATAAAGAAATTTAACAAGGGACTAAAACAGCTAATTCAGCATACATTTGCGCTTCTTGTATTATACCATAAAGAAATTTAACAAGGGACTAAAACAGGTTTAGAGATTTTCTCTCTAATTATAAAATTATACCATAAAGAAATTTAACAAGGGACTAAAACAGCGTATATATTTGTAATTATGCCTTAAATATTATACCATAAAGAAATTTAACAAGGGACTAAAACCCAAATACGACCGAACCACGCTGTGGCCTCATTATACCATAAAGAAATTTAACAAGGGACTAAAACAGCAAAGAAATTTAACAAGGGACTAAAACTCAGCAACATAATGGGTTCTCTCAAGTTGTATTATACCATAAAGAAATTTA
>CAKUOH010000029.1 GCA_934668765.1 uncultured Helicobacteraceae bacterium | reverse complement strand
TGGGGTGGGGTATTTGTCAAGTCATCAAACAAACTTGCAGTTTTTCGCACTCTGCGAATCACTCTTTTTCTAACACTGCGATTTGTGCTTTTGTATTTGTGTGGATAAATCATTGAATCGCTAATCGTAGTAAAATTATTCATCGTGCGAATGTTTGATTTATACAAAGTGCCTATTGTGCCGTATTGTGGATTTTTTAACTCTACTTTGAATCCATTTGCGCCACTTTTGCTTATCGTATAAATGTCATTAAATGGCGATAGACGGGAGAAATCCACACCCAAAGCCGTGTAAGGGTTGCCACCTGTATCTGTGGCGACTTTGCCTATCAAATAT
This sequence comes from uncultured Helicobacteraceae bacterium, assembly GCA_934668765.1. Taxonomy (GTDB): domain Bacteria; phylum Campylobacterota; class Campylobacteria; order Campylobacterales; family Helicobacteraceae; genus NHYM01. The sequence goes on along the minus strand of CAKUOH010000029.1, from coordinate 17,223 downwards.
GTTTTGCCAAACTCAAAATTCGCACCAAAATCTAGTAAAATTTTTGATTTTTTATCTTTGAAGGTAACGCCACTTCCACTTATTTTAAGGTGTGATAATGATTTCTTATCGACATCGACTTGTCCATTAAATGTATTAAATGCCGTTGCACTCTCATCAATCAATACTTTATAGTTTTGGATTAGGATTTTACCTGTGCCATTAGTGTTAAGATTGCTCGTTGTCCAAATCCACATATAGCCAAAATTATTTAGCGTAAGCGCAGTTGGGACTTCATTGCTTATCCCGCCATTTAGTGTGCCGTAATTTGTAAAATTATTCATACCAGCAGAATTATTAGAAATCCAAAAGCTATTTCCAATCGTGCCATAGTTTATAAAATGCCCTATGCGTCCAGCTTTATCAAAGCTGATAGATTGATTGCCGTTCATTGTCCTTCCAATCGTGCCGTAATTTATAAATGTATTAACTTGTGCGGCAATGTTTATATCATTTGAACCTGAGCCCTGCAATACGATAGTGCCACTATTTGTAATTTCATCGTAATTTGTAGTTATTTGGCATTGTCCTTGACCACCGGGTTTGCAATTTGGGAGAACGACACTTAATTCAATCGCATTAAGGGCGATTCCCCCCCCCCGTGAGAAAAAATACAAACGCCGTTTTTGTAAAGCTGTGTTTTGACATATTTTGCCCCTTTTTGTCCTTTTTAGTTATAAAAATTGCGTGGGATTTTAGCACAAATTTTTATATTTTTTTTAAGATTCGCTTAACAATCCTGCTTCTTTTAAAAATATCGATGGCAAATAATTTGTATTTTTGCTCGAATCAAAATATGCAAAGCAGTAATATAAATTGCGCTTTGCGCGTGTAGTGGCGACATAAAAAAGTCTGCGCTCTTCCTCTAAACTCCCTGTTTTCGCCATAAGTTTAAAGTTTGGGAATCGTCCGTCCATCAAATCGATGATATATACGGTCTCAAATTCTAATCCTTTGGAGGCGTGGATAGTGAGTAGATTGACGCCATCCCCACTGCTTGATTCCGCGCTATTTAGGATAATTTGGTTTAAGAAATGCGTCAAAGTGTCGTATTTTGCGCTTAAATTTTGTAAAATGGATAATTTTTTGTCGATGGCTTTGGTAAAATCATCGATTGCGCTTGAATCTGCGCCCTTTGCGCGACTACGCACGATTTGTGATTTTAAGTCGCTCCAAAATGCGCTTTGTTCTATGTGGCTAAAAAGCGTGTTTAAATCTCTGCTTTTAAATTCAAATAACTGATAAAAATTATTTAAAAAAATCGCGCTTTTTTCATTTAGCTTTGGGTGGCAAAGAATGGGGTGAGAGTGAAAATTTTTGCTAATTATGCTATTAAACCTTGCCGAATCTTCTTTGACAAAAATCTCATAAAAAAGCCCAAGTTGCGCGTTTCTAGTGCGAATCTTATAAGGATTTGCGCCCATTGTGGCATTTGGGCGAAGCAAACCGCTTATAATATCGCCGTTGCCTAGATTATTTAACGCTTCATAAATTTCTTTTGCGATAACTTCGCCGATTTGTGCGCCATTTGAGATAATATTGACAAATGCCATCATATCTGCGCGATTGCTAAAAAGGCTCAAAATATCGATAAATAGCGCGATTTCACGGCTTTCAAAAAAACTGCGTCCGCCTTTTTTGCGACACGCAATGCCATATTCTCGCAATCCCGCTTCAATCAAATCCGAGCTAGTGTTGTTGCGAAAAATTACCGCAATATCGCCAATTTTTGCGCCGTGTAGGGCTGAATCGGCGATATGTTTGGCGATGAAGCTATATTGCTCTTTTGTCTTTTGAAAGCGCAAAATCTCCACACGCGAATCATCGCTGTCGCGGACAACTTGAAGGCTTTTTGGGTAGATTCGCGGGTTGTTTGCGATGACTTTGTTTGCGACATTTAGAATTTTGCGTGTGGAGCGGTAATTTTTGTTTAGGCTAAAAATCTGTGCGTCCTTATATCGTGCGGAAAAACTAGCGATAATGCCGATGTCTGCGCCATTAAAGGCATAAATGCTTTGGTCATAATCGCCCACACAAAATAGCGAATCTGTGCAATACGCGCTAATAATGCTATTTTGCAAGGCATTTGTATCTTGGTATTCATCAACCAAAACTTCTTTAAATCCCACGCCACACGCTAAAATCTGCTCTCTATACAAAATCAATAAATCATCATAACTTGCATAGTGATAGTGCTTTTTTACCTCTATAAATTCGGCGAAAATATCATCATAGATTGCGCTATGAATTGCTTGGTCATCGTTTCGTGCGGTGATGAAGTCGGAGAAAGATTGCGGATTAGACACATTTTCTTGTGGCGATAGATTTGCAGAATCTACCCACCCCCTGCGCCACCCTAGCGCAAGGGAGGGGGAATCAAAATAATCGCCACGCGCAAGGGAGGGGGGACTTTTTGAATCTACGAATTTTACAAATTCTGCGTTTTTTGCGTGAAACGCAGAATCTACAATCGAAGTTTCACGCGAAAACTGCGCAAAGCCACACTGCAAATCCTTCGATTGTTTGTTTGGTGTGGCAGATTCTGCATTTAGATTCTTTGAATCTGCGGAATGATTACCCAAGAACGAATTGCCAAAATCCAAAGACAAATTGCCGTTTGTATTCACATATAGCGACATTAAGTCATATAGATACTCCGCCTTATAATGTGCCACACTCTCATCAAATCGCCTCACATTTAGGATTGATTTTAATAGCGTTTTTAACTCTCTTGGCTGTTTTAGCGTGATATGTGAATGCTCTTTTAGGTAGCGATAGGCACTAGCGTGAAAAGTCCCCGCGTTTATTTGCTTTGTGATTGCGCTATCAAAGTGTCGCTCCAAGCGTGAAATCATCTCATTTGCGGCTTTGTTTGTAAATGTCAGTAGTAAAATCTCGCGTGGATTCACTCCGTCATTTAGCAATTTTGCGATGCGTCCTACAATCGTTGAAGTTTTGCCCGTGCCAGCCGAAGCGATGATTAGATTATGCCCAAATGGCGCATTTACCGCCGATAGCTGTTCGGCATTTAGCTTATTTAGTGGCACTTATTTTATAAAAGCGCGCAATGATTCTAACTTAAAATACTGCGGATAATCCGTGATGGCGCAATGAAATTGCAATAATTTTTTGTTGCTAAAATTTAAAATTAGTGGCGATAAAAAATTCACACGCGAATCTTCTAGTGGCGATTGAATTATCATCATACACCACACTTCAAGCTGCGAATCCTGCGCCACATCAAGCAATGCTTGTGCACTGATGGAGAGCGCAAGTTTATAATCCCGCAGTGAATACGGATTTGCTAAACTCCAGCTTATGCCATTTTCTGCGCGAATCGTGGCAAAATTATCATCGATTCGTATAAATTCTAGCTCTCTAATATCTTCAAAGCCCATTATAGGCGTAACGACTTCAAATTTCACTTTGCTAATCCTAAATTTAATATGATTTTGGATAAAATCCCACTTTTTAAAAAGCAAATTTTATGCCACTTTTTTATGAAAGGTTTGTAATGAATTACAATGCGCAGGATTTTGAGAAAAAATGCTATGAGATTTGGGAGAAGCGGGGATATTTTGAAGTGGATTCAAATGCCAAAATCGCAAATGGCAAAAATTTTTGCATTATGATGCCACCGCCAAATATCACAGGCTCACTTCACATAGGACACGCGCTAACCTACACGCTACAAGATATTATCGTGCGATATAAGCGAATGCAGGGCTTTCGCACACTTTGGCAGGCTGGAATCGACCACGCAGGAATCGCTACGCAAAATGTAGTCGAGCGACAGCTTTTAGCAAAGGGGATTAAAAAAGAGCAAATTGGCAGAGAAGCATTTTTAGCCGAAGTGTGGGCGTGGAAAGAAAAAAGTGGTGGCGATATAATAGCGCAGTTAAAGCGTTTGGGAGCGTCTGCTGCGTGGAGCAGGACACGATTCACAATGGATAAGGGACTGCAAAACGCCGTGAAAAAGGCATTTGTCGCGTGGTATGAGAAAGGGCTAATCTTTCAGGGCGATTATATGGTGAATTGGTGCACGCACGATGGCGCGTTAAGCGACATTGAAGTGGAATTTGAGGAAAATAAGAGCAAGTTATATTATTTGCGATATTTTTTAAAAAATAGCGATAGATTCGTGGTAGTGGCAACTACGCGCCCTGAAACTTACTTTGGCGATACGGCTGTGATGGTAAATCCAAATGATTCGCGATTTGCCCATCTTATCGGGCAAAAAGTCATTTTGCCTTTGATAGAACGCGAGATTGAAATCATCGCTGATGAAGTGGTGGATATGGAATTTGGCACAGGTGCGGTAAAAGTAACCCCTGCCCACGATAATAACGACTATGAAGTGGGATTGCGTCATAAGCTAGAATTTATAACGATTTTTGATAAAAATGGCATTTTAAATAGCTACTGCGGGGAGTTTGAGGGATTAGAGCGATTGGAAGCGCGGGATAAAATCGTAGCGCGTTTGGAATCGGGCGGATTCGTAGAAAAAATCGATGATTATACGAATCAAATAGGCAAATGCTATCGTTGCGGAAATATCGTAGAGCCTTACATTTCAAAGCAGTGGTTTGTAAAAAAGGACATTGCAAAAGAGACGATAAAGCGCGTGAATGCTGGAGAATGCAAGTTTTATCCAAATGCGTGGCTAAATAATTTTAATGCGTGGATGAACGATTTGCGCGATTGGTGCATTTCTAGGCAGCTTTGGTGGGGGCATCGAATCCCTGTGTTTTACTGCGATGCGTGTGGCGTGAAAATCGCAAGTGAAAAGGACGATGAAATTTGTGTAAAATGTGGCGCAAAAATGAGGCAAGATGAAGATGTGCTAGATACTTGGTTTAGCTCTGGATTGTGGGCGTTTAGCACTTTGGGGTGGGGAAATTTATCTTGTGGCAATTCGTCTTTAGATAAGCATTCCGCTGATTTGGGATTTTTTGGGGTTTCGCAGACACAAAGTCTAGTCTCAACCCCAAAAATTCCCAAAAGCAACGAAAGCCATACCGAAAATCCTTCCGTTGTTTTATACACAAAAAACGCAGAATTTAGCACTAAAAAAGACTTGCGCGGAAGTATTGTGGATGAGAAATCGGGGTTGCGCAGTTGTGAGCAAGGAAATAAGACTGATAGTCTATTGACGAAGCAAACAACAAGTCTCCCCGATTTATCGCCACAAGACAACGCGCAAAACGCGCTATACGCCGAATCTGACTTAGATTTTTTCTACCCAAACTCTTTGCTTATTACTAGCTTTGACATTCTATTTTTTTGGGTGGCGCGAATGCTATTTAGTGGCGAATCCTTGCTTGGCAAACTGCCTTTTAAAGACATTTATCTCCACGCCCTTGTGTGCGATGAAAATGGCAAAAAGATGAGCAAATCGCGTGGCAATGTCATAAATCCGCTAGTGCTGATTGAGATGCATAGTAGCGATATTTTGCGCTTTTCGCTTGCGTATAATTGCATTCAAGGACGCGATATAAAAATCGGCGAAAATAGCCTAAATATCGGCAATGCGCTTGTGGTAAAAGTCATAAACGCGCTGTCATTTTTGCAAATGTATAAAGAGCAACAAAACGCCGAATCTAACGCAAATCGCCCCTTTGCCACGCTTGATTCGATAAAATCGCCACTTGGGCTTTATATCTATGCCAAATTCAACATTTGCGCAAAAGAAGTGCAATCTGCGCTTGATTCATATCGCTTCAATGACGGCGCAAACGCGCTTTATCGCTTTTTGTTTAATGATTTTTGCGATTTTGGGATTGAGGCGGTAAAGGCGCAAAAAGAGGCGGTTTTTGAAGTGGGTGCGATTTTAAGAGAAACTATGAAGCTATTGCACCCATTTATGCCCTTTGTGAGCGAATTTGTGTGGCAGAGTTTGCGTGGGAGCGATATTGAAAACGCGGATTCGATTATGATTGAAAAATTCCCCGTATTTGATGTGAATCTTGCGCTAAATAGCGACTTTGAGATAATGCGAGATATTATAACCACCATTAGACGCGCAAAAATTAGCATTGATTTGGCAAATAAGTCCATATCAGCGGCATTTATCAAGGCGGATTTAAGAGACAAAAATTTAGCAGAGATTTTTATCAAAAAACTTGCAAAATGCGATAAAATCGATTTTGTAAAGTCAAAAATGCCAAATTGCATCTTTGAAATAGGCGAATCTTGCGAAGTCTATATCCCAGCAAATGAAGTAGATTTGGGCGCACTCACTGCCAAATTAGAAGCAAAAAAAATAAAAACCCAAAAAGAAAAAGACAAGCTAGAATTAATGCTAAATAACGATAATTTCATCAAAAACGCACCAAAAAATCTCATAGATTCAAATAAAATCGCACTAAATGAAGCAAACTTGCGCCTAGATAAAATAGAAGCTGAATTAAAAACGCTAAAATCCATAAGGAAATAGATATGAAAAGCATTAGTATTATCGTGCCTTGCTTTAATGAAGCGCGAAATGTGGCGAATTTTTATGAAGCTATTATGCGTGAGCAATGGCGGCAAATTTCTAGTAATTATGAGATTATTTTTATCGATGATGGTAGCACGGATTCAACGATTGCGGAGATTAAAAAATTACAAAGCATTGATAAAAATATCCGTCTTGTTAAATTTTCGCGCAATTTTGGGAAAGAATCCGCAATGTTAGCAGGGCTAAAATCCGCGAAAAATGAGCTTATCACGGTTATGGATTGCGATTTGCAAGACCCGCCTAGCCTTTTGTCGCAAATGATTGAGATTTATAACGCAAATGTGGATTCAAGCGGGGCAGGGCGCGTAAAAATGATAGTTGCCAAACGGAAAAATCGCAAGGGCGAAGGCAAAATCCGCGCATTTTTTAGCGAGATTTTCTATAAAATCAATAACGCGCTTTCATCTACAAAAATTATCTCTGGTGTGCGCGATTTTCGCCTAATGGAGCGCGAAGTGGTGCAATCGATTTTGCAGATGGACGAATATCATCGCTTTTCAAAGGCGATTTTTGAGTTTGTTGGCTTTGAAAAGCGATATTTGGAGTATGAATATATTGCGCGGGAGAGTGGCGAATCTAAATGGAGCTTTATGAAACTGCTTCGCTATGGGCTTGGCGGGATTATTAGCTTTTCAATCACGCCACTTCGCGCCATTACTATTATAGGCATTGTGATTTTTGCGCTATCAGGTGCGTGGGGAAGCTATATTTTGCTAAAAGCACTCATCTTTGGCGACCCCGTGAAAGGCTATCCAAGCCTAATGGTGCTAGTCTCATTTTTCGGCGGATTGCAAATCATAATGCTAGGCATAATCGGCGAATACATAGGGCGGATTTATGAGCAGGGCAAGGGGCGTCCGCATTATATTATTGAATACCAAAATTAAAGTCGTTTGTTTGGCAAAAGCAAAAAAAGCCTTGCGGTAAATCTTTCCGTTGTTTTGAATACACTTGAATCGTCATTGCGAGAAAATGCAGTTTTTCGTGGCAAAATAAAATCGAATCGTCATAATGTGCGACAGCGCAAAGTATCTAAAATCACGCGCTTATTATAATAATCCATACCCATTTCGTTACAGATTCGCTAATATTTTGTGTGATTTTAAGCATTTACACCCGCATATAAGATTATAATAAGATTTTTTAAACTTCAAATCGTGGGGATAAAATGACAAAAATCTTAATTCTAGGCGGTGGCTATGGTGGGCTAAAATGCGCTATCACACTGCAAAATCACTTCTCCAAATTGCGTGGCAAAGCCCAAATCACGCTAATTAGCAAACACGACTACCACTATCAATCAACACTTTTGCATAAAGTCGCTATCGGCACATACAGCGCGAGAAAAGCGCGAATCTACTTTCGCAAAATCCTTGATTTAGGCAAGATTCACTTTATCAAAGATACGATTAAGCGTGTGGAGCGGGATAAAGTTATCGGCAAATACGATGAATATAGCTTTGATTATTTGGTAATTGCGCTTGGATTTAAGGCAAATACCTTTGGGATAAAGGGCGTTAGCGAGTTTGCTTTTAGGCTACATAGCGCAAATGCCGCATTAAAGATTCGCACACAGATTGAGAAAAAATTTAAGGATTTTAAGTTTAAAAATGACGCTAATGACTTGCATTTTAATGTCTGCGGGAGCGGATTTACAGGCGTGGAGTTTGCCGCAGAGTTAGCAAATCAAAGCAAAGAGTTAGCCGATATTTGCGGTATTTCGCGCGATTTGGTGCAAATCAATCTAATAAGCAAAGCCCCCAAAGTTCTGCCTATGTTTAGCGAAAAATTACGCGACATAGCACAAAATAAGCTTAAAAAAATCGGTGTGAATCTAATCGTAGGCGAAGTCATAGAAGTGCAAAAAGATGGCGTTTTGATAAATAGCGATTCGCACAATAAAAAACACGAATCTACTTTTAAATTAAATGCAAATACAACCATTTGGTGTGCGGGCGTGAAGGGCAATGAAGTCATCGGTGAAAGCGCATTTGAATCGCGCAACGATAGGATTAAAGTCAATGAATTTTTGCAAATTCCTAGCGAAGAGCGCATTTTTATCATCGGCGATTGCGCCCTAGCTGTGGAGCGCGACATTATCCACGCGCCAACCGCCCAGCTTGCTAACCAAATGGGCGAATTTGTGGCGTTGCGTCTAATTGATTTGGTAAATGGCAAAGCAATCAAAAAGCCTTTTAAGTTTCATCATAAAGGGACGGTTTGCTCTATCGGGCATACGGACGGCGTGGGATTTGTGTTTCGCGTGAGCGTGTGGGGCGAACTTGCGGCATTTTTCAAAAATATGATAGAAAATAAATGGATTTTAAGCATCGGAGGGCTAAAAAATGTCCTTAAAAAAGGGCAATTCCGCTTCCGCAGTAGCTCATAAATATTTGGCTAAAAACTTAATAATTTAAAGGAAAATTATGAAAATAGATTTTGAGATTATCGAAGCTGAGATTCTTGCGTGTGGTGCGCTATGTGTGAATAATTTTAATAATGAAGCCAAAGATATTTTACTGACAAATACAAGCAATAAAAAACTGCTAGATATGCTACTGCGATTTAATGTGCGACTTCATTGTGTGGGCTTTGAATCTAGCGTAATTAGCGAGTTTAGTGCGAATGAATGCGTGAATTTTTATGATTTGGCGATAAATCTAAAAGTGCAAAAATTTGACGCCATAATCGACTTGCAAAATAAAAGCGTGGAGCATTATGGCAAAATGTTAAAGGATAGCGGGATTTTGATAGTAGATTTGGAGCGTTTGGAATCTAGCGCAATCATACACAAAAACGCGCATTTTAATGTGCTAATGCCCTTTTGTCTGCCGATAAATTTTAGTAATTTGGGTGATTTTGGCACAAAATATTATCTCTTTATGTCTAATAAATTCCACCCCATCGCAGACTTTTCACTCCAAAAGCTAGATATGCTAGAAAATTTGCAATATAGCAACGCCAAAGTCTATGAAGCCGCATTTGCTTTGCCAAACTATATAAGAGATAAGCTAAAAGGCGTGGTGAAAAATTAGCATTTATTCTAGTAAAAACATAAGCCAAATTAGACTAAAATATCCGCACAAAATCTAAAAAGGCGCACAATGACAATTCTACTCCATCGGGCAATCAAAATCGGCGATAATGTCGTGGCGATTCGCGCTATTTATGCGATAAAGTGCATTTTCCCAAGTGCGAATCTCATCGTTGCCACGAACAATATAGGCGCAAATCTCTATGCAAATCTCCCATTTATCGACACTTTGTTAAATCTGGATACGAATCCAAGCGCGATTCAAGGCATAAGCGACATTGATTATTTTATCATCACGCACCGCACCACGCAAAATCTCGCCTTTGCTAAAAGCACTAGCGCAAAGCACATCATCACCCGCGCACATTTGCGCTCACTGCTCTCCCCGCGCTTTATTAGCGACTTTAATTTTACCACCAAATTGCGCCCTGAGAGTGCGAATCTACTGCGCCTTGTGCGGTTAATCGACAAACGCGCATTTGATAGCAAGATAAAGGAAATTGATTTTAGTGGCGCGAAATTGCGATTCATAAAGAAAAATAGCGATTTTGTGGAAGCATTTTTAGCGCAAAATGCAAATGGGGGGGGGCAGTTTGATAATAAAAATCCCAAAAATCGCGCCCTTATCGGTGTGAATATCTTTGGCTCTGGTGGCGTGGGATATTTGAGCGTGGATTTATGGCGTGAAATCGTGGAATCTTTGGCGAATGAATTTAGCGACTATGATTTTACCTTGCTCTGTCCGCCAAATGCGCATTTAGAGCCATTTAGTGTGCCAAATGTGCGCATCTTTGTCAATAACAGCGATTTGCTAAATCTAGTCGCAATGATTGCTCGTTGTAATGCGCTAATTAGCGTGGATACGGGCAGTGTGCATATTGCCGATAATTTGCAAGTGCCTACGCTAGGCATTTATACGCGCAAAATGATAAAGAGGTGGCGTGGTGGCACTTATGGTGGGAGATTTGTGCATTTTTTAATGCCACTGCACAATAGAGATTATGGTAAGGAAAATGACGAAAAACAGAAATTGTTGGTGTTTTTAAAAACAGAGATTGCGAAAATGCCGACTGCAACGAAAAAGGGTGGCGATGATTAGCTCCAAACGGACGATAAAAAGCCTAACTGCGCTATTTGTGGCGATGGCGTTTATGTTTGCAGGGAATGCGCTTGTGGTTAGCTCTGTGGGCGTGATTTTGAAGCAACGCGATATTAGTGAGATTGTCATTGGCGTAATTAACGCGTTTTTCTTTCTTGGAGCGGCGTTTAGCACCATTAGTGCACATAAAATCATCACGCGAATCGGGCATATCCGCGCCTTTGGGATTTGCTCTGCTATTTTTAGCATTTGTATTATTTTGCATAGTTTGAGTGCGAATCTTGCGCTGTGGGTAGCTTTGCGCTTTTTGCTTGGGTATGTGTATTATGGACTTTTGATGATTATTGAATCTTGGCTTAATGAAAAGAGTAAAAACGCCGTGCGCTCAAGAGTTTTGAGCTTTTATGAAGTCGTGTTTTATTTGTCATTTGGCGCGGGGATTTTGCTAATGGGGCTTGATTTTGCCCCGCACACGCTCTTTATGATAGCTGCTTGTCTCATAATGTTTTCATCTCTGCCATTAAATTTATTGCGAATCAATGAACCACCGCTCCCCGCTAAAATGCCCATCTCAATCCCAAAAGTCTTTAGCATTGCGCCACTTGCGCTTGTAGGGAGCTTTGTAGGCGGAATGCTAATGAATGGATTTTTCTCAATGGCGTCTGTATTTGCGATATTAAAGGGCTTTAGCGTAAGCGAAGTGTCGTTTTTTATGTTTAGCGCGATGTTTGGCGGATTCATAGGGCAGACAATGATTGGCGTTATCTCGGATAAATTTGGACGCAAAATCGCCATAATGCTAGTGGCATTCGTGGCGTTTGTAGGGAGCTTGGGATTTTTGGCAAGTTTAAGCGTGTGGCAATCCTGCGCCTTTGGTGTGGTGCTAGGGGCGGGGATTTTCTGTATATATGCGCTCTCACTTGCAAGGGCAAATGATATGTTAAAAGACAAAAGCAAGAGCGTGGAAATCAGTCGCACAGTGCTATTTTGCTACTCGCTTGGCTCACTAATCGCGCCTTTGGTGCTTGGAATCCTAATGCAGAGCTTTGGCGATAGTGGATTTGTGTGGTTTTATATCGCAAACTTGGCGTTTTTAATCATTTTTGCGATAAATAAGCCACGATAAAAAAGCATTATGACTACGAATCGCTTTTTAAATTAATTATTGATTTTTAGATTCTTCCGCTTATGCTTTTTTACCAAAATCACAGCAGAAATCTTAATTATCTTTATAGTTTGTAGATTGCTTTGGCAATTTGTAGATTCGCCTCGCAATGACAAATCTTTTTAGATTCGTCCTTACAATCCTAACACATACCTTTCGATTCGCTTTATGCCATCGATGATTTGCTCTTCGCTACACGCAAAAGAAAATCGCGCGTAACCCTCCATTCCAAATGCCACGCCCGGCACTAATGCCACGCCTTGTTTTTCTAGCAAGTCCTTGCAAAATCTCATCGAATCGCCATTTACGGCTTTAATATTTATGAAAAGATAAAACGCACCCTGTGGCAGCCGCACTTCAAGCGATTTGATTTCGTTTATCATTTTATGTGCAAGATTTCGGCGGTTTTGGAATGCTTGGATAAAATTCTCCGCTTCCATATCGCATTCGCCTTTTAGCGCGGGGATTGAGGCTCTTTGTGCGATTGAGTTGATATTTGCGGTGCTTTGGGATTGCAAGTTATTCATTAGCTTAATTAGCTCTTTATCCTTTGAGGCGGCATATCCCACGCGCCACCCTGTCATTGCAAAACTTTTGCTTAAACCATTTATAGTGATTGTTCGTTGCAATAAATCATCGTTTAATGCACCGATTGAAGTATATTTGAGATTGTCATAGACTAGCTTTTCATAAATCTCATCGCTAATTATCGCAATATCCGTGCCTTTTATGACGCTATAAATCGCCTCTAGCTCGTCTTTGCTATAAATCATTCCCGTAGGATTTGATGGCGAAGTTAGCACCAAAAGTTTTGTTTTTTTGGTGATGGCAGATTCAAGCTGTTTTTGCGTAATCTTAAAGTCATTTTCTTCGTTTGTCTCAATGATGACATTTTTGCCACCAAAATAGCTCGTAAGCTCGGGATAAGTAACCCAATATGGCGCAGGGATTATCACTTCATCGCCCTTATCTACAAGCGCGGCATATACATTAAAAAGTGCGCCTTTTGCGCCATTGCTTACGATGATTTCGCTTGGCTCATAAGTAAGCGCATTTTCGCGCTGTAATTTCTCGCAAATCGCGCTTTTTAGCTCATTTATGCCTGAAACCTGCGTGTATTTGGTAAATCCGCTGTTTATTGAGCGAATCGCTTCATCTTTTACGCCTTTTGGCGTATCAAAGTCTGGTTCGCCTGCCGAAAAGCTCAAAATATCCTTGCCCTGCGCTTTTAAATCCCGCGCTAGTGAGCTTATCGCAATGGTTAGCGATTCATTTAGTCTTTTTATTCTGTTTGAGTATTTCATTTTATTCTCCTTTTGTTTGTTAGATTTAAGTCAAAATATCTGCCACTTCTTTTGCGTGGTAGCTTATGATTATATCTGCTCCTGCGCGTTTAAATCCGTGCATTATTTCAAGTAGCATTCCTTCATACTCGATTAACCCCGCTTTTGCGGCATTTTTTAGCATTGCATATTCGCCACTCACATTATACACAGCAAGGGGCAAAAGCGTTTTCTCTCTAATATCACGCACAATATCTAAATACGCCATTGCAGGTTTTACCATTAAAATATCCGCACCTTCGCTTTCATCGATTAGCGATTCACGAATCGCCTCAAATCGATTCGCAGGATTTTGCTGATAGCTTTTTCTGTCCCCAAAAGTGGGTGCGGAATTTGCCACATCGCGAAATGGTCCATAAAATTTTGACGCAAATTTCGTAGAATAGCTCATAATGATTTTATCGCTAAAACCTTGCGAATCTAGCGCATTGCGAATCGCTTTTACTTGCCCATCCATCATCGCACTTGGCGCAATAATATCTGCGCCACTTTGAGCTAAAATCACAGCTTGTTTTGCCAAAATTTCTAGCGTTTTGTCATTATTTACAATACCATTTTCATCTAAAATCCCGCAATGCCCGTGCTCTGTGTATTCACAAAAGCATAAATCCGCGCTTATGATGATTTCTTCCCCAAATCGCGCTTTTATTTCACGCGTGGTTTTTGCCACGATTGCATTTTCGTGTAGCGCACTAGAACCTACACTATCCTTAATCTGCGGGATTCCAAAAAGCATAATGTGATGAATCTTGCGCTTTAAGGCTTCTTCACACTCACGCAAGATATTATCTATGCTTAATTGATAGATGCCATCAAGCGATTTTATTTCGTTTTTCACGCTTTTACCATTTGATTCGATTGCAAAAAGTGGATAGATAAAGTCTCTAATATCTAGGCGATTTTCTTGCAAAATCTCGCGGATTTTGGCATTTGCCCTTAATCGTCTTAATCTAATCATCGCTGTCCTTTGTTTTGGTAGCTTTGGAATCAAAGTTGCGAATTATACAATTTTTTATGTAAAAATAGTGATAATTTTGCTCGTATTTATGTGCAAACTCATAGCCTTGCGCTAGGGTAGTATTTTTGATGATATACATTCCTAGCCCTAGTCCCCTACTAGCATTATTTGCGCCATCATCGTAAAATGGCTTAAAATACTCGTTAATGTCATTTTTAAAAGGCGCACCCGCGTTTTGAATCACCAAATCAGCGTTTTCTACAAAGATTCTTACCTTTTTATCAGCGGAGTATTTAAAGGCATTATCTATAAGATTTTTGACACTTAAACTCATAAGCTCAAAGTCGCCTAAAATCACTGCATTGCGATTTTCTAAAATCACCTTTCTAGGGCGGTCGTATTCAATAATTAGCATTTTATTGACTTCCTGCATTAAATCTGTGAGATTAAACTCGATTTTTTGGATTTTATAGTTATTTGAATCGATTTTTTCCACCATTGCAAGGCTATTTATGATTTCATTTAGTCGCTTAAAGATAGAATCAAGGCGCAATTTTATTTTGGCATTTTTTGGCGAATCTTCAAGCATTTCAATCACCAAAAATCCCTTTGTAATGGGCGTTTTTAGCTCGTGCATTATGGAGCGTAAAAATAGCGTCCTAGCTTTCGCGCTATCGCTTAATGCCTTGGCAGCTTTGGTAAATTCTTCGCTTAAAGAGCCTATCTCATCATTATTATTTGCGATTGTGCGGATATTCATATCGCCCGTTGAAAATTTCAGCACTTCTTTGCGCAAATCACGCAGTGGTAAAAGCGAATTTAGCACGATAATATAAAAAAACACAAGCGTGATAAATGCAATCAGCGCGATAACATAGTAGTTCGTATAGCTTGGAATTTCGCGGTAATCGCTAAAAAGAGCCGTGCTATTTTCAAGCGTATCGTGTAGCGCGATATAAAAATGCGAATCAATTTCTTTAAGATTTGCTGCGATGGTGCTATTTAGCCCACGCACAAGAAAGTATTGATTTGCATTTTGCGATAAGATGTGCAAATCAGTTTCTTGCGTAAAATTTAGCGTCCGCAAATATTCTTTTAGCGCATCTAGACTCTCCCCTTCAATGATTAGATTATCGATGGCATCGATTGTGGCGTTATATCTATCTTTGATATTTTGCTCATCGCGTAGTTTTTGCGCTGCGATAAAATAAAGCGCGAAAGATACAAAGCAAATAGAGCTAAAAATAAATAGTAGCGTTACTTTGGTAATGATTGAATCTTTGAATTTCATAATTTAAACCTTTTTGCGAAATTGTAGCGTTTTTTCATTTATTGCAAACTTTTAAGTCAAATTCACTAAAATCACGCGCATAATTTTAAAGCAAACAAAGGGGTGATATGCTTAAGTTGATGGCGCACGAAGCGCAAGACTTTTTAAATCCATTTTATTTTAAAAAAATTATATGCGAAGAAGAATTTTATAGATTCACAAACGCGCTTAAAGATTATCGCACGAATCTGCAATCAAACGCAAATCAAAACGAAGATTCGCTTGTGGCAAACGCGCTAAATCCGCTTTTACAATCGCTAGGGTTTACCACCGCAATCAAACGCAAATTGCGTGGCAAAAGCGAGATTGATTTGGTGCTGACAAAAGATGGCGCAGTAAGCGTGATAATCGAAGCCAAAAAACCCGATTCAAAAGAAATGCCAAGCGCGGAAAATCCTAACGCAAAGGCGTTGCACGAGGCGATTTTGTATTATTTTAGAGAACGCGAAATGGGCAATTTGGGGATTAAATCTATCGTCCTCACCGATTTTTATCGCTTTTTTATCATCAAATCACGCGCATTTGAGAGCGTATTTTACGAAAATCCAGCATTTAAAAAACTCTATGAAAATTTCACTGCGCCAAATTCGCTTTTTAAAGGCAACACAGATGAATTTTACCGCGAATCAAAGCGCATTTTGGATTTGAGTGAGATTGAATTAAACTATTTTTGCATAGATTTAGCGCGAATCTTTGATGAAAATGATTTTAGTTTCCCAAGCATAAAGCCCATTTTTAAGGCGTTGAATAGGGAATTTTTGCTAGATGAGTTTAGTCCAAATGATGCAAATGTGCTAAATGAGAGATTTTATAGAGAATTGCTCTATATTATGGGGTTAGATGAGTTTAAAGAGGGCAAAAATATTTTGATAAAGCCTAGCAAAGAGAGCAAAGATGGGCAAAATACTTTTTATCATCTCATAGATTCGCACCTAACGCAGATAGACAGCACAAAAAGCGACATTGATACGATAATGCAATATATTATTTTGTGGCTTAATCGAATCTTATTTTTAAAGCTGATTGAGGCAAATTTGGTGCGATTCAACGCCGATAAAAATTTGAAATTTTTGCATTTATCCAAAGTGATAGATTTTAAAACGCTATCAAATCTTTTCTTTGAGATTTTAGCAAAAATGCCTGATGAGCGCAAAGATTCGCCATTGTCATTTTTGCCTTATCTAAATTCTAGCCTTTTTGAGCGACACAAATGCGAAGAAACGCTTGATATTTCCGCGCTTGATGATAATGCAAAGTTAGCGTATTTTAATGAGACGCAGTTAAAAGATAAATTCGCTAAAAAAAAGCAAGGCGATGTGGGGCTTTTGGCGTATATTTTTGAGTTTTTAGACGCATTTGATTTTGGCAGTGATGAGGGCAGTGGCGAACTTGCAACGCAAAAAGAGCTGATTAGTTCTAGTGTTTTGGGGCTTGTGTTTGAGAAGCTAAATGGCTATAAAGAGGGCAGTTTTTTCACGCCTAGCTTTATTACAGGCTATATGTGCAAAGAGAGTTTGGAAAAAGTGGTGGTGCAAAAATTTGGCGATTTGGGGCTAAATGCGCCTAATTTGGCGGTGCTAAAATCACAGATTTTGATAAATATAAACGCGGATTTTGGTTTTAGGGACAAGGCGTTGAAAATCTTAAAAAGCATAAAAATTTGCGACCCTGCGGTGGGGAGTGGGCATTTTTTGGTTTCAGCACTAAATGCGATGATAGGGATTTATGATGCGCTTGGGTTGATTGAAAATATCGA
>CAKUOH010000028.1 GCA_934668765.1 uncultured Helicobacteraceae bacterium | reverse complement strand
CAAACGCCACAGGTGGTGGTAAAGAAAAAGAGTGCAAAGGGCGCGGTGTCTTTTTGATTGTCTATGGATTGCCACGATTCACTGCGTGAATCTCGCAATGACAATAAAAGTCCCCCTCCCTTGCGCGTGGTAACACCACACTTTCCCCCTCCCTTGCGGAGGGGGATTAAGGGGGTGGGTAGATTTTGGATTGCTTCAGGCGAACGCCTTTGCAATGACAAAAAAAAGGACATAACTTTCGCAATGACAAGAATTTTCGCAATGACAAAGTTTTATTTTTAGTTCGTGGATTTTCGAGCGCAAGGCAAGGAAATAGCATTAGTTATTTATTGACAAAGCCTTGCGCGAAGAATCCCACAAAACAAGCGTAGCGCAGTTTCTTTAGTTAAGCACTAAAGATACAAAAATGCTTTACAACTTTTTCGCACTTGCGGCGTATTTTTCGCCTAACTCATAAGCTTTTTTATTTACCTCTGCCACTTTTGCAGGGACTTTGCTAAGCATAGTTTCATACACTATATCGCGATTTACGCATTTTGTAAGCGCGACTGTGATTGCCAGTGCCACGACAGATTGCGTAACTTGATTGCCCACTTCGTCCTTTGCGATGCTGATAATAGGAATGGAGTAAATTTGATATTTTTGCAAATCCTCATCGCTTGGGCGCACAAGGTTTGATTCGACTACGACAATCGCGCCGTCTTTTAAATCGACCTTGAATTGATTGTAGCTAATTTGCGCAGTAGAGAGCATAAAGTCGATTTTTTGCGCATAAGGGTAGAGAATCTCATCATTATCAAGCAAAATATCTACCTTTGTGGGACCGCCACGCACTTGGCTTGTGTAAGTCGCGGCTTTTACGCCAAAGCCTTTGTCCTTGATTTTTGCCTCTGCTAAAATCTCTCCAGCCAAAAGGACGCCCTGTCCGCCGACACCTGTGAATCGAAGCTGTGTCATTTCGCACCTCCTGCTTTTGCCTTTGCTTTTGCAACTACCTTGTCAAAATACGCATTGCAGTATTCCTCTTTGCTATTATCCTCTTTTAAAATGCCTGTTACAAATTTATCCTCGCGCTCGGATTCTGGCAACTCATCGTATTTTGCCTTGCTAATAAGCCGTGAATCAATCCAATTTAGCATATCAACCGCCTCGCCCATTTTGTTTTTGCGTCCTAAATTCACATGGCAGTTGCTATGAATGTCAAAAAAGCTAAAACCATTATGCTTGAATCCAGCCACAAGCAACTTCTCCAAATTCTGTGCCTTTGTTACGCTGCCACGCGCTACAAATGTAGCACCTGCTGCGTCTGCAAGTTTGCACGGGTCAAACGAATAATCAATATTGCCATATTGCGCCGTTACCGTCCAAAAGTCGCGTGGCGTTGTAGGCGAAGTCTGCGAGTTTGTAAGCCCGTAGATAAAGTTATTTACCAAAATATATTTTATGTCAATATTGCGTCTGCACGCGTGAATCGTGTGATTCCCACCGATTGCCATACCATCGCCATCGCCAGAGATTACGATTATATGTTTTTTTGGATTTGTTAGCTTTATGCCCGTAGCATAAGCCAAAGTCCGCCCGTGTGTGGTATGCACGGTATTGCAGTTTAGGTAAGATGAAAATCGTCCGCTGCAACCGATACCACTAACCACACAAACATCATTCATATCCCAGCCCACGCTTTCAATCGCACGAATCACCGTTTTTAAAATCACGCCATCGCCACAGCCCCAGCACCAAAGTGTAGGCATTTTATCCATTCGTAAATATGTATCGTAGTTGTATGCCATTATAGCCCCCTTACTTTTTCTATGATTTCATTTGGCGAGATTGCCCTGCCATTTGCCTTGCCGAAAAATTCGACTTCTTTTTTCATTACTCGCTCAATTTCTTTCACATACTGCCCCAAATTTAGCTCAACAACTAAAATCTTGCTAAATTTTTTGCCTAATTCTTTTAGTTTAGATTCAGGTGAGGGCCAAATCGTTTTAGGACGGAAAAGTCCGACTTTGACGCCATTTTTTCGCATTTCATTGATTGCATCTTTTGCGGATAGCGAAACTGAACCATAAGCGATGATTAAAATCTCTGCATCATCAAGTAAATATTCCTCGAAATCTATGATTTTAGATTCGTGGGCGGATATTTTGTTAAATAGTCGCTTTAATAGCTCATCGCTTAATTTTTCGTCCTCTGTGGGAAAGCCCGTATATCCGTGCGTAAGCCCTGTGATATGATATTTATATCCACTAAAAAATGGATTTAGCACCGCAGGCTCATCGCCTTTGACTTTATAGGGCTGATAATCCTTTGGATTGCCATCAAATTTCGCACGATTTTTAATGCCTTTTTGCACTTCACTAATCTCGGGCAAAACTGCCTTGCCGTGCATATGTCCCAAAGTCTCATCAAGTAAAACAAAAACAGGCGTCATAAATTCCTCTGCCAAGTTAAATGCACGAATTGTCTCCGTATAAGCCTCGCTTAAATCGCCCGGACAAAGTGCGATTGATTGAAAGTCGCCGTGTGAAGGGGTTTTCGCTTGATTTATATCGCCTTGCGCCACGCGTGTAGGAAGCCCCGTTGATGGACCGCCACGCATTACATTTACAATCACAAGCGGAATCTCTGCCATAAACGCATAGCCAATTTGCTCTGCTTTTAGCGATATGCCCGGACCCGAACTCGCTGTCAAGGATTTTGCGCCTCCCATTGATGCGCCTATCGCAACGGAGATTCCGCCGATTTCGTCCTCCATTTGTATAAAAACGCCATCATTTTTTGGTAGCAAAACGCTCATACTATGCGCAATCTCGCTAGATGGCGTAATAGGATAGCCACCAAAAAACTTGCACCCCGCGTCAATCGCCGCGAATGCTACTAACTCATTTCCCTCTGAAATTATATCTCTCATAATTTTTCCTTTCGTATTTACGCACTCGAATCTAACGAATCACAACGCCATATATCGATTTGCTTTGATTTTTGCTGCCATCTCTTTTGCCTCTGGTGTGATTTTTGCGAATTTGAAGTCCTTTCTATCTGCCACGTGAATCGCAAAATCAGGGCAGTTTAACTCGCAGGCATTGCACCCAATGCAACTCTGCGGATTTATAATGCTAATGATTTTGCCTTGAATCGAATTTACCTCCACGCGCATAGCAAGTGTCCCACTTGGACAAACATCCACGCAAATATCGCAAGACTTGCAACGATCATAATCCACCCAAACAGGCGTATCTTTCGGCGATTCCAACTTACTCATTATATCTCCTTTCAATTTTAAATACAAAGGCAATTTTAAAACTTAAATAATAATTTATCTATTTAAAACGCGCTTTTGTGATAGATTTTGTGATTGCGTGTAACAATTTTGCAAGGTTTTAAGATGTTTGTCTATTTCTTGGATATTTTAGATTCGTATGAAATGGTGTGAAATGGTCGGAGTAGCGGGATTCAAACCCACGACCTCACCCACCCCAAGGGTGCGCGCTAATCAGGCTGCGCTATACTCCGCTTTAATTTTATGTAAATTTAAAGGGCAGAATTATATCATAAAGAAAAATTTTTTCAAGGCGTTTTATGGTGATTTGTGGAATCGACGAAGCAGGGCGTGGTTGCATTGCAGGGAGTTTGTTTGTGTGTGGCGTGGTATGCGATGAAGTGATTTTGCGCGAAATCGCGGGGCTAAATGACAGCAAAAAATTAACGCGCAAAAAACGCGATAGCATTTATGAAATCGCGTTGGCGCAAAAAATATCGCATTTTGTGGCGAAGTTTAGCGCGGAATCTATCGATAGAGACGGCATTAGCACCTGTATCGCCACTGCTTTGACGCAGATAATGGCAAATCTCTCCGCGCAAATTTATATCTTTGATGGCAACACTAGCTTTGGTGTGAGTGGCGTAGAGTGCGTCATTAAGGGCGATAGCAAGATTCCTCAAATCTCACTTGCAAGCATTATCGCAAAAAGTCTTAAAGACAAAGAGAGCGATGAACTACATAAAATCTACCCGCAGTGGGGCTTTAAATCGCATAAAGGCTATGGGACAAAAGAGCATATTGAAGCGATAAAAGCGCACGGATTTAGCGCAGTGCATAGGCGAAGTTTTAAAATCAAAGAGTTAGAAAATGGGCTGTTTTGAGATATTGCTTTAAATCTTTTGAATCTAAAATGTGAGAAATTAAATATTTTAAAAAATAATTTATATAATTCCAAACATATTTAAAATTTAAAAAAAGAGTTGCAAAATGAGAAAATTTCAAAGCATAATTTTTGCTCTTGCACTAATTTGTGGCACGAATCTATGGGCAAATTCAAGCGCAAATTCAAGCGATTCGACAAAAGGTGCGAATCAAGCCGATTCGCAAATCAAAGCATTTGCGATGATACCACCGCTAACGGTACTACTTGAAATTCTCTATCCGCAAGGAATGATTGGGCTAAATTATGAGCCTTACCCAGAAGATAGGGAATTTATGCCTCAAAATGTCGCTAAACTGCCTGTCATCGGTATGCAAAAGGGCAAAGAGCCGATTTTTGAGAAAATCATCGCATTAAAGCCTAGCGTAATCTTTTTTAACGAAGGGACGGACAAAAAAATCCTTGAATCTTACGCAAAATTTGGCATTAAGACTATCGAAGTAAGCGCGTTTGACGAGGATAAGCTAAATGAGACGATTAAGGTTTATGGCAAAGAGTTGGGCGTTGAATCGCACGCAAATGCGCTAATAGATTTTATCGATTCTACAAATGCTAAAATGCAAGATTTAAGCGCGAAAATCACGCATCGCCCCAAAATTTATTTCGCACAAGGGACGGATGGACTTAGCACGCAATGTAGCAAAAGTGGCGATAAAAAAGATTTGGCATATAGAATCGGCGGGATTAACGCGATAGAGTGCGGTAAGGACTTTGCGAATGTGAATTTTGAGATTTTACACAAGACAAATCCTCAGGTGATTTTCGTGCGTGAAATCGCGCTGTATCGGCAGTTGCGTAAAAATCCACCAAAGCAATGGCAGGGAATATCTGCGATACACAATAAACGCATATATTACGCGCCATCCACGCCTAGTAATTGGCTGATGAAGCCGCCTAGCGTTATGCAGACAATCGGCGTCCCTTACGCATTTTCCAAAGTGCATAGCGATATTTTAAGCGAAAATGAAGCAAAGGCAATCGCAAAGGACTTTTTTGTAAAATTTTTGCGTGAGTTAAGCGACAAAGATTTTGTGCACATTAGCGGGGAGTAGAAAGCTAGTCATTGCGAAACTTGCGAATACAAGTCGTGGCAATCTACGCTTTAAAGATTCACACAAAAAGCGTGAATCAAAAATATAATTTAAAGGATAAAAATATGGATTCAAATAAAAATGCCAAAGCCATTTGGGAGCGCAAGGCGAAGACTTTTCCGCGCTTTTTAAATAAGGCTAGTGATACGATAGAGATTATGCGCTTTTTTCGTGAGAATGGCGCGGATTTTAGGGGCAAAAGCACCATTGATATAGGCTGTGGGAATGGGCGATTTACATTTCAGCTTGCAAAAGAGGCAAAATCCGTCCTTGCGGTGGATATTTCGCAAAAAATGTTAGAAAATTTGGAGGCGGATGCAAAGACGCTTGGACTATCAAATATCACTACGATTCAAAGCGCGTGGGAGGATTTTAGCGCGAATAAAAAGTTTGATATTGCCCTTGCTTCGCTAACTCCCGCACTAAATAATGAGGCGGGATTCATAAAGGCAATGGGGCTTTTTAGCGAATATTTTTGCTATGTGGGTTGGGGACGCGTTAGGCGATGCACTTTTATGGATGAGATTTTAAAAGAGCACGGCGTAAAATTAGAGCTACCTGTGGGATTGCCAAATGTGTTGTCGTGGCTTGAAAAAATGGGCGCGAAAAATGTCAAACATTTTTATATGAAGCAGGATTTTACGCATAAATTTAACACAAAAGATGAAGTCGCAGAGTGCATAGAGTGGAACATTGAAGCGCATAGCGCAGTGGTAGATAAACAAAAAGTGCGTGATTTCGTGGATAAAAACGCAAAAGGCGGAAAAGTAACTTATATGAGCGAAAGGGAAGTGGGAATTGCGCTAATACCGAGATTTTAAGCGGTAATTTGTATTTATTAAAGAAACTGCGCCCTGCTTGTTTTGGGTAATCATTGCTTAGATTTGCGTAAATCTAAAAACTCCGTCATTGCTTTAATTTTCGGTAGAAAATCAAAGCAATCCAATCTAATCAACAATAAAAATCAATACCCCAAAACCAAATCACTATAATAATCCAAATCTAATCATCATTTGTCTTAAAGATTCGATAATTTATCTGCAACCATTCAAGTTTATTGTATTTTTGCATAAATTCTGCCTTGTGTTTTGATGGCGTAAAAGTCTCATTTGATTGCAATATAAAACCATTTAGGATTTTTGGTAAACTTAAATCTTTATCCAAAATCTTATATCCTATATTGCCACTATAAATGCCATCATTATCCATAAATAGCCCAGAATTTAGCGCGAATCTATGCGAGTTTGGCGCAGTTTTATCAAAGAGATTGCGCCCACCAAGCGTCAAAAAATCATAGTCATTTAAGCTAATCGCATAAAGTGTAGGGAAAATATCCTTATGTGAGCCAATTTCACTTGGATTAAAGGCGAAGTTTCGCGCCTTAAAGTCGCTCGTGTAAGCATTTGGCACATACAAATACAATGGAGTGGCGTAGTTTAGCGCGAGATTCGCACTTGCTTTTAAATCGCGGTAGCGATGGTCGCCACTACCAGCTATTATCACGCTATCTTTTAGCGATGAATCTTTGATTTGCCCTACAAAATCGCCAAAGGCATTGCTTGAATATGTAAAAAGTTCAACTGCGATTTGGGCTTGATTTTTATGGTTAAAAAGTGCGCGTTTGGTTTCTATCTCATAATGCGGAGGCGTAAAAGATTTTGGCAAAACAAAAGGCTTGTGATTTGAACTAGTCAAAATGGCGATAAATAGGGGCTTTGTAGCATTTTGTAATAATTCTAGCGCGAAATTATACGCAAACTCATCAGCCACGCCATAAGGACTTTGCGATTTGGTGCTTTGGGGATATTTTGCGTTTAAAGAGTTGCTATCATAAATCTCATCTGCCCCAAGCGTAGTAATATACGCGCCTAGATTTTGCCAATAGCGATTGCCCGAAGTCAAGAAAATGACTTTATATCCAGCTTTTTTATAAACATCAAAAGGTGTTAGTGGCAATTTGTGATTTTTAAATTTGCCTAGCGAAATAGTAGGGCTAGGCGATAAGAAAAATAGCGAAGCAAAACTAGGCGCAGTGCCATTGCCAGATGAAAGGAAGTTAAGAAATGTAAAATCGCTAATAGATTCGTGTTTTTTGCGCTTTTCAAGTGGAATCTTACCATTTTCAAAATGCGCCCTAAAACTCCCTAGCAAATCAAAGCTAGATTCATCATCAAGTGCAAGCATATTTGAAGCAAAGCTCTCTAATAGCACGACAACTACGCTTGGATTTTTAGCGATAGATTTTTGCGAATTATGCTGAAAAATGGGAAATAACTCGCGCTCTAAATCCTGCATTTGCGATAAGTCTGCTGCATTTAGTGGCGCGAATCTATCTAATTTGCGATAATATTTATATGCCAAACCAAGCGAGATGATGGGATTTATTGCCACTTGATTTGCGATAGGATTTGCGCTTATGTGGTGGGCGTTTTCACGCAAAGGGAGATTTACAATGCTTGTAATATAGCCCATCGTTATAGCAAAAATAAGCATTAGATTTGCCACAATCGCAATGGGCAAATTCAATTTTAATGCAAATCTTGCATTTAAGATTTTCTTTGATAGCCTAAAAATCGCATAAGTAAAAATCACGCAAATTAGCAAAGCCCACACAATGGGATAATCGCTCCAAATGATTTTTAAAATCGTAGCAGTGTCATCGTCCTTTAACCCAAAGATAAAAATATCAATTTTTGTATGATAAGTCTTAAAATAATAAAAATTTACACACGCCATTACGCTAACTACAAGCGCAGTTAGCGTGGCAAAAAGAAGCGCGAATCTATATAAAAATATCCTAGCTATTTCACAAAATCGTAACGAGAGAGAGAGAGAGAGAGTAAAGCGCACCGCTCACATAGCCAAGTAGCACAAATAATGACGCGCCGATAGCAAAATCGCTCATATCTAGCACAAATCCTGAAGCGTAGATTTTAACAAAGTCGCCTTTTAATGCGCTAAAATCCTCAAACGCAAAAACGCTAATCCCCACGCGCATCGCAAAAAATACCAGCGCATAGATTGCCATCAAAATAATAGGCAAGATTATGAAGTTTTGATAAGAAATTTTGCGCGAAAATGTTTGCATTTTTAAGTCCTTTTTATTTAAAAAATAGCGAGAATTGTAGCAAAAAATTTTTAAAATTTTTTTGGTATGAAACTAATTGTAGATTTATGAATCGTCATTGCTAGATTTTGGATTCGCAAAATCGTGGCAATCCAAAGGACGCAAATATTCTAAAATATCATTCAAAAAATGCTAAAATTGCGCTTTTGAAATTTTAATAGGGCAGGGCGGTTCGTTGAGTAAGTTTTTTGATAGAAATTTTATCATTTTTGCGATATTTTTGTGTGGGGCGATTTTGGCGTTTTTAATGCAAGATTCGCCACAATACGCGCCTTTTAGCGTGGAATCTAGCGCAATTTCTGCGCCACAAAATACGCAAAAATACGGACAGGGGGGGGGCAAAATAGCATTTACCACCTTGCCAAATAGCGTGAAAAGTGCGCATAGCAGTAGCATTATGGATTTGGGCGATAAACTAATGCTTGTGTATTTTGCAGGGAGCAGGGAAGGTGCGAGCGATGTGGCGATTATGCAGCATTTTATCAATAAAGATTCGCTTGAATCTACGCAAGGGCGCGCGATTTTGGATGCTAAAATATTATCTTTTATGACGGGCAAATTTATCAAAAAGCTAGGCAATCCCGTGATTTTTAGTGATAAAAATAAGCGACTTCATCTTTTTGTCGTGGGCGTAAGTCTAGGTGGCTGGGCGACTGCAAAGATTTATCAGCTAGAATTTCGCCCTGATTTAGAATCGCTAGAATTTAGATGTGAATTGCATTTGGGGTTATTAGCAAATTTCTCACATTTAGTGCGGACTCCGCCTATTGCGTTAGAAAATGGCGGATTTATGCTACCCATTTATCACGAACTAGCGCGAAAATACGCGCTTGTAGCGTTTTTTGATGAAAATGCAAATTTTACACACGCTTTGCGCTTAAATCGCCTTAAAAATCAGCTTCAGCCTACGATTATCGCACTAGATTCACGCAAATGTTTGGCATTTTTCCGCAATCATAAGGCGTATAATAATGCTAGTTTTTTGCAAAAATGCGATGATTTTGGGCGAATCTGGGAGCAACCAAAGGCAACGAATCTAAATGGCTATGATGATTCAGCATTGCTTGTAAGCTATCAAAACACGCAAAATGTGCCACGAATCTTGCTAATCTACAATGATGGCAGACGCCAAAAGGACGGCACATTTAAAGATAACGGCGGCACTAGAAATAGCTTAGGGCTGTATGTGCTTGGGAATAAATCGCATTTTAGCTTTTTGCAAAATATCGATAGCGTGGAGGACAAATATCCAAATGAAGTGAGCTATCCTAGCGCGGTATTGAGCGGGGAATGGCTCTTTGTGGCATATACGCACAATCGCAAAAATATTAAGATTGCGCGGTTGAATCTATCGCAATTAGAAGCGCAAATCGCGCAAGATTCGCGCCACGCAAACTCACCAAGAGAGAGATAAAATGATAGGCATAAACTTACTATTTTTAAGCGCGTTTTTGTTTTTATGTAATATCACTTTTAGACAAAGGCGCAAAATTCTAAAATACGCCGTCATTTTCTCTCTAATGATTTTTGTAAATTTGCCCATCTTTTTCGTGCTGTGGGATTATTATTCACTCATAAATTTATTTTACTCGCTATTTGGGGACATTAGCGTATTTTGTGCATTACTAATATTGCGATTCGTAGCAGAGTGTATAATGCAAGATTTTGGCACAAATTTTTTGCAAAGATTTAAGATACAAGCACAAAATCCACGCGTTTTTGTGGTGATTTTTGCTTTTAGCGCGGTGTTATTTTTAGGGCATTTGGATTTGATTTCAGTGGATATTTTTAGCGCGGACAAAGCGATTTGCGCAATCTTTGTGGCTTTATTTATTGTCGCGCTTTATTTGGCAGATAAAATAACGGGGATTTTGGGACTTTTTGCTTTTATCATTGCACTAATTTTGGAGCAAGTTTCTACGCAAGGCGCACTTTTTGCGCTATTTGATGGATATTTGCTAATTTATAGCTTTGTAGTAAGCATAATTTGGGGATTTCGCAAAATATTAGGCTAATTCGCTTTCCAAATCTAACTCTTGCAAGATTCGCGATAGCGTTTCTTGTGAGATATTTAGTAGGCTTGCGATGAGCTTTTTGCTGACATTTGCCAAAATATGTGGGTTGCGCTTCAAAATAGAGATGACTTTCGCCTTTGAATCCATAAGGCTTAATTCGACAAAGTAATTTAGCTCGTGTAGGACTTGATTTGCGCGGTTTAGAAAGTTATTTGCCAAAATGATGTCTGTTTGCAGTAATTCCTTAAATGCGTCAATTTGAATGGTTAAGATTCGGCAGGATTCAAGGGTTTGAATCGTATTTCGCGCCACTTTGTCGATAAATGCGCCGTAATTTATGAGTGGTGGCTCATTTTTCATTGCGCATTCGCTTAAATATAGGTTCATAATGGCTTCTTTGTCGTATTTATTGTTTTTAAAAGTCTTTACAGAGCCGTGAAATAGATAAAAAAGCACATCGCACTCATCGCCATTATAGGAAATAATGCTACCACGCGGATATTCTTTTATATGGGAAATGTTTAGGATATATTCAAATGTGCGCGGTTTTATGCCCTGAAAGTCCGACATTTTACACAAAATATCGCATAGCCCCACAGGGCAGTGCAGTTTGCAACTAGACTGCCGATAAAAGCCGATTTTTTTGCGCAAGATTCCAAAGTCGCCATCTAACACATCGCCACCAACAGACAAAGGAAGATGTTCTGGTGGTTTTAGCGATTCTTTTAATCGCAATGATTCAGTCGTTTTTAAAGCAATAGAATGTTTCATAACGCACCCCTTACTCAAAATATCGCAAAATTTTGTAGCCATTATCTTGCAAAAATTTGTCCTTTTGCATTAGCTTTATGTCGCTTTGCATCATATCTTTGATAAGTGAATCTAAGTCATATTTTGGTTTCCAGCCGAGCTTTTGTCGCGCTTTTGTCGAATCGCCAAGCAATAAATCTACTTCTGTTGGGCGAAAATAATTACTATCTACTTCTACGACAACTTTGCCTTTTTCTAGCTTATAATCGCCGTTGCAGGATTTTATGACGCCCTTTTCTTGGACGCCTTCGCCGATAAATTCGATTTCGATTCCCACCTCTGCAAATGCTTTTCGCACAAATTCGCGCACTTCAGTTGTAGTGCCTGTGGCAATGACGAAGTCATCAGGCGAATCTTGCTGTAAAATGAGATACATTGCTTCAATGTAATCTTTGGCGTGTCCCCAATCGCGCTTACTGCTAAGATTCCCCAAGTATAATTTCTCTTGCAAACCAAGTGCGATTTTTGCTACACCACGCGTGATTTTGCGCGTTACAAATGTCTCGCCACGAATCGGGCTTTCGTGGTTAAATAAAATGCCATTACTTGCAAAAATATTATACGCCTCGCGGTAGTTTATCGTAATCCAATACGCATAGAGCTTCGCACACGCATACGGCGAACGCGGATAAAAGGGTGTTTTTTCATTTTGCGGACAGCCTTGAATGAGCCCATAAAGCTCGCTTGTGGAGGCTTGATAGATTTTGGTATTTTGTGTCAATCCCAAAAGGCGCACTGCTTCTAAAATCCGCAAAGTCCCTATACCATCGGCATTTGCGGTGTATTCTGGCGTCTCAAAGCTAACTGCTACGTGGCTCATCGCGGCAAGATTATAAATCTCATCGGGCTGCACTTCTTGGATAATGCGGGTAAGATTCATCGAATCCGTCAAGTCGCCGTAATGCAGGAAAAAATTGCAATTTTTCTCGTGATAATCTTGATAAATATGGTCGATTCTATCGGTATTAAAAAGCGAAGCGCGTCTTTTAATACCGTGAATCTCATATCCCTTATCTAGCAAAAATTCCGCCAAATACGCGCCGTCCTGCCCTGTAATGCCTGTAATTAGTGCTTTTTTCAAAATAAAATCCTACCTTAATTTGTGTTTTTTTAAATGCAAAAAATCAAAAAAATTTGCGAATTATAGGCAAAAAAGCTAATTTTTGCCTTAATATTTTTAGATTCATAGATTCTTTGCTATGCGCGTTTGCGCTTTGCAATGACGAATCTAATCTCTCTAAATCTTATCTTTTAGTTTTAATTCTTTAATGATTTTTGTGTAGCTGTCAAAGTTTGTATTTTTGAGATATTTTAGCAGACTGCGCCTTTGTCCGACTAATTTTAGCATTCCTAACCTACTTGCGTGGTCTTTTTTATTTGCTCTTAAATGCTCTGTCAAGCTAACGATTCGCTCCGTCAAAAGCGCGATTTGCACTTCGCTAGAACCCGTATCATTGCCACTTCTGCCAAATTTTGAGATAATCTCACTCTTTTTCGCCGAATCTAAAGCCATTTCAAACCTCCTGATTGGTATTAAAATAAAAGCGCGAATCTTACTATAAAATCCTTTAATTTTGCTTATGATTTTGCGAATATTTGAAGTTTTGTTTTGCGAATCTTATAGCACAAATTTTACACATTCTATTTCGCGCAAAATTTTAAAGATTTCATCGCGTTCATTTTGGCTTACGACATTGATTGTAAAGGCGTGGCTTGAGTAATTTGTAGTTTTTTTGGAGTCTGCAAAGCTATATTCCAAACCGCTAAACTTTGCTTCTATCGTGCTTTTTAGCGATTCCTTATCCGTGCAAAATATGAGATATTCCCACAAAATCGGGTATTCTATGGCATTTTTTGCGTCTTTATTTGTTTGCAAATCTTGCGTATTCATTGTGTAAGTCCTTTAAAAAATTGATTGCAAAATCGCTAGGATTTGGTGCGGAATTTTAGCGATTTTTTTGCACTTTATGTCGATACAGGCGAGTTTGACTTCGCACGAAAAAATGAGTTTATTAGCCTTTGATTCATTAGAATCGCCTTGCAAGTCGTGGCTACACACACACGAATCATCCAAAAAAATCTCTTGCTTTAAAGTCAGCGAGCTACTACCCAGCTTTAAAATCTGCGTTTTCACATTTAGCAAATCCCCAAGTCGTGCGCTATCCAAAAACTCCGCATTTATTTTTCGCACCACAAGCCCGATTGAATCCGTATTTGGCATTGCCCCTGTGCTAAAAAAGATTTCGCTACGCGCTCTCTCGCAGTATTTTATGTAATTTGTATGATAGACTATGCCCCCGCAGTCCGTGTCCTCATAGTAGATTCGCACCATAAAATCACGCATTTTGCGCCCTTAAAGTCGTTTGCGAATTTCGCTTATAATATCAAAGCCATTATTTAGCGCACTTGCGATTGAACCGCCACTTTTGAAAAGCAAATCCCCCGCCACAAAGATATTTTTCACGCTTGATTCACACGAATCACTTACAATCGGCACTCCCGCGTCATCTAGCTCTAAATTGCACTTTTTTAGAAAATCAATGGGCGCAACACCGCCTATGGCATAGACGATTTTATCATAAACTTCGCTGCTGCCGTCTGTGAAATGCACTTTGGGCTTGTCATTTTCTGCCTCTAGATTCACAATGTCAATGCCAAGTTTGGTTTTTAGTTTGCCCGAATCAATGCACTTAAAAAGCATTTCGCGATTTGTGTCATTGATACGGCTAAATTCCGTGCGCCGATAATTCAAAGTCGCGTCATTTTTCTCCGCCAAAAAGTAGGCATATTCCACCGCAGAGTTGCCACCACCTACGATTAGGACTTTTTCGTTTTGATTGATTGAATTTGCGTTAAAAAAGACTTTATTGCGGATTTCAAGCGGGATAGGGTAGCTAGGTTTATTTGGCACACCCATTTTGCCTATTGAAATTACTACAAATCGCGCTTTTAATTCATCGCCATTGGTGCAGTGAATCGTAAAAATGCCATCATTTTGACAAACGCTCTCAACCTCCGTTTTAAAGCGGACATCAATATTATTTGTCGCCAAAATCTTATCAAACAAATCAAGCGTGGATTCCTTTGTGCCGTCCATAAAGTAAATATTGCCATTCAAATCGACTTTTTTGCCCTTGTAGTCTTTATCCACGCGCTTATTATCCTTATAAAATTTGCGAATGGTAGTGGAGTGATTTTCGCCCTTTTCGCACAAAATCACATCATCGATTTTGCAAATCACGCTTTCAACTGCTGCGGCAATCCCGCCCGGTCCTCCGCCTATTATGGCGATATTATAGATTTTCATTTTAATCCTTTCATTTGGTTTTGTGAGAATCTTGCGCTAAATTGCGCATAGATTCGCGCTTTAAATCATTGCGATAAGCGTCATTTAGCTCATCTACGCCGTCCATTAAAAGTCCTTGTGTGAATTTTTTTTCATCATCAAACTGCCCACTGCGCAGTCCCCAAATAAATGCCACTAGCCCTAAAAGCCCGATTAAAAGGGACACGCCAAGCATTATGGCAATCATTCCGCTATTCATTTTTCGCCTTTTTTAATGAATCGTTTTGCATTGCCGATTCGCCTTGAAATGTCAAATTGCTTTGTATTTTTTCTAGCGCAAAATCTCGTGCGACTTTTATTGCATCTTTGATTTTATCGGCGTTTTTTCCACCAGCAGTGGCAAAATCATCTCTTCCGCCACCGCCACCGCCTAAAATCGCGCAAATACTTTTTATCCACTCATTTGCCTTCAACTTTGCTATGCCATTCACGCCACAAGTGATATTTACTTTGCCATTGTCATTTGTGATAAGCATAATAGCGACTTTGGGATTCTCCTTTTTTGCCTCATCAATGATTGTTTTGATGTTTAGATTTGCGCTAACTTCGACAACTAGCAGTTTCACGCCATCAATCGTCTCAAAAATTAGGCTCTTCACGCCTGAATCTGTCTTGCTTTTCAAGTCTTTATATTTTTGGATATTTTCTTTTAATTTGGCGATTCCGCCCATAATGTCGCTATTTTTTAGCACTTCACGCGCTTGTAAGAGAATCGCTAAATTCTCTTTGGTGTAATTATATCCAGCCTTGCCACACACGGCTTCGATTCGGCGCACTCCGCTTGAAATGCCACTTTCTTTTGTGATATAAAAATTGCCGATTTGTGCGGTATTTTGGATATGAATCCCCCCGCAAAGTTCGCAACTAGCGATATTTTCATCACTCCCAAAGCTAATCACGCGCACGACTTCACCATACTTTTCGCCAAAAAGTGCGATTGCGCCGTGATTTTTAGCATCATTTAGTGGCATAAATTCCACATTTGAATCAAGCGCGGAGAAAATCATATTATTGACTTCCGATTCGATGGCGTTAATCTCATCTTTGCTTAACGCCTTTGGGTGCGTTATATCAAAGCGCAAACGATTAGATTCTACCAAACTCCCAGCTTGTGTGATATGAGTGCCTAAAATCTTTCGCAAAGCAGCGTGGAGCAAATGTGTTGCGCTGTGGTGCTTGGCAATTTCAAGGCGATTTGGGCTGACTTTCACTTCGACTTTATCGCCCACTTTGAGCGAACGAGTCGTGCTAATCTCGCTAATATTTAGCCCAAAATATTTTTTGGTATAGATGACATTTGCGACTTTTTTGCCACGCATAAAAATTTCGCCACTTTCCCCCACAGGACCGCCACCCTCCGCGTAAAGTGGCGTTGAATCTAAGAAAATATATCCATCGCCATCAAGGACTTCGATTCGTTTGTAATGTATATCAAGCAGTGCTAAAATCCTGCTATGCGATGAATCTGCCTCATAGCCGACAAATTTATTCTCCCCAAATTCTTCTAGTAGCGCACCAAAATCGCCCTCTTTTATATCATCGCCAGAGCCTTTCCACGCGGATTTTGCCTTTTTGCGTTGCTGTTCCATAAGCGCGTCAAACGCCTTTAAATCCACTTCTATGCCCTTATCTTTTAGCATATCCTGCGTTAAATCAAGCGGAAATCCATAGGTATCATAAAGTTTAAACGCCACTTCGCCATTAAAAATGGGCTTTGATTCGCGCAAATCTTGCGAATCGCCACTAGATTCGGTGCGAATCTTGCTTGAATCTAGCGCGATGATTTTATGTAATTCGCCCTCAAATAGTTTCATTCCAGACTCGATTGTGGCTAAAAATCGCTCTTCTTCTAACTTGCACTGCTCCATAATGTGGGCTTTTTTGTCGCTTAAATACGCATAATGTGCCATAGATTCGCAAAGCGCAGGGATTAGCTTGTATAAAAATGCCTCTTTTAGCCCAAGTAAATATCCGTGTCGAAGTGCCCTGCGCAAGATTCGGCGAAGCACATATCCGCGCCCATCTTTGTCAAAATTCACGCCTTGCGCTAATAAAAACGCAATGCTTCTTATATGGTCGGCAATCACGCGAAAAGACGCCTTAAACTCATCGCTGTAAGGTTTGCCTGTGAGATTTTCGCACTCACGCATTAAAGGCGCAAAAAGCGAAGTATCAAAATTATTTAATTTGCCCTCTATTAGCGCAATCACGCGCTCTAATCCCATTCCTGTATCAATGCTAGGGCGTGGCAAATGGTGCAGATTGCCATTTTTATCGCGCTCATATTGCATAAAGACAAGATTCCAAATCTCTAAAAATCTATCGCCATCGCCTCCAAAATAATCTTCGCTTCCGCCAAAATACCGCTCCCCTTGGTCGATATAAATCTCACTGCAAGGTCCGCAAGGTCCCACTTCGCCCATCTGCCAAAAATTATCCTTATCGCCAAAGCGTTTGATTTTATCCTCGCCTACGAACTTTTTCCATAAATTAAACGCTTCATCATCGCTGTGGTGGATACTAATATAAATTTTATCTTTTGAAAAAGCAAGCTCACGCGTGATAAACGCCCACGCAAATTCTATAACTTCCTCTTTGAAATAATCTCCAAAGCTAAAATTGCCTAGCATTTCAAAAAGCGTGTGATGACGCGCCGTGTAGCCGACATTTTCTAAGTCGTTGTGTTTGCCACCAGCGCGAATGCAAAGTTGCGAACTTGTGGCGCGTGGTATTTTGGGCGGCGGAATCTTGCCTGTGAAAATATCCTTAAACTGCACCATTCCCGCATTTGTAAAAAGCAAACTCGCATCATTTGGCACAAGTGGCATTGAATCATAGACTTGATGCCCGTGTGCCTTAAAATAATCCAAAAATTTCTCTCTAATATCCATAAAAAACCTCAAAAAAATAAAAATGCAAATTCTACAAAAAAGCCTTTGAGATTATGCTTAAAGAGAAAAATTTGTGTGGAGGTTTGGGACTTTTATTGTCATTGAAGAAAAATCAAGCGCAAATCTACAAAAGAGTCGTCATTGCAAACATTTGCAAGAATGTGAAGCAATCTAAATTTTACCTACCAAAATATTACCCACCCCCTTAATCCCCCTCCGCAAGGGAGGGGGAAATCGTGGTGTTACCACGCGCAAGGGAGGGGGAAAGAGTAGCATTACCACGCGCAAGGGAGGGGGAAACAAGATGATTGCAACTCCGCAAGGGAGGGGGGACTTTTATAGTCATTGCAAACAAAGTAAGCAATTATTCAAAAAAACCAAATTTTTTTGCTACAATGCCAAAATCTAAAAAATGGAGGTTCATTATGATAAATAGCACGATTTTCACACACGGGGGGGGGACGCGATATGATTCTTTCTCGTTTAGTTTTTGCGATTTTACTATTACTAGGATTTACCACAAATGCCTTTGCTAACGGCGGAGGCGGAGGTGGTGGACCTGTGATTAAACAGACAGGCACACAATATCGCTGTTTTGCAAAAATCGGTGCTTCTAATAGCACTAAAACCGTAAGTGGTGGATTTCTTGGCGGGACTCAATACTGCATACCTTCGCCGAAAGGGCAGAATGGCTGTAAAAAATCGTGGAATTGGAGTTTAAAAAAC
This sequence comes from uncultured Helicobacteraceae bacterium, assembly GCA_934668765.1. Lineage (GTDB taxonomy): Bacteria > Campylobacterota > Campylobacteria > Campylobacterales > Helicobacteraceae > NHYM01. The sequence goes on along the minus strand of CAKUOH010000028.1, from coordinate 129 downwards.
AAAGATGACGAAGTAACAAAAGGTGGTAATTGTCAATTTGAGTGCAAATCACCTGCAAATACTGCTCTCGGAAGTAGTAGCCCGATTGATACGCATAGCCACTGCGTATTAAGTAATCAGTGGAATACA
>CAKUOH010000027.1 GCA_934668765.1 uncultured Helicobacteraceae bacterium | reverse complement strand
TTTTTGCAAGAAGCATATTGCTTAAAGCGTAAATTTATCGGCATAGATTCTAGTGCGGAAGCAGTGCAAATCAACAAAGAGTGGATAGCTAAAAGTGTATGCAAATGCGCTATGCTACGCAGGGCTATACCACACGCAAAACCCACGCACAAAACATTCGCGGTGTGAATCTAGCAAAACTTTAATCACAAAGAATCTACAATGCTACCCCTAGTTATTTTTGCCATTACGCTTTTTGGGATTTTGCGGCGTCCTTTTGGACTTAGGATTTGGGTATATTCAAGCGTGGGTGCGGTGGCTGTCATCGCGCTAGGACTTGTGGAGTTGCGCGATTTAGGCTTTATATTTTTGCTTATTTGGGATTCTGCGCTCACTCTCATCGCGCTTATTGTGATTAGCTACTGTTTGCAGGGGCTTGGCTTTTTTGAATGGATGATTTTTTGGGTGCTAAAAATCTGCGCTGTGAAAAAGGCAAAATCTAGCGTAGATTCTAGAATCTCACATATAAAAAACCTTGAAACTAGCATAGATTTAACCCCGCAAAGCCACGAATCCACTTTTGATTCACGGCTAGATTCACATACAAATATTGCCATAAACACGCGCAAAGCCTTTCTTTTACTCACTCTTTGTTGCGCCCTTATAAGCGCGGTTTTGGCAAATGATGGGGCGATTTTGATTTTTACCCCGCTTGTGTTAGGGCTATTTTTGCGCGCTCGAAACGCGACAACTCCCCAAATCATCGCCTTTTTGTTCGCCACCGCCTTTATGTGCGACATTAGCTCAAATCCGCTCATCATCTCAAACCTTACAAACATAATAACCGCAAATTTCTACCATATAGGCTTTGGAGACTTTGCGCGGACTATGTTTGCCCCAAACGCACTTGCCACTCTTGGTGCAATCGCACTCTTTTTAGTCGTGTTTCGCACTTCGCTATCTGCGCCACTGCTCTTTCGCGCCCCGCTCAAACCCAAACTCTCAAACAAACTTTTTGCCCTGCATTGCGCGTGTATTGGCGTGTTTGTGGCGAGTTTTTTCCTCTCTACGCATTTTTCCCTGCCTTTGAGTGTGAATTGTGGAATCTATGCGGGGATTTTGCTTTTTACTCTGTGGCGCAAGTCGCATAACAAGGCAAAATCCACACTTAAAAACGCGCCTTTTGGTATTATCGTCTTTGTCTTTGGGCTCTTTGTGGTGGTGTTTGCACTCTCAAAGGGAGAGTTTGGGCTCGCATTTAAGATGCTTTTAAATAACCTATCCCACGATAAATTCAGCTCCATTTTTGGCGTTAGCGCGATAAGTGCGATTGGTGCAAGCATTTTCAATAATTTGCCTATGGTGCTTTTTGGTAATTTAACGATAAATGAGTTTATCTCACAAAATCCAAAAAATCTAATCTATGCACATTTACTAGGTTGCAACATAGGCTCAAAGCTCACACCCATAGGCTCACTCTGCACTTTGCTATGGCTATCACTCATCGCCAAAAACTCGCTTTTAAGCCAAAGGGGCATAGATTTTGGCTTTTGGGGCTATTGCAAATACGCGCTGATTTTCACGCCACCCACGCTACTTTGCGCGTGTGCAGGGCTGTGGCTAGGCGCATAGATTCGTGCGAATCCTAGCCATAAATGTGCGAATCCAAAGCCGAATCTTAAAAGCGAATTTTTGCTAAAATCACGCAATTTTTATTTTTTAATTCAAAGGATTCGCAATGCAAAAGTTATACAGCAAAAACTTCTTTTCTCCCTGCCCTGTGGAAACTACGCTAAATCTCATCGGCAACAAATGGAAAATGCTAATCGTGCGTGATTTATTGCAGGAAAAACGGCGATTTGGAGAGCTAAAAAAATCCATAAGCGCGACAAAAAATCAAACTATTAGTCAAAATGTGCTTACGCAAAATCTGCGTGAGCTAGAGAGTGCTGGGATTGTGAAACGCAAGATTTATGCCGAAGTCCCACCAAAAGTGGAGTATTCGCTGACGCCTTTGGGAGAGAATTTGAGTGCTGTGTTGGCAAGTTTGGAGCATTTTGGCAAGGAATATCAGGGGCATTTGTAAGATAAAAATTTGCAAGATTTTTGTTACAATTTCAGTTAATTTTTAAAATAAGGGGGCGCGAAAATGGCGTGTGTATTGCAAATCGGGGCAGGTGGCGTAGGTGGCGTAGTCGCACATAAAATGGCGATGAATCGCGTAGAAAATGGTGGCTCGTTTTCAAAAATCATATTAGCTTCGCGCACATTAAGCAAATGCAAAGCGATTGCGGATTCTATCCGCACAAAAGGACACGGCGAAATACAAATCGATGAAGTTAATGCTAATAGCGTGGAATCTGTGGTTGCGCTAATCCAAAAATACCGCCCAAAACTCGTGATAAATGTCGCATTGCCCTACCAAGATTTGGCGATTATGGAGGCGTGTTTGCGCACAAAAACGCATTATTTAGACACGGCAAATTATGAGCACCCAGATAGTGCGCATTTTGAATATAAAGAGCAGTGGGCGTATGATACGCGTTATAAAGAAGCGGGGATTTTCGCGCTTTTGGGGAGTGGCTTTGACCCGGGCGTTACGAATATCTTTTGTGCGTATGCGCAAAAGCATTATTTTGATGAGATTCACAGCATTGATATTTTGGACTGCAATGCGGGCGACCACGGATACGCGTTTGCGACAAATTTTAACCCTGAAATCAATTTGCGCGAAGTGAGTAGCAAGGGGAGGTATTGGATTAAGGATTTAGAATTTTCCCCCTCCATTGCGAATGGGGATAGGGGGTGGGTAGATTCTACAAGTTTGCAATCAAATCTTGCCCTAAACCCCGACTTGCAAGAGGATAAGATTTACCGCAAATTTGAACGAGAAGAGAAGCATTTCGTTTTAGAATCAAACACGCAAGACTTGCAAAATCAAAGCTATTTTGGTGGGCAGTGGCGCGATGTCGCACCGCTTGCGCTAATGAAAGAGTGGGATTATGTAGGTGTAGGCGTGAAAAACAGCTACTTACTCTACCACGAGGAGCTAGAATCGCTTGTGCGAAATATCAAGGGGCTACGCAAAATCCGATTTTTTATGACATTTGGCGAATCGTATCTCACACATATGAAATGCCTTGAGAATGTGGGACTCTTGCGAATCGATGAAGTCGCGCACAAAGGGGGCAAAATAGTGCCTATCGAAGTGCTAAAAACGCTACTGCCAGACCCTGCTAGTCTTGCCCCGCGCACAAAAGGGCAGACGCATATAGGTTGTTTTATCAAGGGCATAAAAGACGGCGCAGAGCGGACAATTTACATTTACAATATTTGTGAGCACGAAAAATGCTACGAGGAAGTGGGCGCACAAGGCGTGAGCTACACCACAGGTGTGCCAGCAATGATAGGCGCGAAGCTAATATGCGATGGCAAATGGGGCGTGGGCTGTGAGAAAAATTCGCCTTTCACGCAATCTTTGCGGGAGCTTGAAAAATCCGCACTCGATAGGCAGCCAGCCTTATCTCGCACGGATTTTTCTGCGCAACCCACAAATCTTACGCAAAATGCAAATTTTTCAAATGTCCTAGATAGCGTGTCAGAACTAAATGCCGATATGCCAAAAGGCGGGGAAAGTCAAGGCGTTGATTCAAAGCAGGGCGCAGGGGTTTGGAATATGGAGCAAAACGACCCCGACTTTTTTATGGCAGAGCTAAATAAGCAAGGTTTGCCTTATGTGGTGGTGGAGATTGATTCGAGTGGAGAGCCAAAAATCATAGAAGATGGACGCAAATCTAAATAAGGAAAAATAAATGATTTTTCGGCTTATCAAAATTTTGCGAATCTTTACAAAACCACGCAAAAAGCGTAAATCAAAGCAATTTTTAGAGATTGCAAATAAACAAAAAGGCGATAATTATGAATTTCAAATCGGCAAATCTTACAAGCGCAAGGGCTACAAAATCCACTACAATGGCATAAATAAGGGTGTTGCCGATGGTGGCATTGATATAGTCGCACACAAGGGCGATGAGACGATTTTAATTCAATGCAAAAATTGGGAACACTCACAAGTCAAACAAGAACATTTGCGCATATTTTTGGGCGATAAGAGATTTATATGAATCTAAAAACTTACCATAAAAAAATTTCAAAAATCTACTTAATCTTTTTGTTTTTTTAAGCTAGAATCGTGCAAATCACATTCTAAATCAATTTTCAAAATTCTTAAATATTTGCCACTTTTTGTGTAAAAATTTTACCAAAATGATAAATTTTATCATTTGCATAAGTTTTTTATAAAGTTTTTTATGTAAAATTCGCACTCAACTCTTTGAAAATCTTTTGGAGAGTAAATTTTTAAAAAACGGAGAAATTCAAATGTTAGTTACAAAACAAGCACCAAACTTCACAGCAGAGGCGTTAAAAGCCGATGGAACTTTTGATGATAAATTCGAGCTTTATAGCAATATAGGCAAAAACGGCGCGATTTTATTTTTCTGGCCCAAAGACTTTACATTCGTCTGCCCAAGCGAAATTATCGCATTTAACAACCGCGTGAAAGAATTTAACGATAGAGGTATCAATCTCATCGGCATTTCTGTGGATTCCAAAGAAGTGCATTTCGCGTGGAGAAGCACAGCTGTAAATCAAGGCGGTATCGGCGAAGTGGCATTTCCTATCGTAAGCGACATTACAAAAGCGATTTCACGCGATTATGATGTGCTATTTAATGGCGCAGTGTCGTTGCGCGGGACATTTCTAATCGATAGAAACAAAGTGATTCGCCACGCTACAATCAATGATTTTCCACTAGGGCGCAATGTCGATGAGACTTTGCGACTTGTCGATGCTTTGCTTTTTGTCGAAGAGCACGGCGAAGTTTGCCCAGCTGGGTGGAATAAAGGCGATAAGGGTATGAAACCTGATGCAAAAGGTGTGGCAAGTTATCTTGCTGAAAACGCTACGAAACTTTAAAATCTAACTTTTTAGGCGAATCTAACGCGAATTTTACGCAAGATTCGCCTTATAATCTACGCAAAATTTTTAATAAAATCACAAATTCCCGCATTTGCAATTTCGCTATTTTTGCGATAGAATACGCGCATTTTTTATGCAGATTTGGAGTGAAAAATGATTACACTAGGCATTAGCGCGTATTACCACGATAGCGCGGTGGCGATTTTGCAAGACGAAAAAATAATCTTTGCCCTGCAAGAAGAGCGATTATCGCGTAAAAAGGCAGATGATAGATTCCCTAGCCTAGCGATAAAATCTGCATTTAGCTACCTAAATGAATCTCACTTTCACACAATAGGGGGGGGGGGGAATCGCACTTTAAATTCCTTAATAGATTGCCATAATTCTGCACTTGCAAAATCTCACAATGACGCAGATTTAGCCCACGCCAAAGATTCCACGAATCACCCAAATTTTACCCTTGATTCCATCGATAATTTCGTCTTTTATGACAAGCCGTTTTTAAGTTTTGAGCGGATTTTAGAGACATATTTTGCCACCGCTCCAAAGGGCTTTTTTAGCTTTATTAAGGCAATCCCTTTGTGGCTATCTACCAAGCTATTTTTAAAAGAAACCATTGCAAGAGAGTTAGCTAAAATCTACGCTGAGATTTATCCGCACAAAGATAGGCGCGAAGTCAAAGCATTCAAACAAAAAGTGCTAGAAAATCTCTATTTTGCCGAGCATCATATATCACATTTAAGCGCGGCATTTTTCCCTAGCCCCTTTGAATCTGCTGGGATTTTAAGTATCGATGGCGTGGGTGAGTGGGCGACTACGACTATTGCCAAAGGTAGCGACAACCACATAGAAATCTTACGCGAGATTCATTTCCCGCACTCGCTTGGGCTACTTTATTCGGCATTTACTTATTATTTGGGATTCAAGGTAAATTCGGGCGAATATAAAGTAATGGGACTTGCACCTTATGGGACGCCAAAATACAAGGATTTGATTTTGGAAAATCTCATCGATTTGCGAGATGATGGGAGTTTCGCGCTAAATATGGCTTATTTTGATTGTTTAAGCGGACTAAAAATGACAAATGCGAAGTTTGACGCGCTTTTTGGCGGAGCGAAACGAGAGCCTGAAAGCAAATTAACCCAAATCCACTTTGATATAGCAGCAAGCATTCAAGCCGTTATAAATGAAATAATGCTCCGCCTTGCTCGCACCACAGCTAAACTTGCAAATTCACGCCGTCTTGTGTTAAGCGGTGGTGTCGCGCTAAATTGCGTAGGCAATGGAATCATTTATGAAAAACTCGTGCGCGAAGAAAAATTATTAGATTCGCTATGGATTCAGCCAGCTAGTGGCGATGCGGGGAGTGCGCTTGGGTGCGCTTTGGCATTGCATTATATGGAGTTTAAAAAGCCACGCAAAGTTTTACATTCTCATTGTCATTGCAAGGGAGCGAAGCAACCGAATAATCCGCAAAATTTTCATACTTTGGATTCTTCGCTACGCACAAGTGCTTCGCTCAGAATGACAGAGTGTGCGGACTCTATGAAAGGCTCATATCTTGGGCTTTCTTACAGCAACGATGAAATTGAATCAATATTAAAAAATCAAAACGCAGTCTATGAAAAGCACGAATGGAGCGACTTAAAAGCAATCATCGCCAAAGAGTTAGCGCAAGGCAAAGTCGTAGGCTTTCATCAAGGGCGATGCGAGTTTGGTCCCCGCGCACTTGGAGCGCGTTCGATTTTGGGCGATTCGCGCAGTCCCACTATGCAAAAGATTATGAATCTAAAAATAAAATATCGCGAGAGTTTCCGTCCTTTCGCGCCTAGTGTGTTGGATTTTGCGATTAGCGAATATTTTGAGCTATCTTGCGCTTCGCCGTATATGCTACTTGTCGCGCCTGTGGCAAAGGATAAACGCCTTGCTATAAGTGCGGAGCAAAGGGAGCTTTTTGGGATTGAGTTGCTAAATGTCGCAAGAAGTGAAATTCCAGCCGTTACGCATATTGATTATTCTGCGCGGGTGCAGAGCGTCCATAGAGCAACAAATCCGCGATATTACGAGCTAATCGAATCTTTTTACAATCTCACAAACTGCCCCGTGCTTGTCAATACGAGCTTTAATGTGCGTGGAGAGCCTATGGTATGCGCTCCGATTGATTCTTATGCGTGTTTTATGGGCACACAGATGGATATTTTAGTGATAGAGGACTTTTTGCTTTACAAAAATGCCCAAAGCGCACAAAATATCGCTAAATTTCAAAACATAAAGGATAGATATAGATATGAGTTGGATTAAAGAAAAACTTCGCACACACAAAACCACGCTAATAATCATCGCGTTTATTACCATAAGCCTAATCGTCTTAAAATATGACAAAAAGCAAATTACGCTTAACCTTATGTCGTTGGGGCTAATCGGGCTTTTATGTGTGGCTTTTGCAGTTCGCGCCAAATCTAGCAGGGCAAAGCTAATTTTAGCTTATGTTAGCGTCCTGCCACTATGTCTATTTATCGGAGAAATTTATGCGTTTTTCTACCTAAAGTATAGTAGCAAAAAGGTAGATTTAAGCGAGTGTCAAACCACAAGTGAAGGTAGTTATAACGAATCTATGACGGAAAATAATATCGTAGGCTATAAATCAGAAGTCATAAATGACACCATAAAATCGCATAGAATCTTAAAAAATAATAATGAAACAATTTACAATGTCATTTATACAAACGACAAAAATGGCTTAAGGGCAACACCAAATAATAATTTAGATTCAAAACAATGTCTGCTTCTTTTTGGCGATAGTTTTACTTATGGCGAGGGCGTAAATGACGATGAAACTCTGCCTTTTTATATTAACAAAAAATCAAAGCGACAATACCGAATCTATAACTTTGGATTTCACGGATATGGAGCGCACCAAGCATTAGCATTGCTTAAAAGTGGCATAGTCAAAAAAGTGCTATCCAAAGATAAAAAATGCGATGCAATTATCGCTATATATGAAAGTTTGCCCACACACATTGCAAGGACAAATGGCTTTAGCCTGTGGGAGCAAAATAACAAAACAGCACCACGATTTAGGATAGAAAATCAAAAAGCGTTATGGATAAATCCACCACGATATTTAGCACAAGATTCAATTAAGAAAAAGCGCGATTTTAAACAGCGACTAAATGATAGCTTTCAATCCCGCAAAGAAAAAAGCTATCTTTACAACCTTTTTTACAAGCCAAACGAATATCAATACAAAGAGCAATATAATGATTTATTTTTTGCGGTTTTGGATGGAATGCGTGATGAATTAAGGGCGCAATTTGGCGCGGATTTGGTATTTTTACTATGGGATTCTAATAATTTAAGCAAGGAATTAGAGATTCGCGAATCTGACGCAATTATAAAATGGCTAAAATCAAATGATATGCGCTATTTTTTGATTTCGCAAATGATAGATAATTACAAGCAAAATCGCTTAAAATATGGGATTCACACTTGCGATACCCACCCAAATGCTTTGGCAAATCAAAAAATAGCGGAGTTTTTAGCACGCAAAATCAAAAATGGCGAGATAAAAAGCCACAAAATCAAATCCACACAACAAGAATCCACAATCCTAACAAAAGGCGGTGCAAAATGAAAGATATTTCAAAGCGCGATTTGCGCGTATTTTTAGGTATTTGGGCGGGGATTTTTGCGGTATTATTTGGCTTTGGGATTTTGCGCCACGACAATTTGCAAATCTGGGCATTGTGTGGATTTGGTGTGAGCCTTGCGCTAATGGCGATTCCTAGCGTTATTGTGCCACTTTACAAAGCGTGGGTGTGGCTGGGCGAAAAGATAGGATTCGTGGTTTCACGCGTGATTTTGGCGTTGATATTTTTTGGGATTTTCACACCGCTTGGCTTGGTGTTTCGTCTTTTTGGGCGCGATATTTTGGGATTAAAACTAGCATTTAGCCATAAAGACAAATCACAAAGTCTTTTTAAAATCCGTGAGATTCAGCCCACAAGTATGAAAAATCAGTTTTAAGGTGTGAAGTTTGAGTTTTGTCATTGCGAGATTTCAAAGGCAAATCGTGGCAATCTATTTGATTTTTACCCACCCCCTAACCCCCTCCGCAAGGGAGGGGGAATGGAAGTGCGACAACCATTCAAATTTTCCCTCCCTTGCGCGTGGAGATTCTGCCAAAGATTCCCCCTCCCTTGCGGAGGGGGTTAGGGGGTGGGTAGATTCTCGCAATGATAGACAAAAATCAAGCACAAAGGAGAAAAAATGAGTATTTTAAAAGAATTATGGACATTTCTAAAAATTCGCAAAAAATTTTGGCTTTTCCCTGTGATTTTAGTAATGCTATTTTTAGGTGCGTTAATCGTGCTAGGGCAAGGTAGCGCAGTCGCACCATTTATTTATACGATTTTTTAGAGAGAATTTAACGAAGTAAAATAGATTTGGGGCAAAGCCCCAAGATTCGCACTCTTAAAACCTAAAAGTGCGAATCACAAAGTAAGATTAGAATCGATATTTATAGCCAAGCTGCACGGAGAATGGCTGATGAACAGTTTTTAAAACTTTGTTATCGCCGTGTGCATACCAGCCGATGATTGGCAATTTCAAAGTAGCGTCAATTCTGCTATTTTTGCCAATGCCAAATGTCAAACCTGTTCGCGCATATAATGGAGCGTTGCCACTTTCAAAGCCTTTGACGCCCCACCAATATGAGTAACCTACACCAAATCCAGCAAATGCGCCAATCCCGCCAGAGCTAATGAAATTTAAGATAATATCTGCATTTCCTGTTAAATCAAAGTGGCTATATGCGCTTGTCAATCCGCCAGAATATAGTGCTTCGATGAATGCTCTTGCGCCAAAATATCCATTTACGAATCCTTCAGCACCGAAGTTTAGCGATACATTCCACGCATCAAAGTCGAATCTGTTTTTGATATTGCTATCATAAATGCCGTATTTTGTGCCACCATCACCAGCACTTGTATTCATCGCATAACCGACATCAAACCCTACAAACATACCTGCATTAGCTATTGCAGCGCAGGCAACTGCTGAGATAAGAATCTTTTTCATTGTGTAATTCCTTTCGTCAAAAAAATATAGAGAAAATCTCTGCAACCAAATCGGAGACTAAAAAAATCTTTTAAATTTAATTTAGAATCCATTTATATTATAGCAAAAGATTCGCCATTTTCGCCTTTGAATCTACCTAAATCCACCGCAAAATAAGCAAAATCCGCCCGAATCTACAAAATATCACGCAATTTATTTGCTTTTGTCATCCACTCGCATAGCTCACCAAATCGATTATTTTCAATCATTTCACGCGCATTTTTTAGCTCTGTTTCAAAGGCGTTGAGTGCTTCTAAAATCTCACTCTTATTTTGCTTGGCAATCTCACTCCACATAACGCCACTGCTCTTTGCGATGCGCACCATTCCGCGAAATCCGCCTCCAGCCACTGCGACAATATCTTGTGCTTTTTCCTGTTTTAGCACGGTGTTTGCAAGGGCATAGCTCAAAATATGCGGTGCGTGGCTGATAAACGCCGTATGTCTATCGTGGCTAGTTGAATCCATTTTAATGATATTCATCTCTAAATTTATGCAAATCTCCCGTGCTAGATTCGCCTGATAATCGCCACTTTCAGCAATATCCACAAAAATCATAATTTGATTTTTATACAAATCTTTAAATGCTGCCTTTGGACCAAAATTCTCCGTGCCTACCATAGGATGCATTGAAATAAAATGTGGGCGCAATTTTTTTGGAATCGCCTTTAAAATCTCACGCTTCACGCCACCAAAATCGATGATTGTTTGATTTGGTTTAAGCGTCTTTATGCCCTTAATAATCTCCACGATTGAATCCACAGGTGTGCATAAAAAGACAATATCGCACTCTAAAACGCCCTGCAAATCAAGGCATTCATCAATCAATCCAAGCGAGAGAGCTTGCCTACGGTGGATAGGATTGCTATCATCGCCGATAATCATTTGTGCAACGCGTTTTTCTTTGAGAGCAAGTCCGAGTGAGCCGCCCATTAAACCTAATCCAATAATGCCAATTTTCATAATCAAGTCCTCCATTTGGCAATTTGTTCTGGGGTATGCAATTCACACGAAATTTGCCGTCCTTGCTTCGTCAATGGACAAAAAGTCCTATTTCCTAGCAAGGCGACAAACTTCGTGCAAAGCCATACCGCCATTACTTCGATTGTGATTCCACTGCGTGGAATCGGTAATTCAACTATTTTGTGAAAGTATCTTTGGATAATTTCGTGGGTTTTCAAGCACGAAAGCACAAGATAGAACTAATAGTTCATCGAGTGCTTGAGTGCGCAGAATCCCGCGAAAGTGCCAAAGAGACAAACACAAAAAACCAAATTTAATATTATACCCACAATTTTAAAGTATAATTCCCATTTTATTTTTAATTTTTAGGCATAATTTTTATGAAAAAAATCTTATCTATTATCGCATTTATCGCGCTATTCGCACTTGAATCCCGCGCACAGACTATTAGTGAAATCAAATATAGCGGACTTGTGCGAATGTCGCCCTTAATCGCAAATGAAGTCGCCAAAATCAAAGTCGGCGATAAACTCAATGCAAAAGCCGTAAATGACGCGATTTTAGCGTTTTACAAGCAGGATTATTTTGATGATATTAGCGCGGAGTTTGAGCGTGGGGTGCTGACATTTCACTTCAAAGAAAAGCCCAGCATAAATAATATTGAGATTAAAGGCTTTGGGAGCGAGAGCGAGACGGAGGATATGAAAAAGGCACTAGGCATTAAGCGCGGGGATACTTATGATATTTACAAAGAAAAACTTGCCAAAGCCGAAATCATAAACGCACTTGAAACAAAGGGGCTTTATGGCTCTGTGGTGGAGGTAAGCGCAACGCGAATCGAAGATTCAATGAATCTGCTTTTTGATGTCAATAAGGGCGAGAAAATCATCATTCGCAAGTCCTATTATCAAGGTGCAACGCTAGATAAGGACGATTTGGAGGGATTTAGCGCGAATCGTGAAAGGCATAGTTGGCTTGGGTGGCTTCCGTGGTTTCCTAGTGGCGAAGTGCGCCTAAAAGAGTTAGAATACGACAATTTGCGAATCCAAGATGTCTATATGCAGCGCGGATATTTGGACGCTAGTGTCTCCACCGGGCTTTTAAATGCGGATTTCACAAATTTCAATGCGTCTTTGCTTTATAAAGTCGTGGAGGGTGAACGATATAAAGTGAGCGATATTATCATCGCAAAGGCAGATGATATAAATGGCGTTTTTGATATAGAAGAGCTTGAATCGCTACTAAAATTAGAAAAAGACGAATATTTCAATATCCAAACAATGCGAAATGATATAGAGATTCTAAAATCTCACATTATGGATAAGGGTTATGCGTATGCGGTGATTAGCCCTGATTTAGACAAAGATACCGAACATAAGCAAGTCATTGTAAAATACAATATCACGCTTGGCAAGGAAGTGCATATAAATGATATTACCATCACAGGCAACACCGTTAGCTCTGATAGAATCGTCCGCCGTGAAATGATAATCGCGCCCGGGGATACTTATAGCATCACAGCCATTCGCAAAAGCGAAAACGCACTGCGCCGTAGTGGCTTTTTTGACAAAGTCAATATAAGCGAGATTCGCCTTGATGAAAGCTCAATGAATCTACTTGTAGAAGTCGCCGAAGGGCGCACGGGCGAAGTTATGGCAGGAATCGGCTATGGAAGCTATGATAAATTTATGATAAATGGCTCACTGCGCGAACGCAATCTCTTTGGCACGGGAATCGGCGTTAGCTTTCAAATAAATTGGAGTAAATACAATCAGCTTTATAATATCGGTTTAAGCAATCCGCGAATCTTTGATAGCGAATATAGCGCAAGTATCAATGTGTTTTATAGCTATTACAAAAGCTATTATAGCAGTGGGTGGTATAGCAACGAATACACGGATTATATCGAAAATACGGTGGGATTCAATGTCAGCGTAGGGCGGAATCTCACAGATGAATTAAGCGCGAATCTTACCTATGGCTTTTCAAAATCCACGATGAGTGGCTTTTCAGGCGATATAAGTTATTCGTATTATTACCCCACCAAAGGTATTTGGAAAAGCTATCTAACGCCCGGACTTTACTTTGACAACACCGATGACTATTATTTCCCTAAAAATGGCGCGATAATCTCTGCTAGTAGCGACTTTGTCGGGCTTGGTGGAAATGCGCGGTATGTGAAACTCTATGGCAAAATCGGGCTTTATTATCACCTAAAAAATCTTATAAATTTTGATTTGATTTTGCGATATAAGGCGCAGATTGGCGCGATTTTTGCCTATAAAAAAGGCGAAGAGCTAATGACTCGCACACAAACAACGGGGATTCCTATCACAGATACTTTTTATTTGGGTGGAATCGGCACAGTGCGTGGCTATAATAGCTCACGCGTAAGCCCAAAAGATCCGATTGGGCGACTAATTGGCGGACGATTTATGTTTGCAAACAGCGTGGAATTAAGCTTTGGGCTAGTGGAAGCGATAAATATGCGGTTGGCTGGATTTTTTGACTATGGAATGATTGGGCGACATAGATTTGATGAGATTGCCGTAATGAGCGCGGGACTTGCAATCGAGTGGATTTCGCCCATAGGACCATTAGTTTTTGTCGTCCCATTTGCGATAAATCCACCAGATAAATTCAAAGATGAAGTATCTAAATTTGAATTTACGATGGGAACGAGATTTTAGAGAAAATTTTAAGGAGCGACAAATGACTATAATGCTAGAGAATGTAAATGCCGAGACTTTGCGCGTGATTGAGAGTTTAAAAGGGTTAAATAGGAAGTTAAAAATTCTTAAAAAGCCAAATAAAGAAACGCTAGAAGCAATTATAGAGAGCGAAAAAATCATAGATGACATTAAAAAAGGCAAACGAAAGCCGTATAATTCGTGGAAAGAAGCAAAAAAGGCAATGCTAAATGTATAAAGTCGATTGGACAAGCAAATTTAAAAAAGACTATAAAAAAATCGCCAAACAAGGCAAAGCACAGATTGTGGATACCGTGATTGAGAAATTAGAAAAAGGCGAAGTTTTAGAAGCTAAATTTTGCGACCACGCATTGCAAGGGGATTACAAAGGCACTAGGGAATACCACATAGAGCCAAATTTATTGCTAATCTACAAAAAGCAAGATGATATTTTAGTGCTTACTTGTTTGCGTGTCGGCTCACATAGTGAGTTATTTTAATTTTTAAAGGCAAAATATGAGCAGAATTAACGAAAAAGAAATCTTAAAATTTATGTGCGAATCGCCACTAAAAGAGCTGGGGCGAAAAGCTTATGCGATTAAAAATGCCCTGCATAGCGACAAAATTACCACTTTTATTATCGATAGAAATATCAATTACACAAATATTTGCTGGGTGGATTGCAAGTTTTGCGCGTTTAAACGGCGCGTTAGCGAAGAGGGCGGATATATTTTGAGTTTTGAAGAGATTGATGCTAAAATCGATGAGCTTATCGCTATCGGCGGGACACAAATCCTTTTTCAAGGCGGTGTGCACCCGACTTTGAAGTTGGAATGGTATGAAGATTTGGTGCGCCATATCCACGAAAAGTATCCAAATATCACGATTCACGGCTTTAGCGCGATTGAGATTGACTATATCGCTAAAATTTCAAAGGTTAGTGTTGATGAGGTTTTGCAGACTTTGAAAAATGCGGGTTTAAGTTCGATTCCGGGTGCTGGCGCGGAGGTTTTAAGCGATAGGGTTAGAGATATTATTGCGCCAAAGAAGTTGGATTCGGCTGAATGGATAGCCATTCATCGCGCCGCCCATAAGCTAGATATGAAAACCACCGCCACGATGATGTTTGGGAGCGTAGATATTGAGCGCGACATTGTGAATCACTTTAAGCTAATCCGTGATTTGCAAGATGAGACGGGTGGATTTCGCGCTTTTATTTTGTGGAGTTTTCAGCCAAATAATACTCCGCTAAAAGCGCAATTTCCGCAAATGCAAAAGGCAAGTTCAAATCGCTATTTGCGCTATTTGAGTGCTGCGCGAATCTATTTGGATAATTTTAAAAATATCCAAAGCTCTTGGGTTACGCAAGGTAGCGCAGTGGGACAGCTTGCCCTTGCCTTTGGTGCAAATGATTTGGGTAGCACGATGATGGAGGAAAATGTCGTGGCAAGTGCGGGTGCGCGAAATTCGATGAATACAAATGAGATGATAAAGGTGATTCGCGATGCAGGGGAGATTCCTGCGATTCGCGATACGGCGTATAATATTTTAAAAATGTGCTAGATTCTGCGAATCTTTAGCGATTGTGAGGTGAAAATGAGAATTTTTTGGATGATGATTTTTATCATAAATTTAACTTTTGGAGCGAATATGCAAACTACAAAAAAACAAGAAAATTTGGATTTTATTGAAGTAAATGGCGCACAGATTCCGCTAATTTATGAGCTATCAAACGCCCTGCCACTAGGGAATATCAGCATTATTTTTTATGGTGGCGGAAAGGTTTATGAAAGCAAAGTGGGTTTAAGTGCTTTTAGCGCGGACTTGCTAAATCGTGGGAGCAAAAAGAGTGGCGAGTTGGATTTTGCCGACAAACTTGAATCAAACGCCATTTCACTAGGCGTAGGCAGTGGATTAGAATCGCTAACATTTGATTTGAGTTTTTTAAGCCAAAAGCGTGAAATTGCATTTGAATTATTGCACGAACTTTTGCAAAGCCCAAATTTTACGGCGGACGCGTTTAGTCAAAGCCAAATCGCGCTAAAAAGCGACATTTTATCAAAGGAAAATAATTTTGATTATATCGCAGGAAAAAACCTAAATGCGCTTATTTTCAAAGGCACACCGCTTGAAAATCCCGCGCTTGGCGAAACTGCTGATATTGACAATATCACGCTTGATGATATTAAAGTTTTTGTAAAAAATGCCCTGACACTAGAAAATGCCGTGATTTTGGTGGGCGGGGATTTTGCATTAAAATCTATCAAAAAAGATTTGACTAATTTGCTATCCATTTTGCCAAAGGGCGAGAAAATCAAGCGATTAACATTTAGCCCAAGCAATAAAGCGCAATTTATAAGTGTGGCAAAGCCCACAAAACAGGCTTATATCTACTTTGCATCGCCTTTTAGATTCGAATCGTATGAGAGCGATTTGCATAAAATGACGGTTATGAGCTTTATAATGGGGAGTTCGGGCTTTGGTTCAAGGGTAATGGAAGAGATTCGCGTAAAGCGCGGACTTGCCTATTCTGCGTATTTTTATGCTTCTGTAAATAGCGTAACTGCGCAGAGTGCAGGATATTTGCAAACGAAGTTGGAAAACAAAGACACCGCGATTAACGCACTGCGCGAGATTGTCGCTAATTTTATCAAAAAAGGCGTAACGCAAAAAGAGCTAGATGGCGCAAAGGACTATATTTTAGGCTCGCGTGTGCTTAGTAATGAGACGCTAAATCAGCGACTAAATAAGAAATTCCGCAATTTCACGCGCAATCTACCCCTAAATTACGATGAAATTTTGGTGCAAAAGATTAAAAATCTAACGCTTAATGAGCTAAACGCCTACATTAAGGGGCATAGCGAGGTAAATAATTTAAGTTTTAGCGTGGTGGCGGATAAATAAGGGCTTAAATGTGTGGTGAATCGGCGTGTGTGGATAAAGAAACAATTAAAAAACTAGCCAAAATCGGCATTTACAATCTCTATGACGCGATTTTATATACGCCAAAATCTTATACAAATACCTTTTTAATCCGCGATTTAAGCGATTCAAATGGTGCAAGTGGCGCGATTCGTGTCAAAATCATTGATAAAGTGCGCCTTGCAAAAATCCTAAAGATTCGCGCTTATGCGCTAGATTTTGATTGCGATATTGACATAAATATTTTTCACCCAAAGCTCTTTCATAACGCGCTTTTTGCGGTAGGCAAGGAAATGTATATTCTTGGCGAGGTGGCGCAGTTTAATGGCATTTATCAAATAAATCAGCCCAAAATCATCACGCAAATAAATCAAATCATAGCAAATTTTCCTACCACAAAGATAAAAAATGCGAATCTAAATGAGATTTTTCATAAAGTGATTACGCGTGAAGCATTGGCGGAGTTGGGGCTTGAAAAGCAATATATCGAAGCGATTTGGACAATTTTTCACCCTGAATCTAATATTTGTCATATTGAGCATAGCGAAGTATCTCAAAATTCCCCCTCCCTTGCGGAGGGGGTTAGGGGGTGGGTAAAAACCAACAATATTCAAGACAAAAACCCACCCCCTTTATCCCCCTCCGCAAGGGAGGGGGAATTAAGCAAATCCACGCTAGATTCAAAGCACTTTTTACGCGACTTTAAGCGCAATGGCGGACTTTTTGGCGTGTATTTGGAGGCAATCAAATTTGTAGAGATTTTGTATTATACGCGCTCTTTGGCTGGGAAAAAACGCGAATTTCTAGCTACAAATCGCCTAAATAACGCGCCTTTACTTGAATCTTTTATCAAAAATCTGCCATTTTCGCTCACACAAGGGCAAAGTAATGCAATCGCATTTTTACGCGCCAAATTAGACAGCGACAAAGCCACGCGTTGCGTTGTGATGGGCGATGTGGGCTGTGGCAAAACAATGGTGATTTTATCTTGCGTGGTTTTGGCATATCCTAAAAAGTCCGTTTTGCTTGTGCCTACCACGATTTTAGCGCAACAACTCTATGCCGAATCAAAGAAATTTTTGCCCACACAGATTCGCACCGCGCTTGTGATAAAGGACGACAAACCGCTAGAATGCGACTTTCTTATCGGCACACATTCGCTTTTATATAAAAATTTAAGTGCGTTTGATTTGTTTATGACGGACGAACAGCATAGATTTGGCACAAATCAGCGATTAAAGTTAGAAAAAATGTTAGAAGTTGATGGCAAAAAACCGCATAATATTCAATTCTCTGCCACGCCCATTCCGCGCACGATGGCGATGATTGAATCGCAATTTATCGATTTTTGCTTTATAAAAGATTTGCCATATCCTAAAAATATTAGGACGCAAATCATCACAAAGCAGGGATTTAGCGCACTTTTTTCACATATTAAAGAGCAAGTTGCACTTGGCAAACAAGTCGCCATAATCTACCCGCTGGTAGAGCAAAGCGAGGGAATCGCCTATCAGTCGATTGCGGAGGGATTGCCCTTTTGGCAAAAGCACTTTGAGCGCGTTTTTGCCACGCACGGCAAGGACGCGGACAAAGAGCAGATTTTGGAATCCTTTCGCAATACAAATGGCGCGATTTTGGTGGCAACCACGCTTTTTGAGGTGGGCATCTCACTGCCAAACTTAAACATTATCGTAATAGTGGGCGCGGAGCGACTAGGATTTGCCACGCTTCATCAGCTTCGCGGGAGGGTTAGTCGTAATGGGGAGCAGGGCTTTTGCTATCTTTACACAAATAATGCCGATTCGGAGCGATTGAAAGAATTTAGTGAGACGGAAAATGGCTTTGAAATCGCCGAGCTAGATTTGAAATACCGCAATAGTGGCGATATTTTGCGCGGGATTCGCCAAAGTGGGGAGCAATTCCGCTACTTTGACTTTGCAGAGGATAAAGAGCTAGTCAAAAAGGCAGTAAGGTTTGTTGAGGCGTAAAGTATTTTAAACGACAAATTTAGATTGCCACGAATCTAGGTGGAGATACGATATTTGTGCTACATATAGATAATGCAGAGTCTGGCTATTTAATAGAAGGCGATATTTATAAGTGTAACAATCAGTGATTTATCAAAGATTATATTTTCAAACTATAACACCAAAGGCGATTTGATTGATTTGCTTTTGGGATATTGATTTGTTATTTATACAGATTCGCTAGATTTGGATTCTTCGCTACGCTTAAGTAATGACGAGAAATATTAGATTCGTAATTGATTTGCAAAGCAAATCACAATCAAAGTAGTTGCGGTGTGGCTTTCGTAGTTTTTGCTAAATTTTCAAGGAAACTTCGTTTTTGGTGTAAGACTAGATGTCTGCAAACACCCTAAATTTAGCAAATCTGCGAAATTGCATACCCAAATACAAATTGTCGCATTTCTTATTTCCCTTTCAAAAACGCCCTTATATTATCCTCCACCCCACGAATCAATCGCTCTCTGCTTTCTTTATACGCCCACGCGATATGTGGCGTTAGCAAGATTTTATCGCGAATCTTTTTATTTAAAAGCGGGTGATTTTTTATCATCGGCTCGATTTCTAACACATCGGCAGCAAAATAAAAGTCCCTTTTCTTAATCACATTTGCCAAATCCACTTCATTGATAATCCCACCGCGCCCCATATTTGCCAAAATAGCATCTTTTTTTAAGAGTCGCAATTCCTTTTTTGTAACCAAATTTCTAGTAGATTCATTCAAAGGTGCGTGAATACTGATAATATCACAGGATTTAAAAAGTGCCTTTAAGTCCTTTTCGCGTTTAAATTTTTTGTCGCTATTTTTGCCACTTGTGGAGAAATACACGACATTCGCGCCAAACGCCACTGCAAGATTCGCCACCGCCTTGCCGATATTGCCAAATCCTATAATCCCCCAGCTTTTGCCCTGCAATTCATAAAGCTCGTGATAGTCGCTCAAATGGTCAAATGTCGGGCTTTTTGCCCACTTGCCTTTTTTGACAAATTTATCATAATAATCCATTTTTGCCATTAGGTTTAGCACACACGCAAATGTATGCTGTGCCACCGTTGCAGTGCTGTAATTTGCGACATTTTTCACGGCGATTTTAAGATTTTTGGCAGCTTCCAAATCGACATTATTCATTCCTGTGGCGGTTATGCAAATTAGCTTTAACTTTGGCAATTTTGCTAAAATAGCCGAATCTAGCACGACTTTATTTGTCAAAATGATGTCCGCATCTTTGCAACGAGCGATAATGTCCTTTTTAAAAGTCGTTTGATAAATGCTTAATCTCCCTAGTTTTGCAAGTCCGTGCAGATTGCTGTTGCCAAGCGTTTTGGCGTCAAGTAAAACGATATTCATTTTCTAGCTCCATTTTTTTGATATAATTTCGCAATTATAGTCAATTTTTAAGGAAAAATCGTGTTAGCAAAGATAAAAATTGCAGATATTTTGGTAGATTCGATACCTTTTATACAAGAATTTCGCGGCTCAGTGATGGTTATTAAATACGGCGGCGCGGCACAGCAGAATCTAAAATTAAAAGAAAATTTCGCCAAAGATATAATTTTGCTTTATATGCTAGGAATCAAACCCGTTATAATCCACGGCGGAGGCAAAAAAATCACTGCTATGCTTGAATCTTTGGAGATAAAAAGCGAGTTTAAAGACGGCATCCGCGTAACCTCCAAAGAAGCGATGAAAGTCGTAGAGATGGTATTAAGCGGGGATATAAATCGCGAACTCACATTTTTTTTCAGCCACTATGGAATCAAAGCCGTTGGCATTTCAGGCAAGGATGCGGGACTTTTAAAGGCAGAGCCAAAGGATAATGGCGCATTTGGATTTACAGGTAAGATTGTGGCTGTGAATACGGAGATTATCGAAAAACTGCTAAATGACGGATTTGTCCCTATTATCGCGCCAATCGCAGCGGGTGATAGCACGGAGCATTGTGGATTTAATATAAATGCCGATAGCGTGGCGTGTGAAATTGCAAAGGCACTCAAAGCGCAAAAGGCGATATTTTTGACGGATACAAAGGGCGTAATGGACGAAAATGGCGATATGATTCCCACGCTCACGCCAAAAAGCGCGAAAAAATATAAGGATTCAAGTGTGATTAGTGGCGGAATGATTCCCAAAATCGATGCGTGTGTGAGCTGTGTAGAAAATGGCGTGAAAAAGGTGCATATTATCGATGGGCGCGTGTTGCATTCGATATTGTTGGAGCTTTTTACGAGCAAGGGGATAGGGACGCAAATCATAGCGGATTCGTAGCAATTCGTCTCTTATGCAATCTTTGCGGGAGCTTGAAAAATTCTCACTCAATGGACTTTATGTCCTATTTTCGCTCGAATTTTTCGATGCAACCCACAAATCTTGCATAAGATACTAGAATTGCCGATTGAGTAGATTTGTCATTGCAAGGATTTGAAAAAGCCAAAGCAAAACAAGCGAAGCGTAGTTTCTTTAAGTAATCCAAAAACTATAACAACGGAGGTGCAAAATGGATTCAAAATTTAACTTAAACTTCATTGATTTATACAAATATAGCTTCATTGATAGGATTTTTATAAAGCTACAAACCCGCGCATTAGGCAGTAAAATCGAGCGATTATTCACTTTGCTCCCTGCACTTATTAACTCAAATCCAAGCGACAAAAATAAGGCTATTGAATCCGCCAAAGCGTATTTGATAGATACCATAACGCCCAAAAATCTTGCGCTAAAAGTCTATGATAGGGTGATTTTGCGCCTTTTGGAATATAAAGAAGATAATAATCTTTTTATCCAAGATAGGCAAAGGGCATTAGATATTTTAACACAAGATATTCAGCTATATAGCGTGGTAGAGCAGATTTTGGCAGATGAAAATCAGCGCGAAATGTTTGAAGAAATCATCAAAAAGCAATTTGATGAGAATTATAATATCGATGATGAGGGGAGGAATATCCTGCGCTTCCAAGAATCGCACTATTTGTAAAAAGCACGTTTTTTGTCTTTACCAAAATAAACCGCACTTTTCAATTTGCCACGATTTGTGCCAAATCTTGCAATGACGGATTAACAATCACGGAATGCCTTTTGCTTTGATTTTCCTAAATTACGCAATTTTTTAAGGACAAGGCAATGCGAATTGATTCAGCTACATTATACAACTCTGCCATTTTAAACAAACCCATAAATTATATCAGTAAAACCACTGATGATACGAAGCTAAAAGAGCAAACAGACGCATTTGAGGCGTTAATCTTAAAGTTTATGCTTGATACCGCACTAAAATTCGACAATCCACTCTATCCCAAAGAAGCAGGGAGTGCGATTTATGAGTCAATGTATAAGGATTCGATTGCAGGTGCGTTAAGCGGGGGATTTGGGTATAGTGAGCTACTTTATAATTATCTTAAAGATTTGCAAAAAGAAGCCTAGATTCACACCAAAGAATGCCAAATGGATAATTTAGATGAAATTTTTAAGCAAATTATAAATGAATATAGTGGCACAGCGGAGCGCGAATCCGCGCTAAAAATATTAGAGGCATTTATCGCACAAATCGATTCGGCGCAAAATCAATACAATGAATTGCAAGATGATTTTAACAAATTGCAAGATACTTACAATCTCGTGCTAGACGCGCTTCCAATGCCTATTTGGGTAATAAATGGCGATGGGAGTTTTTTTTATCACAATGTGGGGGCGCAAAAGATTCAGGGCATTTTGGAGGCAGTCCCAAGCGATTTTAGCGAGTTTGAGGCAGTTTTTAAGGGCGAAAACTACCTTATGCACAAGATTACCAAAAATGACAAAATCATCATCACCGCCACAAATATCACAAATGAAAAGCAGCGCGAACGCCTTGCATCGATGGGGCAGATTTCCGCGCACCTAGCACACGAGATTCGCAACCCTATCGGTGCGATTACGCTAATGATTTCAAGTTTGCTAAATGAAAATTTGGAGGTAAAAACCAAACTTTGCATTTTGCAGATGAAAAAGGCGGCGTGGCAGGTGGAGCGACTAATCAAAGCAACTTTAATGTTAAGCAAGGGCATTCAATCCACGCAAGAATCGCATAAAAGCAACATTATTAAGGATTGTGTGGAGGGAATTTTGGGCTATGTGGATTTTGGCAAAAAAATCGACATTGTCTATGATTTGAGTGCCGAATCTATCGTGTGCGACAGCGAACTTTTAAATATTTTGCTACAAAATCTCATTTTAAATGCGATTGATTCAATCGAAGAGAGCGAAAATATCGAGTGTGGCGAAATCAAAGTGGCATTTGCGCTTGAAAATGACGCAAATTATGCCAAATCGCAGATACTACGAATCTATGATAATGGCGAAAGCGCAAAGGATTTGGAAAATCTTTTTACCGCATTTAAAAGCACAAAAGCAAAGGGCAATGGGCTTGGACTAGCACTTTGTAAGCAAATCGCAGAAGCGCATAACGGAGCGATTTTTTATCAAAAAAGCCCAAAATGCTTTGTGGTAAATTTGGGGAAAATTTAGATTCAAGCGATTTGGCGCGAATTGTCATTGTGATGGTAAATTGCCTACACCTTGTCATTGCAAGGGAAGTTAGCAAAACGAACGCAATATTTTTTGTTATTGCGAGGCTAACGAGGTGCAACGAAGCAATCCAAAATTTACCCACCCCCTTAATCCCCATCTGCAAGGGAGGGAGGGGGGAATCTTTATCGTCATTGCGAAAAAATGAACGAAGTGAATTTTGTGGCAATCTATAAAAAATAGATTGCTTCGTTCGTTGCACTCACTCGCAATGACAAAAATGGCGTAATTTTTGCAATGACAAATCGGCGTGGATTGCTTCGCCTTGCTATCGCAATGTCTCGCAATGACGAAATGGGGCATAATTTTCACGCGTAGAAGTTTCGCATTTGATTCCCCCTCCCTTGCGGAGGGGGTTAGGGGGTAGGTAATCACTCTATCATTGCGAAATTCGGCACTAGCAGAATCTCGCAATGATAAAATGCGTTTATTTTTTGCAAATCCGCAAAATCAGCAAAGATTCAAAAGATTCGCAAATCTCACAATGACATTACTTTTCTAAATGGTTTTGTGTAGCACCTTTATTTAAGTGTTAAAATAGTCGATATTTAGGATTATTATTTGTATATTTTCGCAAAAGTTACATTGATGTTGTTAAAA
>CAKUOH010000026.1 GCA_934668765.1 uncultured Helicobacteraceae bacterium | reverse complement strand
CCTTAATCCCATCCCGCAAGGGAGGGGGAAAGTGTCGTGTTACAACGCGCAATGGATGGGGGGGGGGAATCTTTGGCAGAATCTCCACGCGCAAGGGAGGGGGGGGGAAAAAATAATAAAGTTTGGATTGACACAAAAATTTGCTATGCTCATTTTTTCGCAATGACAAATCAATTTAGATTGCCACGAGAATCCTAACGGATTCTCTCGCAATGACAAGGTGGGGGGGGGTAGATTACTTTGCTTTGTCAAGGGCAAAATCTCACAATGACAAAAAAAGCAAATCTGCAAAATCGCACACCCAAAAATAAATTGCCAAGTCGCAAACTACACATTAAATCTAAAGTGCATTATATCGCCGTCCTGCACGACATAATCCTTGCCCTCGCTTCTCATCACGCCATTTTCTTTTGCGCCACTCTCACCACCATATTTCACAAAATCCGCAAAGCTAATCGTCTCCGCACGAATAAAGCCTTTTTCAAAGTCATTGTGAATCACAGCGGCAGCTTGCGGGGCTTTTGTCCCTTGTGTAATCGTCCAAGCGCGGACTTCTTTCACACCTGCGGTAAAGTAGCTAATAAGATTTAGCGTCTCAAAACTAATGCGAATCATCTGCTCCAAGCCACTTTGCGCTAATCCTAGTTCGCTCAAAAACTCCGTGCGTTCAGATTCGCTCATATCAATCATCTCTTCCTCAAGTTTGGCGCAAATCGTTACAACTGCGCTATTTTGCGATTTTGCATAATCCTGCACTGCCTTTAGGTGCGGATTTTCGCCACTTTCATCTATATTTGCGCCATAAATCACAGGCTTATTGCTTAAAAATCGCAAATCTCTATCAAGTGCGATAAACTCCGCGCTATCCTTTGAATCAAAGCTTTTCACGGCTTTATTTTGCTCTAAATGCGATTTTAATTTTAGTGCGACTTCTAGCATTGCGGCACTTTCTTTTGACGCCTTTGCAGCGCGCGTTAGTCGCTCAATTCTACGCTCCAAACTCTCCAAATCCGCCAAAATTAGCTCTAATTCAATGATTTCAATGTCGCCAATAGGGTCGATTCGCCCTTCTGTGTGTGTGATATTGCTATCATCAAAGCAACGCACGATATGCAAAATCGCATCGACTTCCTTGATATTTGCCAAAAATTTATTGCCCAAGCCTTCGCCCTTACTCGCACCGCGCACAAGCCCCGCAATATCGACAAATTCGATGGTGGAGTGCTGAATCTTTTGCGGTTTGACAATCTTTGCAAGATTTGCAATTCGCTCATCTGGCACAGGGACAATCGCCTTATTTGGCTCAATAGTGCAAAATGGATAGTTTGCACTCTGTGCGTTTTGCGCCTTTGTGAGTGCGTTAAAAGTGGTGGATTTGCCGACATTGGGCAGTCCTACAATGCCTACGGATAAACCCATTGCTACGCCTTTTTTGCTTTTGATTTATGTTTTTGATTCGCAAGATTCGCGCTATTTTTTGGATTTGTGCCTTTTAGATTCATAGATGAATCTGCCACCGCCAAAATAAAATCAACCACACTTCTAACTCCCGCACCACTCGCACCATAAGGATTTATATCCCACTCTTTTTCCACGAATGCGGGTCCAGCAATGTCGATATGAAGCCACTTGTCTTTGTAGTCATTACGGATAAATTTGCCTAAAAATAGCCCTGCCGTAATCGCACCGCCATATCGCGCAGATGAGCAGTTCGCAATATCGGCGTTTTTGGATTCGATGAGTTTTTCTAAATGGCGATTAAAGGGCAATCTTGCGCATAACTCGCCACTTTTTAGTGCAATGGCTTCAAATTCTGCTTTTAGCGATTCATTATACCCCAAAATCCCGCTACTATATTCGCCCAAAGCCACGACACACGCACCTGTGAGCGTTGCCAAATCTATGATAATATCGGGCTTTAAATCCTGCGCAAATGACAGACAATCAGCAAGGACTAGCCTCCCTTCTGCATCTGTGTTTTTGACTTCGATGCTTACACCCTCACGGCTTTGCAAAATATCATCGGGGCGGTAAGCGTCCCCGCCGATTGCATTTTCTACCGCGCCTATGATGCCACATACTTCGATATTTGGCGCAATTTCGGCAATCGCACTTAATATGCCAAGCACTGCGCAACCGCCACCTTTATCCGCTTTCATCGTAGTCATATAATCCGCTGGTTTTAAGCTCAAACCGCCTGTATCGTAAGTTAGCCCCTTGCCGACAAGCGCAATTTTTGCTTTTGGATTTTTTGGCTTATATGTTAGCTTTATTAGTCGTGGTGGATTCACACTTGCTCTTGCCACCGCCAAAAGCGCACCTGCATTTTGCTTTTGCAAGTATTTTTCATCGCCGATTTCGTAAGTCAAATTTTTTGCCTTTGCCAAATCAACCGCAATTTTTGCCAAATCTTTTGGAGTGCAGTCCGCTGGAGGCGTATTTACAATTTCGCGCACGAGATTTACGCTTTTTGCAATGATTCGTGCCTTTTTTAGCTCCGCCTTAAAGTCGCCTTTATCGATAATGTAGAGATTTTTTAGCTTTGATTTTTTCTTTTCGCTCTTATATGCGTCAAATTCGTAGGTCCCTAGCAAAAATCCAAGCATTAGCGCGTAGTTTTTTTCACTATCGCCAAAACCTTGAATCTTGCAAGATTCAACATTAAATCCCTTTAATTTTCGCGCTAGATTCGCCCCTGCTTCGCGAATCAAATCCACGCTAAATTCGCTAATGCCTAGATAAAATCTGCGCTCATTTGTCATAAAAATGCTTTGATTTGCCTTGCACTCAAAGCCTTGCAGTTTAAAAATCGCGCTTGTCGCCTTATCAATCGCACTATTTTTATCCACCAAAATCGCTTCAATATCCGCCTTTGCATTTGTCGCTACCGCTAAATTTATCATATTTTTGTCCTTTCATTTAATGTATTTTGTTTGTTTTCTAGCTCGGATTCAAGCTTATTTAGTCGCTTATCTACGCGCTTTGTTTGCGTTTTGAAATAATAAAACACGCCACCGCAAAATGTTACCAAAAATGCCACCAAAATATATGGGTGATTTTTTAGCCATTGCAATAAATTTAAAATATGTTCGCCAAAAAACCACGCCAAAAGGATTGTAATCGCCGCCCAAATCCACGCACTGATGAGGTTTATAATCGCAAATTTTAGCGCGTTATAGCGCGTAAGCCCGATAGAGATAGGGATAATCGTCCGCATTCCATACATATATCGTTGCACAAAGATGATGATTCCGCCGTATTTTTGGAGTAGCAAATGTGCTAGGGCAAGTTTGCGCCGTTGATTTTTGAATTTTTTTTGAATGTAGCCTTTATTGAATCGCCCGATATAAAAATATATTTGGTCGCCCACAAATCCGCCAAGTCCTGCGACAAAAATGGCGATAAAGACATTTAAATGCCCTGTGTGCGCTGCTATTCCTGCGAAAATCAATCCTAGCTCACCCTCCAAAATACTCCAACAAAAAAGTATGAGATAGCCCCATTCTGCGACATATTTATCCCATAGCTCGATGATAAATTCTTCCATTAAACGCCCTTAAATCGCCATAGATTACTTTGCAAATCCCTATAATTCTAACGCGCAAAAGACTTTTGTGCTTTTTTCTAGCTCTGCTACCGCGCTAAACTCTAATAATCGCAGGATAAAGCACGCCTCAACGCAATCTCCGCCGATAGATTTGATGAGTTTAATCCCTGCCTTTGCTGTGCCACCTGTGGCTATTAAATCATCGATTAACAAGACTTTTGCACCCTTTTTATCCCTAAATGCGTCTATGTGAATCTCAACCTCGCTAAATCCATATTCTAACGCGTATTTTTCGCTGACCGTGGTGTATGGGAGTTTGCCCTTTTTGCGAATCGGCACAAAGCCGATTTTTAGCCTCGTAGCAAGTGCCGCACCAAAGATAAATCCGCGCGATTCAATCCCTACGATAA
This sequence comes from uncultured Helicobacteraceae bacterium, assembly GCA_934668765.1. GTDB lineage: Bacteria > Campylobacterota > Campylobacteria > Campylobacterales > Helicobacteraceae > NHYM01. Next base: position 21,554 of record CAKUOH010000026.1, on the reverse strand, counting down.
AATCCAAGCCATAGCTTTTGTAGCGCGATTCAAGAAATGTCATCAAATCATCAAAAACCTCCGCGTTATTAGCAATCGTAGTAATATCGCGAAACAAAATGCCCGTCTTTGGGAAGTCTGGCACATCTCTAATGGCGGATTTTAGCTTACTTTGCAATGTGTTTAAGTCCATAGTTTTTCCTTATGACAAAATTTAGATTCGCGTCTAATTTGCGGTGTGATTCGCGTGAATCTTGCGAATCTGATTTGCTTGAATCGCACCATTTACGCGAATTTCGCAATGATTTATCATAGCAACGCCTCGATTTTCTGCTCTAACTCGCGGATTCGCGTCTTATACTTGTCGCACTCGATTTTATACTGCGAATTGCGTGCTTTTAGGGCTTTGATTTCATTTTTCATCGTATTCATTTCCTCTGTCAAAATGTCGTTATTTCCCAAAGCGCGTTGCAGTTGAAGCTGGTGCTTGCGTATCAAAATCTCCGCCTCGTGCAAAGTGAGCTTAATAGACGCAGAAGTCTTTTCCTCTTTTTGTGCGATATGCTTGTAAAAAAATGTTTTGGTAAGCATAAAAAGGACGAATAATACAAACGCCGTAAGCAGAAACCAACTCGCAATCGTGCTAAAAGTCATATTTTCCCTAAAATTTTGAATTTAATAAAATATGTGATTGTAGCATAAATATGTTGATTTTCGTTTAAAGATTTGTTTATTTGCATATATTCATTTCATTGATAATCCTATCAAATTCCTTAAAAATGCCTTCTTTCATATAAACAATAAATGCTTTGTTGCCAAATTCAATCCCATATTTCATACTATTGCACAAAACTTTTTTATTGTTTATTGTAAAATGTGATTGTAGTGGATATTGGTCGCCATATTGTTTTTCTTCATTTTTGTATTCACTCACATTTTTAATTCCCCTATCTTTGCAATATAGATAAAATCCATAATCAAACAAATCTGCCACATTTCTCGTGCTTTTTGAAGCTGGTAAAAGTTCCACTTTATTTACATTGTTATTTTCATCAAAGAAAAATCTGATTCTGCGGTATTGTTGAAAAGTTTGTCTTTTTTCATTAAGAAATTCAAACAATCCCTCTTGTTTGATTAAAAGTTGTTCCCACCACTCTTTTGTGGAAAAATCACATTGAGCGATAATTTCTTGCATTTTGGATTCTAAATCTTGCTGACGAGAATTTAAAAGTAAATCCAAAAAAGTTTTAAAATAAGGTTCTTTTGTATTATTTTTCATTCCGCTTAATAGCCAATTTATAGCCTCTCTATCTCTGTAAATTGCGGTAGGTATATTGCCATAGAAATAATTTGTCTCATAAAATCCATAATCCCCAACACACAAAAATGCTCTTTGAAACAATGCTAAACTATTATCTAAAAATTGCTTATCAAATATTTGCATTGTAAGATTTGCATATTGATTAAATTTTTCAAAGTTTGGATTCTCATATTTTGATTTAAATCCACCAAGAAATCTAGCCTTGCTTTTTTCGTAAAATCTCGAATTTTCATCATAACTTTTATATTCAAAATATTCATCACTAAAATCAAGTAAGAAATCAACTTTGCCCAATAAAACAGCATTATCACTAGTTTGATTAAAAATTTCTTCCCAATTATTTGCAGTTTTGCCTTTTCTATAACTCAAAATAAGTTTAGCTTTTCTTATTTCAAAATCATATCTTTCGCCCAAAACATTAGGTTTTTCGCATAAAAACTGATAAATATCATCACAACCTCGTGATATATTTTTAAATATGGAAAAGAAGTATTTTGTATTTTCTGGGTCATCTAATCTATGATTTTCTATTAAATTTCTACAAATTCTCAAATAATCCTTTAGTGCTCTTTCGTTTGTAATATCTACTGAATTTTTGACAAAAAATAAAGTCGCAAAAAAGTAACTAATATTTGCATAACTCATACTGTCTGCATTTAAAAAAGCAGAATCTCTCATTTTTAGCAAAGTGCTTGGTAATTTTGAATAAGACTTATACATTTCTATTGCTTTATCTAGCAATTTAATATTATCTATATTTTGTAGTGGTGCGTAAAAATCATCAATATTATGATATGGATTTTGGATAATTTCTTTTATATCAATATTTTCTTCGTTTTCAAATTTAAAAAACAAATTTGCATAATGTAAAAAATTTAATCCTTTTGTATCAAAACTATCCACATCGTTTGAATCAAAGAAATAGTCGCTCCAATCATTATCCATTTTTATGGGCAATTCTTTGTCTTTAGCAACTTTGCCTTTTTGTATGAATGATTTAAGATTTTCATATCTGCTTAATTGCTTACCTCGTGCGTTCATTTTAATATATAGCTCTTCGCTTAACTTAAAATCCCCCATATCCATATCAAATTCATCAAATGTGATATTATTTAAGTTTCTTGCTAATTTTTCAAAATCTTTTTTATTTTTAATGCGCTCATATATCAAGTCAAGCATATTTAGCATTGCTTTGATTGTTGGGTCATTATTTAAATTTTCTAATGACTCAAATGCGCCAACATTTTTAGCAATAGCCTCGCTTGGTTTAAGCGATAAATCAAAATCCTCCGCTAAAAGATTTTTGCAAAATTCCTTTGAGCTTTTTCTTACACTATAAGAAAATTTTTCTAAACATTTGCAATTTGTGATACTTGCTTTTTTATAGATATAAAAATGTAAAAGCCACAAAGTTGTGATTCGCTGCTGCCCATCGATAAGCAAAAACTTATTTCCCGACTTATACCCATAAATAAAATCAATATGCAATGTTTTTTCTGACTTGCTATCGTTTAGCACAGCAAATATAGCTTCTAAAAATTCATTAGCAATGCTTGCTTGGGATTTTCTCCCTTGCGCATAATCGCGTTGAAGCATAGGGATTTCGATTTTGTCATATTTGTTTAGCAATTCTTTAAGATTCATTGTTAGCTCCTATATTTATCTAAAAGTTTATTTATATATGTAAGGTAGGCTTTCCTATCTGTTTCACTAAAAAAATCTTTATGCCCATAGTCTAATCCCTCTATATCCTTTGCAAAAACTTTCTTTGTCATTATGGGGATAAGTTTATCTTGGCTACCTAATTTATAAATTTCTTTATGCTTTTGACTAAAAATTAAATTGCCCAAACGAGAATTTGATTCTCTATCGAGTAATGCTAAATTTGCAATACTATTGAGAGTATTATCATTTTTAAAATTTTCATCTATTTTAGCAAATAGTGAAACATTAAAATCGTTATTTTGTATATTTTGCTCCACTTCTTGTTTTAATTCGTCATCATCAATATATCTTAAAACTTCTTTGAGCCACGCAGAAATTCCATCATTATCTTTGTCTTTGATTATTTTTGCAATACTTTTTGAATTTTGTGCGTAGATATGTTCCAAACTCCATTGTTCTAACACAAAGCGATTAAATTTGAAAAAATCCCTAGAACTCTCGTCCAAAACCATATATTCTAAATTAAAGAGTAAAAGAAGTAAAAAGATTTTATCTTTATCCTCTTTATTTCCGTATCCTAATGATTCAATATCATTTATGTAATTTTTTACTCGCTCTTTTATGGTTTGCAATAATGTATTAGAGAATTCTTTGTTATCTTGCAAATCTACCCACTTTTTATAAATTTCAAATATGGAGTAGTTTGATAATGTCAAAAAGCCAAGATAATGAAAAATCTCTCTATTTACAATATCATTGCTTTGTTCAGAAGCAAAACTACCCAGTGTTTTGATAGCTGATTGCAACTCTTTCCATTTCTCATTTAGTGTCTTATTTTTATAGTTTTTGTAAAAATAATCAAATAAGTAGTGTTTATTGCCTTTGTTGTGTGGAGCGATAGCCTTTAAATAAGCCTCGATTCGCAAAATATCGTCTCGTAATGTGGGCTTGTTATTTTCATCTTTCAAAATATCATTTGGCATTATTTTGCTTAAAATACAATATCTAAAATCATCTTTTTCTCTTGCCTTTATTTCGCTCTCATACCAAAATTCAGCTCTATCTTTAATGTCATCATCGTCTAACTCATCATTTTTGCTTAAAAATAAAGCTTTAATGTTTTCTGCCTCTAACAATGGGATTTTACCTATATTAAGACGAATGAAAACATCATTTTCTTTTTCTTGGGCTTCATACCACAACACTTTGCAGTAATTTAGAAGTATATCTGCAAATTTTGTCCTATCGCTTGTCCACTTATCCTTAAAAAAGTTGATGATAGCTTCGTATGCGTTAGCAAAGTGAAAAAAATCTATATTACTTTGCTGTTCTTTATATTTTTTATCAATGTTTTTTAAAAATTCAGTGCTATTTTCACGCGTTTGATATTCAAGTGTAAATAAATCTATTTTATTCAAAAACTTCACAATCAAAAATATTGTGGTAAGTCGCTGTTGTCCATCAATAACAATAAATTTTTTATCATTTTGTTTGACAACTATGGGTTGCAGACAATAAAAACTATCCTTTTGCCTCATATTCGCAAAATCCCAAATATCTACTAAAAGTTCCTTAACTTCTTTATCTCCACGCCACCGATAGCCACGCTGATAGCTTGGGATAAAAAACTTATAATTTTCTAACTCGTTTATGCTTTTTAATATATTATTTTGGGACATTTGCAAACTCCTTTAAAAATTAAAACGCATTATAAATTTTATATGCTTATATTACTTTAAAATTTGGCAATATTTATAAATCATTCCCACTCTATCGTGGCTGGGGGTTTGGAGCTTATGTCATAGACTACGCGATTTATGCCTTCTACTTCATTTATGATTCGATTACTCACGCGCTCTAGGAAGTCAAAATCTAGCCGACTAAATCGCGCCGTCATTCCATCAATCGCCTCTACCGCGCGAAGTGCGATTGTGTTATCATAAGTGCGATTATCACCCATCACGCCCACACTTCGCACATTTAATAATACACAAAACGCCTGCCACACGCTATCATACAGCCCATTTTTGCGTAGCTCATCGATAAAGATAGTATCCGCCCCGCGCAAAATCGCCAAACTCTCCCTTGTAACCTCGCCCATAATGCGAATCGCAAGTCCGGGTCCGGGAAATGGGTGGCGCATAAGCATAGATTGTGGCATTCCTAGTTCGCGCCCCAAACTCCGCACTTCATCTTTAAAAAGTTCGCGCAATGGCTCAATTAGCGTGAAGCGCATCCATTCAGGCAGTCCACCGACATTATGGTGGCTTTTAATCGTCTTGCTAGGACCTTTCACGCTCACAGATTCTATGACATCAGGATAAAGCGTGCCTTGCGCTAAAAATTTGATTTCGCCATTTGCGTTGTGCTTTTTGGCTTCAGCTTCAAAGACTTCGATAAAGCTTTCACCGATGATTTTTCGCTTTTGCTCTGGCTCGGTAATGCCTTGCAATCGGCTTAAAAAGAGCTCGCTTGCGTCTGCGGTAATAAGCGGAATTTGTAGATTCTCCTTAAACATTTGCTCCACTGCCTCTTTCTCGCCCGCACGAAGTAGCCCCGTATCGACAAAGACGGGGATTAGATTATCCCCGATGGCGCGGTGCAAAAGCGCAGCCACCACGCTAGAATCTACACCACCACTAACGGCGCAAAGCACCTTGCCATCCCCCACTATTTCGCGCACTTTGGCGATTTCTAGTGCGGCAAAATTTTTCATATTCCATTCATTACTCGCCCCGCAGATTTTTAGCGCAAAGTTAGAGAGAATCTGCGCTCCGCACTCACTATGCACGACTTCGGGGTGGAATTGAATCGCATAAATTTTACGCGTAAAGTCCGCAATGGCGCAAATCTCGCTATTTTCACTGCTACCAATCGCGCTAAATCCACTAGGCAGGGCGATGACTTTATCACTATGGCTCATCCATACGACACAATCTTGCTTTACGCCACTAAAGATTCCGTGTGAATCTGCGTTAGATTCGTGTGAATCTAAAATCCTTAATTTTGCTTTGCCAAATTCCTGTGCACTTGACTTTGCCACTTCTCCGCCAAAAAAATGCGCGATAAACTGCATTCCATAGCAAATACCCAAAATAGGGATTCCTAACTCAAAAATCGCGCTATCAGGCTTGTAGGCGTCCTTTTCATATACACTTGCAGGACCACCGCTTAAAATTATCCCGTGCGCCCTTTTGGCGCAAATAGATTCGGCACTCTCAAAATATGGCATTATCTCCGTATAGACGCCTATTTCTCGCAAACGGCGCGCGATTAGTTGTGTGTATTGAGAGCCAAAGTCAAGCACGATGATTTGGGGATTAAACATAGCAATTCCTTTATTTAAAATGCGAAATTTTAGCCTAAATTTCACAAATATTTCACACTTCCTTCACTACAATACAAACTTTAAATTTCAAAAAAATGGAGCGAAATAATGAAAAAATGTAAAAAATTAGCTTTGGTGGCGGTGATTTTAGGCGCATTTAGCGTGAATATGGCTGTGGCAGATGACTTTATCTACTATCCGCAGGGCAACGCGTGGGACGCAAATAACGCCTTTGCACCGCGTGGATTTATGCAAAATAGTGAGGAAACCAAAATGTTTTATGGCAATATTTTGCAAATGGCGACATTCCACATTGGAGCGAACTTTTTGACAAGTCGCCTTGATAGCGGTGCGCTTGGTGCGGACAATAAAAAGGTAGCGATGGATTTGGGCGTAAGCGTGGGGTGGAACTACTTTGAGGCAGAAGATGAGGAAATCGATATGGGTTTGCGCCTAAAATATCTCTATACCAAAAGCGACTACAAAACGCACAGCGTGGGATTTGTAGGCTACTTGCACCCATATACTTACCCGATAATGTATAATTCACCTATCATTCAACCATTTTCATTTGTGCTAGGCGGTGGATATAGCAACTCTACTTCACCACACGGACATAGTTTTAATGGTGGCTATGTGGAGGCTGGAATCGCGCTCTTTAAGTATTTTCCATTGAATGTGGATATAATCTACCGCGCGACTTTTTATGGCAAGAAAAGTGGCATAAAGGCGCAGACTACGCATAGTGTGAATTTGCTATTTAGCGTGCTGTAAGATTCGTGTTTGATTTGCACTAAAATCCATTTAGCACGAATCTTTACAATTTTTGTCATTGCAAAGATTTGGCACAAATCGCATTCTATTCCGTCATTGCGAGAATCTGCGCTTTTATAAAAAAGAGCAGATTCGTGGCAATCCGCAAGATTTACTAGCAAAGCGAAGTAATCTCATCTATTGTGTTTTTTATAGATTGCTTCGGCTTTTTCAAAGCCTCGCAATGACGCCACATTACACTTTGTCATTGCGAGTGAGTGAAAAGAACGAAGCAATCTAAAATCTACCCACCCCCTTAATCCCCACGCACAAGGGAGGAGAGAAAAAAACCTACCTCCAGCAAGTAAATGGGAATCTTTGGCAGAATCTACGCGCACAAACACGCTTTTTAGCTTCGCTCTGCAATCAAAACGCCCTCAATAATCTCATCAATATCCCCGTCCATTATCGCATCCACATTACTATACGCGATATTGCTCCGTAAGTCCTTTACCTGCTGATAGGGCGCAAACACATACGAGCGGATTTGATGTCCCCAGCCGATTTCGCTCTTTTCAGGTGTGTCGTTATTTTGCTTTTTTAGCTCTAAATCATAAAGGCGCGATTTTAGCATTTTTAGCGCGGTGGCTTTGTTTTTGTGCTGACTTCTATCATTTTGGCACTGCACGACAATGCCTGTTGGAAAATGCGTGATGCGAATGGCAGACTCCGTTTTATTGATATGCTGTCCGCCTGCTCCACTTGCGCGATAAGTATCAATGCGAATGTCCTTTTCCTCAATTTCGATTTGTATATCATCATCGACTTCGGGGCTAACTTGAACGCTTGCAAAGCTCGTATGTCGCTTTTTATTTGCATCAAAGGGGCTAATTCGCACTAGTCGGTGAATCCCATTTTCACTTTTTGCATAGCCATAGGCATTTTCGCCCTTTATCAAAAAACTAGCACCCTTGATTCCCGCCTCTTCGCCATCTTGATAGTCCAAAATCTCCGCCTTAAATCCGCGCCGCTCACACCACCGCAGATACATTCGATAAAGCATGCTCGCCCAATCCTGCGATTCTGTCCCACCCGCACCGGGCTGAATGCTGACAATCGCATTTGCGCTGTCATTTTTATCGCTAAGCATTATCTCAATCTCAATTTGCTTGATTTTATGCTCCAACTCACGCGATTCGGCGAAAAGATTTTCTAGCAACTCGCTGTCATTCTCGGCAGTAGCTAGATTAAAAAGCTCTTCGCTGTCATTAAGTGTATCCCGCGCATTTTCATAAACCTGCAAGATTCGTTTTATTGTGCGCTTTTCTTTGCCGATTTGCGCAACTTTTTGTGCGTCATTCCAAAAATTTGGCTCATTTTCTATTTCTATGATTCGCGCCAAGTCCGCCCTTTTTTCATCAATCTTAATGATTTTTGCGATATTTTCAACTTTGATTTTTAAAGCCTTTAAAAGCTCCCCATATTCGTAAGAATCCACTTTCAATCCTTATCAATTCATTTAAATCTTTTCTCTATCTCATCATACACGGCATTATTTTCTCTTTTGTCCACCACAAGCACCACTAACCGCTCATCGATGACTTCATAAGCAAGTCTATAACCAAGTGATTTTAGCTTGATTTTATACACGCTTTCAAAATCACGCAACTTATCCTTTGGCACTTTTGGATTTTGCAGTCGCTGTGCTAGTTTCTTTTTAAACTGCGCTTTTATGTTTGAATCTAACTTTTGCCACTCTTTTAACGCCTTTGGCAAAAACTCCAGCTCATAGCTCATCAATCTTTACTTTTATGGGTTTTTGCTTGGATTTTTTTGCTAACGCCACTTCCTTGCTTAACTCATACTCATCGATAATATCTAGCATTTGATTATACAGCTTTGGCGGGACAATGTAGGCGGTAGGGACATTGTGATTAAGAATGCTAACAGCCCTATTCCCAGCCTTGTTGATAATATCTGTGGGCGATTTTTTAAGCTCACTAATACTTGCGCTAAGCGAAGCACGAACGACTTGCATAATCTATCCTTTGTGTAAAATTTAGCTTGAAATAAAACGCTAAAAATGATACTAAAAAAAGTCTTTTTTGTCAAAAATTACGAATCTAAAAGTGCTTCGAATCTAACACACGATTCAACCCTAAAATCTATACTTCACGCCCAAATTACCACTTATAAAAGTTTCATTTTTGCTATCGACTTGCCAAGATATGAGTTGCTTTACTCCCGCACTCAAAGCAAGTGCCAAGCCCTGATACACGCCAATATCCACGCCGATAATGCCCTGAAAATATGTCTTTAACTTATTTTGCGCTGTAATCCTAAAATTATTTGGAGAGCCTACAAATGCGCCCACAAAGTCATCATTTTGCGTCAAAACATATTGCTCAAATTTGGGTGTAAAGTAAAAGAAGCTGTTTTCATTCCAATATGCGCGTAAATCCACACCCACATCTACGCTAAGATTTTGTTTATTTTCATTGCGCTTCTTTTAATTGTGCCACAGCAAATGCCTTTTTAAATTCACACGCGATATAGTAACTCATTAGCGGTGGGACGGCGTTGCCTATTTGTGCGTAAGCTGCGCCATTACTACCACAAAAGATAAAATCATCGCCAAAACTTTGGATTCGCGCACATTCTCTCACGCTCAATCGCCTATGCAAGTTTGGGTGCGGGTGAATCACCGCTCCACCGCCACGACTTCCGCGTCCTGTGATTGTGGGAGCGGGTTTATCCCAGCGTAAAATGCGATTGCCCACATAGCCATTGATTCGCACGATATGCTGAGAGCCCGTGTGATTTGGGATTTTGTCATCATAATTTAGTGGCAAATCACCGATTGCCTCAAAAAGTGTTTTTTGCTTCGTGCCTAATGACTTTGGAAAATCCACACTTTGCGCTATATCAAATCTCTGCCCAATAATAATCACGCGCTTTCGATTTTGTGCTACGCCAAAATCACTTGCATTTAAAATGCTGTATTTCACGCTATAACCGCAGGATTCAAAGGCTGGCAAAATCTTTTGGTAAAAATTCTCTTTGAATCCTTTGCCACTTTGAATCCCAGCGACATTTTCCACCAAAAAATATTTTGGTTGCTTTGCCTTTAAGATTCGCGCATATTCCAAATAAAGCGTGTTGTAGCGCGAGTTTAAGTCCCTATTTTTGCCATTTGCAATGGTGAATCCAAGACAAGGAAATCCGCCGATTAAAATATCGCCATTTGGAATCTCATCTGATTTAAGTGTGTAAATATCTTTGCAAACAATGTGTGTGCCGATATTTTTGGCGTAACTCTCACACGCTTCTTTGTCAATGTCATTTGCAAAAATCACTTCAAATCCAGCCTTTATAAATCCTAAATCAAGCCCACCACAGCCACTAAATAAACTTATAACTTTTGGATTCACGCTAATTCCTTGAAATTTTCATCAAAGTGATTGAAAAGATTTTCCAAATCCTGTAAAATCGCACCTTTCACGCTTTGATTTGCAAAATAATCAATGTATGATTTATGCCCCAAGCAATGTGTGGTATTTTAATCGAGTGCGCTACAAAATGGCAGAATATGAAAATCACCCCACACAAAAGCCTAAATCTTTACTAGACGCATTATTTTAGTTTCTAGCAATAAGCATAAACATTCCTTAAATTTAAAAAATCGCAAAATTATAGCAAAATTTGGATTTATGCGACTAAAGCGTGAATCAATTTTTATGAAACCCAAAGTGCAATTTTAAGATTCGCCCCAAATTTTGCGCTATAATGCCACGAAATTTTTTAAATCAAGGATAAGCGTTGAGTAAAAAAAGACAAGAAAAGGGAATTATTAGCTGAGATTCGGCGGTGGCAAAGCTACTGCATAACGACTTGGATTGCTATTGTAGCATTTACCATTACGCAATATGACAATATTAGCAATGTTTTATTGTTTTTTAGTATTGTTGGCGTTATAATTCTTTTAATTTTGATTGCGATTTTGGCGATAAAAATTAAGAAAATCATTGATGACATAGGGAGGTTGTGATATGGAAATATTAGTTGCCTGTGTATTTGCATTTGCACTTTTGGGTTTTATTGGTGTTTGTTATATATCCGTATTTCAAAATAGTGATTAACTGATTTTATAACGCGTGAAATACACGATTCGCACAAATCAAATTTTAAGCAAATCTAGCACAAATCCCACAATCAAAATGCGCGATTCGCATAAAATGCTATTTGGCAAATTTTTCGTTGATTTCTTTGAGTTTATTCCCAATATGTTCTAGTTTATCTCTAATGTCTATAAAAACATAAATTGTGTAAAATAGGGCGATTATCGCTACAATCGCACATATAAAAATAAAGATTGCAGATATAATATCGTAGCCTACTGCCAATACAAAAAAAGCAATAGTAGCCACCACAAATGACAACAAAAATGATATATCAATTATCTTACGCCCATAGTTTAAAATAAACTCCTTTACAAACTTCATCTTTTCTCCTTTTTATTTTAAAATGTAAAAACGCAATTATAATAAATCCCCCCCCCCCGTTTGTCAATAGTAATTTGGAGAAATTTTTACATTTTTTGCTATTTTACATAAGATTCGCCCCAAATTTTGCGCTATAATGCGCGGGATTATTTGAAATTGCAAGGGATAAAATGCAAGATTTTAGAAAAAATACGCCAAAAGATTCTGCCAAAATCCCCAAGATTTATACTATCAAAATCATTGCGGGGCGGTTTAAGGGCAAGATTTTAAATGCCACGATTTTGCCACACACACGCCCGACAAAGGCTATTGTGCGCGAATCTGTCTTTAATACCATTGCACCTTTTTTGCGTGGCAAAATTTTTGTGGAATGTTTCGCAGGATACGGCTCTATGGGATTTGAGGCGTTAAGTCGTGGGGCGGAAAAAGTGATTTTTTTAGAAAAAGATGTGCAAAGTTTTGGGATTTTGCAAAAAAATATCGCGCTTTTTGGTGGCGTTTTAGGCGATTTGCAGGGCAAAATAATGGCGCAAAATGTGGATTGTTTTAGCGTTGTGCGTGATTTGATTTCAGTGGGCGATATTTTTTATTTTGACCCGCCATTTGGGGAAAATGGCGAGTTTTATACAAAGATTTTTATGCTTTTAGATTTGGTAAATTCACTTAATTTGCCCCAAAATACGCCGAATCTAAATAGCAAAATGCTAATTTTTGAGCATATTTCTAGCTTTATTATGCCTAAATCTATCGCAAATCTCCCACTACAAAAATACAAGAAATTTGGCAAAACGAGCATTAGCTATTATTTTATGGCATAATTTTTGCTTTATTCGTGCTAGAATTTAGTGCAAAAATTACAAAAATGGAGTAAAAATGGCAGAGGAACAACAACAGCCAAGTGGCGGTGGCAAGGGCAAAATCATCGTTATAATCATCGCAGTTTTATTACTGCTAATCGCAGGGCTTGTGGTGGCGTTTATGTTTCTAACGCAAACACCAGAGGAAAGCGCACAGGCAGCGGCAGGAAATAGCAACGCACCACAGCAAAATCAAGCGGGTAACGCAATGGGCGAGACAAATGCAAAGTATTTGCGCATTGGACCGATTTTTCAGCTTGATACATTCATCGTAAATCTGCTCTCGCAGGGCGGTAGGCGATATTTGAAAATCAATATCGGGCTAGAGATGACTACGGCAAATTTGGAAAATGAGCTAAATGCCAAACGCGCGTTGGTGCGCGATATAATCATTGGCATTTTGACTTCAAAATCGCCTGAGGATATAAGCACCACGCGTGGCAAGGATAAGATGAAAGAAGAAATCGTGCAACGGCTTAATGAAAACCTTGTTGATGGCAAGATTCGCAATGTGTTTATTTCTGATATGGCGATTCAGTAATATTTTAGGCGTTTGCGCGGAGTTTATGTAAGGAATCTAGCGCGTGGTAGGCGTTGATATAGTCGCCATAAATCGCATTGAGCGACTTTTAGAAAAATATAATACAAGTTTTTTGAAAAATTTTTTATGTCAAAGCGAAATAGATTTATGCGTAAAAAAGCGCGAATCTAGCGAATCTAGCGATTTAAGTTGCTTTAATATTGAGCGAATCGCAGGATTTTACGCAGCAAAAGAGGCGATTGCAAAGGCACTGCGCTGTGGAATCAGCAAAAATCTCGCATTCCACGACATCATTTTAAGTAAAGATTCGCGTGGCGCACCCAAAGCAAAACTAAGCAAACGAGCCAAAAAATATTTTAAAGTCAAAAAAATCCACATTTCAATCTCACACGATAAGGCAAGGATTTATGATAAAAATGCGCGTGGCAAGGATTCACACGACAATGATTCGCATAAAAACGCCAAAGCCAAAGGCTTTGCCATAGCCATTGCGATGATGAGATTCAAATAACTTTAATCTTTTTTTAATAAAAATTATGATAAAAGTATGCCTTTTTTTAATTTCATTTAATAAAGGTGAAAATTATGAGCAAAAAAGATAAAAAAGTCAAAAAATCAGCCGAATACAGCAAAAAAGATAAAAAAATCGCCAAAAGCACAAAAAAAGTAGATTCTAAAAAAGTGCTTGCTGAAATCCTAAAAACGCCTACCAAAAGCGCGAATCCAAGCGTAAAATCAAATGCTAAAAAGTCCGCACCAAAATCCAAAGTGAATTTAAGCGGATATACCACAATCAAATCCGCGAAATCCGCGCCCAAAGCAAGTGCGGCAAAAAGTGCAAAAAAATCCACGCCAAAGCCCATATCTAAATCCATCACAAGCGTGATTGCCAAAGCAAAAGCCATTGAATCTAAAAAGATTACCAAATCCGCGCCTAAAAAAGTCGCTGAATCCAAAAAAATAGCCGAATCTAAAAAACCAAAAGTCGCCAAAACACCTAAAATAGTGGCGAATACAAAGCTTACAAAACCCATAAAGCCACCAAAACCGCCCAAACCAGAGAAAGTCCCTAAAACGCCACAAGAAAAATTAGAATATCTATTTAGAAAAAAAGAGGGCGATTTTATCGCGTATGAGGACATTGCAGCCACGCTTAAAAAACCAGCGACAGAAAGCCAGATTCGCAAGATTGAGCTTTTTGCCAAAAAATACAAAAAGTCCTTTATTAGCTCATCAGAGCTTGCCAAAAAGCTAAATTATGAGGAAAGACGCCTTGCCAAAGAGCAAAAGCAAAAGCAAATAAATGAAAATTTGGACGAAGAGTTTGACCTAATGAAAGAGCGCGAAAGCTTAGAATGGAGCAGAAGCGATAGTCCCGTGCGAATGTATTTGCGTGAAATGGGGCAGATTCAGCTACTTACCAAAGATGAGGAAACCGAGCTTGGGCGCAATATGGAGCGCGGGGAAAACATTATCATTGATGCGATTTGCTCTGTGCCATATCTCACGGAGTTTATTTATAATTATAGGGACGCACTTATAAATCGCGAGAGGCGCGTAAAAGAGCTGTTTAAGAATTTTGAAGATAAGGATGGCAAAGAGGGATTTGATGATGATAGCGATGATTTGGTGCTAAATGACGACAAAAAAGACGATGATGATTTTGATGATGAGGAAGATGACGAATTTAAATCAAAGCCACCCAAAAAGACCGCTAAAGACGCTGAGCGCGTGAAAGCTGTGCTATCGGCATTTAAGGATTTGGATAAGGCTAGAAAAGATATGCAAAAGACGCGCGATTCGCTGCCACAGGATTTAAGCGACTTGGGCGATATTTTGCTTTTGGCACATAAAAAGGAGGTATTAAAAGAAAAATTACTTGCGCTTGGACCTACAAGTAAGCTAATCACTGAGATTGTAAAGATTATGGAAAATGTCCTAAAAGGCGATGAATCCTTTGAGCGCGAGATGAAAAAGCTAGAATACAAACTCCCACTTTTTAATGAAACTCTGCGCGAAAATCACCGCAAGATTCTATCAAATATCACTAATATGAGCAAGGCTGACATTGCCCAAGCCGTGCCAGAGACGACTATGGTTAGCACTTATGTGGAGATAAAAAAGCTGATTTTAACCAAAGAAGCTAGCAAGGATAGTTTTAATTTAGAGCCAGAGAAGCTAAAAGAGATTTTAGAGCAAATCAAGCGAGGCAAGGTGATTGTCGATGAGGCGAAAAACAAAATGGCAAAAAGTAATTTACGCCTTGTGGTTTCAAATGCAAAAAAATACACAAATCGCGGATTGCCATTTTTGGATTTGATTCAAGAGGGCAATATCGGGCTAATGAAGGCAGTGGATAAGTTTGAATACAAGCGTGATTTGAAGTTTTCCACTTATGCGACTTGGTGGATAAAACAGGCGATTTCTCGCGCCATAGCTGACCAAGCGCGGACGATTCGAATCCCCATTCATATGATTGACACCGTCAATAAAATCAACAAAGCGCAACGCGATTATATGCAAAAGCACGGCAAGGAATCTGACATTGATAATATCGCAAAAGAGGTGGCGATTCCTATTGACAAAATCAAAAATGTGATAAAGATGACAAAAGAGCCAATCAGCCTTGATGCGCCAATCGGCAACGATGATGACGGCAAGTATGGGGACTTTGTCGAGGATAAAAATATCATAGGACCTATGGAGCAGGTGCTAAAAGAGGATTTGCGTAATCAAATCGAGGAAGTGCTATCGCAACTAAATGAGCGTGAAAGAGCGGTAATAAAAATGCGCTTTGGGTTGCTAGATGATGAGAGCGATAGGACGCTTGAAGAAATCGGCAAGGAATTAAATGTAACGCGTGAGCGTGTGCGCCAAATCGAATCAAGTGCGATAAAAAAGCTAAAACACCCAAGAGTGGGGAGGAATCTAAAAAAATATATGGAGGATTAAGCGCGGAAGTAGCTTTAGGCGATTTACTAAAGAAACTGCGCTTCGCTTGTTTTCCGTGGGTTTTTTGCTTCGCAACCCGCTGGGTCAAGCACAAAAACGCGAGATAGGACTAATGGTTCATCGAGCGTTTGAGCGCGATGAATACCGCGAACTTGCCAAAGAAACAAACGCGCTTCTTTAAAATCTATAATTATATGATATGACAATATCCACGATATGCTTCACTCGCCCACTCGCACCATTCATCACGCGATAGAATGGCACTCTTGCGCCTAGCTCGATTTGATGCGCATCGATTGCCTTTGAAATCCCCACATTTAGCAAAAATCCGTGTGAGAAAAATTTATCATTCAAAAAATAATCGCCACCATATCCGCCACCTACGAAAAAGTCCAAATACACGGCATTGATTAGAAAATCGATATTTAGACTTCCGCTTATCGCCTTTGAAATCTCTTGCGTTATGGGAATGGTCGCACCGATATTAAGATAGATTCGCATAGCACTTGAATCATCATCGTCCGTGAAATAATAATGCCACCCGATTTTCCCTGCAATCTCCACTGCAACGCGCTTTTTGCTATGCGATTCAAACAAATCCACGCCACTATTTAGCCCAAGTAGCAAAAAATGCGCTCTAGGCTCGATATATGGCAGTCCGCTACGAATGAGAGCCTGTTTGTTTGGGATAATTTTAATACGCCGATGGCTTATCTTTCTATCGCTACCTATGCGCTTTGCAGGTGGGAAAATCTCCACACGCCTATAATCTGGCTTTTTTTTGATTCGTGCGGGACGATTCGCTTTGTAAAGTGCGGAGGGATTTAGCTGTTTGATTTTCTCTGGTGGCGCGGGTGGGTCATCTAATAGCTTGTAGCGACTATCAAAATTATCCAAGCGATAATATGGCTCTGGTGTGCTTGAAGCATATAGATTCACCGCGCAAAGTGCGATAAATATCCAAAACTTCACGCACCAAATCCTTGCATTTGCCCCAAATTTCGCCTACATTCTCAAATGTCTTGACATTTGCCATCGTTGCCCACAGGGATTCCGCGCATTCTGCCTTCTTTGTCTTTTTGTGGTTTTCCATCTTTGCCAACAAGGACACCACCTTCGATGATTCCGCCTTTTGTTATGCAAATGTAGGCAGTTTCATTTTTGCGTTTTAGTTTTATAGTGATAGGCTTTGTTAGTGCAGTAGGCGCATTGTTAGTATTGCCAAGTCTGCAATATGGCATTCCTTTAGCATCAAAGAAAATTGCAAAAGTGGAGTTTTTATTCCAACCAGTGCAATTATCGCTTTGAATGTTATCTAGCTCCGTTTGAAATGTATCATAAAATCGCGCTTCTCTAGCGTATCGCTCATTGCAACCGCGTAAGTTAGTGCCACTATATCCGCTAATACATTCCTTTGTCATCGGGTCTTTTGCGATTAAATCTAAATTGCTAGGCCGTCCATCAAAGTTCGTGCCTGTGGGCGTGGCTTGCTCTGCATAAATCGTGTAGGAATTTTGCGCGTTAGTTCCCGCTCTAGTGGTGTGGAATTGAAATTGCCACATTCCTTTTTTCCAATCTTTGACTTGATTTTGCATTGCGACTTCTTTTTGTGCTTGTGTCAAATTACCAGCCACAGTGTTAAAAAACTGCTCATCTCTCATCAAAAACTGCCTATCATCAAGCTGTGCCAAAGTTTTGGTGTATTTTAGATTATTTATCATCGTCTCACCTGCTTGTTTTAGCTCTGTGCGTGGCAGATACCAAATAGATACACCCGCCATAATCCCTATGATAACTATCACAAATACAAGTTCCATCACGCTAAATGCGCTTCGATTCGTAGTTTGATTCGCATTTGGATTCGTATTTATCGCTATTTTTTTCATCTCTTGCCCCCTAACATTAAAATACCGCGTATTTGGCAATATCGCATATTTACCATTGATTTAAAATCGTATTTTAGCAGAATCTATCTAAATAAATATGCAATTTGTGGTAAAATTCGCACAAAATTTCACTTTAAAAGGCACAATTTTGCAAAATCTCTATCCATATTTAGCACAAAAATACGGCACTCCAGCCTATATCTATGACTTTGATAAAATCACGCAAAATGTGAGCGCATTTAAAGACGCCTTTAACGCACGAAAAAGCCTACTTTGCTACGCACTTAAAGCAAACTCAAATCTCTCGCTTTTAAAGCATTTGGCAAGTTTGGATTGCGGGGCGGACTGCGTCTCTATTAACGAAGTCAAACGCGCTTTATTTGCAGGGATTCCCAAATATAAAATCATTTATAGTGGCGTAGGAAAAAGTGATAGCGATATAAATGAAGCCCTGAATCTTGATATTTTATTTATCAATGTGGAGAGCGTGGAAGAGCTTTTGCGCGTGGAGCAAATCGCGCAAGATTCGGGTAAAGTGGCGCGAATTAGCATTCGTGTCAATCCAAACATTGACGCAAAAACGCACCCTTATATTTCTACGGGATTAAAGGAAAATAAATTTGGTGTGGATATTGAATGCGCAAAAAAAATGTTCCTTTATGCCAAAAACTCTGCACACCTGCAACCTATCGCTGTGCATTTTCATATCGGCTCACAACTTTTGGATTTAGAGCCCATTACACAAAGTGCGGAAAAAATCGTGGGGCTAATTAAAGGGCTACTTGCGCTAAAAATCGATTTAAAATTCATCGATGTGGGCGGTGGGCTAGGCATCGCGTATAATGGCGAAAAAATCATTGATTTATATTCTTATGCGCAGGGGATTTTAGCGCAGTTAAAGGGGCTAGATTTGACGATTATCTGTGAGCTAGGACGGCGAATCGTAGGGGATTGTGGCGTTTTATTAGCGAAAATCTTATATGAAAAGCAAAACGCATTTAAGCGATTTTGTATTGTCGATGCCGCGATGAATGATTTGATTCGCCCTGCGCTTTATGGCGCAAAGCATAGGGTTTGCTACATTCCGCAAGATTCGCCTAAATCCACCGAAATCCCCGCTCTTTTGCAAGATTCCGCGCCATTGCTAGAAAAATGCGATATTGTGGGACCGATATGCGAATCAAGCGATTATTTGGCAAAGGATATTACCCTGCCACGCACGAATCGCGGCGATTTACTAGCGATTTTGGATTGTGGGGCGTATGGTTTTAGTATGGCAAGTAATTACAATTCTCGCCTAAAATGTGCTGAAATTGCGATAAAAGATGGCGATGACTTTTTGATTCGCACCCGTGAAACCTTTGATGAATCCATAGCAAATGAGCTAAAATGCACCGATTTATACGACAAAAGGGGGCAAAATGACTAAAAAATCAAATGGCACGGACGCAAAACTAGCACCTTTGCGCCAAAAAATCGATAAAATCGATGATGAGATTTTAGGACTGCTAGATAAGCGAATGCAAATCGTGCGTGAAATAGGCGCAGTCAAACTCAAAGAGAGAGCATTTATCTATCATCCAAAAAGAGAGCGCGAAATAGTCGAGCGACTAACAAATCTAAATCCGCAATTCATTACACCTAGCGCAATAAATGCCATTTATAGTGAGATTTTTGCGACAAGTAGGCATTTAGAATTGCCAGAGCGCGTGGCATATTTAGGACCTATGGGGAGTTTCACGCACCAAGTGGCAATTAGTCGCTTTGGGAAAATTAGCGAATATCTCTCCGCCACAAATATCGAAAGCATTTTCAAACTAGTGGAAAATAAAAGCGTGAAATACGGCGTCATTCCCATTGAAAATAATAGCAATGGCATCGTGGGGGAAAGTTTGGACTTTCTCTCCAAATACAATGTCAAAATTATTGCGGAGGCGAATTTGGCGATTCATCACAGCCTTGCTTCAAATGAAAAATTACTCTCAAATATCAAAAAGATTTATTCAAAAGATGTCGCTTTTGGGCAATGCAGGGAATTTTTGAAAAATTATTCACTGCAAAATGCCGAGCTAATCCCGCTTGATTCAACCGCAAAAGCTGCTAAAGTTGCTTCGAGCGAAAAAAATAGCGCAGCGATTTGCTCAAAAGTCGCGGCAGATTCCTTTGGACTGCCCATAATGTTTGAAAATATCCAAGATAGCAATGAAAATATCACGCGCTTTTTTATCATTAGCGATTTTAAGCTGCCACAAAGCGGGAATGACAAAACTTCATTTTGCGCTTTTATCAATAATAGCGATAAGCCCGGCACTTTGGCGAATCTGCTAAATGATTTTAGCAAGGCAAATATAAATTTAGTCAAGCTTGAATCGCGCCCAATGCGTGGCAAAAAAGGTTTTAGCTTTTGGTTTTATATGGAATTAGATGGGCATATTGATGATTTGGCTGTGGGAGAGATTTTTAAGGCGCAAGGTGAGGTGCTAAAATGGTTAGGGAGCTATCCAAAATAGGCGCGAATCTAATGAAAACTCAAAATAAAATTTTCCCCTCCCTTGCGGATGGGGATTAAGGGGGTTGGTAAATTTTTTATCATTGCGAGATTTGCCAAAGGCAAATCGTGGCAATCCAAACCCGCACGAATCCTAATTGATTTGCCTTGCCTTTAACAATTTTCTTAAATCAAAATGCAGATTCATATACTGCTGGTGAGCAAATTTGCTTAAATTCTTGCCTATATTATAAAATCTAAATCCCACTTCAACGCCCAAAAACTCGCTTTTGTATTCATAAAAAATATTTATAGTATTAAATGCGCCCCAAAAAATAGCAAATCCCAAATCTCAATCTCTCCGCCAAAAAGCGCGTAAAATTCATCAGTAGCATTTTTCAAATCCGCGCCAAAATGCTCTAGCGTAGCCTCTGCATAGCCCTTAATCGCGCCACTTTCGCCACTATACTGCAACATTGCGCCATTTATTTCGGGGTGTAAAAACAAATAATCTTCGCGGAAAAAACTGCGCGGATATTTGGCAATCCACGCGCTACGCGGGAAAATGCCAAAATATGCGTTAAATTCGTTTGCATAAGTGTAGTTGTAGTAGGCAAAGATTCCATCACCTGCATTAAATCCGCGTATCGCGCCCATAAACTGCGCTCCATATCCACCAAATACAATGCTATGCACCCCGCCAAGATTGTCATCTACGCGAAAACCAGCTTCTAGCGTGGCAGAAATGGCGTGAAGTGGCGTGGTGTCCAAAAAGGCGTGGTTTCCTCTGTATTATCTAGCAAATAGCCCAGCGTGGCATTATAGATAAATGAAATAGGTGTGGATTCGTGGGAGCTATCAATAATAGATTTGCTAGATTCGGCTGTATTTGTGGGACTTTGCGAATCCTGCGAATCTTGCGTAAAATCGTGGCGATTCGCATTAGTATCTATGCGATTCCCCCCCCCCTATTTGTGGCGCAGAGTTTGCGATTTCATCTGCTTGAAGTGTATTTGTTAAGCAAAGCATAAAAATTGCCATTAAATAAATCTTTTGCGCTAGATTTGTGCAAACTGCGTTAGAAGTCATTACAATGCCTTTTGTGTAAATTTTGCAAAATGCAAGGGCGCAATTTTAGCAAAAAATAATTAACTTTGGCAAAATTTCGCCTAAAATCCATAATGCCACTTTTATGCTATAATTGCGCATTCTCATTTTTAAGCGCAGTGGGAGCGAATCTAAAATGGATAATCCTAGCAATGCTACTTTTTATGGCAATTCT
>CAKUOH010000025.1 GCA_934668765.1 uncultured Helicobacteraceae bacterium | reverse complement strand
CTTGCATTTTATGGAAACTATGGAAATAGAGTGATGAGTAATGGCGGTGGATTTGAGTGGAGAGTGGGGTGGTAGAAAGTTGCAAATCTAATCCAAATCTAATCTTGCCCCACAAATCTTAGCGATATATTTGGCGTAACTATCAAACTTTTTGAGCCATTTGCGCTTTGGATTATTAGTGTTTTGTGGATTCGCGCATAATATTTCATTAGCATCATTTGTAGCACAGGTTCGATACTTGGGGCAAACCACGCGCTATTGCTGATTGCAACCATAATCTTTGGGTCGCCATCAAATGCTTTGCGCGTTGTTGCTTCATAGCAAATCGCCGCACGAAAGTTAAAAAGCTCCGTCTCCAAGTCATTTTGCAAACCTCCACTTTTATCAAATCCGCGCACAATATCAATCCCAAAAATCGACTTAAACATCTCCGCAAAAATCTTTGGCACGGGCGCATACTCCCCAAAAGGCGCAAGGAAAATCTTATCGGCATAATTCCATTGCCCTTTTTCAAAGACAAAGGTGGTGTTGTAAGTGGCTGTGGCTCGTATATAATCGCTATTGCTAAAATCGTATTCGCCCCGTTGTCCGCCTGTGATGATAGTAATATGGTGGCTTAAATCTAGCAGTCGCTCCATCAAATATTCGCGTCCGCTTTGATTTAGTCGCAGTGGGAATGCTGTTTCAGGTAGGATTATTACCTTATCACCACGCACGATTGCTTCATCAATAAGGCGAAAATTCATCTCAATATTTCTATCTAGCTCCGCCCATTTGGCATTTTGATTGACATTCATTTCGGTAATAAAAATGCCCTTTGGAATCTCCGCTTCCGTGCAGCTAAAATCAATCACAAAAATTAGCGGGATTAGCGCGAAAATGGCTTTTTTAAGATTGCGCTTTTTGGATTCGCACTCATTATTTTTGATAGATTCGCGCATTTGTAGCAAAAAATTTGATGAAATCGCCACACAAATCATTATAAAAATAAAAGAAATTTTATCCACGCGCAAAATGCTAAATGAAAAAAGCGACTCCACCACAAGCCAATCAAAGCCAAGCACAGGCACAAGCCCGATAATCGCTAGAGATAGAATGCGCCAAATTTTATTATTAAAAAATAAAAGCAAATAAAATACGATTCCATATCCCACCGCCACGCCAATGATTCCTACCCACATTAAATATGGCGCAGGCGTGAATCTAAAGCTAAGATTTACCCAATAAAACCATAAGATTCCCACAAAAAAGCCAAAGAAAAAGCGATATTTTTTATCGACTTGCAACGCAGATGCCACCGCAAGTAGCGCGAAAATCGTGTTGATATAAGGTAAATATGCTGTTATTTGGCGCGTTTGCGAATCTATGCTTAAATAAGTAAAAAAATTTATATAAATAGGTAGCGAGAAAATAAGCGCGTAGAGTAGGGCAATCGCAGAATTTAACGACTTTTTTTTCATAAAATCTTTAAATTTTTCAGAAGTTGATTTTTTTGTATTTTTTTGTATTTTTGAGTGCGAATCTTTGGATTTTTTGGTAGAATTTTGCCTTATAAACTTTTTAAAAGTCATATTTATCCTTTTTGTGATAAAATAGGGCAAAATTTTATCTAAAAATTCAAAGGTTTAAGCGTGTATTTTGACATAATTGTTATTTTGATGGTTGTTATTTTGGCATTAAAGGGACTTTTCACGGGGCTAGTGCGCGAATTATGTAGCGTTTTTGGCATAATCGGGGGCGTTTTGCTTGCTTCGCGCTTCAATGAATCGCTTGGTGGTGCGCTAAATTCCGTGCTAAAAATCGAAAGCCCAACGCTAGTAAATCTCGTAGGATTCGTAGTGATTTTGGGTGCGATGTGGGTTTTTGCGCTTGTGATTGCGGAAGTTTTGGTGCGATTTGTGAAATTTGTCAAACTAGGCATTGTTGATAAAATCGGTGGCGTGGGCATTGCGGCGATAAAAATCTTTCTTGTTTTATCCATCATATTTTTCACATTTTCTAAAATCAACTTTTTGTCAAATTGGACGCTTAAACTGCGTGATTCAAGTGCGCTATATCCTGTGATGATTAAAATCGGGGATTTTATTGTGAAGACAGACTTTGCAAATGAAATGCGTGAAAATATCACCGAGCAGGTGCAAAATGGCGTCCAAGAAATTGTGAATGGCGCAAATGTCGCTAATCAAATCAAAAAGGATTAAATTTTGTTTTCAAATTTTTACATAAAAGGGCGCATCGAAAAGGCGGATTTGCTCCGTGAATTAGGCAAAAATCCATATAGCAATAACGCACATAAAGATTTATCAAATGCCACATTTATCGCTAAATATGAAGCGGACGCGCTTGATTCAGAAGCGGTGGCGCAAGATTCGGCTACCCACGCAATCAATGATTTTGTCGCTGGGCGCGTGAAATTAGTGCGCCTTATGGGAAAAGCGGCGTTTATTGATATTGAAGATGAGAGCGGGATTTTGCAAGTTTATATTAGCAAAAATGATTTAGGCGATGAGTTTGCAACTCTTAAAAAATGCCTTGAAGTAGGCGATATAATACTTGTTAGTGGCTATCCATTTAAGACAAAGACAAATCAACTCACACTCCACGCGAAATCTTTTACGATTCTAACCAAAGCAATAATTCCGCTACCTGAGAAATTTCACGGATTGACGGATATTGAACTTCGCTATCGTCAAAGGTATTTAGATTTGATTGTAAATAGCGATGTGCGTGAGACTTTTAGGCGCAGAAGTGAGATTATAGCCCTTGTAAGAGAGTTTTTTAAAACAAAAGGATTTTTAGAAGTTGAAACGCCGATGCTTCACCCAATCCCCGGTGGCGCGAATGCAAAGCCATTTATCACGCACCACAACGCGCTAAATGTGAATCGATACTTGCGAATCGCACCTGAGCTTTATTTAAAGCGACTTATTGTGGGCGGTTTTGAGCGCGTTTTTGAGATAAATAAAAGTTTTCGCAACGAGGGCATAGACCACAGCCACAACCCTGAATTTACGATGATTGAGTTTTACTTGGCATATCATAACTATAAAGATTTGATTGCGCTAACCAAAGAATTTTTTGTGTTTTTACTAGATTCGCTAAAACTTGGACGCGTGATTGAGTGGGATTCGCAAAAAATTGATTTTAATAAATTTAGCGAGATTAGTTATGTGGATTCACTGCGCGAAATAGGGCAGATTCCGCTTGATATTATCGAATCGCACGAGAAATTAGAAATATTTTTAAAAGAGGCGCAAATCGAAGTGCCAAAGGGGCTAAATTACGGCAAACTTTTGGCTTTGGCATTTGATAATTTTGTCGAATCAAAGCTTATAAATCCTACCTTTATCACGGATTTTCCTATTGAAATTAGTCCGCTTGCAAGGCGAAGCGATAAAAATCCACAGATTGCCGAGCGGTTTGAGCTTTTTATCGGTGGCAAAGAAATTAGCAATGGATTTAGCGAATTAAACGACCCGCTAGACCAGCTAGAGCGATTTAAAGCGCAGGTAGCAGAAAAAGAAAAGGGCGATGAGGAAGCGCAATATATGGATGAGGATTTTGTGTGGGCACTAGGCTATGGAATGCCGCCTACTGCTGGGGAGGGCATAGGAATCGATAGGCTTGTAATGTTGCTAACCAACCAAAAAAGCATAAAAGATGTGCTATTATTCCCTGCGATGAAGTCAAACAAGCAAGAATTTAGCGTAAATTTGGGCGAGGATTCAAACAAAGATTCACACGAATCTAGCGCAGATTCGCCAGATTCAAGCAAAATTCAACAATGAAAGGATTAAAAAAATGACATATTTAGAGAGCCAAGATAAAGAGATTTATGATTTGATACAAAGCGAGTGGAGGCGACAAGAGAGTCATTTAGAGATGATTGCAAGTGAAAATTTCACATTTCCCGCAGTCATCGAGGCGTTAGGCAGTGTGCTTACAAACAAATACGCAGAGGGCTACCCAAATAAGCGATATTACGGCGGATGCGAGTTTGTCGATGGGATTGAATCAATCGCCATTGAGCGCGCTAAAAAGCTATTTGGCTGTGAATTTGCAAATGTCCAGCCACATTCAGGCTCACAGGCAAATGCCGCTGTTTATGCCGCGCTTTTAAAGCCTTATGATAAGATTTTAGGAATGAGCCTAAATCACGGCGGACACCTTACACACGGCGCAAAAGTTAGCCAAAGTGGCAAAACTTATCAAAGTTTTTTTTATGGCGTGGAGATGGACGGGCGAATCAATTATGACAAACTTGCAGAAATCGCACAAATTGTAAAGCCAAATATAATCGTGTGCGGATTTTCGGCATATACGCGGGAGCTAGATTTTGCGCGATTTAGAGAGATTGCCGATAGCGTGGGGGCGATACTCTTTGGCGATATTGCGCACATTGCGGGGCTTGTCGTGGGTGGCGAGTATCCTAATCCTTTTCCGCATTGTCATATCGTAACTACGACTACACATAAAACCTTGCGCGGTCCGCGTGGTGGCGTGATTTTGACAAATGATGAAGAAATCGCAAATAAAATCAATAAAGCTGTTTTTCCCGCTACACAAGGCGGTCCGCTGATGAATGTGATAGCCGCAAAAGCTGTGGGATTCAAAGAAAATCTAAAGATTGAGTGGAAAGCCCACGCAAAGCAGATTCGCGCAAACGCACGAATCTTAGGCAAAGTTTTCGTCCAAAGAGGCTATAATATCGTAAGTGGCGGGACGGATAATCACTTGGTGCTAATGAGTTTTATTGACAAAGATTTTAGCGGTAAAAAAGCCGAAGATGCACTAGGACGCGCTGGAATCACGGTAAATAAAAATATGGTGCCGGGCGATAAACGAAAAGCAATGGAGACAAGTGGTCTTAGAATCGGCTCTCCTGCGCTAACTTCACGCGGTATGAAAGAAGGCGAATTTGAATTTATCGCAAATAAGATTTGTGATATTTTAGATGATATTGACAATGTCGCCTTGCAAGATAAGATTCGCGCTGAGATTGCGGAGTTTAGCAAGGATTTTAAGATTTATGAAAAGGCGATTTTTTAATATGGGGGGGGGGTTAAAGTTTTGTTATGACAATGATGGATTTAAGGCTTATCAAAATGGATACGAGCCATTATTTTGTGCTTGATAGCGATTTAAAAGATAAAGTAGTGCATAATGGCAAGGTATTTTTCAATAGATTCGCAGTGGTTAATTCGCTACTTAGTGCAGATGTGGTTAAGCGACATTTGAGTGGCGAAATAACGGTTGCTTTTAGCATTATCAAAGATAAAAAAGTCGAAAATATTGTGATTGACTATAATGGCACTGATGACGCGGGATTTTATCATAAGGCACAATTATTGCTTAGAAAAGAAGGATTCTTGAATTGGACGGCGTATAAGTCCAAGACAAGAGGGCATTTGCATATTTATGTGCATAAAGGGCATACTGATTTATTAGAGGCGAATTTTTTAGCAAAAACAATTAGCGCAAAGCTAGAAAAAGTCGCGCCAAAGCAGTGGCGAGTTTTTCCCACAAATGATGTGCCGATGGAGTTTAATATTTTGGTATTGCCTTATGAAGTGTATGCAAAAGAGCGCGGTTCGTATTGGGCGAAGTATTTGTAGATTTATTTTAAGGAGAAAGTATGGAAAAACGAGATTTTGATGACATTATGTTAGGTGGCGAGGATATAAGAAGTAAGGATTCCAAAAAAATGTTACTTCTAATCATCGCAATAGTGGTGCTTGTGCTTGCCATTGCAATCATTGTGGTTGCTATGGGGAATGCAAAGGGTGGCAATAATGACAC
This sequence comes from uncultured Helicobacteraceae bacterium, assembly GCA_934668765.1. GTDB lineage: Bacteria > Campylobacterota > Campylobacteria > Campylobacterales > Helicobacteraceae > NHYM01. The sequence continues at coordinate 21,307 of CAKUOH010000025.1, read as the reverse complement.
GATTGTGGTGGATTCGCCTACGAGTGCAGATTCAAACATTCCGGGCGGAGGATTTAGCTCTGTGGATATTGATAACGCAGGAGAGGATAGATTTGACCAAATTGTGCGTGATATTAAAAATAGCACCGAGCCAGATAGCACTCCAAGTGCGCCTGTAACGCAGCCTGAGCCTCCCAAAGCCACTATGCCTAGTAAGCCAAAAGCTCCCGCAAAAGTCGCCACTGCAACTACGCGTCCAAGCGGAGCAACCATAACTTCTACACCAAGACGGACTATGAATCGCCTAAATAATGGCGACATTGCAGAAAATGGCTACTACTTGCAAGTGGGCGCATTTAGCAAGACGCCAAACCGCGCATTTTTGGATAATATTAACAATTACAGCTACCGCACACAAGAGATTATGATAAATTCTAATGTCATCACGCGATATTTGGTGGGACCATATAAGAGTCGCGATGAGGCACAAAGGGATTTTGATAGGGTGGCACGAGATATAGGCACGCCTGTGTATCTGCTAGTGCAGTAATGTTTAAGGCGCGTTTGTCTCTTTGATGATTTCGCGGGATTCTTTCGCGCTCAAGCACTCAATGAATGCTCTAGTTCTATTTTATGCTTTTGCGCTTGGATTTGTGTGAATCTTAAAATATCCCATCATTGCGAGACTTGCGAAAGCAAGTCGTGGCAATTTAAAATTATACAAAATTCAATCAATAGCAAATCGCCTTGCGGTGTGTGTAAAGTTGAAATTATCTGTATTTTTTATCCTTAACATTCAAAATTTTGGCTACAATTCCAAAAAATTAAAATTTTAGGATTAAAAAATTGCAGTTTTTTTATGTGATATTTGCATTATGCGCGATATTTAGCGGATTTGTGGGTGCTGATTCGCCTATAAAAACGGATAAAATTTTAAAAAGCAATCAAGCCATAGTCTTTGATGCGCGGACAAATACTATTAGCTATGTGCTTGAAATCACAAAGGGCGGGAAAATTATCAAAAAATTTTTAAGCAACACTGAAAAGCAAAAGATTTTAGAGCAAATGAATCTAGGCGCAGATTCAGGGAAACCAAAAAGCACAAAGCCTAATTTAAGCGAATCAAAAATCGATAAATACCCCAACAGCCACATAAAAGAGTGGGATAAGAGCAAGATTATCTATGAGCAAGTCGTGGATAAGATACAGATTTTGCGCTAGATTCGTGTGAATCTTATGCAAATCAAGCGTGAATCAAGAATCAAAAGGCGGTTTTTGTGATTTTGGTGCGAAGGCGAATCTAAAAAGTGCGAATCTTTGGCGAATGTGGCAAATCTAAAATTACGGAGTAAATTTTATGCGAATCTTTTTGATATTATTTTTAGCAAATTCACTTTTTTTGCACGGTGCAAGTGATAGTGAGCTGATTTCAAAAGCATTGCAATTTAATCTAAAACCATTAGATATTGAAAAAAATCTTTTGATTTTGGAGAATAAAAGTCAAATTGAGCTAGGGAAAAAGCTGTATTTTGACCCGCGCATTTCAAATTCTGCGCTAATTTCTTGTAACACCTGCCATAATCTCGCACTTGGCGGCTCAAACGCCATTGCCACCACAAAGCCTTTTAGCCTCAATGTGCCTACGATTTTTAATGCAAATTTCAGCACACCAAATACTAAATTAAGCGAATCTAGCGATTTAAACACACTTAAAAAGCACATTATTGCGCAGGTGCAGGGCGAATCAAAGATTGCGCAAGATTCAAGCAAGGCTGAAAACGCGCTTGTAGCGAAAATAGCTGACATTCCGCAATATATAATCGATTTTAAAAAGGCTTATGGCAACAATGTCAATATAGATTTTGAGCTAATTGCGCAGGCGATTTTGGCATTTCAAACCACGCTAAAAACGCAATCGCGCTATGATGATTTTTTGCGCGGGAATTTTAAGGCATTAAGTCGCAATGAACAAGAGGGGCTTGATATTTTTATCGATAAAGGTTGCATAAAGTGCCATAGTAGCGTGAATCTAGGCGGTGAATGGAGGGCAAAAAGTGCCATTTTGGGCTATAAATTTGCTATGAATCTAAAAGCTAACGACAATATCAAAATCCCCACTCTGCGAAATATTTTAGAAACTGCGCCTTATCTCTCGCGCGGACAAAGCGATGATTTGAAAAGCGTGATTAAGTCAATGACAAAGGATAATATTAGCGATGATGAAGCCGATAAAATCAAAGCATTTTTTAGTGCATTAAATGGCAAAAAGCCCACCATCATTTACCCGCAGTTACCGCTAAATGGGGCAGAGTAGCGATTAGTAATTTTTTAGCAAAATCCATTCTTTTTTTGCGACAATGGGGCTAAAATTGCCAAATCGCTCTTTGTTTTTTAGATAGTCGCGCTCTTTCATCGCAATGCAAATTTTTTGGTGCGAATCTGTCGCACTTAAAATCGCTTCAACTTCTGGGCTTTTTAGTGATAAAAATTCGTCCTTAAATGGCTTTTTACCACTTTTGTGTGCGTAAAAATAGCCCGAAAATGACGGCTTTGAATCTAAAAATATAAGTCGCCCTTGTCCATCCCAGCGCGTGAAAATGTCCTTTTGATGACGCGAATCTACAAGCGAATCTAACTTGCCACTAGCTAAAAATACGCATACAATTAGCATTAGACTTAAAGGCAAAAGCCAAATCCCGCGCCTAAAATTTACTCTCGCCCCAAAGATAAAATTTGCCATAAGTATGCAAAATGCAGGAGCGCAGGGCAGAGTGTATGCTTCTAAAATATTGCGCGAAAAAGTCAAAAAGCAAAGTGGCATTAAAATCCAAAGTGCTAAATAGATATTTTCGATATTTGCGGGAGTTTTTAAGATGGCGATTCGCGCCGAATCTAATGCCAAATCTTGCGCCCTAAAATCCTTGCGAATCCTAAAAAATTCATAGATTTTCTTTGCCACAAAGCCCAAAAATACAATGCTCCACGGCAAAAATGAGATAAAGAAAAACCACCAAATCGTGCCTATGGGCTGTGAGTGCGCCGCGCCATACATACTACCTTCCCAGCCACTTATAAAAAATCGCTTGAAATGTTCGCCGATGATGAAATATTCCAAAAATCCATCGCTTTTTACCTCAAATGCGATATACCACGGCAATGCGATGAGTAGCATTAAAAGCGTCCCACTAAAAAAGGGGAGATTTTTTAGGCTTAAAATTTTCGCGTGTGGTGCGAAAAATCGCAATACAATGATAAATGCGACTATGGGAAGCCCGACAAGCACGAAAATTAGCGGTCCTTTAGCAAGAAGTCCAAGCCCTAAACCTACAAAAAAGAGATAGCCAAAAATTTTTTGTGTGTTTGTCTTTTTTCCCTTATTGTCATTGCGAGAATCGGCGTTAGCGTAGCAATCCACTTCATTTTTTTGGATTGCTTTGGCGTTTGCAACGCCTTGCAATGACGAATCGCCCACCACCACGCACCGCCAAAAACTTATCATACACAGCATCACACAAAAGAGCAACGCTTCATCTGTCATAACCGCACCCATAGCGACAAATCCAAGCCCTGTGGTGGATAATATGAGCGCACACGCGATAGGACGCAAAGCCCAAGATTCGCCGTCATTTCGCCTAAAAATCCATACAAAAAATAGTGCGCAGCAAAGTAGCCCAAAGATAAATGGCGCAAATCTCGCCCCAAATTCATTCACACCAAAAAGCCACATAGTTACCGCACTCGCCCAAAAGCTAAGTGGCGGTTTGCCCCAAAATGGCGTGTTATAATCATAATAATAAAGCACTATCCATTCATTTAGTTCTAGCATTTTGCGCGACATTTCCGCGTAACGCGCCTCTGTTGTGCTCATAAGTGGGTAGAGATTAAAGCTAATAAGTCGCACGATTAGGACAAATAAAAGTAGCGCGATAAGTGCGTAAAGTGGAGCATTTTTGTGGCTTAATATGTTTTTTATAAATGGGGGCATTAAGGATTCCTTTGCAAAATTTAGCGCATTATAGCGTATTTTGCGCCGATTGTGCTTACAAATTCAGCGAAAGCTTTATTTTCGCATTCAATCGTGATTTTCGCGATATTTTCCAAAAAATCGATATTTAAAATCGCTATGTCCATTTTATTAGCAAGATATTTTGCGTGGTTTATGGCATTAAATGGGAGTGAAATTTTGTGCGTTTTTAGATGGATAAAATCAACGATTGCCCCGCTAGTTTCGGCATTTTCCACTGCTAAAAGCGTGGCATTGCTATATGCACGGACAAGTCCGCCCACACCTAGCAATTTCCCGCCAAAATAGCGCACCACGATACACGCGCATTCCACAAGCTCACGCCCACGCAGGACATTTAGCACGGGCACACCAGAGCTACCCTTTGGTTCGCCATCATCGCTACTAGATTCGACAATGTTGCTAAATTCATTTAGTATGCGACTTGCGCGGACAAAATGCACAGCTTTTTTGTGCTTCTCTTGCAAGTCGCTTAAAAGCTGTTCCGCGCCCTTTGCTGGGGATAAATGCGCGATAAATTTTGAGCCATCTTTCTTGTATTCGGCAATGCAAAGATTTTTTATGATTTTCATTTTTAAAGGCGAATCTATCGCATTTTAGGCGTGAATCCTACTTTTTAAAGCTAGAAATATAATCAGCTAAAATCTCAATATCTTCATCGCTTAATCCATTCGCTTGGAGATACATAATCGCCGCAGTTCCCCCGCGCGAGAGTGTTTTAGCGCGGTAACCTTTCATATCATCAATCAAAATTTTCTTGCTTAAATCAGCAATTAGAATGCTCCCCGCACTGCCCGGAGCGACTTTATCGCCCCTTGCGCCGTGGCAAGCGATACATTTTTTATACAAATCCTGCGGATTTTTGGTTACAATCGCTTCTGTTTTTAGCGAATCTTGTGCCGAATCTTTGGCGTTTTTGTTTGAACCTTGTGAATCTTGCTTGGATTCTTTGTCTAAAATCTCAGAATGACGCATAGATTCCACACTAGATTCGCTAGATTTCGCATTTATGCTTGAATCGTTAGATTTATTAGATTCATCTTTGGATTCGCCACAACCCACCAAAATCCACGCAAAAACCGCAAATCCTAACGCTAATACACTTTTTTTCATTTTTTTATCCTTTCGTTTGGTAAGATTTATCGATATAAAATTTTCGCCAAAGCGACTTATCAATTAGCTCTAAATCGACTAAACGCGCCAAAACTTCCGCATTGCAATCCACATCTTTGGGCCACTCACGCGTGAAGTTTTCTAGCGCACCTTTGCGCGTGGCGTCAATGAGTGCGACATTATTTTGCACGATAATATCACGCTTTGCGTCAATGTTGTTTGCAATGCGCCACAAGCACATATAGGGATTTTCCAAGTCATTATCGCACGAATCCACCACAAAGACAATGCGACAATAAGCACAATCAAACGCATTTATATGCTCTAAAACACGCGATTTTTTCTCCACTCCAAGCAAAATTAGCGGGTTTTTGGTATGCGTAAAATACTGCCTTAAAACCACCGCTTCGCTGTAATTTTGCGCTATTTTTGCTAAAAGCAAATCATCGCTTAAAATCTGTGGCGATTCGTAAGTAGGCACACCATTTGTGCAATCTATGCCTAACTTTCCGCCTTGCGCAAATTTTGGCGATGAATGATCTAGCGCATCAACAATGCCCTGCGAAATAAAAAGCTCGTTAATGTCAAAATTATTTAAAATAAACTCCGCAATCGCGCGATGATTTGTAAGCTCTGGCGCAGACTGCGGGACAAAAATGGCGTGTTTGACAAAGCTCATCTGTCCCATCGCCCAAAATCCGTGCATAATCTGCTGTGCGTGTGCTGGGTATTTGGGTGCGATTTTTGCCAAAATAAGATTGTGAAAAACGCCATTTTCAGGCATATAATAATCAATGAGTGCTGGGCTTGTGGTTTGCAAAAGTGGCAAAAAAATGCGCTCTGTTGCATAACCTAAATATTTGTCCTCCAAAGGAGGCTTTCCCACCACCGCGCCCAAATACACGGCATTTTCTTTTAATAAAATATTTTCTACTTCCATCACAGGATATTTTTCGATAGGTGTATAATAGCCCGTATGGTCGCCAAATGGTCCTTCATCGCGCATATTTTGCGGGTCGATAAAGCCTTCGATAATTATGTCGCAGTCGTGCGGGACAAAAATGTCATTTGTATTGCATTTGCGTAAGCGTGGGCGAATCTTGCGGATAAATCCGTATAGCATTAGCTCAAACGCTCCAAGTGGCAGGGGAGCTTGAGCACACCAAGTATAAAGCGGGTCGCCTCCGATTGCCACGCTAACTGGCATTTTGTGCCCTGCTTTTTTATACTCATCAAAGAAAATCATCGAATCTTTGTGGATTTGAAAGTGCATTCCTAATTGATTTTTATCATAAATTTGCAGGCGATACATTCCTAGATTTTTCATCGAGTTATCCAAGCTATGCGTGTAAATTTGCCCAGCAGTTATGAATCGTCCGCCGTCATTTTCCCAAGTTTTTAGAATAGGGAGTGAAAATAAATCCACTTTATCCTTTGGGATAATTTTATGCGTCTTATTCCACGAATCACGCAATTTTTTAGGGCGCAAAAAGCGAAGCTGACTAAAAAGACGGATTTTTGAAAGCAAATCGCGCCAATTTTTAGGCGCGGATAGGCGTGTGAAATCGCTTACACTTTGCGAAATCATTTTAGCATCAATCCCAAGCAATTCTAATCGCCTAAAAGAGCCAAAAAGATTCATAAATACAGGAATTTTGAATGTTTGATTCGTGCGTCTGCAAATAGGATTTGTAAAAAGTAGTGCCTTTGAATCATCTTTTTTTACCTCAATATAGGCGATATGTGGAATCTCTAGTTCAATGTCAAGTGGCGTTTCGATGATTTTTAACTCACCATTCTCTTGTAAAAATTTAATAGTTTTTTGCACTTCGCGCCTTTCGTCCAATGAAATTTTAGCGATATTATAATATAGATTTTGCATTATTATGCTAGAATCGCCGATTTTAAACGCAAAATAAACAAAGGAGCAGATAATGAGTAATGTAGGCAAACTTGTAGTTTTGGGCGTGGTAGGCGTGGTAGGCTACTATACTTTTATCAAAAAAGAGCCGATTCCTGTGGTAAATGAGGCTTCTAATCTCGGCAAAAGCGTGATGCAAGAAGCAAACAAGGACTTTGTTCAGCATAAAGTCGGAGACGAAAAGGAAATTATGGATAGAAATGCGACGGTATTGCAAGATGACCCATCGATGAGGGCGATTACCAAAAATCAAGGGAAATAAAGGGGCAATTTGTCTTTGGGTTTTGGCAATTCGTCTCTTACGCAATCTTTGCGGGAGTTTGAAAAAATCTCGCTCAATGGACTTCTTTATGTCCTATTTTCGCTCGAATTTTTCGGCACAACCCACAAATCTTGCGCAAGATACTAGAATTGCTGATTATTTTAATATAAACACAAAATAAACTAATATGCAAGATAAACAACGCAAAGCACTACCCCAGAACAAATTGAGAGAAAAATGACGCACGATTTTAAGAATGCTATCGCCATCACAGGTGGCATCGCCACAGGCAAATCCACCGTTTGCAGTATTCTAAAACTGCACGGCTATCCCATAATCGACACGGACTTAATCGCACACGATGTTTTGGAGCAAAGCGCAAATGAAGTGGTGCGAATCTTTGGAGATGAAATTTTAGATTCGTGTGAATCTAGCGAAGATTCTGGCGATTCACACAAATCCAAACTACAAATCAACCGCAAAAAGCTTGGCAAAATCGTATTTACCGACAAAGAAAAACTGCGCATTTTAGAATCAATTCTCCACCCCAAAATCCGTGAGTGTGTAAAAATCGAAGCACAAAAACTTGAATCACAAAACATTATTTACTTTATCGACATTCCACTTTTTTTTGAATTGCAAGAGCGGGGCAGGGGCTATGCAATCTCGCGCGTCTTGCTAATCTACACGCCACGCGATTTGCAGTTAGAGCGAATCCAAAAACGCGATAATTTAAGCATAGATGAAGCCAAAACGCGCCTATCAAATCAAATGGATATTGAATCTAAAAAGCAAAAAGCGGATTTTGTCATCGAAAATACAGGCAATGTGCGCGATTTGCAGACTAAAATCGAAGCGTTTTTGAAAACGATTACAAATAATTAGGAATCCAAATGACAAAAAAGATAGCCCAAAAATCACGCAAATCGCCCAAATCACCAAAGCAAACAAAGCAAAATAAAAAAGAAAAGCTAGATTTGCGCAATGCGCCTATTTTAAAGCTATTTTTCTCATACTCACTGCCAGCCTTTGTCTCTATGCTAGTCCTTTCCACTTATGTCATAGTCGATGGGATTTTCGTGGGGCAGGGCATTGGTGAGCTTGGACTTGCGGCAATCGGGCTATCTGTGCCGATTTTTACATTTTTCACAGGAATCGAATTACTCTTTGGAATCGGTGGCGCAGCATTAGCTTCTATTGCATTAGGCGCGGGAAAACCACTAAAAGCGCGAATCATCTTTAATTCTACGATTTATATCACTATCGCATTTGGCGCGATTTTGGGCATTGTGCTTTATATTTTTCGCGAAAATCTAGCAAGAGCTTTGGGCGCAAACGCCGAGTTAGAGCCATTTTTGGTGGAATATTTAGGCGTCATTTTGCTAGGCGGAGCAATCATAATGGCGCAATCCGTGCTTTGCTCCTTTGCTAGAAATGACAAAGCCCCGAATCGGACGATGATTTCCTTTGTGGTGGGTTCGCTTTGTAATATCATTCTAAATTACATTTTTATTTTTAAGTGGCATTGGGGAATGTTTGGCGCGGGATTTAGCACGATTTTAGGGCATTTCATTGGGCTAATCATCATTTTAAAACATTTTTTACGCAAGGATGGAGAGCTTTATTTTATGCTTGTTTTTTCTATCAGTGCGTTTAAAAAGTCGCTAATTAGCGGGATTTCGCCATCAATGTCGGAGTTTGCCTTTGGGGCAATCATTTTATTTATGAATCTGCTTTTATCAAGCCTAGATTCCACGCAGGGCATTGCGATTTTAAGCATTATGCTTTATGTTAGCTCGGTTTGCTTTGGGTGCATTTTGGCGTTATCGCACGGACTTCAGCCCATTGTGAGCTATAATTTTGGCGCAAAGCTAATGGAGCGCGTATTGTCTGCCTTTAAAATCGCTATAATCTGCGCTTTGCTCTTTGGAATCGCCATTTATTTAATTATATTTTTCTTCACGCCACAAATCGCACGAATCTTTCTCAAAGCCGATGATATGGCACTTTTGGGCGATTTAGTCGCTGCGGCACAAATCTATTTTTTGGGATATTTATTCGTAGGATTTAACATTATATCAAGCGCGTTCTTACAGGCGATAGGGCGAATCAAAGGTTCAATCATCATTTCGCTTTGCCACAATCTCATATTTATGGCGATTTTATTGCCGATAATGGCACACACTTACGGCGAAAGCGGGATTTGGGCGAGTTATCCACTTGCGCTATCTTGCGCCTTTGTGGTAAGCATAATCGTGCTAAAATGCGAGTTTCGCAATTTAAAACCTTAAACACGGGCAGGGCAAAATGGAAAAAATAATCTTGTTTGATATGGACGGGACGCTGATAGATTCGACACCAGCGATTTATGAGAGCTTTTGCGTGGTGTTTGAAAAGCACAAAATGCCTATTTTAAGCGAATCTAATGTAACGAAATATATAGGTTATGATTTAGAAAAAATGTTGCGTATTTTTGGCGTAGCAGATAATAAAATACAACAATGCAAAGATGATTATGGAGTGCATTATAGAACGATTTGTGATGATAAAACTAAAATGATTGATGGAGCAATAGAAGCGATAGAGATGGCTTACAAATTTGCTGCAATAGGCATTGTTACGACAAAGTCAAGTGATTCAAGCAGAAAACTTTTGGAAAGATTTGGGGTAGCAAAATATTTTAGCGTCATAATAGGCAGAGACAATGTAAAAGAGCCAAAACCGCACAAAGAGCCGATTTTAAAGGCATTGCAGGGGTTGGAATCACTTGGGATTTGCGCAAAGGCGCATAATACATTTATGATAGGCGATACGATTTTAGACTTAATGGCTGCCAAAAGCGCGGGAATTGTGGGACTTGGTGTGCTTTGCGGATATGGAGTGCGCAAGGATTTGGAGCAAATTAGCAAATTTGTTTTTAGCGACACGCTTGAAGCGGTGGAATTTGCTAAAAGTGCGTCATATCTTTGATGTGTGTGCCAAAGAAACTTTCGCGCTAGGATTTGCGACATTTTTATCTTTTTATGCTACAATCGCGCTTTTAAAATTTACAAAAATTCAAACACAAAGGACAAAAAATGCCACTATTAGATAGTTTTAAAGTAAATCATACCATTATGCCAGCCCCTGCGGTGCGCCTTGCCAAAACTATGGAGACGCCAAAGGGCGATAAAATCGCCGTTTTTGATTTGCGCTTTTGTAAGCCAAATGAAGAGATTTTAAGCGAAAAAGGGATTCATACGATGGAGCATTTGTTTGCAGGATTTATGCGCGAACACCTAAATGCGCCAAGTGGCGAAAATAGTGTGGAGATTATCGATATTTCGCCTATGGGCTGTCGCACGGGCTTTTATATGAGCACCATTGGTGTGCCTAGCAGTGAGCGCGTAAAAGAGGCGTGGGAAGCGAGTATGCGTGATATTTTAAAAACAGATTCAATCCCTGAGGCAAACAAATATCAATGCGGGACTTTTGAAATGCACTCACTAAATGAGGCGCAAAAGATTGCTTCAACCACGCTAGAGCGGGGCGTTGGCATTATGAATACGAGTGAGTTGCTTTTAAGTGATGAAATGCTTGGTAGCGTGAAATGATTGCGGAAATAAAAGTGTGCGGAATGCACTGCAATCATTGCGTGGATAAAATCACGCGATTTGTGAGCGAGATTGAAGGTGTGAGCGAAGTGCGTGTAGATTTGGAGGCGCGAATTGTGCGCGTGGATTACGAATCTCCTGCGAGTTTAGAATCTATCAAAGAGGCGATTTTAGATAGCGGATTTGAAGTAGAATAGGGCGAATCTAGCGCAAGAATCTAACAAATGACGAATCTAAAAAAGATTGATTTGCGCTTTTAGTTTGCAAATCTAGCGAAACTTAAAGATTATATTTTTTTAAAGCAAAATATAAAGTTAAATTTACTATAATTTGCGCTTTATTTTTTGTGCCCATAGCTCAGCTGAATAGAGCAATAGGTTGCGGTCCTGTAGGTCGGGGGTTTGAATCCCTCTGGGCACACCACTTTTGCGACTTTATTTAACCAAATTCCACCAAGATTCATAAGATTTAATTCATAAGATTCAATAAGCACAAAATTTTAATATTTTGTTAAGATTTGTGCCTTTATTTGCGCTATAATTGCACTTTATTTTTAAAAAATTTTCATAAAATCAAAGGCAGATTATGTTTCTCTTAAATTATATTCGCCACCCAAAAACCACAGGTGCGCTCTGTAAAAGCTCCAAGAGTTTAGCAGAAGTCATTACTGAATGTGTGAATCTTAAGTGTGCGAATAATATCATCGAAATCGGCGCAGGTAGCGGGGCATTTACAAAGGAAATATTGCGCAAAAAGTCCCCAAATGCAAAGTTTTTCGCTGTAGAAATCAATCCAAACTTCGCACGGGAGCTAAAAGCAAAATTTCCAAATTTGGATATTGCGCTAGGCTCGGCAAAAGATTTAAGCGCAATGATGAAAGAGCGCGATATGGAGAGTGCGGACATTATCATAAGTGGCATTCCGTGGTCGTTTTTGGGTATTAGAGAACAAAGTGTAATGCTAAAAAGCGTCTATGGTGCGCTATCGCAGGGCGGATATTTTAATACATTTGCCTACCACTCGCCCCTGCCAAGCGCAAAAGTTTTTAAACGCAAACTTTATAAGACATTTGATGAAGTGCAAAAAAGTAAAAGCGTTGTGCTAAATATCCCACCTGCGTTTGTGTATATATGCAAAAAATAGATTGCCTTATTTTGCTAAGTCTATGCCATAACAAATTCTTAAAATATTTGTAGTATAATTTTGGCTTTTAAAATGCGATTTTTGCGCGTTAAATCGCGCTAGATTCGCATATAAACTACAAACACGGAGGCAAAAATGCACAAATTACTGCTAATCGAAGATGATTTGGATATGCAAAGTTTGATTGTCGCCTATCTTACGCAGAGCAAATACAATGTCATCGCTACGCATTCTCCCGCAAAGGCATTAGAGATTTTGGAGGGACGCGATAGTATTGATTTAATCATTTTGGACTTGACTTTGCCTGAAATGGACGGATTCAAACTCTGCAAAAAGATTCGCAAACTAACCCAAGCCCCTATAATCATTTCAAGCGCGCGTGGCGATGTGTATAATAAAGTCGAGGGCTTTGATGTGGGGGCAGATGATTATCTTGCCAAACCTTATGAGCCTGTGGAACTTTTGGTGCGAATAAATGCCCTGCTTCGCAGATTAAAACCTAAAAATATGGAGTTTGATAATCTACAAATCAATGTCGAATCGCACTCTGTTGTGGTAGATGGAATGAATATCGATTTGACGCCTACGGAATTTAGCATTTTGCTACTTTTAGCAGAAAATCGCCAAAAGCCGATGAGCAGGGAGCAAATCGCAAATAGCATTTCGTCAATGGGCGAGGATACGACACTTCGTAGCATTGATACACACATTCGCAATATTCGTAGCAAAATCGATGACAGCGCAAAAGAACCGCGATTCATTCAATCTGTGTGGGGCATCGGCTATAAATTTTGCAAGTAAATTTTGCATTATTTTATTTGGATTTGCAAGTGTTAATTAGTGATTTGCGCAGACGCTTTGATTTGGCAATGCTAAATCTTTCAATTACAAAAATATTAGATTCTCGCCCCAAAATGCGCGAATTCCACGCGAATCTCAAATGAATCTAAAAGGCTAAATTTTGCATTTACGATATAAATTTTTGTTACTTGCACTTATATTATTTGTGGCAAATGTGATTTTTTCGATTCGCACAAGTAGCGCGATTCACGAAAGCGAAGAAAAGCGATTGCAAAATGAAATCATCGTCCTAGTGCAAACTATCACGCCTTATTATCTAAATGGCAACTTGGGCGTGGCATATAAAATCGGGGAAAATTTCGGTTATAATCGCATAGCAACCGCGCCTAAAAACGCGGAGATTCTTTATAGCGAATCTAATGGAATTTTAAATTTTAAGATTTTTAGCTATGATAATTTTGTGGGTTTTAGCGTGGCATTTTTGGATGATAATGGCATAAATTTGGTGCGCCAAAAGGACTTAAATGCGTGGGATAAATACAAAGTCTTTATGTTACTCTTTCAATCCGCGCTTATAATGATGATTTTATTCTTTTTCTTTTATCAAGTTTTGCGTCCGCTAAATGTGCTAAAAGATAGCATAGATGAGCTAAAACGCGGGATTTTTGCTAAAAAATTGCGCGTGGATTCAAAAGATGAAATTGGTGCGCTTTTTAGGGCATTTAATGAAATGAATGAAAAAATTAGCCGTATGATAAAAGCAAGAGAGCTAATCACGCGCAATATCGCCCACGAATTGCGGACGCCACTAGCTAAGATTCAGCTATCACTTGAATTAAAAGTGGGCGAGGAATTAAAGCAAGATTTGAAAAAATATTTAAATTCGCTAAATCATATCAGTCAAAATATGCTAGATTTCGAGCGAATCCAAGAAGAAGGATTTGAGCTAAAAAATGATGAGTTTTTAAGCGAAAGCGCGGTTTTTGAAGCATTGCGGGATTTGAGCGATAAACCCATTTGTCTAAATATCATTAAAAGCGTTAAGATTAAAGGCGATTTGCATTTGTTTGCAGTGGCAATCAAAAATCTAATAGAAAATGCGATAAAATACAGCGACAATGGCGAGGTAAATATCGAGCTAGGCGAAAATGGCATTTTGATAAGCAACAAAGGTGCGCCTTTGGTTAATGATATTTCGTATTATTTTGAGCCATTTTATCGTGGCGATATTACCAAAAGTGGCTATGGCTTGGGGCTATCGATTGTAAAAGAGATTATTTCGCTACACAAAATGGAGATAAATTATCGCTATGATTGCGGAGCGCATATTTTTTATATAAAATTTTGCAATAATAAATTTGATTAAGGGAGATTTTTTTGAGAGTTTTAAACTTTATGTATGAAAATGATGGGCTTTTGATACAAAAGTTGCGTGATTTAAAAGATGAGCCAAATGTTTTCATACAGATTTTTTGTAGCTCAAATCAAAAAAGCAAAGCGCAGATTCTAATTGACTCCATAACGATGAATCTCCCACAAGCAAAGATTTTGCTAACTTCATCTTTTGGCGAATTAAGCGATGGGAGTTTTTATACAAACAAAATCGCGCTTTGCATCTCTATCTTTCAAAAAACCACCATTGAAACATTTAGCTTTCCTAATACTGCGCCCGAATATATTGCCGATGAAATCGCCAAAAATGTCAGCCACAATACAAAGCTAATCGTTATGTTTGGCAACTGCCTTGTGTTTAATACAAGTAAATTGTTAGATTGCCTGACAGAGCGAATCCCACACATTCCTGTCGCTGGTGGCAATGCTGGCGATGATGTGAGCTTTAATCGTTGCTTTGTGGGGAGCGATAAGGGCATCGGCGATTCGGTGATTGCCGCAGCGATTTTAGATAGCGAAGTTTTGCAGGTTTATAGCGATTCGATTTTTAATTATAATCGAATCGGACTTGATATGGTGGTAACGGATTGCGAAGAGGGCGGACTAATCCGCACTTTGAATAATCAGCCCATTTTGGATATTTATGAAAGATATTTAGGCAAATATATTGCCGATACACTGCCTACAAATGGCTATCAATTCCCGCTAATTTACGCTGAAGGCGATTTGCTAGTGGGGCGCAGTGTGTTTATCAAAACAAGGGACAACGCGCTAATTTATGGTGGCGATATTAAAAAAGGCGCGAAAGTCAAATTTGGCGTGGCAAGTTCCATTGATAATATGGCTGAGATGAGCAAGCGATTAGTGCAATTTACCACCAAAAATATTGATTGCTTTTATGTTTATACTTGTATGGGGCGGTATTTTTATTTTAAAGATACGATTATGGATTACAATGCAAAGATAATCAATAATATCGCGCCGATGAGCGGATTTTTCACTTTTGGGGAGTTTTATCATCATAATAACAAAAACTATGTCCTAAATAACACAAACACACTTGTAGCTTTAAGCGAAGGCATAAACGAGCTAAAAAGCAATACGATTCACGAGCTAGAAGCGGATACAAATTCGCTAGATATTGTCATCTATGGCTTACGGAATCTTAGCTATGTCTCAAATAATGATTATTTGGAAATTATGGGGATTTTCAAGCAGTATAAAGATTTGCTAGAAAAAAGTCTATTTGTGGTGTATTTTGATACAAATGGCAATATTATTGATTGTAATAAATCGCTATTAGAAATTTCTGGATTCAAACGCAATGAGCTTGTAGGCAAAAAATTTAGCGCATTTATCGCTAAAGATTCGGCAAATAGCATTGATGATATTTGGGCTGTGTTGCAAAAACGGCAGACTTTTTCAGGCATCTTAAAAAACATAACGGCGGATAATAATAGCTTTTTCTACGCAAAGGCAATCATTAAGCCCATCATAAATGCCAAAGATGAAATTATGATGTATGTTTGCTCACTAGATGATATTACCGACTTTGAAATCAAAAAGCAAAATTTAGAGCGTAGCGTGAATGTGCTTACAGAAGTATCAGTCGAAAAGGATTATTTGATTCAAAGCTACCAAACTTTGCTTGATAGAAGCACTGCAATGGTGGTAATGCAAGATGAAAAATTCATCGAGGTAAATAAAAGCTGTGAAGAAATGTTTGGCTATCAAGCGAAAGATATGGTAGGCAAACATGTATCGCTGATATTTAAACCCGATGCGGAGATTCCCAAAAAAATCGCAGGGATTAGAAAAGAGTTGCGTGATACAGGATATTGCAAAGCTTATCTAAACTGCGTAGATAGCCAAAATAAGCCCCTTTATGTCCAAGCCTATATGTTAGCAACCAAATCAGACAAAAACGACCCACGATTCAATAAGGCTTACGGCATTTTCCACAATGTAACGGAAATTTTCCAAATGCAGCAAGAATTAGAGGATGTGCAAAAAGAAGTCCTTTATGCGATGGGGACAATAAGCGAGGGACGCAGTCGCGAAACGGGCAATCACATCAAGCGCGTGGCGGAATTTACCTATCTTTTGGCAAATCTTTATGGATTAGACAAACAGCAAGCCGAATTGCTTAAAATTGCTTCTCCAATGCACGATATAGGCAAATTAGCGATTCCTGATGCGATTTTAAATAAGCCGGGCAAATTAACGGACGAAGAATTTGAGATTATGAAAACTCACGCGCAACAGGGCTATGATATGCTTTGCTTTTCCAATCGCTCGATTTTAAAAACGGCTGCTGAAATCGCACTAACTCACCACGAATGGTGGAATGGAAATGGCTACCCACAAAAGCTAAAAGCCACACAAATACCACTTTGTGGGCGAATCGTAGCGGTGGCAGATGTCTTTGATGCCCTAAGCCACGATAGATGCTACAAAAAAGCGTGGCCTATAAATGAAGTAGTCGAACATATGATGAAAAATAAAGGCGTCCAATTTGAAGCAAAACTCGTGGATTTGCTGGTAGAGCATATTGATGATTTTGTGAAAATAAAAGAAGAATATGCGGATAAATTCTAATGAAAAAATTTTGTGGTGGCAATTTGTCTTTGGGTATTCATTTCGCAGATTCAAACGAATCTAACAAACAATCAAAGCAATACCCAAGACCAAATTGCAAACAACACAAATTTCAAAGGATAATATAATGCTTAGATTCGCTCCTAGCCCCACAGGCGATATGCACATCGGCAACCTTCGCGCTGCGATTTTAAATTTCATAGTCGCCAAACAAAAAGGCGAAAAGTTTCTCATTCGCATTGAGGACACCGATAAGGCGCGAAATATCGATGGTGCAGACAAAGAGATTTTGCAAATCCTAAATCTCTTTGGACTTTTTTGGGATAAATTAGTCTATCAAAGCGATAATTTTAAGATTCATAACGAACTTGCCTTGCAGTTAGTCAAAAAAGGACAGGCATTTTACTGCTACGCCACAAAGGAATTTTTAGATAAAAAGCGCAATGAAGCGTTAGCGCAAAAAAGGGCGTTTCGCTATGATGATTCGTGGGCGGAAATTTGCAAAAGCGAAAACAAAAACCCAGCGATTCGATTGAAAGGTGATTTATCTACCATATTATCCCCCTCCCTTGCGTGTGGTAACTCCATAGATTCCCCCTCCCTTGCGGAGAGTTTTGCATTTGATTCCCCCTCCCTTGCGGAGGGGGCTAGGGGGTGGGTAAAAACCAACAAATTTCCAAACCACCGCCAACTTGCACCATATATGAAAGAGTTTAGCTGTGAAATGCGCAAAAATCCCACAGAGGCAGAAAATAAACTTTGGCAAGAATTGCGTGGCAAAAAGCTAGGATTTGGGTTTAGACGGCAATTTGTGATTGATTCTAAATATGTTGCGGATTTTGTATGCTTGGAAAAACGGCTTATTATTGAATGCGATGGCGGAGGACACTCAAAAAATCCCCTCTCTTGCGGAGAAGTTTTAGGGGCGGATAAAGATATGCTAAATCACCCTGACATTCAAAGAGATTTTTATTTAGAATCGCAAAATTTTAGAATCTTGCGCTTTTGGAATAATGAGATTTTGGGGAATTTAGAGGGTGTTTTAAGCGTGATAAGAGAGGCTTTGGAATCTAGCTTGGATTTTACTAACGCGGATTCTACCCACCCCCTAACCCCCTCCGCAAGGGAGGGGGAGCAAAAGGCGAATCCTAGCGCAAGGGAGGGGAAAACTATGGAGTTGCCACACGCAATGGTGGAAGAATCAAATGCAAAACTCTCTGCAATAAATGTGGAGCAAAAGAATATCTTTCACGCAAATGAGGGAGGATATATTAGTTTTATCGATGCAATCAAAGGCGAGTGCATATTTAGCCAAAATGAAATCGATAGCTTTGTGATTATCCGCGATGATGGTGTGCCAACTTATAATTTCGCGTGTGCGGTTGATGATATGATTTATGATATTAGCTTTATCATTCGTGGCGAGGACCACACGAGCAACACGCCAAAGCAGATTTTGGTGCATAAAAAGCTAGGCTATACCAAAGAGATTGCTTACGCACACCTGCCGATAATTTTAAATGATTTAGGCAAAAAGATGAGCAAAAGAGAGAGCGAATCAAGTGTGAAATGGCTTCTTGCGCAGGGGTTTTTGCCAAAAGCGATTTTAAATTATTTGCTTTTAATGGGAAATAATCCACCTTGTGAGATTTTTACGCTTGATGAAGCCATAGAGTGGTTTGATTTATCGCAACTCTCAAAATCCCCAGTGCGCTTTGATATAAATCAGCTACGCCACATAAATAGGGAGCATTTAAAGCGATTAAGCGAAAAAGAAATGGCGTTTTTATTGGAGAGTTCAAGCGACATTTTGGCGAATCTAAAAAGCAAATCTAACAATGGAGAAGCGTTTGTAGATTCGCTAGATTCACTTGGCAAAATCTTTTTAGAGGAATCTTCAACTTTAAATGAGATTCGCGCTAAAATCGAGCGCATTTTCACGCCAAAAGCAATTAGCGATGAGTTTACGCAGTATAGTGCGGAGATTGCAGTTTTAAAAAATGCGCTTTTAGATTTAGTGGCGCAAGATGATGAATGTCTAAATGATTTTAACGCACTAAAAGCAAAATTAAGCGAATCTTGCAAGATTGATGATAAGCCACTAAAAGGCAAGGGGTTTTTTATGCCTTTGCGATTTTTGCTTACAGGTGCAGGGAGCGGACCACACCTTGATATTTTGTATCCGCATTTAAAGGCGCATTTGGCGGAAATTTTGATATTTAAAGAGGATTAGAAAATGGTTTTAGGTTCGTTTTTAAACGCAGTGGCGCAGATTTTGCATATCGTTTTGACGCTTTATATTTGGGTGGTGATTATCGCAGCGGTTTGCTCTCTTGTGCAGGCAAATCCTTACAATAAAATCGTGCAGGTTTTATACTCCATCACAGAGCCATTATATGCGCAAATACGCCGAATCGTGCCCACCGTTTTAGGTGGAATCGATTTTGCTCCATTTATTGTTATTATTTTGTTAAAATTTATTGATTTATTTTTTGTAAGGATTTTGCTACATTATGCCAATAATTTATAAGATTTTTGCCATTTTTATTTTTGCGCCTTATTTGTTAATAAGTGCGGATTTAAGCTTTATCGAATCCAAGCCCAAAGGCATAGCACGGGATTTTTATATCTATTTGTATTTGGAGGAAAATAAAAAAATAAGCGATGATGACGCTCTAAAATTATATGATTTAATTGACAATAAATCTTATAAGATTATGTCGCTTTTGCGTGAAAAAATCCCCACGCAGTCTTTGCCAAAAGCTATGCAATGCAGGGCAAAGCGACTGCACGAGCTACTAAAAATGGACGATGAGTGCTTTAATATGGGCTTTCGGCTGGATTATTCAATATGGCTTAAAGATGCGGACATAGAGCGACTTGAATCGCCTGCCACCAAACGGCGCGTGGAGATTTTGCGCACGAGAAATAAGGCAAAGATTTTAGAGAAAATTTTAGATTCAAGTGGGGAGGATTTTAGCGCGATTTATAATTCCATAAGTGGCAAGGCGGCGATTTTTAATGTCGCGCCCAAAAATCTAAAAAATCTCTCAAATAAAAATTTTGAAAAAACGCTATATCATTTGATTTTAAGCAAAAAATATCCAAACTTCACCAAAGCCCTGCTTCGCGAAAATATCGTAGGCGTAAATGATTGGAGTGCTTATGCGCTGGGACTAAATGAGCTAGAATCTGGTAGCAAAAAAAAGGCACTTGCGTATTTTAAACAGGCTACTAATAATGCAAGCTTTAAGCTAATGCACGATAAGGCGTTATTTTGGGTTTATAAAATCAATGAAAATTTGGGCGACAAGGCAAAAAGCGATGAATCGCTAAACGCACTTGCGGAAAGCACACATTTTAATCTCTACTCGCTGTATGCGACAAAAAAGCTGGGCGTTACGCCAAAATATTATATCATCGATGAAAATAACGAGATTTTTAAAGAGATTCCCAAAAAGGCTAACGCACCCTTTGATGTGGCTGACCCATTTGCGTGGCAGACAATGCGAAAGGAAATCATAGATATTCAAAACAAAGATTCGCTTGTGCGCGTAGCAAAACTGCTCTATCACAAAGAGAGTATGCCGCATTTGGTTTTTGTGCTAAATCGCTACTTTAATTTTCAAAAAAGCTTTTTTATAAAGCCCTATAAAGATGATTTGGTTTTTGATGATGAAAATCTCGTATATGCGGTGGCTAGGCAGGAAAGTGCATTTGTCCCATCTGTCATTTCGCGCTCTTACGCGCTTGGAATGATGCAGATTATGCCTTTTAATGTGCTACCATTTGCCAAAGCCCTAAAAATCGACAATATCACTTATGCCGATATGTTTGAGCCAAAGATTTCGCTAAAATTTGGCGATTATTATTTGTCGCATTTAAAAAAAGAATTCGCCCACCCGCTATTTGTGAGCTACGCATACAATGGCGGTCCGTCATTTATCCGCAATTTTTTAAAAAATAGCAAAAATTTTAGCGCGAAAAATCCGCTTGACCCGTGGTTTAGTATGGAGTTTATCCCTTATGAAGAAAGTCGCTTTTATGGATTTAATGTGATGGCAAATTATATCGTGTATAAGGAAATGGAAGGCGAATCAATGGATATGGACGCATTTTTTACGAAAACTTTGCGGTAAAATCATTTTTATAATTGCATTTTTAAAATTTTAGTTTTAAAAGGGTGAGCAATGAAGAATCGTAGAGAGTTTATAAGCGATTCAGTAAAAATCTCGGGAGCAGTGGGAGAATTGTCGCTTATGGAAAATTCGGCATTTGGCACAGAAACCAAAGGCGCGAATCAAAAGGGTGTGTTATGATTAGATTGCACATAACATTCTACCCACAATTCACACTATCAATGTAACTATCCGTTTTTTCACGCAATAATCTCTCTACAAAAAGTCTATCAAAATTCGCGCTAAACTCGCTAAATGTCGCGCTTTTTTCTACAAGCTCAATAAAGCTAGAAATGCTAATGG
>CAKUOH010000024.1 GCA_934668765.1 uncultured Helicobacteraceae bacterium | reverse complement strand
TGTAAAAATTCTTTTGGGCTTTTAAAATCATTAAAAATTTGAAACATTTCACACCTGATACAAAAAATCGCGCAAAAATAGTGTCGAAAAGATATTTTTGTCTTTGTGCTGCATAAGCGTTTCAAACATTTTGCTGTGATTTTTTATGTAGCAAACGCCGTCTAAAATGGCGACTTTGATGACATTTTTGTGTTTGCTTTGTGAATTTAAAAGCGCAAAAGCATCATTTAGCTGGGCGTTTTGATGTCCGCCAAAATCGCTTAAAAACTTCGCTTCGCCGATAATGAATTTATCGTTAAATTTGGCGATAAAATCTAATCCCTTTTGATTTGTGTAGCCCAAAAATTCACGCGCATACTCTTGCATAGCACTATCTGTGGCGTTTAAAATGGCATTTTGTTTTGTGCTTTGAAATTCTTTAAGCGGCAAGGGTGTTAAGCCCAGCGCACCGCTATTTATCCATCTTTTAAAAAGCGGTCCTATTTGTCTGTTTGTTTCTTTGGGTTGGGCAAGATTTTTGTAAATTTCATCAAGCCCCATTTCTTTGAGTCTGCCACAAAGCCTTGCGATAGTCATAGGGTTACGCAAAATGGCACTTTTATCACGGCGCAAATACGCTACATAAGAATCTTTTATAGGAAAAAGCTCAAAATCCAGCAAGGATTGTATGATTTTAGCTTGATTGTTTTGCTTAAATTCTTTCTCAAATGCACTCCATTTTTGAGTATCAATCTCACGCAAAGAATCAGGACTCATAGGATAGACACGAAACAGCTCATCAAGGTAGTTTCGGCTATTTGCTAGTTCTATACTTTGGATAAGAAAATAGTTCATTGATATTCCCTTTCACATTTTTGCAAAAAATCTTGCACGAATTCATTTTTGATGATATATTGATGTGTAAATTTTGACGATTTTTCTTTGCTGTATCCCATAATGCGCCTTTAAACCTCAAATTTATCAATCTGCACAGGGATGATAAAATTGTTAGAAAATAACTTTACCCGAGCAAAGCCTACATCGCTATTGCGGATAATACTTTGTGAAAAATCCGCAAAATCATAATATTTTTCTAAGGTCTTTATCTCATCTTTATTATTTAAGTGTGAGACGAACCAATTTTGTGTATTTTTTAGAATACTTGGTGCAATGGAGCTAACTTCTTGTGTAGAGTAGCTAATGCCTATTTTTAGTTTCGCACCCTCTTTAGCAAGGCGGTTGTAGATGTTTTTTAAATCCTTATCATCTTTTGGAAATATATTATGCGCCTCCTCAAAATACATTTGGATAAAATCAGGCGTTTCCTCGTTTGTAAATTTTTCCATAGAATTTCCAAAAATATATTGACAAAGTCTTTCAATATATTTTTCTTGAGTTTGACTTGAAGCGGTAGATAAATCTACTAACACAATTTTTCCATTTCGCAAAGCATTATCTATTTCTTTTTTATAATCGTTACCACCTTGTAGTGAATGTAAATGCTTTAAGTCCATTAAAGCCCTGTATCCACTCACACTTTTAGCCTGAAACACTTTAAGTAAGGCTTGATATTGTTTGTCTTGTTTATATTTATCGCTCACTTCATTAAATTCTAAATTTTCAAAATATTTACAAGCGTCTTTTATAGTTATGCCTTCGTGTGGTTTGTTGATTTCTTTATCTTCTTTATCTTGCGTGGAATTTTTCAAAGTAAATCTATAAAATTTTATTTTATAATTTTGATTTTGTTCAAAACTTGCCCTATATAAAATACATTTATAAATTGCTCTTTTTCTATCTTTGGCACTTTTTAACTCTCTATCATCGCTTTCATCGAACATATCAATACTTCTAAAATCCTTAAAATAATCAGCTGTTTTTATTAAAGAGAGTTCATCGCATAACAAATTAAACGATTCTTCCAAAGTCTCATCTTTGTAGAAATTATACTGCACGGCTCTGACATCGCTATGCTGTTGTGCTTTTTTAAGCGAAGTGCTAAAACGCACAACATTATCTTTAAATTTCTCATAAATCGAGCCTTTATCTTGCTCGTTGCTAAAAGTATATTCGCCATTTATATCAAAAACAATTTGTCCTATTTTTTCGTTTTGTGTTTTGTTTTTATTTAATTTTTCTATCGCTGAAATGATTATTTTAATTGTATTTGACTTACCCATTCGTGTCATTCCAAAAAATGCGCTACGCCTTGCAATAATATCATTTGTCCTAAGATAAACCTCTGGTGCATACTTACCTTCCTCATCATAGGATTTGCTTGATGAGTAGCGTAGTTTGCCAAATTGTTCTCGTGGCTCATCTGCTTTTATTTCAACATTTTCGTTAATTATAATATCAAGCTGTTCTTTTTGTGGTTTATAGACTTTGTAATTATGCGCACCGATAAAATTCTCCATATCCGTGCCAAAGTAAAGTTTGTTGTTTTTATCAAAGAAAAAAGTCCCAAGCACACGACAAGCAAGTCCGCTATATTGGTAAAAATTTTTAGTATAAGCATCAGGGTCTAGTTCTTTTCTTGCTTCTTTTTGGGCGATATAAGAGTCTGTAATACTCTCTATGATTTCTTTTTTTTGTGGAATATCTGCTGTGCCTATCACGCGGAGTAAAATCCCCTCTGTTTTATTTCCTGCGATTTGATTATTATAAACAGCCATCAAAAAACAGCCGTGCGGGACACCTTTTACAGCATTTTTGTGATGGTCATTAACAAGGACATTTGTAGTATCATAATTTAAATCATATAAATGCCCCACAAAATTTTCATCAGTTTTTATCGCCTCAAAAAAATTCTCTTTGGCTGTTTCTTGGCTTTGTATAGTGCTCAATAAATCCGTAATTGCCATATTTACTCCTTTTGTAAATGTAAAATTCTATCGATTTTGGTGGCTTTACCCTTCTTTTGTCCCCAAATTCGCGTAACTTTTCTTACACCATTGCTCTCTATATCATCATCTATAATTTGTTTTAATTTCAACTTACACCCGCCATTTTGTTGTATGTATTCCCAAGTTTTATGTGCTAAATTTATATTTTCCACATCGCCTATAACCACAAAAGCATTAGACTTTGGCTTTAAAATTGTATGCCAACTATTAAAGAGATTTTGCATATATTGTGCGTATTTTTCAAAAGGTAGATTATCTTTTATGCCTTTGATTTTTTGCATTTTATGATAAATACTTACATTGCTATCAACTTGCTTTGTGTCCTCATTAAGTAGCCAAAGGCGAATCCAATTATATTTGCCATAATGAATATTTTTCAAATACGGCGGCGAAGTGATGATGAGCGAGATAGAATCTGCGCCATATTTTTTGGCAACCTTATCACTGCTCTTAATCGCATCAGATTCAAAGCAAAATCCATTTTTGTATAACGATAAATCTTTAAGTATGCTTTCTTGTTCTTGCAAAATATCTTCGATTCGTTGTGCCAAAAGGGCAAAAACATTTTGTTTTGGTTTTTTAAGATTGTGAGATTTGATAAAGTTTCGCACATAATTTGGCGACATACTAAAAGTGTTTGGCATATCAATACTGCAATAAATAGAAGTGCCATCTTTTCTATGTTTGCCGTGCATAAGTCCCGTTAAGATTCCTAAAATAAAATTATCTACTTTGCATTTTTTATTAAGATTTTGTCTCAAAAAAACTAGTTGTGGTAGTGTGGTGGATTCATCGTAGAGCATTTTTATGTCGCTCGAAATGTCTTTAATGTTTATATTTGATGGCTTATATTGCCTTTCAAGTTCTTTTAGTCTTTTAAAAATATCTTGCTTGTTAGTGGGTATATTTACTTTACTTTTTGTTAGACATATAGCAAGCGGATTTAAGTCATTGCCGATTCCAACCCTACCCATTCTACACGCCTCAAAAGCCGTAGTCCCACGCCCAGAAAATGGGTCAAACACCAAATCCCCCGCATTTGAAAATTTATCTATGAAATAATGGGGCAAATTTGGTGGAAACATTGCTAAATACGCAGTCATTTGATGAATTTTAGAAAATTCTCTATATGAGTGTTGTTTATACTCGCTTGCATTTATGGCTGACATTCATCAATCTCCATTTAATTTTCGCAATATTATATCGCTCTTTATGCTAATATACTCAATCGTTTTGCTTATTTTTATTATCTCTTTCCCGTCATTTGATAACTCTCTTCAACAAGCTTTTTTAAGGTTTTTAAATTCACGCTTTCGTCTAGCTTTATGGTGAGCCAGTGCTTTTTGTTCATATGATAAGCGCGAAAAAATCTCACATTATCCACTAAATCATCGATGATTTTGGGCTTTGCCTTGACATTCATAATGTTGATGATTTTATCTGCTTCAAGCCCTAATTTACGGGCATTTAAAGCCACTACAAGCGCATACCATTTTTTGTTTTCTTTGTGGCGAAAGATAGCCGAATTTGGCGAGTCAAGCCACAAAAATTCAAGATCATCGCCATAATGCTCTTTGATATGCCAGGTGATTTGCCTTGTGCGCGCATTTTCAAAGATATTTTTGTAATTTTTAGTGCGATTAAGCAAAATCTCTTTTTCAAAAGCGGCTTTTTTCTTGTCATAGTCGATAAATCCTTGCATTACAACCATTATTTTTTCATCGCTTACTGTATGCCCATAGTGTTCTTGCATTTTGCCGATTCCGCCACCGACTTGGTAAAATTTCACGCTGTTGTATGTTTTCATTTTTACTCCAAGTAATTTTAAAAAAACAAGGCGCAATTATAGCACAATCACAAATCTATGCTAGAATCGCAGGATATTTTTTTGGAGACTAATTTTAAGAAAGAAATCGCGGATTCGCCTATCGCCTTTGATTTGATGTTAACTATTCTTGCTAAATTTGCTTTCTAATTTCATAAACACATATTTTAATCTAAACAATCCAAATTTTCCCACGCTCTAGGGCATATTGTATATAAAAAAGTATAACAACTTTAAGCAAACTTTTATCTGGGTGGGATAAAATGTTTCCTTAGTAAATCTTAAAGCGATTTACGAAAGGAGATATAATATGGAAAGACGAGATTTTATAAAAGGCATTGGCTTATCATCACTTGCCTTTGGTTACCCTGCGACTTTGGGCGCGATAGCCGATGAGAGCATTAAAGGCTCACATACATTTGTGCCAAGCATTTGTGAAATGTGTAGCACGAGGTGTGCGATTCAAGCGAGGGTTGATGAAAATGGTAAGGTTTTCATCACAGGTAACCCACACTCAAACTCCACAGGCGCGGCGGTTTGTGCTAGAGGTGGCGCGGGAGTAAATCAGCTAAAAGACAAAAATAGACTTGTGAATCCCATAATGCGCGTGGGCGAAAAGGGCGAAAACAAATGGAAGGAGATTTCGTGGGAGGAAGCCTACGAATATATCGCCACCAAGCTCACAGAGATAAAAGAAAAGCACGGCGCACAAAGCGTAGCATTTGCGGCGAAAGGTGGATTTGAATCTGCCTTTTTAAATCAATTTGCTTACGCTTATGGCAGCCCAAATATCTTTGACCACGGAAGCACTTGCCCATCGGGCTATGCGGTGGCGTTAAAAAGCGTATTTGGCGCAGGGAATTTGGCGCGAGATTTTGCAAATGCTAAATTTATGCTTAATTTTGGACATAATGTCTTTGAAGGCATAGTCATAAGCTATGCTCGTGGCATAGCCACAGCCTTGCAAAATGGATGTAAAGTCGTGTCCTTAGACCCGCGATTTTCTGTGCTATCATCAAAGGCAAGTGAGTGGATTCCTATAAAACCCGGTGGCGATACGGCTTTTATGCTTGGATTCGTGCATACGCTTATTTTTGAAAATCTTTATGATAAAAAATTTGTCGAAAAATACACCACAGGATTCGACAAACTAAAAGAATCTGTGCGCGAATACACGCCTGAAAAAATGTCAGCGCATTGCGATGTCCCAGCCAAAACGATAATCGCCCTTGCAAGAGAGTGTGCGAAAGCTGCTCCAGCGGCGATTATTGACTTTGGGCATCGCTCAACTTATACGCCAGAAGAGATTGAACTTCGTAGGGCGATTGCCATAGCAAACGCACTCATAGGCAACATTGAAGCAAAAGGCGGGCTGTTTTTCCCAAAAGGTGCAAGTCTTTACAACAAACTTGCAGGCGAAAAGGTTGCCCCTGAAATCAAAGGTAGTGCCTTGCCAAAGATAGATGCGCCAAAAGCACCACGCATTGACGGGGTAGATATAAAGGGCGGGGAATTCAGCAAAATAGCAAAAACTCGCGGAATTTATGGCAAATTCCTTGATGCTGCACTTGAAAGCAACCCTTACAAGCTGCACGGCATTGTGATGACGCGTTCAAATCCTGTGATGACTATCAGCGACTCAAACAAGGTTGCTGAGGCTTTAAAGGCGCTTGATTTGGTGGTTTGCGTTGATGTATATTTATCAGATACGGCGCAGTTTGCGGATATAGTTTTGCCTGAAAGCACATATTTGGAGCGCGATGAGCAATTTTTAGGTAAAAATAGCAAAAATCCGGGCTATCAAGTAAGACAAAAGGTGGTTGATACGATAGGCAACACAAAGCCACTTTATCAAATAATGAAAGAATTAGCCGACAAAATGGGGCTTAGCGAGGCATTCCCATACAAAGATATGAAAGATTATCGATTCAAACAAGCCTACAATGAGCCAGAAGCAATGGTAGATATTTTGGATAAAGGCATTGTAAGCTATGGAATCCCGCTTTTGGCAAGGGATAAAGATAGCGTGGCAAAATTTGTGGCGAAATATCCCAAAGCAAAGGAATTTATCGATAAAGATTTTGAGATAAGCAAAGTGCTTAAGTGTAAAACCGATAGCGGTAAAATCGAGCTTTTTGATGAAATGCTTGAATCGGCGTGTGGGCGCGGTGGATTGCATTTTAATGACCCAAAAATGAAGCAAAATGATGAGTTTTATTTCATTCAAGGCAAAGTCGCCGTGCATACGAATGGGCATACCGCAAATGTGCCGTGGTTAAGTGAGCTAATGAGCAATAACGCCGTGTGGATAAATGACAAAATTGCCAAAGAAATGGGTTTAAAGAAAAATGACCGCATTAAACTTGTTAGCAAAGTGGGAGAACAAATCGCTAATATCTTGCCGACAAAGGGGATTAGAGAGGATACGATTTTTGGATATTTTGGCTTTGGGCATAATAACCCATCGCAAAAACGCTCTTTTGGTAAGGGCGTGAATGCAAGTGCGCTTTTGGAACATAGCATTTCGCCTGTGTGTGGGACTGATGTGCATACCATAGGCGTAAAAGTAGAGAAAGTTTAGGAGGTTAAAATGCAAAAATATGCGATGATTTATGATGCACAAAAGTGCATAGGCTGTCAAAGTTGCACCATAGCGTGTAAAAGTGAAAATGAAGTGCCAGATGGATTTTATCGATTGCAAGTTAAGATAAAAGGACCATTTGGCGAATCGCCCAAACTGCACTTTAAATTTGAGCGACACTCTTGCGAAATGTGCGAAAACACGCCTTGCGTGAGTGTTTGCCCGACAAATGCTTCCTTTATGGACGAAAATGGCATAGTGGATATTGATAAAGATAAATGCGTGGGCTGTTTATATTGCGTGGCTGCGTGTCCTTACAAAGCGCGATATGTGAATCCGCTCACAAAAACGCCCGATAAATGCAATTTCTGCAAACATACGCATTTAAAGGTTGCGGGAGTTCCAGCGTGTGTGAGTGTTTGCCCGACTGACGCACTTGTGTTTGGGGATTTGAATATGCCAAGTGATGAGATTCTTCAAATCTTATCGCAAAAACCACATTTTACCCGCAAGGCGCATTTAGGCACAAAGCCAAAACTTTTTATATTACCTGAAAATAAAGGAGGGATTAGCTATGAATGAGATTTGGGGAAGTTATGAGTTAGGATTCGTATGGAATTGGGCGATTGCGCTATATTTGTTTTTAGCAGGGCTATCATCTGGAGCAATAATGTGCGCTTTAAGTGTAGAGTGGCTAAATCCTAGTAAGAAAAAGCCGTGGGACGCATTTGTAGAAGCAGGAGTGCTTATCGCGCCATTGGCGATAATCGTGGGGCTGCTAATATTGGTATTTGACTTAACAAAGCCACTTAGTTTTTATAAGCTACTAATTCATTATAATTTAGCCTCGGTAATGTCGCTTGGCGTGATTTTATTGCTAATCTATACGCCATTATGCGTCATTTATGCGATTTTGCGTTTTAGAAATGTGCTTGAATCTAGCTTTTTAGGTGCGATAATCAAAAAATGCAGTGGCATTTTGGACTTTTTAGAATCCAAATCTTTATATCTTGGGCGAATAATCTTTGCTCTAGCTGCTGGCGTGGGCGTTTATACGGGATTTTTGCTTTCAGCCATTCAAACCTACCCGCTTTTTAATAGCCCGATTTTGCCCATACTTTTTTTGGCAAGTGGCATAAGTAGCGGGATTGCGGCGTGTATATTTTTTGGAATCTTGTGCTTTTCAAAGGACATTTCCAAAGATAATACCAAAACTTTGTTAATGGCTGATTTGCGCGTGATTCCCATAGAATTTTTGTTGCTTTGTGCTTTATTTGTGGGGCTTTATTTTCAGGGCGGCGATAAGGCTATCATCGCAGTGGCAAGTATCAGCAATGGCGCGTGGGCTTTTGTCTTTTGGCTTGGTGTGATTGGCATAGGAATCGCCACGCCCACAATCATTGCGCTAACCGCACTTAAAAATCACGCATACAAAGTGAATTTCATCTTGCTAAATTCACTTGCGGTAATGCTTGGCGTCTTTGCCTTGCGTATATTTATACTTTATGCTGGGCAAATTTTCACAATCTAGCCACATATATTAAGCCTTGCTTTTTTTGGCAAGGCGGAAGCGCTTATTTTGGTATTGTGGCAATATTTTAGCCATAAGATTCGTGCCAAAATATCACTAAATCTAAAAGTTTCGCTCCAAACTCTTACTTTTTCTTTTGTAATAAATTAAAATAATTTTTATTCTTATTTAAGTTTTGATTGGTTAAAATTGCGCTTTCAAAATTTAAAAATCAAAAGGACAAAATATGAAATCATTAAAAACCATCGTATTTAGCGCAGTATTTGCCACAGCACTTTTTGGGGCAAATGAAGTCAATGTCTATTCACATAGGCATTATGACACGGATAAGGGAATTTTCAAGGCATTCACGGATAAAACTGGCATTAAAGTAAATGTGATTCAAGCAAAGGCAAACGAACTCGCCCAAAGGCTCGAATCTGAGGGCAAAAATAGCAAAGCGGATATTTTTATCACAGCAGACGCGGGCAATTTAGAGCAAGTGCGCATAGCTGGGCTTTTTCAAGGCGTAAGTAGCAATGAGATTGAGAAACTTTCGCCAAAAGCGTGGCGTGGTAAAAACAACGAATGGTTTGCCATAGCCAAACGCGCTAGGATTATCATTGCTTCAAAAGAGCGCGTCCCAAAAGGCAGTATTAGCACTTATGAGGATTTGACGGATAAAAAATGGAAGGGCAAGATTCTTGTGCGAAGTTCAAGCGCGGTGTATAATATTTCGCTTTTATCGCAGATGATTGAAACGCTTGGGAGGGACAAAGCAAAGGCGTGGGCGCAAGGTATCGTAGATAATATGGCGCGAACTCCAAAAGGCGCAGATAGAGACCAGATTCGCGCAGTTTATGCAAAAGAGGGAGATGTGGCGATTTCAAATAGCTATTATTTGGGGCATTTGATAAATTCTAAAAGCGCAAATGACAAAAAAGCAGGCGAATCTGTGTATATCATCTTTCCAAATCAAAATGGGCGCGGAACGCATATCAATGTAAGTGGCGTGGGTGTGCTTAAAAACGCACCAAATAAGGCAAATGCTATTAAACTCATTGAGTTTTTACTCTCCCCTGAAGCGCAAAAAATGCTAACTGATGGCAATTTTGAATATCCTATCAATCCTAGCGTTGAGCCAAATGCCTTGTTAAAAAGCTGGGGCGAATTTAAAGTCCAAGAGCCAGACTTTGAGAGTTATTACAAAAATGCCAAAGAAGCATTAAAAATCTTTGATGAAGTGGGCTGGAAGTAGTTTTAAGTAGTTTGATGAAAATTTTAAATGGGCGCGAATCTAATGAAAAATCTAAATTTTAAGTGGATTTTTCCTGCGCTAATTCTCGCAGGATTCGTGCTTGTGCCGATTTTTGTAGTTATTTTTCATTTGCCATTTATTGATTTGGATACGCTTAATCATTTGAGTAGATTCGTGCTACCGCGCTATATTTTGGGTAGCGTGATTTTGCTTTTTGGGGTGCTAATTTGCACTTTGATTTTAGGTATTACAAGTGCGTATTTAATCGCATTTTATGACTTTTTTGGACGCAAAATCTTTGAAGTCGCCCTTATTTTGCCACTTGCGATTCCTGTGTATATTATGGGATTTGCGTGGGTAAATCTATGCGAATTTGAGGGCTTTATACCAACGCTATTTGGGATAGATTCGCGCATTGATATTATGAATATTTTTGGTGCGATTTTGATTTTGTCTTTTTCGCTTTATCCTTACATTTACTTTTTTGTAAAAAATCATTTTTCAAACAATCTAGGCAATATCATATTAAGCGCACAAAGTTTGAGTGGCTCATCAATGCGGATTTTTTGGAGAGTTATTTTGCCATTTTGTCGCGTTAGCATTGTTGGGGCAAGTTTGCTTGTGCTAATGGAGACGCTAAGCGAATATGGGCTTGTGTCGTATTTTGGCGTGGATTCATTTAGTGCTGGGATTTTTCGCACTTGGCTTGGCGGTGGTGATAAAAGCAGTGGCATTGCGCTATCGGCGGTTATGATAATTTTTGTATTTATAATCGTGGTAGCCGAATCTTATCAACGCAAATCGCGTTCTTATGCACAAAACGCATTTAGTTCTACGCCTAGACAAAAATTGCGCGGTTTTAAAAATGTGGCTACATTTTTGTGGTGCTTTGCAGTGCTATTTTTTGCCTTTATTGTGCCATTTGCGTGGCTTTTGTATTGGGGACTTTATGATATAGCCCAAACCTTTCCCAAATTTACAAGCGCAATGATTTATAGTCTAGTAATGTCAGTTAGTAGCTCATTTGCAATCGTTTTAATCGCGTATTTTCTTTGCTTTGTGGTGCGGATTGGCGGTGGCAAAGCGGCAAAGGCGATTTTAGCACTTGCAAGTCTTGGATATGCAATACCCGGTGCGGTTGTAGCGATTGGAATCTTGCTATTTTTGGGATTTATAAATGTTTATATCTTAAATCCATTGCATATCGCTTACGCGCTTGGCGGGGGATTTGCATTGCTATTTTTTGGCTATTTGGTGCGATTTTTGGCATCGGGTATATTTGCGATTCAAGGTGGATTTACCAAAATCCCGCGAAATTTTGACTTTGTGGCATTAAATCTCAAAGCCACGCCGTTTTGCATTTTTACAAAAATCCACTTTCCGCTAATCCGCACTAGCCTAGCACTCGCCTTTGTGATTGTGGCAATAGACATTTTAAAAGAGTTGCCCATCTCTACGATTTTGGCAAGTTCGGGCTATCAAACTTTGGCAGCAGCCGCCTTTGGATATAGCGACAATGAGCAAATTTATGACGCCGCTTTGCCTAGCTTACTAATCGTGCTTTTTGCGCTAATCCCAACGCTTCTTATGCACTTTTTATATAAATTTAGGAATCCATAAATGAATGCTTTGAGTATCAAAAATATCTGCAAATCCTTTGGCAAAATTACCGCCCTAAAAGACATAAACCTAGAAGTCAAAGAATGCGAAATTGTGGCGATTTTGGGCGAAAGTGGCTGCGGTAAAAGCACACTTTTAAGCGCGATTGCAGGATTTTTTGGCATAGATTGTGGCGAAATTTGGCTTTATGATAAAAAAGTAGCAGATTCGCGCACCTTTGCTCCGCCAAAAGAGCGCAATGTAGGCATTGTATTTCAAGACTACGCACTTTTTCCACATTTTAGCGTAAAAGAAAATATTTTATTTGGCATAGCGCATTTGTCAAAAATAGAGCAACAACAGCGATATGATGAGCTAATCACAATGCTTGGACTTGAATCGCTAGATAATCGCTATCCACACGAGATTAGTGGCGGACAGCAACAGCGCGTGGCATTAGCGCGTTCTCTTGCCCCGCGACCAAAAATGATACTTTTTGATGAGCCATTTTCAAACCTAAACCACGCAATGAGTGTGCGTATGCGAAGCGATATAAAGCAGATTTTACGCAAATATGGTTTAAGTGCGATTTTGGTTACCCACGAACGCGAAGATGCTTTTTATCTCGCTGATAGAATCGCGCTTATAGAGCAAGGTAGAATTATTGATATAGGCACTCCAAAGTCATTGTATGAAATGCCAAAAAATGCCAAAAGTGCGGAGTTTTTGGGTGCGGTAAATATCATTGAATCAAGTGCGATTGCAAATGTAAAAAATGCAATGTTTCGCAAATGGCTTGAATCCAAAAATGGAATGATTCGCCCAAAAGAGTTGCAAATAGTGGATTTGCGGAGTGCGGATTCGCAAGATTTACGCACGATTCAAGCCGAAGTAGTGGAAAATATCTTTTATGGAGATTATTATGAAATCATCGTGTGCGTGGAATCGCTAAATTTTTCCTTGCAACTGCCCTATCCGCTTAAATTAGGCAAAATAACATTAGCTTTTTAGATTTTAGATTCGCAAATATTTTGGTGGTTTGCAATATTTTAGTTATAAGATTCGTGCCAAAATATCACCAAATATAAAATTTTTACTATAAACTCTCACTTTTCCTTGTGATATGCCCTGCCTAGCAAAATCCCTAAAATTCCCCACACAAAGCTAATCCCAGCACCCACAAGTAGCACGGCAACTATGCCGATATTTGCAAAAATGCCCTCCACTTGCGCCGACAAGGCATCTCCACCGCGATATACTACGGCGTCAAGGAAGTTTTTGACTTTGTATTTTTCATCGCTACTTAATGGGACAAAAAGCATTTCTCGCGCGGGTTTGACTAGCGCATATTCGCCCACTCTGCGGATACTCATCACTATGACGATAGGCAAAAACGCGGGGTGCGTGAATGCAAGGACAACAAAGCCTATGCCTACGATAAATCCAAGCGCACCTAGCATTGTAGTTAGCCTAAAAAACTGCGCGATTTTGGCGGTTAGAAAGATTTGGATAAAGAGTGCTAGGCTTTGGACGATTAAGTCGATATTTGCAAACGCCGCGACTCGCGCTTCTCTAGTAGGGAAAAGCTCCCTTATGATTCGTGCCTGCTCCATATAAAGAAAGGTTGAAACGCTTGTTAAAAGTAGCACAAACGCGCATAGCATAAGCAAATAGCGCGATTTGATGATGAGCAAAAAGCCTACAAATGGATTTTTTGCACCGATGGTTTTGTCAAATCGTGCCAAAGATTCGGCGGATTCAAAGTGCTTTAGCTCAGCTATCATCGCATATTTTAGCATTAGTGCGAATCCAAGCAGTAGCATTGAAGCAAAGATGAGATTGCTAACGCCAATGTGTGCGACTAAAAACTTCACACTTGCCGCCCCAGCGATACTCCCTAGACTTGCCCCCGCAGTAATTATACCAAAGAGCCTTTGACTTGCTTCCTTGCTAAAAATATCGCTTAATAAGCTCCACGCGCTAGAAAACGCAAAGAGATTAAACACGCTAACCCATACATAAAAGATTCGACATAGCCAGACAAATTCGCTAGATTCTGGGGCGATTCCTTTCATTGAGCCATAAAAAATTAGCAAATTTAGCCCAAAAAATATTAGCACAAAGTCGATATAAAATCGCCGCTTAACCCGTGTAGATAGCCACATAAGCACGATACTTGCAAATATACAAGCAATAAATGTCCCTAAAAACAGCCATTTTAGCTCATCTTTGCCACCCGCAAGCCCCAAAGCATCGCGCATAGGACGAAGCAAGGCATAAGAGCTAAAAAGCACGAAAATAAAGCCAAAAGAAAGTGCTAAAAGCTTGAATTCGCCTTGCTTTAAGCTCAAAAGTTTGCCAAAAAATAAACGCATTTGTTTCATCGTTAATCCTTGTCGTGGCGTTTTGTTGAATTTTTGCCTAAATTTTAGCTTAAATTGAGCTTGATTTCTTGCAAAATTCGCAAAACGCCTTTTGTAAATTTTCAGCATTATTATAAAGCATTACACCAAGTGTTTGTCAAGGGGAAAATTCAAAAATTTGCAAAAAAATTTGAATTTTTTTGAATTTCTTAAAAAATTCGGCATAAAAACTTAAATTTTGTGGATTTTGCGTTGCTTAAAAAAACTTGTTGTGTTTTTGTAAAATTTTGAATTTTTGAGTGTTTGCTAAAAAATTGATGAATTTTTAAATGCCAAAAATTGAGCCAAATTTGCTTTTTGCGCCTTGCCTTGTGGCTTTCATATTGCTTTGCAAGATTTGCTTGCTGCGCCGTCTTTGGTTTTTACAAAAACGGCGTGGTGAAATTCAGCATTTGCCCATTTCAAAGTCGTTTGAATGCGTTTTAGCCTTTGTTTTAGGCTTAATTTGCATTTTTTATTTTAAAAGAGTTTTTAATGGATTTATTTCTTTTTTAAGGTCGCATAAACTCAAATTTTATCCTTAAATAGATTTACGCGATTATAACAAAGCACAGCTAAAATGCCGCCTAAATCGTAGGAATCCGCATTCCTACGATTTGCTATTTGCTATTTCACCAAATTTTTAAGTGATTCCTTTGCTTCTTCTTCGCTTAAAGCACCCACGATATTATGCGGGACATAAGCCTCCTCTAAGTATGCGATTTCATTAGCACTTAGTTTGACACTCATCGCGCCCACCGCTTCATCAATGTATTTGGCTTTGGTCGAACCGATGATAGGCGCGCCAGCACCTTTTGCCAAAAGCCACGCCAAAGAGATTTGGCTCATTGCCACGCCTTTTTTCTTTGCGAGTTCATTTACGCGTTGAGCGATGATTTTGTCTTGGGTTTCTGTTTTGTCATACTTGCCCATAGCGACTTTGTCTGTCTTGCTACGAATCGTGTCGGTTTTCCACTCTGTGCGTGCCAAACGCCCAGACGCAAGCGGAGAGTAAGGCATAAGCGTAACGCCTTGTTGCTTACAAATAGGGATTAGTTCGCGTTCGTCCTCGCGGTAGAGCAAGTTGTAGTGGTTTTGCATAATGCTAAAAGGCGTGAGATTGTTATCTTTGGCGACTTGTTGCATATTTGCAAACTGATAGCCATACATAGCACTAGCTCCAAGCGCACGCACTTTGCCAGCCTTAACAAGCTCGTGCAAGGCTTGCATAGTCTCTTCAATCGGCGTGGTGTAATCAAAGCGGTGGATAATATAAATATCCAAATAATCCGTGCCAAGCCGTTTCAAAGTGCCATCAATCTCACGCAAAATCGCCTTGCGTGAAAGAATACCTTGATTGAAATACACTTTTGATGAGATGACGACTTCATCGCGCTTGGCAAATTTTTTTAGCGCCTTGCCAAGATATTCCTCGCTAGTCCCAGCAGAGTAGATATTTGCCGTGTCAAAGAAATTTAGCCCCTTTTCAAGTGCGTGCTTGATGATGGCTTCGCTAGCCTTTTCATCAAGTGTCCAATCGTGCAAAGTCCCCGCCTTGCCAAAGCTCATCGCGCCTATGCAGATTTGTGAAATCTCAATGTCTGTGTTGCCAACCTTGATGAATTTCACGCCGTTTTTGCTGTGTGAAGTGTTTGCTTTCATACTTGCTCCTTTTGTTGAATTTGTGCCACTTGCCATTAGTGGCAATGCGTTTGTCATCATCGCAAGTCCTGCGAATTTCGCCGAATTTGCGATAAATTCTCTGCGCTTTGAATCTGTGGTATTTTTCATTTTCTCTCCCTTATGCCTTTATACTTGCCAAAAAGCTAACAGATTTTGGGTCGCGGTGGTCGATAAAAAGCGTTTTGTTTGTGTCAAGCGTGGCGATTTTTGCCTTATCATCAGCACTTAACGCGAAGTCAAACACGGCGAAATTCTCACGCATTCGCTCTATGCTCGTGGTTTTTGGTATGACGATGACATTTCGCTCAATCAGCCAGCGCAAAATCACTTGTGCTGGGGTTTTGCCATACTTTTTGCCGATTTGGCTTAAAATCTCGTTTTTGAAAATGCCATTTTGCCCCTCCGCAAAGCTCGCCCAGCTTTGCACGGCTACACTTAAATCGTTGTTGATTTTTTGCTCATCAACCTTTTGAAAAAATGGGTGCAGCTCGATTTGATTAACAGCGGGCTTTATGTCGTTAAAGGTGCAAAAGTCCGTGATTTTGTCCGCATAAAAGTTGCTCACGCCGATAGCGCGGATTTTGCCCTCTTTGTAAAGCTTGCTCATCGCTCGCCACGCGCCGTAGCTGTCGTTGTAAGGTTGATGAATCACATAAAGGTCTATGTAGTCAAGTCCTAGCTTTTTTAGGCTTGTATCAAAGGCTTTTAGTGCGTCTTTTTCGTTTGCGTGGCTTATCCAAAGTTTTGTTTCGATGAAAAGATCATCTCGTTTAATGCCCCCTTTCATCGCGCTTTTAAGAGCCTCGCCTATGGCTTGCTCGTTTGCGTAGGCTTGCGCCGTGTCGATTAGGCGGTAACCCACGCTCAAAGCGTCCTCCACGCACCTTTGTGCTTCGCTGTTTGGGATTTGGTAAGTCCCATAGCCTAAAATAGGCATTTTAACGCCGTTGTTGAGTGTAGCGTAAAGCATTTTTGCTCCTTTGTTTGAATTTTATCCAAAATCAAATTTTGTTTTGACATTATAAAGCATTACACCAAGTGTTTGTCAAGGGCTAAATTCAAAAAATTTGCAAAAAAAAAATTTAAAATTTTTAAATTTGTGTAAAATTTTTTGAATTTCTTAAAAAATTCGGCATAAAAATTCAAAATTTTATGGATTTTTGCGTTGCTTAAAAAAACTTGTTGTGTTTTTATAAAATTGTGATTTTTTGAGTGTTTGCCAAAAGGCTGATAAATTTTTTAAATGCCAAGAATTGAGCTAAATTTGCTTTTTGCGCCTTGCCTTGTGGCTTTCATATTATTTTGCAAAGTTTGCGTGAAACGCCGTTTTTGTGAGCTGTTTTGCAAAAACGGCGTGGCGAATTCAGCATTTACCTTTGAATTTTGGAAGTTTTTTGTAGTAAAATTTGCTGTTTTTATCGAAAATATCCTCGCCCAAAGCCTCCATTTCCTCGTAAAGTTCGATTTTAAATTTCACCTTTTCAAGTGAATTTTGTAGGGTTTTTAGGTGCTGTTCGATTTTGTTTTGCTGGCGTTGCAAAAGCCTTTTGCGCTCGCTAGCCGTGTCCTTGCCTTGCGAAAAAAGATAAAGATAGCGGCGAATGTCCTCTATACTCATATCCAAACTCCGCAAACACTCTATCCACTGCGCCCACTCGACATCACTTTGCGCAAAATAACGCGTGCCGTGTTCGCTTAGCTGAGTGAAAGGGAAAAGCCCCTTGCTCGCCCAAAAGCGCAGTGTGCGCGATGAAATGCCCGTTTGCCTTTCTACATCGATGATAGTGTAGCTCATTTTTGTCCTTTCTGTCGCCTTTTGCGCGTAAATTTACACGCAAAAGGGTTGGTTTTGTCCGCTTAAAGCCTTAAAATTTCGACTTTTTTATGTCGATGACATAGCGGAATTTCGCCTTGCCTGTGGTGAGTTTTTCGTAGGCTTCATCTATCTTGTCGGCTGTGATGATTTCAGTTTCTGGGTAAATGCCGTGAGTTAGCGAAAAGTCAAGCATTTCTTGCGTTTCTTTCATACCGCCGATGATAGAGCCATACACGCGGCGGTGTCCTGCAAAAACAAGCGAGTTTATCGCGATTTGTGGCATCACCTCAGCAGGCGGAAGCCCCACTACGCAAAACTCTCCGCCATAACCAAGCAGCCGCACATAGTCCATAGGCTCATAAGCGGTTGGGATTGTGGAGATGATTAAGTCAAAGCATTCTTTTACTTCGCTCAGCTTGTCTGTGGTGTAAAGTGCCTTTGCGCCAAGTTTTAAGGCGTCGCTTTCTTTGTTTTTGTTGCGCGCAAAAACGAAAACCTCAGCGCCCATTTTCAGCGCGTATTTTACCGCCATCACCCCAAGCCCGC
Source organism: uncultured Helicobacteraceae bacterium (assembly GCA_934668765.1). Taxonomy (GTDB): domain Bacteria; phylum Campylobacterota; class Campylobacteria; order Campylobacterales; family Helicobacteraceae; genus NHYM01. The sequence goes on along the minus strand of CAKUOH010000024.1, from coordinate 17,751 downwards.
CAAAGCCCGCAACGCCTACCTTTTTGCCCGCACTCACCTTGCTAAATTTAAGCGGCGAATAAGTCGTAATGCCCGCGCACAAAAGTGGTGCTACCTTGTCAAGCGGAGCATTTTGCGGCACGGTTACGGCAAAGTCCTCGCTTACGACAAGGTTGTCGCTGTAACCGCCGTAAGTTGGCTCGCCCCCGTGGAAGCAGTCCTTGCAGTTGTAGGTGAAAATGGTGTTTTGGCAAAACTGCTCGTTGCTTGCCTTGCACGCTTCGCACTCGCCGCACGAATTCACCATACAACCAACCCCAGCATAATCGCCCACTTTGAATTTGCTCACCTTGCTCCCTGCGGCGATGACGCGCCCTGCGATTTCGTGTCCGGGCACCATAGGGTAAATGCCCTCGCCCCACTCGCTTCTTGCGTTGTGAATGTCGCTGTGGCAAATGCCCGCAAACAAAATCTCCATCAAAATGTCGCGCTCGCCAAGTGCGTGGCGCGTGAATTTGTAGGGCGTGAATTTAGCGTTTTTATCCGCCACCGCGTAGCCTTTTGCGGCGATTTTCGCACCGCTAATTGCTTGTGAAATATACTCTTGCATAAATGCTCCTTTTGTGTGAAAATACTAAAATCAAATTTGGTTTTGACATTATAAAGCATTACACCTAGTGTTTGTCAAGGGGGAAATTTACAAATTTGCAAAAAATTTTAATTTTTAGTAAGATACCCGTGTTTTAAGTTTTTGTTTAGAATTTTGTGTTATCATAGCGGACAGATTTGCTGAGATGGGTAGTTGAATTTTCTCATCGAATTAAGGACATAAATGAAAAAATTAAGCATTATAACAATCTGTTATAACGAGCCGAATTTAGAAAAAACTTGCGAGAGCATCGTCAATCAATCGTGGCAGGATTTTGAGTGGATAGTTGTTGATGGCAGGTCAAACGAAGAAACACTTGCTGTTTTTGAGAAGTATAAATATAGGATTGATAAATTTGTGTCAGAGTCCGATAATGGGATTTATGATGCTTGTAATAAAGGGATAAAACTTGCCACAGGGGAATACCTAAATTTTATGAATGCAGGGGATTGTTTTTACAACGATAAGGTTTTGGAAAAATTTATAAAGCAAAATGTTGATGGCGATATCCTATATGGTTATGCAAATGCAATGTATAAAGAGAAAAGTAAAATTTTTAAGTATCCTAAGATTGTGGGAAAATCACATTCTTTGGACATTATATTTTTTATTTATGACAATATCAACACTCAATCCTCATTTGTTAAGCGGACTTTGTTTGAAATATATGGTTTATTTGACACAAAATATAAAATAGCAAGTGATTATGATAGATGGCTCAAATTTTATGCTGAATCTGTAAAGTTTTGTCGCTTGAACTTTATAGTTGCTAATTATGATATGAATGGTATATCAAGCAGAGATGGAAGAATAGATGATAAAAAAAAAGAAATTCAATTAAAGTATTTTTCGCAAGAAGAAATAGATAAAGCTCTTGCTAAACATAGTTGTCAATACAGCTTTATAGAACAAATTTTTTCGATTAAAAATCATAAAGATAAATGCCACAAGATTTTGACTATCTTTGGTTTGAAGTTTAGATTTAAAAAAAGACCAGCGAATGAGACATTATGATTACAACAATTGATTAAAAATTTGATGAGGATAAAAAATGAAAGTCGGTGTTGTCGATTTGTTTTGCGGTGTTGGTGGGCTAAGTTATGGACTTAAAATGGCTGATTTTAATGTGCTTGCTGGATATGACATAGATTCTAGTTGCAAATACGCATACGAAACAAATGTAAAGGCTAATTTTATCAATAAAAATATCAAAGAAACCACTGCACACGAAATAAAAGAATGCTTTGACAAATCAAAATCATCTATAAAAATACTCGTAGGTTGCGCTCCGTGCCAGACATTTTCTCAATACACACAACAATCAAGACAAAAATTAAATAACAAATACGATGAAAAATGGACTTTGCTTAATGAATTTTTAAGAATTGCTATGGAGGTTCAGCCACAAATTATCAGCGTAGAGAATGTTCCAAATTTGCAAAAATATCCTATTTTTGATAATTTTATAAAAGAGTTGGAAAACAACAAATATAAAGTGAAGTTTAGTGTTGTTTTTTGTCCAGATTATGGTATCCCACAAAATAGAAAAAGACTAGTGCTACTTGCTTCAAAACTAGGTAAAATTGATATTATCGATAAAACAACTTATCACAGCAAAAATGCAAGTGTAAGAAACGCAATAGAAAATTTACCAAAGATAAAAGCGGGGGAGCAATGTAAAAGCGATAAATTACATATTGCGCGCTCACTTACTCCTATAAATGTAAAAAGAATCAAAGCCACGCCGAAAAATGGTGGCAGTTGGAAAGATTGGGATAAATCCTTGATTTTAAATTGTCATAAAAAAGACAAAGGCAAAACATATAGTAGCGTATATGGTCGTATGAAATGGGACGAGCCATCGCCAACGATGACAACCTTTTGCACTGGAATAGGAAATGGTAGATTTGGACACCCAGAACAAGATAGAGCGATTAGCCTAAGGGAAGCTAGTTTGTTGCAAACATTTCCTATGGATTACGATTTTATTGAGGACAAAAACGCGCCTGTAAAGATTGGTATAATTTCAAGGCACATAGGCAATGCTGTGCCACCAAAACTTGGAGAAGTGATAGGGCGAAGCATTAAGAAGCATTTGGAGAGTTATAATGAAATATAAAATGAAAATTAGCTTAAATATAATAGAGCATTTAGGAATAAATCTATATAGTAATTTACCCGCTGTGCTATCGGAAATAGTGGCAAATTCTTGGGATGCCGATGCCACAGAAGTGCAAATGAATATTGAAGGGACAACTAAAATAGAAATCATAGACAATGGTATTGGTATGAGCGAAAGGGATATTAACGAAAAATTTTTGCTTGTTGGCTATAAAAAAAGAGAGGATGGTGCTGTCCAAACCCCAAAAGGCAGAAAGGTAATGGGGAGAAAAGGTATAGGAAAACTCTCATTATTTTCTATTGCCAATAAAATTACCATCATTAGCAAAAAAGAGAACGAAGAAATAAATGCTTTTGTGATGAATGTTGATGACATCAGAGAAGCTGCTAATCAAGGAATAGATTATGAGCCAATAGCACTAAAAAGCGATGAATTACCAAAAAAGCTCGAACATAATGGGACTATTATAATACTAGAAGAATTAAAAAGAGAACGCATACAAGAGCATAATATTAAGACTAATTTGGCGAGGCGTTTTTCGGTTATAGGTAGTCGAAATAATTTTAAGGTTTTTGTAAATAATGAGGAAATTGGAGTGGAGGATAGAAATTATTTTAAAAAGTTGGATTACATTTGGTATTTTGGAGAAGAAAGTAAATTTTTCTTAGATTTATGTAGTGCAAATATAGAATCTACAAAATTAGAAGAATCTTTTGATAATTATGTTGTGAGTGGTTGGATAGGTAGTGCCAAAGAGTCAAATTTTTTACAAGAAGGAATCAATAACTTAAATAAAATTTCAATTTTGATTAGAGGAAAGATTGCTCAAGAAGATATTTTATCAGAATTTAGAATAGGCGGTTTATATACAAAATTTCTCATTGGAGAAATTAACGCTGATTTTTTAGATACTGATGATAGTGAAGATATAACAACTTCTAATAGGCAAAAAATTAGAGAAGATGATCCCAGATACATAGCCTTAAAAGATTTTATAAAAAGGCAGTTAAATATTGTAGGTGAACAAAGACAAAAATTTAAAGAGAAACAAGGTAAAGAAGAAATACTAAAAAATGCTATTGTTAAGGAATGGTATGATGGTTTAGAAAAAGCGATTCAAAAAAGAGCTGATAAATTATTTGGCAGAATCAATCAAATATCTAGCAATGAGTCAGACAAAAAAACGCTTATAAAGCACGGAGTTTTAGCGTTTGAAAATATGAAAATGCGTTATGCGTTAGATTCATTAGATAGGGTTAATGATGATAATTTAGGGGAATTTTTAGAAATCTTTGATAATTATAAAGATATTGAGGCAAGTGCCTATTACGACATTACAAAGGGTAGATTGGAAATAATAAAATCACTTGACGATAAACTTAAAGCTAATGAGCTAGAAAAGGTTTTACAAGAACATATTTTTAATAATTTATGGCTCCTTGACCCATCTTGGGAAAGAGGAACTGAAAATGCGCAAATGGAAGAGGTTGTTCAGTTTATAGCAGGTGAAGAGTCCGAAAAGATTAAAAAAGGTAGAATAGATATTCATTATAGACAAGCAGCGAACAAACACATAATTATAGAGCTTAAAAGGGCAAGTGTTACACCAGAGTTTTCTCAAATAACCGAGCAATTAAACAAGTATAAAAAAGCTCTTAAAGACAAATTAAAGCAAATAAGTAAAGAACACGAAGAAATCGAATGTATCTTTATATGCGAAAATCTTCCTAGTAGCTGGAAAGATAATGATACGAGAAAAGAACAACAAGAATCATTAAAAGCACTTAATATAAGAGTATTGACATATAGTAAGCTTATCCAACAATCACTTAATGCTTATCAAGAATATATAAATAAAGATCAAGAAAATGGCAGAATTTTAACAATACTCAAAGAAATCGACAAAATGGACAATGAATGAATTTTAGTTGCGATGATAAGATTAAAAGGAAACAACAATGCAAATAGCAGTTGTCGGCACAGGTTATGTTGGGTTAGTCGCTGGGGCTTGTTTAGCTGATATGGGTAATGAAGTCATTTGCGTGGATAATGATGAAAACAAACTTGATAAGCTTAAAAAAGGCATTATCCCCATTTATGAACCCAGTTTAGAGGAGCTAGTCAAGGCTAATGTGCAAGAAAACAGACTTGTTTTTTCAAGTGATTTAAAGTCCGCTGTTGAGAAGTCATTAGTGTGTTTTATTGCCGTTGGCACGCCACAAAGCGAAGACGGCTCGGCTGATTTGCGCTATGTCTTTGAAGTGGCAAAAAGTATAGCAGGGGCGATGAACGGCTACAAAGTCATCGTAGATAAATCAACCGTGCCTGTTGGCACAGCCCAAGAAGTCGCTAAACTCATCAAAGCGCACACAAAGCACGATTTTGATGTCGTCTCGAACCCTGAATTCTTAAAGCAAGGCGATGCGGTGAATGATTTTTTATCCCCAGATAGAGTAGTTATAGGCTCTGATTCACCAAAAGCCACACAGATAATGACAGAAATTTACTCGCCCTTTTTTAGGACGGGCAATCGTATCATAGTAATGAATGTCAAATCCGCCGAGATGACAAAATACGCCGCAAATTCATTTCTAGCCGTAAAAATCTCTTATGCAAACGAAATCGCAAATCTTTGTGAAAAAGTCGGTGCAGATGCTGAAATGGTGCGTATCGGTATGACGAGTGATTCACGCATAGGCAATAAATTTTTATTTGCTGGACTTGGCTATGGTGGAAGCTGCTTTCCAAAAGATGTCAAAGCCCTTATCAAAACAGGACAAGATAATGCTTGCCCTATGTCCATCATCAGTGCAGCCGATGAGACAAACAAAAGACAAAGGTTGAATTTTATCCACAAAATCACGCAAAGATTTGGCGAGAATTTAGCGGACAAAACCTTTGCTGTATGGGGACTAGCCTTTAAACCAAAAACCGATGATATGAGAGAAGCTCCAAGTGTAACTATTATTAACCAACTTTTACAAAAAGGTGCTATAATAAAAGCGTATGACCCAAAAGCTATGGAGAACGCTAAAATGTATTTTAATGAGAGTATCATCTACGCTAAAAATGCTTATGATGCACTTTGTGATGCTGATGCTTTGCTACTTTTAACTGAATGGAACGAATTTCGCCGTCCTGATTTTGACAAGATAAAATCAAGTCTTAAAAACGCCATAATCTTTGACGGACGCAATCAATACGACATAATCAAACTTCAAAAACAAGGCTTTGAGTGTTATCAAGTGGGGAGGGGTAGGTGGTGAGAAATATAAATTTTAAAAAGAAACTAAAAGGTATCAAACTATGTTAGCACCGATTGCATTGTTTTGTTATAGACGACTAGGTGTTTTAGAACGAGTTGTTGAGGCTTTAAAGAATAACGAGCTGGCTTTGCAGAGTGATTTGATTGTTTTTGCTGATGGATATAAAAACGATGAGGACAAAAAAGGTGTTAAAGAAGTCCGCGAATATATAAAAACTTTAAGCGGTTTTAAAAGTATCAAAATCATAGAAATCTCTAAAAACAAAGGTTTGGCAAATTCTATTATAGATGGCGTTACAAAGGTTGTGAATAAATACGGTAAAATTATTGTTGTAGAAGATGACATACTCACAAGTCCTTATTTTTTAAATTATATGAATGATGCCCTTGATATGTATGAAAGAGATGAAGAAGTGGCGTGTATTTCTGCTTATACATATCCTATAAAAACCGATAAGCAATCATTTTTTATAAAGGGTGCAGATTGTTGGGGTTGGGCTACTTGGAAAAGAGGCTGGGAATGTTTTGAAATGAGCGGACAAAAATTATTTGATGAGTTGAATCATAAAAATCTTAGCTATGAGTGTGATTTTAATGGTGTATCTCCTCGCACACAAATGCTTAAAGACCAAATTGAAGGTAAGAATGATTCTTGGGCTATCAGGTGGTATATAAGTTGTTTTTTGAAAAACAAGCTTTGTTTGTATTTGGGCAAACCTGTGGTAACTAATATCGGCTTTGGTGTCAAGGATGCTACGCACTGCGTTGCTGAACTCCCACAACACGATATGTATATATATAGGCTTGATTTGCAGAAAATACAAGTAAAAGAAGATATGGAAGCTAGAAAGCTTTTTATAGAATACTTTAAATCAGATTCTATCCCCAAAGTGGAAGTAGTAGCTGATAATTTTTTCTTTAAAAATGAAAAACAGGGAAATGTAAGGAAAATAACATTATTTGGTTTTTTAGTTTTCAAATACAGTAAAACTAAATTGTTTTAATGCTATCAAATTGAGAGGATATGGGCAATGAAAATAAAAGAGCTTCATACAAATTGTGAAAAACCACTAGATGACTTAAAAAGTTCCAAAGGCAAAATTTATAATATGATTAAAGAAAAATTATTATTAACTCAACACGGTAGTAACGCAGATAGTTTTATGAAAGAGTATTTGGCGCCATTGATAAATGATAGCACTCAAATCTATAAAGATTTAGAACAATGTATAATTCAAAAAATGAAAGCTATGGCTCAAAAAGGATAATAATGTCAAATCCACTAGTATCCGTTGTAATTCCTACATACAATAGGGCAAATATCATTAAAAACACAATTGATAGCGTGTTAAATCAAACATACAAAAATATCGAAATTATAGTAGTTGATGATGGTTCTACTGATAATACACAAGCTATCGTTGATAGCTACATTGCTGATATAATGCTTGGTGGGGGGGGTATTGAGATAAGTAATATGCAAATCAAGTATTTTTATCAAGAAAATGCTGGACCAAGTGCTGCTAGAAATAAAGGACTCCAAGAATCTGCTGGCGAATTTATTTCTTTTTTGGATTGTGCTGATGAATGGTTTCCATTGTTTGTTGAAAAATGTCTCAATACCTTTAAACAAGATAAAGAAGCAGGATGTGTTTATTGTTTTACTGGTGTTAATAATAACGAACAAATAGTTGCTGCTAGAATTGATACATTGAGTGGATATATATACAAAGAAGCACTTGAACAAGGATATGTAACTTCTCCATTATCAATTATGATGAAAAGATGTTGTTTTGATAAAGCTGGAAATTGGGATGAAAATTTACAATCAAGTGAAGATGATGATATCTGCTTTAAGTTGGCAAAGCATTTTAAAATCGTTCTAATCCCCGAAATTTTGGTATATGTCAATACAAAAGAAGGAATGGGTATTTCATCAGATAGCAAGAGAACAGCAAATGGCTGGTGGGATTTGTGGCAAAAATATAAAGATGAAGTGATAGAAAATTGTGGTGTAGAAGTTTTAATGAAACATTATTTATATTGTTTCGATTTATTTAAAAAACTTGATGACGATAAAATGCAAAGGGTCATTTTAAAAGAAATCGTAAGATTAAAGTTTAAAGTTAAATACATTTTTATGTATCTTTCGACATATTCCGCAGCTTTATATAAAAAGGAAAGGCTGGGGGATAAAAGGATAATTACATTATTTAATTTTATAAAAATCAAATACAAAAAAATGGGGAATAAAGCAATGAACAATAATATAAACATAGAAAAGTTGCTTAATATGTGTCAACATAAAGATTTTGGTTGTAATAAAGAAATTTTAACAAAAATCAAACAAGTGCATCAAAAAATTAAAAATTGGTTTTTTAAGATTGATTAAAAGTAGGAAAACAAATGCAAACAATAACACACAACAATCAAATCCTTGCTATAATCATTAGTGCGGATTATTCAAAAGACGGCGTAGAGTTTTTTACACCAAATGACTTTTCACAACAGCTAGCCTTTATGAAACACCCCAAAGGCAAGGTCATTGATGCACATACGCATAATATCGTGCCAAGGGAAGTTAAATATACCAAAGAAGTCCTTGTGATAAGAAAGGGTAAATTGCGGATAGATTTTTATGATAATGAAAAAAAATATATCGAAAGTCATATTGCATCTAGCGGAGATGTTATTTTGCTTGCTTATGGCGGACACGGCTTTAAATGTTTGGAAAATGTCGAAATGGTGGAGATTAAACAAGGTCCGTATTTGGGCGATAAAGATAAGGTAAGATTTGTTGGAATCAATGATAGTGAGGTAAAGTATGCGAAGTGATTTTGTACCTGTTTGTGAGCCTTTTTTAAATGGCAATGAAGAAAAATATGTGTTAGACTGCGTAAAAACTGGGTGGATAAGCTCATCAGGCGAGTATGTCAAAAGATTTGAGGAAGAATTTGCAAAGTATTGTGATTGTAAGTATAGCGTTGCAGTTTGTAATGGCACAGTAGCACTGCATTTAGCTCTTGTATCACTAGGAATTGGTAAAGGCGATGAAGTGATTGTGCCAAATTTTACGATGATAGCAAGTGCCTTTGCAGTCTGCTACACGGGAGCGAAACCTGTATTTGTAGATTGCGATAAAGATACTTGGAATATCGACACTACAAAGATTGAATTAAAAATAACGCCTAAAACAAAAGCCATAATGCCTGTTCATATATTTGGCAATCCTTGCAATATGAATAAGATTGTGCAAATAGCAAAACGACATAATTTATTTATAATAGAGGACGCAGCCGAAGCTCACGGTGCAGAATATAAAGGACGAAAAGTTGGCAGTTTTTCGGATATAGCTTCTTTTTCATTTTTTGCAAACAAAAATTTAACCACAGGTGAGGGCGGAAGTGTTGTTATGAATGATAAAAAGTATTATGATAGAGCAAAATATTTAAAGAATATGTCTTTTTCTATAAATAGCCCTAGAATTTACCAGCACGATGAAATTGGCTTTAATTATAGAATGAGTAATATCCACGCTGCAATTGGATTAGCGCAGATTGAAAAAGCAGTTGAGTATAGAAATTTGCGGATAAAAAACAATAAATTATATAAGGAATTTTTAAAAGGCGTAGAGGGTATTACTTTCCAACAAGACGAAAAAGATTCGCTTAATGTTTGCTGGATGAATGCCATTTTATTAAATCCAAAACAATATGGACACGCAAAAGAAGAATTGATTCAAAAGTTAAGAGAAAATAATGTTGATACAAGATTACTCTTTACGGGAATGCACAGACAAAAGTGTTTGGCTAATTATGGTTGCGATTGTAGTGGTAAGTATCCAAATACGGATAATTTAACACAAAATGGATTCTACTTGCCTTCCGCGAGCAATCTTAAAAAACAAGATATTGAAAAAATTTGTCAAATCATAAAGGATTTCAAAAAATAATGGATAATTTTAAAAACTATGCAAGATATTATGATTTGCTTTATAAGGATAAGGATTACGGCAAAGAGTGCAAATATATCATAAATAAAATTAACAAATGGGGGGGGATTTGCCAAGTGAAAACGATACTTGAATTAGGTTGTGGCACGGGCAAACACGCAAAGCTCCTACAAGGTAGTGGATATTCCATATATGGCATAGATTTATCTGCAAATATGATAAAATTAGCCAAACAAAATGGTGTGAATTGCGAGGTAGCTGACATTAGGACATATAGACAAAGTGGTAAATTTGATTGTTGTATTTCACTTTTTCATATCGCAAGCTATCAAAATAGTGATAAGGATATTAGCGATTATTTCGAGACTGCGTCGTTTCATTTGAGACAAGGTGGGATTTTTATCTTTGATATTTGGTATAAGCCAGCTGTATTGCACCAACTACCAGAAAAAAGGATTAAAATAATGGAGGATAATAATATAAAAGTCATTAGATATTGTAACCCGCAACATTTGCCCCAACAATCAATAGTTGAGGTTAATTATGAGATAAAAATAATAGATAAAAAAAGCAACTCTTGCGAATCCATATCAGAAACGCATTCAATGCGGTATTTTTCTAGTGATGAGATAAAAAATTTTGCACAAAAAGCTGGTATCAAAATACTTGATGTGGAAGAGTGGCTTAGTCAAAACGCCCCAAGCGAAAATACTTGGGGCGTTTGCTTTGTGGGAGAAAAGATATGAATATAGCGTTTTATTTGGGTGCATTCCAAGAAAGAGAGGTGGGTGGTGGATATGTATTTCAAAAGACCGTTGTTGATGAACTCATCAAGTATGATTTTGAAAGCAAAGTGCATTTATATTACAAATCAAACGAGAATTTATTTGACAATATAAAAAATTTGAAATTTATAAATTTAAAATATGATAAAGATTATATTGTGCATAAAATCATAAAAAAAATACTTTTTAGAACAAAAAAACAAAAGATTAGGTCTTTGGATAATGTATTATGTAGAGATAAAATTCATTTGATTTATTTTATATCACCTATTGGCGAACCACCAAATAGTGTGCCTTATATCCTAACTGTGTGGGATTTAGCACATAAAAAGCACACATATTTTCCAGAGGTATCAAACAATGGCGATTTTGAACGGAGAGAGAGTTATTATAACAATGCCGTTCAAAAAGCTTCATTTGTAGTCATCGGCAATGAAGTTGGTAGAGAAGAATTGTGTAAATACTATAAAATGGATTTGCATCGAATTAAAATAAATCCTATGCCTACACCTGATTATGTTTATACCAAAAAGGCAGATGAGATTATATTAGATACATACAAATTAAAAAATGAAAAATATCTTTTTTATCCTGCACAATTTTGGGCACACAAAAACCATATAAGACTTTTAAAAGCTATGAGAAAATTAAAAGACAATGGCTTTAAAATGGTATTTACGGGAAGTGATAGGGGCAATGCAAATTATATAAAACAAAAAATCAAGGATTTTGGTTTAGAGAATGTTGTTGTAAATATCGGCTTTGTAACACAAGAAGAAATTATCGCTTTATATAAAAATGCCTTTGCTTTAACTTATGCGAGCTGGTTTGGACCTGATAATATCCCACCATTAGAAGCAATGGCTTTGCATTGTCCAGTGCTATGCTCAAACTTTGAAGGTGCAAGAGAACAGTTTGGAGAATGTGTGTTGTATTTTGATAGAACAGATGAAACCACAATAATTGAAGCCATTAAGAAACTGGAAAATTTATCGTTTAAACAAGAATTGACACAAAAGGCGTATTTATTAGCCAAAGAACGCCAGATTAAAAATTATGTTATAAATATGATTAAAATTATTGAAGAGTTTGAGGTGATAAGGGAATGTTGGGGGCAATGATTGATTATATCTTATTGCGCAAATGTTACCCTATTTCTGTTATAATCTCGTATTGATTTTTATAAAGGAGTATGCTGATGACAACACAAAGGTTAATTTCTAAAATCATAAGGGAGACCGTAAGACCGATAAAACAGTTGTTTCATTTACCTAGAACGCTCTCTTGTCTATATAAAGATTTAGGGCATACCTTGCCTTTCCAAACGCCTATATAGCATATAGAGGCAAATTTAATAGCTTTAAAGAAGCTATGGATTGCGCTCCAAAAGATAAAAAAGCTTTTTATATCGAGGCTTTAAATCCAAATATGGACAGTTTTTTAGAGCAAGCAAAAACCCAAAAAGTAGGCAATATAGAATATCCTATATTTTTTTGGCTCAATGAGATTGCAAAAACCTGTAAAGGCAAATCCGCTCCATTCAAGGTGCTTGATTTTGGTGGTGGCTGTGGCGGACATTATTTTTCTTTTGTAAATACGGCAAGGATTCTTGATCCGCACGATTCGCTTATAGATAATTTACAATGGCAAGTCGCTGAGTTGCCAAAACAAGTAGAGTTTGGCAATAAAATAGCTCACACTTTATGTGTTAAAAACTTGCATTTTACCACGACAAGTCTTACAAAAGCGGATATGCACAATGTCTTGTTAGATTCTGGTGTATTTATGTACATAGAAAATATACTTGATTTGTTTAAAGCATATTGTGTTAATAATGGGGGGAGCACATTATAGCAGCTAGACTCTACCTGCAAAATCAAATTGATACTTTTGTAACACTTCAAAATGTAAGGAATGAATTTTACTCGCCTTTTTGTATTTTTAACGAGAGCTATTTCATTAAAATTTTTCAAAAATTTGGTTATGAAGTAATTGACAGCTGGGACAATCCGTTTGATGGTGCTTCTTTGCCGTTTCACAGAGATATAAAGATATATACGAAAGGTTTTTATTTCAAAAAACTTGCGGGTGTTTTTTGAAAATTGTGAGTGAATTGAGTTTTTTAAGACTGAAACGACATAAAACATTATATTTATTTTAGGATTAAAACAAATGAGCTTACACATAACATACGCGCAAGATGACGATGGCGGGTTGCAGCTGTATTTTTCTAGTCCCAAAAAAGAAAGGCTAGATGATAAATTTATCGTGGATTTTGGCAAGGTCGGCACAAGGGTTGTGGTCGAAAATTTTGACGACACCATAGGCTGGAACAGAAGCCTTGAAAAGCTCTATCTTGACGAACCGCAGCACATACTCACCTCATCTCAACCCAAAAAATACAAGCCTTGCATTTTTGAGATAAATCCAAACGCCACCACCTGTGAATTTCGCGTGTTTGTCTCGTCAGAACAAAACAATTCTTATGAGCTGATTTTCTCTTGTCAAACCACAAAGCGCGAAATCATCGAGCAGCTTTATGCTAAACTCATAGCCTTTGCTAAAAGTCCAGCCTTTAACAAGTCTTGCAAAGCCCGCCACAAAGTGCTTTTAAGCTACACAAATCCCACGCTTGAAAACTACCTCAAAGATGAATTTGCACTTCGCACAAGTGTCGCCAAATGCCCACATTGCGGGCAAAAAACACCAGTGCATACTCTGTATGATATGCTTGATAAAGCCTACGCGCTCATCAAACAAAATACAAAATTTATGAATTTTTTAGAGCAAATCGGCGAAAATATCAACACCATAGGCATAATGCAAAATCACCAAAGGACAGCACAAGCAAACGACAAATATCATCATCAAGATTATCGCGTAGTCAAAGAGTGCGATGAAAACGGAATTTTCATCTGTTTTAGCGAGGATTTTGAGTGCATTGAGGGCGTGGAGCTTGAAAGAGATTTTTTTCGCTTGGAGTATCAAAATTTCGGTTTTGGTGCTGTGCGTTGCCAAAAAATGCGTGATGAGTTGAGTTATGATGAAAAAATCGCCCTTGTCAAGCAGTTTTTCGCTTGTTTTTGGAGTGATGATAGCGCATTGTGTGAGTATATGGGCGATGGCAAATGCGTATTTGCCTTGAAATCGGGTAAATCGTGGAAAGAAAACTATGATACATTTGTCCGCTTTACCCTGCACCAGCTTAAAGACGAATATCACAAACAAGACGGCAAGCTCAACTATATACATTTGCAACTCATCAAGCCAGAGCCTATAAACGCTTTTAATTCTCTATGGCTTAACCAAAAAGTCATTATGGTGATGGCGGATTACACGAACTTTTTGTTCTTTGATGGCTGTGCTTTTACGAGCTTTGACGGCTTAAAGGCTTGTCAGCACCTTGTAAAAAGCGAGATTGAAAGCGAGTTTAAGGCTTGGATACTTGAATTTGACGAATTTTTTCTCTCAAATACCGCTGATTTGGACTGGGAGGAATTTAACGAGCGCGGATTAGCACTAGCAAGGCGTTTGCAAGATGAAATCAAGGCAGATTATATTGTGTTGTATGCTCGCTCACACGATGAAATCGTAGGCAGCGCCGATGAGCAAGGTGAGCTTATGGAGTTTGATGAGCGAAAATTAAGTTTGCGAGTCAAGGCAGACAAAGACGGCACGGGCGTTTGGCGTTTGCAAAAGCCTTTACAATACCACACAAACGAGCCTTGCGAGCTATCTACACTTGGCATATCGCAAGATTTGCAAAACAAACTCACGCGCTGGCAAGGCAAATTTCGCACTCAAAACTCGCCACAAGTGCGAAAAGAGCAGCACAAAGAGGGCTTTAAGCTCGCTCAAAGGCTCAAAAATGAGCTGCAAGATAAGGCTTATGTCGAATTTGAATGGGCGCACAGGTGCATTTTATGCGAAAGAAAGCCATAAGCCCAAACGCCCCGTTTTCACAAACTTTTTGCGCAAGACTTATCGGCGGCGTATCCGCCATACAAAACGCACAAAAAAGGGGATAAGACATAAAGCATTGAGCACCAGCCACGCCACGCGCCATAAGTGTCGTTGTAAGGCTGATGAATGATATAAAGGTCGATATAATCCACGCCCAGCTTTTTAAGGCTCGTCTCAAACGCCTTAAATGCGTCTTTTTCGTTTGCGTGGCTTATCCAAAGTTTTGTTTCGATGAAAAGATCATCTCGTTTAATGCCCCCTTTCATCGCGCTTTTAAGAGCCTCGCCTATGGCTTGCTCGTTTGCGTAGGCTTGCGCCGTGTCGATTAGGCGGTAACCCACGCTCAAAGCGTCCTCCACGCACCTTTGCGCCTCGCTGTTTGGGATTTGGTAAGTCCCATAGCCTAAAATAGGCATTTTAACGCCGTTGTTGAGTGTAGTGTAAAGCATTTTCGCTCCTTTGTGTTAAATTTAGAATTTTTGCAAATTCTTTGTAGGCATTATAAAGCATTACACCAAGTGTATGTCAAGGGGAAAATTTAAAAATTTTGCCCTAAATTTCACGCTCAAATTTGCGCTCAAATTCATCATTTGCTTTCATTTAACTCCTATGTGATAAGCGTTTTGATGATTTTAGCGGGGTTACCGCCCACGATGACATTTTGCGGCACATTTTTTGTTACCACTGCACCAGCGGCGATGATAGAGTTGTCGCCTATGCTGACATTTGGGCAAATCGTGGCGTTTATGCCTATCCACACGCGTTTGCCGATTTTCACACCTTTGCAAAGCGTGGTAGAGCATTTTTGCGGGTCAAAATCGTGGTTTATGGTAACGATATTAACCTTTGGTGCGATGAATGTTCCCTCGCCGATTTCTATGCCGCCTCTGTCCATAAAGGTGCAGCAAGTATTGATAAACACGCCTTTTCCTAGCTTTATGCCTCGTCCAAAGTCCGTATAAAAGGGCGGCATTATCCAAACGCTACTATCTAGCTCATAGCCCACAAGCTCACTTAAAATTTCGCGCGTATCCTCATCGCTGTGAAAGCCCGAATTTAAGTGCGCCACAAGCTTTTGAGCGTTGGTAATAGCCTTGCCCTCGCTTTGATAGTTTATGCCCTCGCCCCTTTTATCGCGCACAAAAATTTCGTGGCTAAAATCCACGCACTCTAAATTCAGCCTTTCTTTCAAATCACGCATTTAAGCCCTTTTATTTGGCGATTTTTTCAAATTTGATTTCAAAGTCATCTTTTTGCGCTTTGATTTTAGACAAAAAATTTGCGCCGACATTACCAAAACGCACCAAACCGCTGTGAAAAGGCTGTTTGTCGTAAAAAATGCCCAAATTTCCCCAAGGCGCAAAATAAAACAAATCCCCAACCTGCGGCGCATAACCGCTCAAACCGCTAGTGTTTAGGCGTTTTTTTAGCTCAGGGCTAATTTTTTCCTTACCCACATAATCGCTAAATTTTAAATTCAAGGGCAAAAGCCCGTAAAAATCACGCGTGGCAGGGTTGTTTTCAAGCTCAACAATGGTTTTTTCATCGTTTAACGAAAGCTGAATTTGCATTTTTTCTCCCTTATCTGCTCCAAAGGCGTAAAGCGCAAGCACCACGCCCAAAATGACACAAAGTTTTTTCACTACTCTTTCCTTACTTCAAATTTGCCTTAAAAAAGGCTTCTAATTTGTCCTTAACTAAGTCCGCTTTATCGTATAAATCCGTGTGCGATGCGCCCTTTACCCAAAAAAGTTCCTTTGGCTCGCTCGCCTTTTTGTAGGCATCTTCGCTAAATTCCTTTGAGTGCGCCTTGTCGCCTGTGATGAAAAGCAAAGGGCGTGGGGCGATAAGCTCCAAGTCGTTGAAAGGATAGAAATTCGCAAATTTACTTATAGAGCTTAAAGTTGGGTGCGTGGTGCTTTCTTTGCTCGCGCCTTTTGGCGTAAATTCGCCACGCTCGGTGCGATAATACGCATAAAATTCACGCTGAATTTCATCAGTGTCCGCCGTCAGCTCGTGTGTCGTGCCACCAGTAAGCTCTCGTTTTGCGCCCTTAAATTCGGCAAAGCGTTTTGAAGCGGACTCGGCAATCGCCTTTTTTCTTTGCTCTAAATTCACGCTTTTGTTTAAGCCGTTGCGATACGCCGCGCCCATATCATACATACTTATGGTTGCGATGGCTTTAAGTCGCGGGTCGATTTTAGCAGCGGACACAGCAAAGCTACCACTGCCACAAACGCCTATAACGCCTATTTTCTCAGGGTCGATAAAGCTTTGCGTGCCTAAAAAATCCACAGCTGCGCTAAAATCCTCCGCGTAAATGTCAGGCAAAACGCTGTTGCGTGGCGTTCCATCGCTTTGTCCCCAAAAGGACAAATCAATCGCCACCAAAGCGACAAAGCCAGCCTCCGCCATTTTATAAGCGTATAAGCTCGCACTTTGCTCCTTAACCGCTCCCATAGGGTGTCCTACGATGATAGCGGCGTGCTTTTTGCCTTTGTCAAGGCTTTTGGGGACAAAAAGGTTGCCAGCTACCTTCATATCGTATTGATTTTTAAATCTCACTTTTTTAAGAGTGATTTTATCGCTCTTTGGAAAAAGTCGCCCCTCGCCCGTGTCTGCAAAAGCAAACACCGTGCTAACAAGTGCCACAAGGCACAACCTGAATGTTGAGTGAAACATAGTTTCTCCTTTAATAAGATGAATTTATAAAGTTTTTGCGTGGCAAAGGCTTGCTAAACTCGCTTTTTGCTTGTAAAGCCTGAGTTTAAAGGCTTTTGCCACACGATTTTAACTTTATCTTTTAACATTATAAAGCATTACACCAAGTGTATGTCAAGGGGAAAATTCAAAAATTTGCAAAAAATTTGAATTTTTTTGAATTTTTGTCAATTTTTTTTAAATTTCGCCCTAAATTTACGCTCACACCTTGTATTCTGCTAGCCATTTTATGCGCTCAGGGTCGCGGTGGTCGATAAAAAGCGTTTTGTTTGTGTCAAGCGTGGCGATTTTTGCCTTATCATCAGCACTTAACGC
>CAKUOH010000023.1 GCA_934668765.1 uncultured Helicobacteraceae bacterium | reverse complement strand
TTGATAATCAAGTTAAAATAGATGTTCAGTATTCAAATAACTTTGCTCTATATGGGGATTTGAGAGTAGATTTTGTTTCTGCATATTCAAAAGAAGGACAGCAAGGCAAAAGCTTTTATTCTAACCAACACATACCTAAATCATTTGAATGTAAATTTAAAGAATTTGAAAGTAATAATGGATTTAAGATAAATAAAGTTGGTAAGTATTTTCAGCCCGATTATCTTGATGCGGTGATAATTTTGTTTTATGATGGCACTTTGAATTTAAAACAAAACCCTGACAAAATAATGATTATAAAAAATGATGAACTTCTTAATTATCTAAACAAAAATATAGAACAATGTTTTAAAAATCTTAAAATCAACAGCAAGAAAAATTTAGGAGATACTCACGGCTCGGCGTTTTTGCCCATAAATGCAAAAGTTTTAAAATCAAACACAGAGTGCTTTTTTGACACAATCGATAATCTTAAAAAAGTTAAAAGCGAGATAAAAGCATATCTAACAAATTTTAATTGAATCTATCCTTTGCAATTTTTATGTATTCTTTATTTAACTCAAAACCTAAATACCGCCTATTAAGCTGCTTTGCTACAAGCAAGTGTGAGCCACTTCCACAGCAAGGGTCAAATACTAAGTCATTTTCGTTGCTATTGTCCTTTATAAGCTCGGCAAGTAGTTGATGATTTTTTTCTGTCGGGTGTAATTTACTTTTGCCATTTGGATATTTAAACACTGAATTTTTGCAATGTGCGTTAAAGACTTTCGCACCTTGTTTTTTAAACCAAACAGCCATTTCAACACCGCTTAAATAAATGTGCTGCCCATTCATAGGGCTAGGATTAGATTTTTCCCAAATAATAGGGCGAGTTGTTCCTTTTTGCTTGGCAAAAAAGCCATAAATTTCGCTAAATTGCTCCTTGCCACAAAAAATAACTATGCTATTTTTAGTAATCCTATACACTTCACTTAAAAATTCATCAAGCTTAAAAGTAAGTATATCAGCATTCGCTTTATCAATCTTACGAAGTCCGTTATCTGTTCTATTGACTGCATTATAAGGTATGTCTGTAAGCGTAAAATCTACGCTATTATCGCCCAAATCTATCATACCAATCATACAATCTATATTGTATATTGCATTATATTTTATTTGCAAAATAGCACTATTTAGGCATTTAGCATTGCGCCTTATTGTCATTGTCTGCATATTATTTTACCTTTTTTGCCATAAAATATATTAAAAAATCTATGATTCCCCCATCATTCGCTTTACTAGCTTTTTTGCCTTTGTATCCTCTTGCACCTTAAGGGCGTTGTTGTAAAGCAAATTGATATATTTTTCGTATTCATCTTGCGAATTTAGCGCGTTTTCGCCATCTTTTGGCGATAATTTTGTGTATTCACCATCTGCGCCTAATTCGTGTGCTTGGCAGTTATCGGCAATCTGCGCTTTTAGAATCTCAAGTAATTTTTCGGCGATATTTTTATTTTTTACAGGCGTCATAATCTCTACGCGTTTTTCCAAATTGCGTGGCATCAAATCCGCACTAGCAAAGTAAATCTGCGGATTTGCGTGTTTAAAATAATAGATTCGTGCGTGCTCCAAATATTTGCCGATAATTGACACGACACGGATATTGTCGCTAACACCTTGTAGGCGCGGGATTAAGCAGCAGATTCCGCGCACTATCATATCGATTCGGACCCCTGCCTTACTTGCTGCATAGAGTGCTTCAATGACATCGACATCGACTACGGCGTTTGCTTTTAGGATAATGTAGCCATCCTTGCCCTTTTTTGCCTCATCTTTGATTAGCTCTAAAATTTTGGGTTTGATTTGTGTGGGTGCGACAAATAGCGAATCTAACCTTGCCTGATGCGAATATCCTGTGGATAGCGTGTGAAAAAGTTTGATTGCGTCATTTGTAATGCCAGAATCTGCGGTAAAAAAGCTAATGTCTGTGTAGATTTTCGCGGTAGCTGGGTTGTAATTGCCCGTTGAGAGATGGACATATTTTTTAAACTCTCCACCGATTTTTTTAACCACAAGCGCGATTTTGGCGTGAACTTTTAAGCCCGGGATTCCATAAATCACATGCGCCCCTGCGGTTTCTAACGCCTTTGCCCAATAGAGATTGTTTTCCTCATCAAAACGCGCTTTTAGCTCCACTAAAACGCTAACTTGCTTGTTATTCTCCGCTGCTTGGGCAAGTGCTTTGACGATAGGCGAATTTTTTCCCACACGATAGAGCGTCATACGAATGCTATACACATCTGGGTCGTTTGCCGCACTTTGTATAAAATTTACCACAGGGTCGAAGCTTTGATATGGGTGATATGCCACAATATCGCTAGAATCAATGCTTTTAAAAATATCAATGGTATTATTTAGCGGTGGGAGCGTTTTAGCATTAAAAGTCGGCAGTCGCAAGTGTGCGAATTGATTCGCGCCCACAATCTGCCACAGTGCACTTAAATTTAGCGGAATCTTGTAGCTATACACATCATCTTTATCGATTTTGATATGTCCCATAAGAAAATCAAGCAAAGAATTAT
Organism: uncultured Helicobacteraceae bacterium; assembly: GCA_934668765.1. Classification (GTDB taxonomy): domain Bacteria; phylum Campylobacterota; class Campylobacteria; order Campylobacterales; family Helicobacteraceae; genus NHYM01. The sequence continues at coordinate 33,301 of CAKUOH010000023.1, read as the reverse complement.
CGCTATTTTCGCCAATTTCAAGGCGGACAATTTCGCCTTTTCTGCGCGATTTTAGCCCCTCTGTCATAATCTCTAAAAAGTCATCTGCTTCCTCTTCTTCAATCTCCATATCCGCATTGCGCGTAACTCTAAATGAAGTATAGCTCAAAACCTCACAGCCTGCAAAAATATCGCCGATAAATTCGCCCACAACCATTTCAATCGGCACATAAATGCCCTCCGTTACTTCGATAAATCTAGGCAACATTCGCGAGATTCGCACCATTCCAAATTTGATTTTATTTTTGTTGCTTGTGTCTTTTAGCTTGATTGCCATTCCAAAGGATAGATTGTTAAAATGCGGGAATGGGTGCGTGGAATCCACGATGATAGGCACGATTATGGGATAAAGATTGTTTAAAAAGAACTCTTTTAGGTTCTTTTTTTGGCTCTCATTAAGCTGGGCAAATGATTTGATAAACAAATGCTCTTTCTCTGCTTCCTTGCGAATCTCTTCAAATAATGCCTCTAATCTGTCCTTTTCCTTGTGGATATAACTACGAATCGCAATGAGTTGCTCACGCGGCGTAAGTTTATCCGCACCGCAATCGGTGATTCCTGCTAAATATAGCCGTTTTAGCCCTGCCACACGCACCATATAAAATTCATCTAAATTCGTGCCATAAATGGCGATAAATTTTAGTCTCTCAAAAAGCGGAATTTTTTTATTGTTCGCTTCATTTAACACACGCGTATTAAATCGAAGCCACGATAATTCGCGGTTAAAAAATCGTTTTTCTGTTTTTTTCATTTTGCGCCTCCAAAGTTAAGATTTTAAGCATTATACTATAAATTTCGCGCTTTTAGATTCAAATAATACTAGATTCGCGCTTTTTTGGCGACTTTTTCGCTTTCAATCATTTTACAAAGCATATCAATTACGCCAATAATCTCGTATTTTGGGGCTTTGCCTTTTAGTTTTTTATGAAAAATGTGATAGAAAATCATCGTATCAACGATATAATCCACCAAAATGCTAATGTCCTTTGTAATTTTGATATTATAGTAGCGAATCTGTTGCATTATAAGGCTTTTGCGCGTTTTGCTAATCTCATCGTGAATCGTTTTAAAAACCTTTAATTTGCCTATGTCGCTACTTTCAAAGAAAAAATAAATAGTAAAATTCTCCATATCATTTAGCTCTTTTTCATACTTGTCATCAATCAAAAGATTAAACATAAAATGCAATCTTTCGCGCAAGGTGGGCAGTTTGGAAAGCTCTTTGGTGAATATTATTTCCTTTTGCTTCATCTCTGGGATAAATACTTCATAAAAAAGCTCATCTTTGTCCTTAAAATAGTGGTAAAAAGTCCCCTTTGAAATGCCGATAGCCTTTAGAATCATAGATAAACTAACAGATTTTAAAACGCCTAGAGATTTTAGGTAAGCGCGTGTATTTTCGATGATTAGCTCTTTTGTCCCCTTTGCCATTTTATCCCTTTAGATTCGCCTAATTTTGATTCGCTTCGATTTGCCCAAATCGCCCCCAAAAATTTAAGCGCAATTCTAGCAGGATTTTGCTAGATTCGCAAGATTGCCACGAATCGCTTTCGCGATTCTCAAAATGACAAAACAAAGCGTGGATTGCTTTGCGCAAATCTGCGATTCTCGCAATGACTTGGCAAAACTTGGTAAATTGTCAAAGATACAATCGCGAATTTATCGTTTCAAATTTATCGCTTCTTTGATTAAATCATCGCCTGTTGTAAATGCCTTTGCATTCATCGAATATCCGCGCTGATAGACGATTAAGTCCGTCATTGCGTCCGCTGCATTGACATTGCTAGTCTCCAAATATTTATGCAAAACCTGCCCAAATCGTAATGCACCCTTTTCGTCCCAGCCAATAAGCGGTGCGCCACTTGCAGGGAGCGCAGTTTCGCCGTCTCTTAAATATCCGCTCATCTCAAAGAGATTCCCGCCTACTTTTTGCAAACCTTGGTCATTGACAAACGCCACAACGCCCACGCGCCCCATTTTTTCGGTGATTCCATTGCTAAAAGATAGATTTATGATTCCATCATTATCAATGCCTATGTGCGCAAGTTCGCCCTTTTGTGTGCCGTCCTTATCCAAATCCATCACACCAGAATCCACATAGCTCATATTGCTACTTTTCTTATTTGGACTGCCTGAAATGGTGTAGGATACGACTTTATCTTCATAAATTAACTCAATAGGCTCACTTGTCGCCACTCCGTCCTTATCAAAGGTAATATTATGCGCCACTTCCTCGCTTAATAGCACTTTGCCTGTTTTATCATAAATGCCACTTTTGACTTCCCACACTTGATTTTCAGGCGCATTGCTTGTCAAAATATATTGTGAGATAATCACTAGCTTATCGCCACTATCATTAAAAATATCTGTCGTGGTTTTGTAGTTTGCCACGGCGATTTTGTCGCTTAAAAATGTATCATTATTGATTAGCTTCCAATTTGCCGTATCCTTATCGGGCGCGATATTTGGCGAAGTCCCATCATCACTAATCTTTTGATAAATGTGATTGTTATAATCCACAAAGCTATTGCGCGGATAGGATTCGCCGTCTTTAAACTCGCTAATCTCCATACCCACATCTTCACCAATCAAATCCCAAATCTGTGAATCTTCGCTAGGAATCTCATCGCCATCGCCTATCTTGCGATAAATCTTGCCATCATAAGCGACTAATTCATTTATGTTGTTGTATTTTTCTGCGTCAAACTCCGCCACACCTACCGAATCCACCAAAATCCACGAAGTAGCATCATCAAGCGGATTGCTCGCGCCGTCCGTTTCGATTCGCTGGAAAATCGCACCATTTAGATTTACCAAATCATTTGCTTTATATGGCTTTTTGTCCTCAAATTTGGGGATATTAAAGTTATTTAAATCCTTTTGCCCCTTTATCCCAAGCCGCTCAAAAAGTCGCCCCTCCACGGTAACGCTCATCGCAGTTGGCTCTTTTGCCATTAGCTCTAAAATGAGATTTTTATCGACATCGCCCTCGCTATCTCTCACAAAATCAAGCGTTAATCCCGTTTTTTCAGCAATGGCATTTTTTAGCTCACCTATCGTTTTAAAATCGCCGTAATTAAATGTGTGCTCGGTGGTTTCGCCATTTTTAGTGATTTTAATTGTCCCCTCGCCATAAACAGGCGCATTAAAATTCTCAATATTTACCACAAGCGCGTTTATATCCTCATTTAGCAATTTTGCTTCATTAACCCTATCACTTTCATCGCTAAAAATTTTATAGGTGGGAATCTCGCTTTTATTGCTATTTAGATTCACCGCTAACGCCACGCTTGTAGTCTCTGTGGGTCCATAGTGCAAGTCTTGCGGGATTTGAAGTGGTTTTATTTCGCTTGCTGCCAAATTTTCCTCATCGTTTTGACTATCGCTAATAAAAACGCCGTCCTTGATTTTTCCCAAATCCACGCCAAGCATATAATACCCCGCGCTATTTACGACATATCCTTCTGCATCGCGAGAAAATGAGCCGTCTCGCGTGAAATACACGCCTTTTTGCACATCGCCTTTGAAGTTTGTGTTTTCATTATCCCCCACGACAAACCAACCTTTTCCAGCGTAAGCCACGCTAAATTCCTCATCGCTTTCTTTGTATGAGCCATCATTATTTGAGATAGCATTTGAAGCGCGAGTTGAGCCGTAATTCATATCACTTTTGACGGGCGTGTGCGGATTTGCCAAATTTAGCGCGTTTGCAAAAAGGCTTTTAAATTCAGGTAAGTTAGCGCGGTAGCCTGTGGTATTGATATTTGCGATATTATTTGAAGTCGAATCTAATCCAAATTGATGCGTCCGAATCCCGCTCACGCCATTATATAAAGTCGTATTCATTGTCGCCCCCTATCTATTGTAAAATTCTAGCGCGTCATCTAGTGGCACGATAAGTTCGCCCATTCGCAAATGCGCTTTGCCATTATCCAAAATCACGCTTTGCACTTCACCCCGCCCGATTCGCGCAAGGTTAAAGCTACCATCGGGCTTATAATTATACTGCGCGATGATATTATACGCACCAGATGGCAAATTCTGCCCATTACTATCACGCGAATCAAAACTAAATGGCAGATACCCGCTTAAACCATTATAATCGCTTATATCAATCTCGCGCACGATTTCTTTATTTTCATTCATTATGATGATTTTTGGCGCACCCTTTCTTATATCAATAGGCTCATCAAAATATAGCTCAAAATCACTCCGCATATTTTCTGCGATATTTAGCCCATTTATTTTGGTTTCAGCGATTTTGCCAATCATATCAAGCCCACTAATCCCACCTTGATTCGCGCTATTTTGTGCTACATCTTTGCCATTATCGCCAAAAGATTGCGCCAAATTATCTAATGCGATTTTTATATCGCCTTGCAAGTTTTTTAGCTCTTTATTCGTCTCTTGTGTGCTTTTCATCGCTTCAGCCATTTCAATCATCGTTTTTTTGACTTGCTCTTGCATTTCTACTTGCGTAAGTTGCGCGGTTTGCGTGATGATTTTGTCTGTTTCCATCGGCGAAGTGGGGTCTTGATTTTTTAATTGCTCCAAAAATAAGCGCATAAACGCCGTATTGTCAAGTTTATTTGGGTCTTCTTTTGGTTTGCTTTTTTGTGCTTCATTATAGCCTGTGATTTCATTTAGATTCAAAGGCTCTTTTTTGCTTTCAATCGCTTCCATTGCTTTAAACTCCTTTATTGTGCGTGATTTACGCGTAATTATTAGTTATCATAATCTCAAATACATTATCTTGCTCATCGCTATTATTTAAGCCAAAAGCATTCCCAGACTTGTTTGCGCTAAATCTTTGGCTTTCATACTTCCACTTGCCATTATTGTCGCTAAATCCCATTTGAGAACCATTGCTAAAACTCATCGCCACATTTTCATAGCCAATTTGCGCTAACGCCTGTCGCAAGTCGCTTTGATTTTGAATAAAGAGATTTAGCGTGTTTTGGCTGGCATTTAGCTGAATTTGAATGTTTTTGCCCTGCGAGATTATGCTAACTTCTACACTGCCCAAATTTGCAGGCTGCAATTCAAGCGTGATTTTTGAAAGCGGTGGCTTATAGTTTTGAATCTCACTTCGCAAATTTTGCGCAAAATGTCGCATAGTCTCTCTTGCATCAAATAATTTATTGCCTAATTGCTCGACTTTCGCGCTTTGCTCAGCGTTTGCTAGATTTTGCGTTACTTCGGCGTTATTATTTTGAATCGCGTTTTGATTTGCATTTGATTCAGTTTTTGGGGCTTGAATCTTAGATTCATTATTTGCACCCACTTTGAAATTCACAGGCTTTAAGTCGCTATTTTCTTTTGAATCGGCATTATTTTTTATGGGAAATTCGGGGATTTTTTCTTCTTGTGCTTTTGGCTCGGGCATTTTTAATTCGGCTATTTTTGATTCTGGTGCTTTTGATTCTGCTATTTTTGGTGCATTTTGCGATGAATCTTTAGCATTATTTTGTGAATTTTTATCGCTGTTATTATCGCTATTTTTTGCGCCATTATCGGCAATTTTGGGGCTATCATTTTTTGTCGCCAAAGTTTCATTATTTGCATTATTCGTAGCAATTTTGGGCGAATCTTTTGGTGTTTCATTTGGTTTTTGCTCTAAAATCTGCGATAGTGCCGAATCTTGCGGGTTTTTCGCGCTTTGATTCGCAAGATTCGGCGCATTTGTTTCTAATGACATTTTTGGCGTTAGTTTTTGAAGTTGATTTGCAAAATAGTTCGCACTTAAAGGCGTTTGTGCCATTTTTGTATATTTTACGCTTTGCAGATTTAGCGACAATTCATCAGCCTTTTTGATTAGCTCACTTAATTTTTTGCCATCGCTTGGTTTTAGCAATGAAAGCGCGTCAAATGCCTTGAATGCGCCGTATTTCAGCGTATTTGCAATGCCAAGTTTAGTAAAACTTTTTTGTGAATCCTGCGCCTTATCCTGCGGGATAGCTTTCGTTTGCGCTAATTCTTGTAAATCTTTCGCATTCTGCGATTCGCCTAAATCTTGCGCACTCATCGCATTTTGGGGTTGAATCTGCGCTTGATTCGCGTTATTTGCATTATTTTGCGATTGCGTTTGTAGAGTTTGCGCACTTGGCGTATTTGATTTATTTTGTGCTAAATCCTGCGTCATTTGCGTGATATTTGGTAACTCATCGCTAATTTCTGCGATATTTGTGCTAGATTCGGTAGTTTGTGCTTTAGATTCGCCTAAATTTTGGGCTTCATTGTTTGTTAGATTTTGCGCTTCATCTAATTTAGGCGTGATTTTAGCTTGCAAATCCTGCGGAGTTTGGGCTTTGGTTTGCGTTTTTTGGTGCGAATCTTTGGCATTTTCAGACGATAAATTTTTTGGCAAATCTTGCGGTTGTAAGTTTTGCTTACCCAAATTTTTAGGCGTGGAATCCGCCACATTCACGCTATTTTTTGCTTCATTTTTTGGCGCATTCTGCCCTATTTTTTGCAAATCACTAGGACTTGGAATCGCACTATTTTTCGCCGAATCCGCACCAGAATCAGCAGTTTTAACAAAGCTAAAATCGCTATCCTTGCTTTTCTCAAAACTAATATTTGTGCCTTTTAGGTTGCGCAATGTCGCATCTCTATTGCTAAATCGCCCTACCTCAGCCTCTTTTGGCTGCTTAATCTCTGGCGTAGCGTTTAGCTTTGTGTGCGTGGCTTTGGGGCGACTTAAAACATAATCTAGCGGATTTTGCGTAACCTGTTTGGGTGCTTCTTGCGTTTTGCCTTTTAGTAGATTGCTTAACATCTCATCTTTTTTAATTGCACTAGATTCGCCTGTGTCGCTTACTTTGATAAAATTATTTGTGAGATTTATAGGGTTAGATTCGGCGCGTTTTTGCAGCGTAGTAGTTTTGCCTAAATCCTTGATAAAATTCGCAAACGAGCTACTTGCATTTGATTTTTTTGCGCCTTTTACACCGATTTTACCCTGTGTGGCGATACTTTTTGGCATTTCTTTGGCAACTGCTTCCACTAATCTTGCAACCTTTTTTATATAAATTTCGCCTTTGTTAAGCAAAAAATATTCCTAAAGATTCGCACGAATCATCGCAATTTTTAACATAATCTTAACATAAAATATACTATAATTCCGCACCTAAATGATAAAATTTATCGTTTGGACATTTTAACTTAAAGGAGAAAATGATGGTAGTAGATATTTTGAAGCAGATTCAAGCTGATAGCATTGTGTTTTATATGAAATTGCACAATTTGCATTGGAATGTGAAAGGTTTGCTTTTTAAACCTATACACGAGAGCACAGAGGCGATTTATGATGAGTTTGCAGAGATTTTTGACGCAGTGGCAGAGCGCATTATTCAACTAGGCGAAAAGCCCATTGTTACGCTTGAATCTGCGCTTAAAGTAGCAAAAATCAAAGAAGAAAGCAAAAATAGTTTCAAAGGTGAGGAAGTGCTAAAAATCGTCCTAAAAGATTGCGAATACTTTTTAGGCGAATTTAAAAAACTCTCTAAATCAGGGGAAAAAGCTGGAGATACGCCGAGCACAGATTACGCAAATGGCGTCATTGCAAAGCTTGAAAAAGACATTTGGATGCTAAAAGCGCAGTTGAGCTAAAAATCCTTAAAAACGCTTTGGATTTGCCACGATTCGTGGCGAATCTATATTCACACAAACCCTTAAAAAAACAAAATTCACTTATTTTCTTGCGCTTTTTGTGATTTTATTTGCCACAAAAATTAGTGCAATAATGGCACAAATGCCAATGGCAGGGAAAATATAAGGATTTGAGTATTTTTCATAAGCGCGGCGCAGGACATCACCCATCGCATAAGATAGCACACCGATTAGTCCAGCCCACAAAAAACTTGCAAAAAAATTATAAAAAACAAACTTTTTGCCACTATATTTACTAAACCCAATTACCATAGGCACAATGGTTTTTATGCCATAGAGATACTTATGGATAAAGATAATTAAAAAGTCAAATTTCTTAATCCAAATGTGGCTTAAAGCGATTTTGCGGCGATGATTTTTTAAAAAACGCATAACATCACTTTTTTGATAGCGTGAGAGATAAAAAAGTGCGGATGAGCCGATAAAATTTGCGCTTCCAGCCACCAAAATACAAAGCAAAATATTTAGCGAATTTGCATTTTCGCCAAGCCCTGCCACGCCTACGCTAGAGATGATTCCCGCTGCCAAAAGCGCGACAAATCCCCCGCCAAGCGAGTAGAAAAATAAAATGGCATAGCCCCATAAGCCAATAGATTCGCCTAACGACTGCAAAATGGAATCCATAAAAATCCTTATTGCTTGCGATTTGATTCGCAAAAATTTAAGCACGGATTCTAGCATAAATTTGATTTGTCTAAAACTTGACATAAATTGCGCAAATTTTGCCATTGCGCTAGATTTATAACCAAAATTTCTGCAAATTTATGGCATAATTTAGGGCAAATCTAACTTAATCAAAGGCAGTCCATTATGAATCCCATTCGCACAAAGCGCGATGATTTTCGCAAAAAAGTGCGCAAATACAGCGCACAAATCGCCACAAATCCAAAATCACAAAGTCAAAAAGAGCAGTTTATTTTAAAAGTCTCCGTGTGTAGCGCGGCGATTTTGGCGATTTTTGGCATAATTTTTGGGATTTTTAGCAAAACACAAGCCATTATTTTTGATGGGTTAGTGGCGTTTATTAGCGTGGGGCTTGGCTATCTTAGCGTTGCGACTTCGCGCTTTATCTACAAAGATGATGATGATATTTTTCAGTATGGCTATGTGCGATTCGAGCCTATGGTAAATCTTTTTAAGGCACTTATCTTGCTAATGCTCTGCGTGTATGCCTTTATTAGTGCGATAAGGGAGCTTTTTGGTGGCGGATATGCGATAGAGACGGGTGCGGCAGCGATTTATAACGCTTTTGCTTTGATTTTAAGCGCAGTAATGTTTGGAATCACGCGCTTTTATGGGCGAATCTTGGAGTCAGATTTAATCAAAGTCGATAATATAGAGTGGAAAATCGACTGCGTCCTTTACATCGGCGGAATGTGCGCATTTGGGTTTGTCTTTGCATTTGACAGAGCGCAAACAAGCACACTCTCACGGCTTATCGACCCTGCATTGCTTTTCGTGCTATCGCTTTATTTAAGCATCTCACCGCTAAAAATCGCCATCGCAAACTTCAAAGATTTGGTGATGGTAGCACCTAGCGAAATGGATGACAAAATCACAGAAATTATGGAAAATATCGCAAGGGAGTATGGATTTGGCGATTATGATACGCATATTGCCAAATCGGGGCGGTTTTTTATGATTGAGGTAAATATTTTGCTAGATTCAAGTGGGAGCGCGATTTCAAGCGTCAAAGATTGCGATATGATTCGCGAAAAAATACAAAACGCACTAGAATTGCCCAGCTATAAGATTTGGCTTAGCGTGAGCTTTACAAGCAATCCAAAGTGGCTATAAGTCGCTTTTTGTGCATTACGGATATATAATTTGTATTTACTAAATAAACTGCGCTTCGCTTGTTTTAAATAATCATCTGCACGATAGCCACACTTCGCTTCAAAGTGTAGCTATCAATCAAAGCACTACTGCGACTACTTCGATTATTTGTCGTGCAAATATGGCATTCAATCTACTTAATCTTACAAAAATCCTTTATCGCTTCGATTTTGTCCGTTTTTTCCCAGCTAAATTCAGGCAGTTCGCGCCCAAAGTGTCCATACGCTGCTGTTTTGCGATAGATTGGGCGGAGCAAATCAAGCGATTCTATGATACCTTTTGGCGTTAGGCGAAAGGTGTTTTTCACGCATTCAGTTAGCACCGAATCTTCCACTTTTCCCGTGCCTTGCGTATCTACTAAAATTGAGACGGGCTCTACCACGCCGATTGCGTAGGCTAGTTGCACCACTGCTTTATCACACACGCCACTTGCCACGAGATTTTTCGCCACATATCGCGCAGAGTATGCCGCGCTTCTATCGACTTTGCTAGGGTCTTTGCCACTAAATGCACCGCCCCCGTGCGGACAGCTCCCACCATAAGTATCTACAATAATCTTGCGTCCCGTTAGCCCCGCATCGCCTTGCGGACCGCCTATGACAAACTTGCCTGTGGGATTGACAAAGTAGCGGATATTATCATTTAAATATTCTTTTGGTAGGACTTTTTGCACGATTTCTTCAATCACGGCGTCTTTTAGGTGGTTTTGTTGCGTTTCGGGGCTGTGTTGCGTAGAAATCACAATCGTATCAATAGCTTTTGGGACGCCATTTTCATAGCGCACGGTTACTTGAGATTTGCCATCAGGGCGCAAAAATGGCAGAGTGCCGTCCTTTCGCTTCGCTGCTAATCCCTCTGTCAAGCGGTGTGAAAGCCAAATAGGCAGTGGCATAAGGCTAGGCGTCTCCCTGCACGCATAGCCAAACATAAGCCCTTGGTCGCCAGCACCGATTTCGCCATCTTCTCTATCCACGCCTTGATTTATATCAGGGCTTTGCTCACCTATGCCATTTAGCACCGCACAGGACTTATAATCAAAGCCATAAAGCGCGTCTGTGTAGCCGATGTCTTGCACCACTTCACGCGCAATGTCCTGCATAGGCGCGTAAATGCTAGTTTTTAGCTCACCAGCGATGACACAAAAGCCATTGCTTAGTAGCGTTTCGCACGCCACACGCGCATTTTTATCACGCGCAATGATATAATCCAACACCGCATCGCTGATTTGGTCAGCCATTTTATCGGGATGTCCTTCGGTTACCGATTCGCTAGTAAAAAGAAAAGATTTCATTAGATTCACCTTGTATTTTGAATTTTAAAAAAATATAGACGAAATTGTAGCACCAAAAACTTAAAATTACATTATGTTTTTGAAATTTTTTAGAAAAATTTGAATCTAAATAGTTACGAATCGTTGCGATTCGCAAAATCCAAAAATACATAATTTCTTAATATTTTTTTTATAACATTCCACTGCCTTAAAAAATTTCAAATCAAAGGATAAATAATGAGAAAGTTTCTTTTAACTTTAATGGTAGCAGGTATGGCGGTAAGTGCGCTTATGGCGGCAAATATGGAGAATTTTGACCCAAAATCCGCCAAAGAGCATTTGGTAATCAAAATGCAGGTTTTAGATAAAAAGGCAAACAAAGATGCAGGTGAGATTGTCGCTGTGCAAACCCCTTATGGTGTGGCATTTTTCCCAAATCTTAAAGGCTTAGAAGCAGGGATTCACGGCTTTCATATCCACGAAAATGCTGACTGTGGTGCGACTGACAAAGGGCTTGGAATGAAAGCAGGCGGACACTGGGACCCTGAAAAAACCACCAATCACTCTTTACCTTGGGACGATAAAGGACACAAGGGCGATTTACCAGCCTTGTATGTGGATAAGGACGGCAATGCAAATAATCCTGTATTAGCTCCTAAACTTAAAGACATTAAAGAAATCAAAAAACACGCTTTAATGATTCACTTTGGTGGAGATAATCACAGCGACCATCCAGCAGCACTTGGCGGTGGCGGTGCAAGAATGGCTTGTGGCGTGATTGAGTAGATTTTAATAAAAGTCGCTAGATTTGCGCTATATGCCAAATCTAGCGCAAAGAAACACTTAACTGCTTAATTAACATTCAAAGCGCGTTATTAGCCCATTTTATTTCAAAATTTCTTATCCAAAAATCACTGCAAAGATTTTAGAATCACACAAGGTATAGCATTTGGATTATTTGTGCGTTTGCATCCCGCGCTAAAAAACGCCCTTGCTTCGCTATTTTCGCTGCGAATCTTAAAAACACTAGATAAAATCTTGCACGAGCTAGATTCGCCATTGGCGCAAAAATTTTGCAATTTTTCTTTGATAAGCGCAATCTCGCCGATAGATAGCAGCAATTCTGCCTCATCAATTTTGTGCGATTCTAGCTTATCGCTAATCACACTCAAATATTCGCTTGAAGTCGCGCTATCGCCATTATTTGCGTAAATAAGCGAGAGAAAAAAGCAAGACATTACCTTGCCTTTGCCGTTATTACAGGCGCGTTTGTAATGCGCCACCGCTAAATCACGCTTTTCTTGCACGGCGTAGATTCGCCCCAAATCCTCACAATACCCTAAATCGCCCGAAGCGCAACGCGATTCTAGCTGTGGCAAGGACTGATTTAGCTTGGCAGGATTAAATGAAAATTTTATCTTTGGCGCAGATTGATTTAAAATGCGTGAATCTTTGGAGCTTTGTATTTGATTTGTGTGTAAATCTTGCAAATCTTGTGCTTGATTCGTGCCTAAATCCTGCGAATCTATCATTTGAATCGCACTAGAATCTTGAAAATCTACTAGCGGATTCGCACTTTTTGGCGTAGATTTACTTTGTGTGGATTCCATAGATTTATGCGAATCTATGGTGCTTTTTGCGGTATTTTTTGGAGCTGAATTTTGGGATTTGCTAGATTTGGCTAATTTGGGAGATGCTTTAGATTTTTGTGCAGATTTATTTGCCTTTGTCGCGTTTAAATTAGCATTAGATTCGGCTAACTTACCCAAATCACTAGTGATATTATCCCAATCAACCATTTCAGTCATCTCACTATATTCCACTTCCGCACAGCCCAGCCAAAACGCTCCAAATGCGCACACAAGCGCAGTATAGACAAAAATTTTCATAACACAATCCTTGAAATCAACCTTTATGACATATCGGCATTGCGCTAGATTCGCTAGATGTTTTAGTGTTAGATTGGCGGTAATGAGAGATTAAAAACTATGCAAATTAGGCGCATAGGAAGTCGCGCCCTAGATTTGCAATAGATTCTTAATATGAAGTCCTTAAAATATCGCACGAAAGGGCGTTACCTCTCCAGCACTCTGTGCCAAAGTAGGTTCTTGCCTCGCTTTTTTCGCCTCGAATCTTATATAGATAATCCAAAAATTTGCACGAATCATCTTTGCCTTCCGCACAAGACATTCGTAAATTGCGCTTGACTACATTTGCCTTGCCTGTGGATAGTAACAATTCTATCTTGCCGACTTTGGCGTTGCGCAATGTGCTTTCGTTTATTAGACTTGAATAATGCCCCGCAAGGTCTGCGCTGCCGTCATTTTCATAGATTTTGGATAGAAAAAAGCACGATAAAATTAAGCCATTCCCACTATCACAAGCGCGTTCGTAATATTCAATAGATGAGCTGATATTGCCACGCACAGCGTAGATTCGCCCTAAATCCTCGCACTTTTGCAAATTGCCATTATTTTCGCATTGCGCTTTTAGCTTGGCTACGGATTGATTTAAGCCTCTTGTCCCCTTGCCACGAATCTTTTGATTGCTTACATTTGGCTTATTTGCACCTGCCACAACTACCGCAGGGCGCGAATCTCGTGAGATTTTAGGTGCATTTGCATCTGCGTTTTTTGGGCTTTTTGGCTCTACTTTTGCTGTTTCTTTGGGTGCTGGAACAGGCTGTAAAGCTGGTGTAGTGGCACTTTGTGGCTCTTGCTGTGGTGTAGATTGTTTCTCTGCAATTTCTTTATTGGCGTGTTTTTCACTAGATTCATCATTTGTAGCTTCATCTTCATCAATATATTCAACTTCCTCATCATCTTTATTTGATAGGGTAAGCTTACTTGATTCTGTGGATTTGGTAGGTTTGGCTTCATCTTGTTTATTTGACATACTTGCAAACTGCACTACTTCCTCATCTGCTGCGTCCTGTGCGTATTCCTCGTCCTCTTCATCTATGATTTCTTCTTCTGTGTATTCATCATCATAGAATGTGGAATCTGAGTAATCATCGACATAATCCAAATCCGCACAGCCTATCACAAACGCGCCAACCACAAAGGCAACTACGGCGCAAAAAAACACTCTCATATTAAATCCTCCTAAATTCTAATATATCGGGCAAATATCTAGTATTTAAACAACTTTAATGCCCTACTTCTTTTTTGCCTTGTCATCTGCTGGCGGTGGCGGTGGATTGTCCGCGTCAATCATTAGACGAATCTCGCTATATATGATTCGTGGGCTTGTGTAGCCGACTTGATTCGCCTTTACCCTGCCACCCTGCTCTAAAATAAACTTCGCATTCAGCTTATCTGCCAAATCCTCACTTGCACTATAAGGGATACTTTTATCGTCTCGCGCGGAGATTACGGCTATGTGCTTAATGTGCTGCGCTAGATTTTTATAATCTAGCAGGGCGTTTGTAAAGGTTTTGATATTATTTTGCACCCCTTGAAATGGTTTATCAAAGCCACCCACAAGCACAATTCCACCCACTTTGTGTCCGCTCTCTTCGATGAATTTTAGCGTAGCCACGCCTCCGATTCCGTGCGTTACGAAATATGTCCGCTCATTCATCTGCCCCGCGACTTCTTCTTTAATCTTATCTTTCCACGCTTGTAAAGTAGGTGGCGTGGGCAAATCAGGGATAATGATATTCTCCGCCTTGATTTTCTTGCCCACCTCGCTACTTAATTCGCTCTTTAGCCACGGATACCAATATGACTCGCTATTTGCGCCAAATCCGTGAATGATATAGATTTTCACATCATCAGCCGCAAATAGCCCACCACTCGCAAATATAGCCACCAAAATGCCTCTTAATGCTGATTTTAACATATCACTAACCTCGCTTATTTTGAATTTATCGCAATTATATTGCAATTTGCTTTAAAAAATATTTACGCTAAAATATGTGCTAATTTTGTGCAATTTAGATTGCTTTACACAATTTACACAAATCTCCTCGCAATGACGAATTTTTATTGTTTTACCCCTTAACTCTGCGTTTTTTATGCTCTAGTAGCATTAGCAGTAATTTTAAAAAAATATATCGCGGTTGTTCGTAGCTTTCAATCTCTATCATCGCCTTGCTAAAACAATCTAACTCTTTGCGATTTAGCACTAGATTCGCCTCCCTCACGGCAAAAAGTAAGCTAGTAAGTTTTGTGCGAATCTCTTCGCGCTTATCTTGAAATCCAAAGCCCTCCAAAAATCCCATTATGCCCTCTAAATTGAGACGCGTTATATCTAGTGGAAATGGCGGTGTGTCGCTTTTTGTGCGCTTATTTGTAAGAATTAAGCGTGATAAAATTGTCGGCAGAATCGCACTTTTATACTTGGTAACCAAAATAAATTTCACATTATTTGGTGGCTCTTCTAGGACTTTTAGCAGGGCATTTTGCGCCTCAATGTTGAATTTATCAGCCGCCAAAATAATCGTCTTTTGTAAAGTCTCAGCGATTATACTCTCATCAATCGCCTCTCTTGCGTGTTTGATTTTAAACTCGCCTTTTTTAAATTCCTCCGGTGCGTAAGGGAAAATACGCGTATTTGGAATGCTCTCTTTTAGATTCGCAACTTCTAGCGCGAAATCATTTGTGATGATAATCTCGCCAATGCCACTATTTGCGATATTCACGGCTCTAACTCATCAAACATTATCGCATCTATGCTTTTATCAAGCACGGAAAAAAGTTGCAAAAGCTTTATATCCACGCTAGATTCATTTGAATCCAAATGAAACGCCGTGTGTAAATTGCTATCAAAAGCCCAAATAAAGCTATCTTGTTGCTCAATGGCAAGAGTGGCTAATTTATTATCCGTGCGCCCGATATACCAAAGTATGTGATTTTTAAAAGCGATATTAAACATATCCTCGACTAACTGCGTGTTTAGCTCCGCGCGTGGCAAAGAGCTATTCATATAAAAAATAGGCAAAAGCGGACGCGAATTTACGCTATTTATGTGCTGTAAGATATATTCGCCAAACCAAGTGCGTTTAACATCTGTGCATAGGATTATCGCGCTACCCTTAGCAATCACATTGTGAATAAAACGATATGTGGGACTACACCACTCAAATCTGCGTTCTTCAAGCCACGATAGCGTCAAAGCATTTTCGCCCTTGCGTAAAAGTCTCAAAGTCCAATCTGCAAAAAGTTGATGGATATTTTCGCTCATATTTGCCCCATAGATTTACGCTACATAATATTTAGCGCAAAGCGCGCCAAATATACACACAAATCGCCAAAAATCTCACGCAAGATTCTCTTGATTTATACTCTATTTATCTAGCCCAAATACGCTATGAAGTGAGCGCACTGCAAGTTCGGCGTATTTCACATCAATGATTAAGGAAATCTTAATCTCGCTTGTGCTAATCATCATAATATTTATATTTTCTCGCGCCATTACGCTAAAAGTTTTGCTTGCCACGCCAGAGTGGCTTTTCATTCCAAGTCCTACGATGGAGACTTTTGCGATATTTTCGTCATATTCAATGCCCTTTGCGGCATCTTTGTAATTATTTAGCAATTTTTTGCATAGCTCCATATCCGTTTTTGGAATCGTAAAATCAATGTCCGTTTTGCCATCCCGCCCGATTGTTTGGACAATCATATCTACATTTATGTTTGAATCAGCCAAAGCACTAAAAAGCTCTGCTGCAATTCCGGGCTTGTCATCGACATCTACGATGCTAACTCTTGCTTGATTTCTATCTAGCGCAATGCCAGAAATAATAGGCTTTTCCATAATTTCCTCCTCGTTTGTGATAATTGTGCCTTCATTGTGATTAAAAGAATTTCGTGTGATGATTTTCACGCCTAATTTTTTTGCCATTTCAACAGAGCGATTTAGCAATACTTTTGCGCCCAAAGACGCTAATTCCAACATTTCATCATAACTAATTTCATCGATTTTTTTAGCTTTTGATTCAATGCGCGGGTCAGTGGTAAAAACGCCATCGACATCAGTGTAAATCTCACAAATATCCGCCTTTAAAGCCCCAGCCAACGCAACCGCGCTTAAATCGCTTCCACCTCGTCCAAGCGTTGTGATAAATCCATCATCGCCCACGCCTTGAAATCCAGCCACCACGACTATATAATCCTCATCTAAATGCTTAAAAATATTGCTTGTATCGATGTCTTGAATCTTTGCTTTTGTATGAACCGAATCTGTGTGAATCCCAGCCACGCGCCCACTCATCGATACAGCTTTGAATCCAAACTCATTTAGCGCGATGGCTAAAAGCGCACTTGTTACAGTCTCGCCCGTGCTTAAAACTTTATCGCTCTCACGCTCATTTGGCAATGCGCTAAAATGCTTTGTATAGCCTATAAGTTTATCCGTCTCGCCACTCATCGCAGATACTACCACCACAAGCTTTGCGCCACTTTGCTTTGTCTCAATCACGCGTTTAGCGATATTTTGGATTCGCTCGCAATCCCCTACGCTCGTCCCACCGAATTTTTGCACAATTAGCATTTAAATATATCCTTCCTTTTTAAAATATTCTAGCACTTGTTTGTAAATGCGCCGTTTGAAATACACCACATTTTCCAGCACACTCTCAAAAGGCACGAATTTATGTGAGGTAAATTCGGGTATTTCAGTCGCCAAATTGATTTTTGCTTCAGCCTTTAACTTTACCAAAAAATACCTTTGCATCTGCCCTTTGAATGGATACATTTTGGTTTGGATATTGCCTGCGGGAAAATTGTATTTCAGCCACTGCGGATACTCGGCTAAAATCTCAATATCATTTGTGCCGATTTCCTCCATTAGCTCCCTATGCAACGCATCTACGGGCGATTCGCCATTATCGATTCCACCTTGCGGAAACTGCCAAATGCACTTAGTGCGCTTAATATCATTGCGCTTTGCGATAAAAAACTCGCAAATCTCAGGGTAACGCTCTGATAATATCACGGCAGCGACATTTGGACGATATTCGCTCATAAGATTCCCTTAAAAAATTTGATTTTAAAAAGCGAATTTTATAAAATTTTTCGTAAAAAAAATATAAGTTTGGAAAATGTTGCTCTATATTCACATACCATTTTGCACTTCAAAGTGCGGATACTGCGGGTTTAATTCGCTAACAAATATGCTAGAATTTAAGCAAAAATATTTGGATTGCTTATGCGCGGATTTGAAAAATGAGCTGGATTCGTGGGACAATTTGTCTTTGGGTATGCGATTCACACGAAGTTTGCCCCATTGCGTCGTCAATAGACAATCAGTCTTATTTCCTAGCAATGAGGCAAACTTCGTGCAAAGCCACACCGCAAATACTTCGATTGCTTGTAGCAATAGATTAGATTCTACGAATCGCACAAAAATTGCAAAATCCAAAAATTTCCCATCCCTTGTGGATGGCAATCTTTCAGCTCTCCCCCTCCCTTGCGGAGGGGGATTAAGGGGGTGGGTAAAATCCAAAAAATTCCATTCTATTTATATCGGTGGTGGCACTCCAAATACTTTGAATCCTAGTGATTATGAGCAAATCTTTCGCATTTTAGAGCCAAAAATCGCCCCACATACCGAAATCACAATGGAGCTAAACCCAAATGTTTCAAGCATTGAGACGCTAAACGCATTTAAGGATTTAGGCGTGAATCGTTTTAGTATCGGTGTGCAGAGCTTTTATGCGGATAAACTGCGACTTTTAGAGCGCAATCATAGCCCAAAAATCGCGCGTGATTTTATCGAATCCGCCCTAAAATGTGGCGTGAAAACAAGCATTGATTTGATTTATGGGACGATTTTAGATTCGCCTAAACGGTTATGCTTTGAGCTTGAAAACGCGCTAAATTTGGGCGTGGGGCATATTTCGTGTTACTCTTTAAGCATTGATAAAAACTCCGCGTTTTTTAGGGAGCGCAAAAATCCCACACGCGAATCCTCCCTGTGCTACGAGCTAAAAGAGTTTTTGGATTTGCGCGGATTTACGCAATACGAAGTCTCAAATTTTGCGCGTGATAAATCGCAAAAAAGCCGTCATAATTTGGGCTATTGGGCATATCGCGATTATATCGGCGTGGGGCTTGGTGCGGTGGGGAAAATCACGGATTTTGATTCGCAGGGTGGTTTGCAAGTGGCGCGAATCTACAAGCAAGGCGACTTTGGCGCGTATTTACGCAATCCTTGTGCCATAAAACGCGAATCTTTAAGCCCTAGCGACATAAGATTAGAAAAGATTTTTTTAGGATTTCGTAGCGAAGTGGGCGTAGATAGCGCGATAATCACAAACAAAGAACGACTAAATTTGCTTTTGCAAAGCGATAAGATTCGCGCACAAAACGGCAAAATCTATGCGACAAACTACTTCATAGCCGATGAAATGGTGCTGTGGGTAGAAGCAACTTGAATTATAGATTTAAGCCACCAAAAAAAGCTACATTACCGTAGCACTTGCTATGTCGTATTCCTCTTTGGAGATGATTCGGCTACCATAGAGTTCATTTAGGCTTTGTGCCATTGTTTTCATTTCGGTTAGCGTTTGTCCTATCATCATTTGTGAGTTTATTTGGTGGATTTTATTTTCGCGGATAAGGTTGCGAATAGCAGGTGTGCCGATGAGAATCTCAGTCGCTGCTACGCGCCCGCCATCTACGCGTGGAAGCAAAATCTGCGACAAAATCCCCTCGATAGTGATTGCCACTTGGCTTCGCACTTGCTCTTGTTTTGCACCCTCAAATGAGCTTACAAGCCTATTTATCGTCTGTGCTGCGGAGTTTGTATGCAGTGTGGCGATGACTAAGTGCCCTGTTTCCGCTGCCTCAAGCGCGATTTCCATCGTCTCAATATTTCTCATCTCGCCGATGAATATTATATCGGGGTCTTCGCGCAGTGCGGATTTTAACGCCCCTTGAAAAGACTTCGTATCCTCGCCTAGCCCACGATAAGAAAAAAGGCAATTTATACCCTTATGCACATATTCTATCGGGTCTTCGATACAAAGAATGTGCTTTTTGTCGTTTTTGTTGATTTCATTTATCATTGCCGCCACAGTGGTAGTTTTTCCGCTACCTGTGGGTCCTGTAACCAAAATCAGCCCTTTTCTGCGCGTAACTAGATTTTTAAGCACTTTTGGCGCGTTTATATCATCAAGCGTAGGAATCTTTGTCTCAATCGTCCTAAAAGCTGCCGCCACGCTCCCCATCGTGTAATAATAATTCACCCTAAATCGCCCGACATCTTCTAGCTCGATAGAAAAGTCTAACTCGCGCTCTTCTTCAAGCGTCTTTTTTTGCTTGTCTGTCAAAAGCGCGTAGCAGAGCTTATCAATGCTCTTTTTATCTAACACGGGCAAATTTAGCTTTTGCAAAATGCCATCGATGCGAATCTGTGGCTCACTTCGTGCCACTAGATGTAAGTCGCTTGCGTTATGCTTAAAAGTCGTCCTTAACAAAGCTGCTATGTCATATCCTAATTCTACTTCTTCCATTTTTTACTCCTTTTATGGTTTGATAATTTGCCGTTTGGTTACGCGCAAAGTTTGATTTGTGATGGGATTCGTTACGCTCCCTGAAATATCTAGCACAAAGGCGTTTTTCGTCTCTTCTTTAAAGCACCGTTTTGCGCCTTGTGTTTCATTGCAGACTGCATCACCAGCGACATCTTGATATACGCTAGTGTCGAATCTATCATAGTTATCTAGTGGCGTGATTTTGTATTTGAAACTATACTCTTTATTTTCGCCATAGGCGATATATTTCTCTATGGGTGCGGTTACATTTGCCCTTTTGCCATTAGTGCCATTTTTGCTTAAATCGCAATCTATATTTTCATTACACACAAATCCATTGCGCTGGACATACAAAACCGCTAATTCAGCAGTGGAGTTTAAGTATAAATCTAACTGAATGGCTATGTATTCGTTTGTGGTGGTATTTAGCGTTTGAGTGCTAAATTTTACCGCTAGGACGCCAAGAGTGGCGACTAAAATCGTAATGATTATAGCAAACATCATACCGAATCCCGCACGATTGCCTCTTGCGCGTATTTGCGGGATTCTGCGTTCGGATTCGCTCAATGGACTATATGTCCTATTTTCGCGCATCCGCACTTGAAAACCCACAAATCCATCGCAAGATGCTTCCGCGCGAATACTGTTTTGTGTTTTACAACATTCACTCAAAATACTTCCGCGTATATTAGTTTCTATAAATTTAGTTTGCAATCCATCGCAAGATGCTTCCGCGCGAATGCTGTTTTGTGTTTTACAACATTCACTCAAAATACTTCCGCGTATATTAGTTTCTATAAATTTAGTTTGCAATCCATCACAAGATGCTTCCTTGCACACATTTATTTTTTTGTCATTGCAAGACTTGACGCAGTCAAGTCGTGGCAATCTATTTGTTTTTTTGCGGATTGCTTTGGTTTGCTTTGCGAATCTTACAATAACAATTTCGTTTTCTTTAACATTCAATTCTATCTTTTTCATTGCATTATTATCCCCTCTTTGCAAAATTCATCCATTACGCTTTTAACTACCCCAGCTTCAAAGCAGATTCGCACACGAATCAAACTTGAACTAGATTCCGTCCAAAAGTGCAGATTAGAGACTTTTCGTGCGATTCTAATAGACTTCCACGCATTGTCGCCCGGCTCTCTGCGAAAAAATACCAAATCGCCCTTTTCAAAAACTTCATTGTTTATCTTTGTGTCATTTTTATCGGCTAACTGCAAATAGCTTGGATAGGCATTTACTAACATTGCTATATCGCCTATTTGCTGTGGCTCATTATTTAAAGTAAAGGCTTTTTTGCCTACGGTATGATTATTACTTGCGCTATTTACCTGAAAAAGTGCCTTATTATTTTGAATGTTGCTTTGATGATATTTTTCTTGGACGCTTGTGCTAGTGCCTACATTGATAAAAGGAAAATACAACGCTATGCCTGTCCTATTGCCGAAAGCCTTTTCTAAATCATCGCTGTTAGTTTGGCTTGCGATAACCTTTGCATTAGATTTATTCAAATCTATAAATCCTGCGAAATATGGTATCATATTGCCATTATTATCACTTGCGCCATTTTGTGATTCTAAATCCTTTTCTATGAAAGATAATTTCTGTTTGTTGTTGCTTACATTGAGTTTGCCATCATTGGCGGTGGATACCTCCGAAATGGGTATAGTCCCACCAAATGCAATCGAATCCCACACGGAATTTTGCAAGTAATTAGAGATTTGGCGAATCGCGGATGCAGAATCCATCTCCGTTTTAGCATACATTTTTTGCAAAGTGTAGTTTTGTAAAATCTGCACGATTGCATTGCCACCTGCGACAGCGACTAGCCCTGTGATGACTATGACAAAGACGATTTCTATCATAGTAAATCCCGCGCGTTGTCCCTTTGGGGCTTTTGCTAGATTCGCAAGGGAAGGGGAAGTTTTAGATTCAAGTGAATCTATCCCAAATTCTACAAAATATTTTTTATTTTTCATAATCGCGCCTCCGTTTAAATGGTTTTATTGTCTTTGATTAGCGGAATGTCATTGCCAATATTTGCCGCATAGTATGTGAAAACAGCCTCGCCATCTTTGTCAATCTCTTGATTATCTAGCATACGAATCAAAGTGATACGGATTCGCTTGACATCGCTTGTGTTGCCATTAGGATTGTTAATGCTACCTACGACATTTGCGTTATTTACGCCATTGCCAAAATCTACACGAACATAATCCACTGCCACTTTTAGCTTAAAAATCTGCTGATTGCTATCTATATCGCTATAAACAGCCACTTCGTAGTTATGAAAGTCATTTATCGATTCAAGTGCATTGTTAGCGGCTATGGCACTTGCCTTTTTTTTGTTAGGGTCGCACATACGGCGTTTATTAGCAGTTGATAGTCCCTTTTTGGTATAGATATTTTTGCCTACATTTGCGATATTGCCAGCATCATCTTTAACGCCTGTGGTTATGGTAAGAATCTTGCAACTATCCTCATCGGTATCTAAAATATAATATTCGCCCGAGCTTATGAAATCCGCGACATTACTTTTATCCCACGGCTTTGATTTTATCGTCTCCATAAGCGTTAGCGCGTTGTAGTAGCCGATGACATTTTGCGACATAATGGTGTTTAGGTTGCTTTGGCGGACGATTAGGGGAATGCTTAATATGACTAAACCGACAATGACGATTGAAAAAATCAGCTCTATCATCGTAAAAGCGGCGCGTTTTGCTGAATCTTGTGCCAAATATATCGAATCTTGCTTTGAAACTGACATTGTTTGATTCCTCCCTTTTGGATTTCGTAAATAAAAAATAAATGCAATCTTACTACAAATACTTTAAAAAGTCATAGAAAATCGCAGATTTTTTCAATAATTTGAATTTTATGTGTGATTTTATATAAAATTCGCGCTTTTATTTATTGCGATTCGTTTTAGATTTGTTTGCGAAAAACATTTACAATTAAATTTTATAATTTAGCGATTTTTATAAATGCAAAGATATAATAGCCGATTTGATAGAATCTAAAATTTTTGATAAAGCCTTGATTTAAGGCGTTTAGGATATTTTTTAAGGAAAGTTTATGAAAAAGTTTGATTTTAAGGGTTTGCTAGGCAAATTTAAAAGTCCAAAAGGCTTGAATTTAGATAACCTAAACCTAAAAGATTTACAAAAAAATGTAACCAAAACCTTAAGTAGCAAGATAAATGCAAAGCAAAAAAACGCCAATATCGTATATTACAACCCTGATTCAAAGATTTTCTTAACTACAAGTGGCGGAAAAGTCATACAATACACAAAGAGCGCAAATTCTAGCTTAAGAGTTGTAAGTTTAATCAATTTTGATACATTGTTAAAGACAAATGTCGAAGTCCCGCGCACGACTGAAGAGGAAGATATTGAAGATTTTGTCATCGAGACAACTTATAAGAGTCTAAATATCTCTACGGACGCAGACTATCAAGTGTCATATTATCGCGTTGATGCAAATTTCGATGCGGATAATTGGAATTACGATGTTTATGCCATTGAAACCAAAAATTTGGAAAATATCTATAATGATTTAGCCCAAAAAACAACATATATTGATGTTCTCACTTCTACGGCGTTTTTGCCACTAGCACTTTATAAAAAGGGCAAATTAGATGTCATTGACAATCATATCTTTGTGTTTATCGGAGAGGATAATGGAATCTTTGCTTTTTATAGCAAGGGTGAGCCTGTCTATATCAAAACGCTCAATGCTAGTATGCAAAGATTGCGCATAGAGTTTAACCAAGAGACTTCACTAGAATTAAGCGCGTCTGAATTTGAGGATTTTATCTCAAGCAAGGCAGCGGAAGCAGCCGACCATAAAGCATCTATTGATTCGATGGTAGATAGAATCGGACGCGAAATCGAGGAAAATATCTCATATATTAAGCGCATTTATCCCGATTTAGACCCGACTTCGCTTTATTTTGGTATGAGTGCGGAGTATGATAATAGATTCTTGCCTATATTTAGGGATACATTTTTGCTTGACACGCGCCCATTTAATCAACTAGCATTTGTAAATACAGACAAAGGCAAACACGCACTCGCAAATATCGCTATGCACTACGCGGATTTATATATTGGCAATATGAATCTAAAAATCCCAAACTTCTCTTATCTAAAGCGTCCAAAGCCATTAAGCCAACGCGAATCAGGGCAGTTTGTGATGATAGCGGGGACTTGTTTTGTGCTGTCATTATTGCACCCTATCTACAATGTCGCAATGAGCGGATTTTATAATTTCCGCGCAGGAATGCTACAAAGCGATTATGATAATGTCGTTTTCCCAAAAGCAGAGGAATATCGTGGCAGAGAGACAAATATGAAAAATCAAATCGAAAATCTGCAAACAACCCAAGTAGGTTTAAATAAAACCGTAGCAAATCTGCGTGGCGATATGAGCGACATTCACACTTGGCAGGTGGGCTATATCCAAAAATCCAAAGTCGTAGATGATATCCTCAAAGTCGCTAAAAATAGCAAGGTAAGCATTGTAAAATATACCGCTGTGGCAAACAACAATCAGCAACTAATCGTAGAGTTAAATCTCTTTGCCAAAACGCAAAATGATATTTCGGATTTTATTAGAAATCTAAATAGTCAAAAAACTTATAAATCCGTAACGACTGAAAAAGTCGAAAAATTTGGCGTAGAGATTATAGCCACTACACCACAAAATGCTAACGCTACCGCTAAAAATGTCGCTAACACCGCAAAAACCGCAGCAAATACAGCATCTAAAGCCGCAGGCAATGAGATAGATGCGATGAGTGCGGAATACAATTTTAGTGCGAATCCAGATTTAGAAAGTCGCGTAGGCGGGTATTTAAACTCCATAGTGAAGGTGGTAGTGAGATGAATCAACTTCAAACGCAATTTTATGAGCAATTAGATAAATTAGACACATATCTAGTCGATAAAAGCCCAAATGAGCGCACTTTATTTGGCTTTATCTGTGGCGCGGCAATCATTGGGCTTATGTATTTTGGCGTGTATGATTTTGTGGCTGGATATAGATATGAATATCAAGGCATACACGATGAAATAAGTGGCAAGATAAACAAAGAGAAAGACTATATTAGTTCTATGGATAATGGCGGATTTATGAATTTAGAGCAGCAAATCAGCTCCCTAAATGATGGCATATTGCAATCACAAGAAACCATAAAACGCCTAAACGCCTTGCTAAATGATGTCTTTGATAGCAGTAAGGATTGGTTTTTGACATTTGATGAGGCGAGTAAAAAGGCAATCGACTTGGGGCTTGTCGTAAATGGCACGGATATTGAGTTAGGCGATACTACGAGCTTGGGTGGTATGAAGCACAGCACTTTTGTGCTTTTTGGCTATGGCAAGTATAATAAAATCCTTGAATATATCGATTGGCTGGAGACTTTCGGGCAGTTTGTCTCTCTAGATAACATTATCATTGAAAGCAAGGATAATCGCTTGAATTTCAGCATTTTGATTCGCAATTTTAGGGGAGGTGTGTGATGAGATTAGCAATATTAGCTTTGCTTTTTGGCGTAGCTTTGGGCGCGAATCTTGACATTAGCGATAATATTGCGCCTACAAATGAGCAAAATGCAGTGGCTACGGATAATCAAGCACCTACAAATGCTACGAATCCAAATAATGCCATAAGCAATGCCAAAGCAAATCAAACTACGAATCAAGCCGTAAATCCCGCGCAAAATCCAAGTGAAAATCAAACAAATCAATCTCAATCTACAAGCGAAACGAATCAAGCGCAAAATCAAACAAATCAAACTCAATCCACGCCACAAGAGCAACAGCCACAGCCCAAGCAAACCACGAAACCCAAGCCACAAAAAGTCGCCAAACCACGCCCAAGCGACCCTGATGAGCGTCTAAAAGAAGATATTGTGAGTTTTGAAAGGGAGCAGTATTTTCAAGATAATGCTAATATTGATGACCCATTTATCTATGTTTATCAGCAGACAGAGGACGAAGTGGCTATAAGAGCGCAGTTGGAACAAGCTGTGCTTACATTAAAAAGCATTATTATTGCTCCCGATTCAAATAACAGCCGAATCAAGCGATATAAAGCACACATTAACAACCAATGGGTAGAGGAATGTAGAGTGGCAAGAAAAAGCAAAGAATGCGATTCTGTTGAAGGCTGGGAAGTCGTAAGCATCAATGAAGATAGCGTGAAGCTACGCGTTGCGCGTTATAATATGAAACGAGACTTACAGCTTATGAATAAAAAAGTTACGATAAAAAAAGCAGATAATTACAAGTAAGGTCGTAGTAGATGAAAAAGTGTATTTTTGGATTTTTGTTAAGTGTGTGTTTAGGCTCATTACAAGCGGTTGGTTTGTGCGAGGATAAGGCATTTACCATATCTGCATCAAGTTTAGATGGAACTTCTGTGGGTGAGCTTTTGGAGCAATTAAGCTTTGAGTGCGGATATAGTATGCTAGTGCGCGATAAAGCTGCTAGAAATAAACTTAATGGCTCTATTGCCTCTGTAAATATCGTAGAATTGCCACTAGAAAAAATCTTTGATTTATTGCTTACCGAAAATGAGCTAAACTACGAATTTGATGGCAAACTTTTGCGTGTATCCTACCTAATGACAGAGACTTTTAAAATCAACTACATTGGCACTTCTAGAGTTGGCGCAAGCAACACAGACATAATTTTGTCGCAAAACTCTCTTACTTCCGATTCAGGTGGCGGTGGCGGTAGCTCCACGGGTAGTGGATTATCCCAAGTAGATAGTGCCACTGTGCAAAGTGGCGTTCACGGCGGGATTGTAAATTCCGCTATGGCTGGTGGAAGTGCGGATAGCATTAGCGGGACAAAGATTTATTCTGTCGATGAATTTGACTTTTGGGGACGAATCGAAAAAGAAGTCTTTGAAATCGCCTTTCGTCCGGGCGATGCACACCAACCAAAGCGAATCTTATCCACAGGCACTGAAGGCGATGCGGCAGGTGGAGATGCTGGAGCTGGTGGCGCAAATGGTGCAAATGGCAAAAGTAGCGAAGATATTGGTAGCGGACAAAGCGTCATAGTCAATAAAGCAGCGGGGTTAATCACCGTTACAGGGACTATTAAGCAACTTGAGCGCGTTAGAAAATACCTAAAAGAGCTAGAAGAACAAATGCAAAATCAAGTGCTAATTGATGTAACGATTCTAACTGTAACGCATAATAACGGCAATACAGTGGGCGTTGATTGGAATCAGCTCTATAATGCTGGAAACTTCATAGTCCCAAATGAATCTGCGGCAGAAGCCGCTGGGAATCCTGTGCTAGAATTAGGCGGATACAAGCTCTTTGCAGCGGGATTTTCGCTTAATCGAATCATAGAGTTTCTAACCACTTACGGCACGGTGCGTTCAGTTTCAAATCCCAAAGTGCTAACTTTAAATAATCAACCTGCGCTAATTAGCGTGGGTAGTATTTTGCGCTATTCGCAAAGCTCATCGTATTTGACGGCGACTTCTGGGACTTCTAGCACTACGACTAATGAGGACTATCCTAGCATATTTGCGGGGGTTTTGCTTGATGTTACGCCATCGATTCAAGGCGAATATATAATGCTTAAAATAAATCCAAGCATTACGCAGACAAAGGATAGGACGGTGGATAATAAAGCCACAGCCTTGACAGAGCCACCAAACCTATCTGCTAGTCAGCTTTCATCGCTTGTGCGCGCAAAAGATGGCGATAAAATCATCATCGGTGGGCTTATTAACAAAAGTGCGACAAATACCAAAAATCGTGTCCCACTTTTGGGCTACATACCTATCGTAAAATATTTGTTCTCTTATGATTCGATGGTAGAGGAAACAAGTGAAATGGTAATTGTCATCACGCCCCACATTGTCAAACGAAACGACAATCCAAGTTTGCAGGATTTAGGATATACCGAAACCGTGAATGAAATCATTAGAAAAGATGACATAAAGGCAAATATCCACGAAATAGGGGAAGAATAGCCCTAATGCGCGAAGTTGTAGGTTGTGAATGAAAAAAATCATTGAGCTAGAAAATCGCTGGAAGGCATATAAATATAGGACTACGATATTTTATGTCTTTGTCGCTGTGCTTGTGGCATTTATCATAATGCTGGGCGTTTTTATAAAGTTTCAAATCTATGATAAAAGTGTGCTAGTTAAAAAGCACGATTCAAATGCGAATCTAGCCCAAAGCAATGTCCCAAAAAATGCCCTACCACCAAATCAAAATCAAACTACAAATCCAAGCATAGATTCAAACCAAAAAAGTGCGAAAATCAACTTTACTTGCAGACAAGTAACGGTAAATAAACTTACAGTGCGCCAAAATGCTAGTTTTCGCTCCAAAGCATTAGGGCATTATTCACGCGATTCAATCTTTTGCGCTAGCAGCAAAAGCGTAAATGGATTGCTAAAAACGCCAAATGGCTGGGTTAGCGCAAATGACGCTTATAGCCAAGTGGTTAATGTAAATATGTTTGTCGATACGGGATTTTATAAATATCAAGGCACAAGTGGAGCGCGAATCATCGCACAGCGCAATGCGCCAAAAACTAGCGTTGAAGAAGTGCGCGTATTTGATAAACCAAATCGTAGTTTTAGCAATGCCGAATCTAGCGCAATATCCACAAAGCCAAAGTCCAAGCCTATCATCACTTCGCAAAATTTAACAAAAGAAAAAATGATAGAGTTTAAAGAATCCGACTTTCGCAATACCAAAGATTACAACACGGCTATTGAGGTGGCGAGATTTTATTATGATGCCAAAAATTACGACAAAAGCATAAGATGGGCGTTAAATGCCTCAAATGCCGATTCTAAAGGCAAACAAAAGACAGAGAGTTTTATCATTTACGCTAAGTCGCTTTATTTAAGCGGAAAGCAAGACCAAGCCTTTGAAGTGCTAAATCGCTATATTTCAAGCACAAATGCACCCGATGCGATTGATGCGCTAAACAAAATGAAAGAAGGCATTATCTAGTGGCAAAAGTTAGGATTGGAGATAGGTTAATCTCCGCTGGACTAATCACTAATGAGCAATTAACTTATGCCTTAGAAGAGCAAAAAAAGCAAGTTCGCCGTAAAAAAATCATACGAATCTTAGTGGATTTAGGCTATTTAGAGGAAACAAAGCTACTTGGATTTTTTATAGAGCTTTGCAAAAGAGGCGAATTAAATCTAATGTCGATTTTAGAGGACTTCCCAAATAGCGAGGAAAATATCCTAAAATTGCTCTCACGAATGCTAAATATGGAATATATCAATTTGGATGCAATGCAATTTGATGTAGATATTGCTAATCTTGTGCCTTTTAGCATTATTGAGCGATATTTAGCCTTTCCTGTTGAGGAAAAAGAGGTTGCGACATCAAATGAAATCCTGAAGGGTCAAGCAAAGATGTTGACCGTGGTTAAAGTCGTAATCGCAGACCCATTTGATGTGCAAGGTATTGAGGCAATAAAAAGAGCGATTCGTAATAAGCAAGTAGTATTTTGCCTTGCCAAAAAAGAGCAAATCGTAGGTATTGTGGTTAGAATCTCTCTAAATGACAGCGTAAAAGACCTTGTAGCAAAAATCCGCGAGGAAATGAAAGGCGATGCGCAAAATCTGCTTCTTGCCGATGAGAAAAATGAAAGTGCGATTACAAAGCTTGTCAATGTCATTTTAGAGACCGCAGTAAAGCAAAAAGGTAGCGACATTCACATTGAGGGGACTGCCAAAAATACTTTGGTGCGAATCCGTGTAGATGGTATGATGAGAGAAGTATTTAAATTTGATAAAGATATGTTTGCGCCACTTGCATCGCGAATCAAGCTAATGGCAAATATGGACATAGCTGAGCGCAGAAAACCACAAGATGGTAGGTATAGCGCATTTGTCGCAGAAAAGCCTTATGATTTTCGTATTTCTACGCTTCCTATTATCACAGGCGAATCTATTGTTATTAGGATTTTGGATAAGAGCAAGGTTTTGGTGCAGTTAGAGGATTTGGGGATTAGTGAGCTAAATTTCGATAGATTTGGCGAAGCCATTAGACAGCCAAATGGCATTGTGCTTGTAACGGGACCGACAGGTAGCGGGAAAACAACTACACTTTATGCCGCGCTAAATGCGATAAAAAGCGTTACGCACAAAATCATAACCGTTGAGGACCCTGTGGAATATCAAATGGATATGATTCAGCAGGTTATGGTGAATGAGCGCGCGGGTATGACTTTTGCAGCAGGGCTTCGTTCGATTCTGCGACAAGACCCTGATATTGTGATGATAGGTGAGATTCGCGATAAAGAGACTTTGCAAATCGCACTCCAAGCCGCGCTTACAGGACACTTAGTGTTAGCGACACTTCACACAAATGATGCTATTAGTGGAGTTGCAAGGCTACTTGATATGGGCGTAGAGTCTTTTTTTATCGGCTCTACAATGTGTGGATTGCAAGCGCAAAGGCTTGTGCGAAAACTCTGTCCGCATTGCAGATATGAGGTAGAGCCACCAGAGAAAATGGTAGCCCAAATCAAAAATCTAATCCCAGAGGATTATCATTTTTTCAAATCTCACGGTTGCAATGAATGCAATATGCAGGGCTATTCAGGCAGGGAGGTTATATCAGAAGTCGTGCTTGGCACAGAGGGTATGCGGCGACTAATCTCCGCAAATGCGACCAAAGATGAGCTTTTAGCAGAGGCTAGGAAAGATGGCTTTGTAACAATGTTTGAAGACGCGCTTTCAAAGGCATTAGAGGGTAGGACGAGTTTAGATGAAGTGTATAGGGTGGCAAAACTATGAAGTTCTTTAAGGTAAAATCAAAAGGCAAAAACGGCAGACGAGTAAATATAGTGATTAAAGCGATGACAGCGGACGCCGCATTTGAAATAGTGCGCAATAAACACAAACTAAAACCCATATCAGCGGTTGAATCTGACCCGCCATTTTATTTGAAATTTTATGCAAATATGACAAAGGACAAGGCGATTAAGTATGATGACTTGATTGCGGCGTTTAAACAAATGAGCTTTATGATAAATGCGGGGATTTCGATTCAATCCACGCTTGAAGACTTGGTGAAATATACAGCAAATGAACGGCTTGTAGGCATTTTTGATGAAGTGCTAAATGGCGTAAATAGTGGTAGAACTTTAACCGAATCATTTAACGACCATAGGCTTGTTATAGGTGGTTTGGTAATATCTATGATTTCTTTGGGCGAGAAAACAGGTAACCTAGCTGAATCGCTAGATATGCTTGTGAAAAACCTTGAAGAGCTCCGCGACAATCGCGCTAAATTTAAAAAAGCTATGCGTTACCCCACAATCGTAATAAGCGCGATGGCAATAGCCTTTATTGCGCTATGTATGCTTGTTATCCCGCAATTTAAAGATATATTTAACGAGCTTGGCGGTGAGCTACCACTACCCACAAAGATTCTAATTGGCATCGAGGAAACGCTATCAAATTACGGCATTTTAGTGGCATTTGGATTTGCCGCACTTATCATCTTTATCAAAAATCGCTACAAATATAGCCCGAGTTTTAAATATAATTGGGATAAATATATTTTGAAAGTTAAGCTAATCGGGCGAATCACATTTCTATCCAATATCACGCAGTATTCAACCACACTTGCACTTATGCTAAAAGCAGGGTTATCGCTTGAAGAGGGGCTTGAATCCTCCGCCACACTACTTGCAAATGACTATATGAAAGCCAATCTATCTACTGTGAATCGTGCGATTCAACGCGGGGTTACGCTCACAGACGCGCTCACGGATACAAGATATTTTGACCCGATGGCTTTGCAGATGATAAACACAGGGGAGCAAAGCGGGGAGCTAGATAAAATGCTAACTTCTGTGGCGGAGTATTATAAAATCAAATATGACTACATTTTGGATAATATGAGCGCGTATATTGAGCCGATAATGACATTTTTCCTTGCGTGTTTGGTGTTGCTACTTGCACTTGGAATCTTTTTGCCGATGTGGGGGCTTGGAGCAGCTGCAAAAGGCGCGTAAAGATGCGCATTTTGTGCATTTGCGCTTTGCAATTTATATTTTGGTATGCAATTCTACAAATTCGTGGTAATCTAAACTTGTCGTCATTGCGAGATTTGCTTGCAAACCCTGCATCGCAAAAGCGATTTGTGGCAATCTAAAAAAAGAATCAAAAGTAAATTCGTCATTGCGAGAAAAACGCAGTTTTTCGTGGCAATCTAAACTTGTCGTCATTGCGAGAATCTGCGCTTTTGTAAAAAAACAAATCGTCATTGCGAGACTTTCCGTTAGGTAAGTCGTGGCAATCCAAATTTTTCGTCATTGTGAGATTCGCTTACGAACCCTGCAAATCCATAGGATTTTTGTGGCATCCAAACTTTATTTTACCCCTCCATTGCGCGTGGTAATTCTTTAAATTCCCCTCCCTTGCGGAGAATTTCGCATTTGATTCCCCCTCCCTTGCGGAGATTTTTGCATTTCTCCCCCTCCCTTGCGGAGGGGGATTAAGGGGGTGGGTAGAATTTCGTTATTGTGAGAATTGTTTTAGCAAATTATAGCAAATCTGTCCCACGCTGTCATTGCGAGATTTGCTTGCAAACCCTGCATCGCAAAAGCGATTCGTGGCAAAGCAATCCACGAATCAAGTGCAAATCTACCATTCTGTCATTGCGAGACTTGCCGTTAGGTAAGTCGTGGCAATCTATAAATTTTCTTTGATTTTTTTAGATTCTTTGGCGACTTAAAATTGCATTAGAATGATAGATTTTGTGTGGATTGCTTTGCATTCTTGCGAATGTTCGCAATGACGATTCGTTAGGATATACCCACCCCCTTAATCCCCCTCCGCAAGGGAGGGGGAAAATAAAAGAAATTCACATCCGCAAGGGAGGGGGAAAGATAAAGTGAATCACCATCCAACAAGGGATGGGCTTAAAATTCTGTCATTGCTAGAATCACGCAGTGATTCGTGGCAATCCAAATTTAAAA
>CAKUOH010000022.1 GCA_934668765.1 uncultured Helicobacteraceae bacterium | reverse complement strand
TCGCTCCCGCCCGGGCTATAAAGTCAAAAATCCATATCGATTCACATTTAGGTATGTAATAGAATTTTAGATTTAGTGAAAGTAAAATTTTGGAATCTTTTGGAGGTGTAAAGATTCCAAGTGCAATATTAAGATGAAATTGTGAAATATTTGTGAAATTTTTTAAAAATATTTTTTAGTTTTTTTGTGCATTTTATAGATTCGTAATAAACATTAAAAGTCAATAAAATTTAAATATTTTTGATTAGATTCGCGCAAAAAATTTTAAAAATTAAGCATATTTTAAGAAAATGCAAATTTTTTGCAAAAGATTCGCAAAATCTTGCCTTTTTAAGCAGAATCTAAGCTATGTTAAATGCAAATTTTTTTACAATTACATTATCTTAAAAATTAAGGAGTAAATTATGAGTAGTGCAGAAAATACCAGCAAAATCGTTTTAAATAGCGCGTTTGAGGACGGATTGTGGAGTGATGAAATCAATGTCCGTGATTTTATTATGAAAAATTATACGCCTTATGATGGCGATTCTAGCTTCCTTGCAGAGCCGACAAGCGCGACAAAAACGCTTTGGCAAAAGGTTTGCGATTTGATGAAAATCGAGCGGGAGCGCGGTGGTGTGTATGATGTCAGCACGGACATTATTTCCACTATTACCGCGCATAAGGCGGGATATATTGATAAAGATTTGGAGACTATCGTGGGACTTCAAACTGATGAGCCTTTGAAGCGTTCAATTATGCCTTTTGGTGGCTATCGAATGGTGCAAACTTCGCTAAAAGCTTATAATAAAAACGAAGATAAGCAAGTGGCAAATGTCTTTAAATACCGCAAGACGCACAATGACGGCGTTTTTGACGCATATACCGATGAAATGCTTTTGGCACGAAAAGTAGGCATCATCACAGGACTGCCAGATGCGTATGGCAGGGGGCGAATCATAGGCGACTATCGCCGAGTAGCCTTATATGGCGTGGATAAACTCATTGAGATGAAAACAAAGGCAAAAAAAGAGATGATTCCAGATGTGATGGATTCGCATACGATTCGCGCACGAGAGGAATTAAGCGAGCAAATTAAGGCATTAAATGAGCTAAAAACTATGGCACAAAGCTATGGCTTTGATATTTCACACCCAGCGACAGATGTCAAAGAAGCGATTCAGTGGCTTTATTTTGCATATTTAGCAGCGACAAAGGAGCAAAACGGCGCAGCAATGAGTATTGGGCGAATCTCAACTTTCCTAGATATTTACGCTGAGCGCGACTTAGATTTGGGCAAATATAATGAATCGCAGATTCAAGAGATGATAGACCATTTTGTGATGAAGCTACGAATGATTCGCTTTTTGCGCACACCTGAATATGATGAGCTTTTTAGTGGCGACCCTACTTGGGTTACGGAATGTATCGGCGGAATGTGCCTTGATGGACGGCATTTGGTTACAAAAATGAGCTATCGATTCCTGCGGACGCTGTATAATCTAGGACCTGCGCCCGAGCCAAATATGACGATTTTATGGAATACGCGTCTGCCTGAAAATTTCAAAAAATTCTGCGCGGAGGTAAGCATCAAAACTTCATCGATTCAATATGAAAGCGATGAGATTATGCTTGAAGAATTCGGCGATGACTACGCAATCGCGTGTTGCGTTAGCCCTATGAAAGTCGGCAAACAAATGCAGTTTTTTGGTGCGCGGTGCAATCTTGCAAAAGCTCTACTTTATGCGATAAATGAAGGCAAAGATGAAAATAGTGGCTTGCAAGTGGGACCAAATATCGCTGCGGTTGAGGGCGAATATTTGGATTATGATGAAGTGCGCGAAAAGCTAGACATTGTGCTTGATTGGTTGGCAAGACTTTATATAAATACGCTAAATGTGATTCATTATATGCACGATAAATATTGCTATGAGCGCATTCAAATGGCTTTGCACGATGAAAAAGTGATACGCACAATGGCAGGTGGAATCGCTGGGCTTAGCGTGATAACTGATTCGCTATCTGCCATAAAATACGCAAAAGTAAAGCCCATTCGCAACGAAGCAGGGCTAATAGTGGATTTTGAAATAAAGGGCGATTATCCCAAATACGGCAACAACGATGAGCGCGTAGATGAAATAGCAGTGGAGCTTGTGAAAGGCTTTTCACAAAGGCTATCATTGCACGACACCTACCGCGAATCTGTGCCTACAATGAGTGTGCTGACAATCACTTCAAATGTCGTCTATGGCAAGAAAACAGGCTCAACACCCGATGGACGCAAAGCAGGAGAGCCATTTGCCCCGGGAGCAAATCCAATGCACGGACGCGATACAAGCGGGTGCGTGGCGAGTTTCTGCTCTGTGGCAAAGATTCCGTTTCAATACTCAAAAGACGGCATTTCAAACACATTCTCAATCGTGCCAAATGCACTAGGTAGCGATAGTGCGACACAAAACAGCAATTTGGTTCAGCTAATGGATGGGTATTTCGCCGATTGTGGCTATCATTTGAATGTCAATGTGTTGCAGCGCGAAATGTTAAAAGACGCTATGGAAAACCCTGAAAAATACCCACAGCTAACCATTCGCGTAAGTGGCTATGCGGTGAATTTCATCAAGCTCACGCGCGAACAGCAATTAGATGTGATTTCACGCACATTCCACGAGCGAATGTAGGGTGTGCGTTGTATCTTGGGGATTTCGCGAGATTCTAAGTGTTTGACTGCTAATGGACTTTATGTCCTATTTGCGCAGTCTCACACTTGAAAACCCACAAAATTCCCTAAAACTACTTCCACGCCAGACTTGCTTAAATTTAAACGCTCTATCATTGCAAGGATTTAGCACGAATCCAAAAGCAATCCAAATTTTTAAGCAAAATTTACTAAAATCGCGGTTTTATTTTTAGAGATAAATGGAGCAAGCGTGAAAAAGATTGCAAATGTGGCTATTTTAGCAAATTTAGCATTGATATTTGTGGCGTGTGTGGAGCTTTCCCCTGAAGCACAAAGGATTATTTTGGCAAATGATAAGCCACAGGATTGCACTCTGCTTGGGAGTGAAATAGGGAAAATCATAGATATTGCTGGGGCGATGAGCGTATCTGCTCTAATGCAGGGTGCAGAGAATGATTTGCGTCAAAGGGCGGCGAAATTAGGTGGCGACACGCTATACATTTTAAATGCGGATAAAAATTGGAATGATGCACTAGGCGGATATGAGCAAATAATCAATGGCGAAGTTTATAAATGTGGCAACGATTCGGGCGATTTAAGCGAATCTAGCGATTTTATCGATTCTTAAAGATTTGCACAAATCAATAAAATCTAACGCACCAAGCGATTCAAGTGAAAAGATTCGTAGCGATAGAAGCCAAAATATGCGCGATTTATAGATTGCTTTGAATCAAACGCGATTCATATCGCAATGACAAAAATTTGCAAAATTGAGATTCGCACAATACAAAATATATAATTTTTTAAAAATCCCACACCATATTTTTAAGAAAAACTTAAAGAAAATAAATTTAGAATTTCGTCTTGCATTTTTGTAGCAAAATATGCGGTTTTGTTACAAAAATCGCTAAAAATTTTTAAGGAGGATTTATGGATTTTTTGACTTCTTTAAGCGATGGTAAGCAATTTGCCATTCAGCTAATAATCGTTTTAATCTGCCTATTTTACGGCGCAAGAAAGGGCGGGATTGCACTTGGATTGCTTGGTGGAATTGGGATTTTTGTGCTGACATTTTTATTTAATGTCGCTCCGGGAAAGCCTAGCATTGATGTGATTTTTACAATCCTTTGCGTGGTAACGGCGAGTGCGACTTTGTTATCAAGTGGTGGGCTAGATGTGATGCTACAAATCGCAGAGCGAATCTTGCGTAGAAATCCAAAGTTTCTTACGATTTTAGCTCCGTTTGTAACTTGGTTTTTGACGATTTTGTGCGGAACAGGGCATGTTGTTTATACGATGATGCCTATCATCTATGACATTGCGATAAAAAATAATATCCGCCCAGAACGACCTATGGCAGGGGCATCTATCGCTTCACAAATGGGAATCATCTGCTCCCCTGTGAGCGTGGCGGTGGTGAGTTTGACTGCTATGCTTTTAGCACCCGGCGTTACGCATATGGAGGGATTTGATGGCTATGTGGATTTACTAAAAATCACTATTCCCGGTGGCGCAGTAGGTGTGCTATGTATAGGAATCTATTCGTGGTTTAGGGGCAAAGATTTGGATAAAGATGAGGAATTTCAAGAGCGTATCAAAGACCCCAAATTCAAAGAATATGTCTATGGCGAAAATAAAACGCTTTTGGGCGTGAAATTGCCTACGATTCAATGGGTGGCTATGTGGATATTTTTAGGTGCGATTGCTATTGTAGCGATTTTGGGGATTTTTAGCGACTTGCGCCCTGCGTTTGATAATGGCAAAGGTGTGGTAAAACCTATGGGTATGGTTGCCGTAATCCAAATGTTTATGCTTATGGCAGGTGCTGCGCTAGTGATTTTTACCAAAGTAAAAGTTAGCGACATAGGCAATAACGCGATTTTCAAATCAGGTATGATTGCTATGGTGGCGGTGTTTGGTATTTCGTGGATGGCAGATTCGATGTTTGCCGTGCATACGCCTATGCTTAAAGAGGCACTTGGTAGCGTGGTGCAAGAACACCCTTGGACCTACGCGATAATGCTCCTTTTAATCTCAAAATTCGTCAATTCACAAGCAGCAGCACTAGCGGCATTTGTGCCTTTGGCACTTGGAATCGGCGTAGAGCCCGGAATCATCGTAGCATTTGCAGCGGCTTGCTATGGCTACTATATTTTGCCTACTTATCCTAGCGACCTTGCGACAATTCAGTTTGACCGCTCGGGGACTACGCATATCGGGCGATTTGTAATCAATCACAGCTTCATTATCCCGGGGCTAATTGGCGTAATAAGCGCGTGTATCGCAGGATATATCCTAGCACTAATCGCGGGATATGTTTAATAGATTTGCTTGAATCGCACAATGGATTCAAGCGATAGATTCTCACTTTGGTGTAAATCAAAAAAGCGCGAATCTTGGATTAGATTCGCGTGAATTTGTGTAAAACTTCTCATTATCTGCGTTTATAAACTCCATATTTTTAAGCAAAACAAATCAAAGCACAATAAAATTTAAATCCCAAAATTAAAAATATCTATCATTATTTAATTTAACTTTAAGATTCAATATAATAAGATTTATTTTTATTTTCTAAACAAAAGGAGTTAATTATGAGTCAAATGCAGTGTAAAGATAGCAATTTAGGGCAGTTTTATCGCTACGATGAATTGCAAAAATTTGGCAAAATCGCATACATTGATAGCGGAACGCTTACTATGAATAGCGTGGGCAATCATTTTTTATACAAGCAGATTTTAGAGCATATTGATATTTATAGTGCGCTTGAGCGCGTGAATCTTTGTGATTTTTGCGCGATTGTGCTTCCTATGGGAATTGATGAGGTATTTTTGGCTAGATTTAAGGATAGGATTTGGCATTATTTGGATAATGGCGGAGTTGTTATGTCATTTATGAGCGATTATATGCGAATCTTGCCACATTCTAGTGGTTATGTGCAATCCCCTACACCCATTAGAATACGCGAAGTAAAATTTGCAAATAGCAAATCTGCCAAAGCGATTTTTAAAGGCGTAAAAGAGTATGACATAAACTATCGCAGAGGCGTTAAGGGCTTTTTTAATCGTGGATTTTTTGCAAAAGATTCACTGCCAAAAGACGCGGAGATGATTTTGGTGGATTCGGATAATGAGTGCGTGGGATATGTGGATAGAGTTTCTACTAATGGCATTATTATATCCACTGCAAATGCGGATTTGTTAGGATTTGGGCTATTTGATAATACTACGGCAAGACAAATGGGCTTAAATCTATTGCGATGGCTTACAAATGAATTGCAATCAAAGGATTACAAAGCATTGCGCTCTAAAGCAAAAATCCCCCCCCCCATTTGCGATAATACAAAAATCGATAGCTTTTTAAATTTTAAATCAGACAAAAGCAAACAAAATTTAAGCGATTCATCACTAAAAAATGCCATAATCACAGGCGGTGGCGCATTTCACGCGCATTTTTTTAGCAACAAAAATGCAAAATACGCACATTGTTTTAGCAAACGATTTCATTTTTTGGATTTAGATTCGATTGAATTTAATGAATTTGATTATATTGTCCTTGCTTCTAGACTAAATGTCTCTTTTCTTAATCCACACAAGCAAAAATTTATAGATTATCTGCAAAATGGCGGAAATATCATTTCTTTTGGCGAGATTATGGGAGATTATTTGCCAAATATTATTTGGAAAGATTATCCTGTGAATTTTTGGTGGTGGCTTATAAATGGAGCGGATATGCCACTATATGCGCTTGATTCAAATGGAGAGAAGCAAAGTATTCGCGCAGATAGCGGACTTTTTAGCACCATAGATGTCCGCGTGGCAAAATGGCACTGCCACGGGGCATTTTACCCGCCAAAGAATGCTACCAAAATCCTAGTAAATGAGCTTGGCGAATCTATCATCTATAAAGACAATAGCTTTGAGGGTAATTTATATGTAACTTCGCTTGACCCAGAATTTCATTTGGGGCAGGGATTTATGCCGACAACCGAGCCGTTTTTTGATGCGTTTATAGCGTGGGTAGAGAAAGATATTTTAGATTCAAAGCGCAATGCAAAGGAATCTAAATGAAAAAGATATTATTTTTAGTTTGCATTATTTTATTGCATTCGCATTTATTGGCAAAGCAAAAAGTCGCAGTGATTGGACTTTGGCCCCTGCCTCCAGTCATTGCATTTTGGAGTGATTTAGAGCTAATTTATATTCCAAAGGCGTCATTAACTGCTATGAATAATTCTTTGGTATCAAAATATCGCCCACAATACAAACAAGCACGAGTTGGCAATAGCGAAAATTTGGAGGAAATGTTAGCCCTAAATGCAAATCTTTATATCTGTCCAATTAGCAATATAAAATTATGCGATGGCTTAAAAAGAGCTAATCTAAATGTCATTACACTTACTACAAATATAAACAATCATAATTCCAAAGATACGCTAAATCATTGGCTTGTAGAGCTTGGCAAATATACAGAGATTGCGGATAAAAATAAACGCTTGATAGACAAAATCACGCGCATTGAAAAGCAGATTCACAAAAAGACAAAAGACGCAAAAAAGCCAAAAGTGCTAATTGTGCATCGAATCGACAAGGATAATGTTTCTAGTGGTTTGTTTGGGGATTATTTGATTAGACATAGTGGCGGGGATAATCCTTTGGGCTATCGCACAAATAGCAAGGTAAGTTTGGAGGAAGTTTATCGTATAAATCCAGATATTATTTATATTTCAAATTTTACGCCACTTATGCCAAATGAACTAATGAATCTAAAAGAATGGCAAAATATTTCTGCCGTGCAAAAAAAGAGGGTTTATAAATTTCCACTTGCTACTTATCGCCCATTTGCGCCGAATCTTGATTTGGGTGAATTACTATTATTTTTAGCAAAGCATAATCACCCGCAAATCTTTAAAGATTTGGATATAAAAGGCGCGTATAAGGCGCATTTTAGTGAATTTTATGATATTAAGCTAACTGACAATGAGTTAGATTCAATCCTAAATCCAAGCCCAAAAGCTGGGCAATTAGACTAAAAGATAAGGACAAAATAATATGAAAAAATTAACAAAAATTGCATTTATTGCATTTATTTCGGCGTCTTGCGTTGCATTTGCAGATGAGATTAGCGAAGCGCAAGATTCAGAGGCGGTATATATCGGTGAGAGCGTGATTAGCAGTAGCGTAGAGGATGGCGATGAAATCGCTGAAATTTTGGATGTGCAATCCAAAACCCCTAGCAAAAGCGTAAGTGTAATAGGCAAAAACAAATTGCTTGAATCTAGCAGTGGGACGGGCAGTATTTTAAGCACACTAGAAAATGTCCCGGGTGCCACTTATGACCGCTCCAATGGCATAGGTGGGACGCTTGTAATGCGCGGTATGTCAAGTCAAAGAGATAGAACCATCATTGCCATTGATGGCGTAAAAATCGAAGGGCGTCCCGTGCTAGAATTTCACTTAATGGACCAATATGCCTTTGATGCTATTGAAGTCATTCGTGGGGCAGCTAGCACGATTTATGGCTCAAATGCGATGAATGGCGTGATAAATTTTAAGACAAGGCGATGGAATGGCAATGTAAGTGCGCCTTTTACCATAGATGCGAAGATTCGTGCTTTGGAATATAATAGCGTAAATAATGGCATAACAGGACGCGCAGAATTGCTTGGTGGAGGCAATGGATTTGATTTGCTGATAGGTTTGAGTGGACGCAAGGGAGAGGATTTTATGACACCAGAAGGGAGAGCAAAAAATTCTAGCTATTCATCGTGGGGATTAGATTGGAATTTGGGCTACACACATAGCAATATCCGCTACTATACAATGGGTAGATTTCAAAGAGTGTATTCTAATGAGGCAAGTTATGTATTTAGTCGTCCGGGAAGTTCATTTGGGCTTTATATGTCTGAGCTGCCATTGCAAGAGATATTTTTACGCGCTGGGTTAGAAGCGTATAATCCGGGCATTTTTGCTGATAAAATAGAGGCATATATCTTTTGGAATCGCTATGATACGGACATAGAAGTGGATACGATGAATCTAGCAAATATTACAAATATAAATGGCACAAAAGGTAATGGACAAAAATTCCATAGATTCGTGTATAACTCTGATGTTGTGGGTGCAAAAGTGAATTTTGATAAGGATATAGCAAATAACGCCATAAGCTATGGGCTAGATATTTGGAATGAGATTAACGCAACGCCAAATCGCATTTATTGTTATGACTCAAATGGTAATGGTGGCACAAGTAACACTTGTAACAAAGGAACGACTACAAGCGTTTCGCGCGATTCTTATGAAATCCAAATCGCACCATATATCAAAGATGATTGGAGTGTATTAGATGGGCTTATTTTATCCGCTGGATTGCGCTATGATTATCTAATCACTATCATTGGCAAAAAACGCAAAAGTGGCGAAGACGCTACTACTAGCGCGTTTTTGGATAAAAATCATTTAACACATCAAGGCGCAGTTACGGGGAATTTGGGCATTGTATATTATTTTAATGATTTATTTTCTATTGTCGCAGGTGCAAGTCATAACTTTAAAAGTCCGGGCACAAGTGGATTTTTCCCAGATAATACCACCGAAGCAAATCACGACATAAAGCCAGAATACGCACAAACAGGTGAGCTTGGGTTGCGATTTCATAGTGATAATCACTATGTCTCACTTGTAGGCTACTATACGAATTATATGAATATGATTCAAAACATATCAGTTGGTAATGGAAAAAATAAAGATGTAAATATCGGCAGAGCATTTGTAGCTGGGGTGGAGTTTGAGAGCACACATAGGATTAGCGACTTTGATTTGGGACTTGTTTTAGCCTTTACTCACGGACAAAATTTAAGCGCAAATAAGCCATTAGCCTTTATCGCACCACTTTCAGGGCGAATCACTTTGGGATATAATTTTGATTGGGGTAAAATAAAATGGGTGCAAAGGGCTTATATGGGCAAATATCGCATTGATTCTAAAGAAGAGCGCAAATCCAAAAGCTACACAATGTCTGATATTAGTTTACTACTCAAAATGGGCTATTTCCACGAGAATTTCAAAGATATGGAGCTAATTATTGGCATTGACAATCTTTTCAACCAAAAAGGGCGCAATCCCTCAACGCAAGAAAATCCAAACTATGCCTACGCAATCAGCAATCCGCTATTAGAGCCCGGCATAAATGCCTCTGTAAAGTTAGTATATAAATACTAATGCGCTATTTAGTTTCATTTGGGATAATGCTAGGCATTAGCTTTTTGTTGCTTGGCATTGGGCGATATGATATTTCTTATGCGGAT
The DNA here is from genome assembly GCA_934668765.1 of uncultured Helicobacteraceae bacterium. Classification (GTDB taxonomy): domain Bacteria; phylum Campylobacterota; class Campylobacteria; order Campylobacterales; family Helicobacteraceae; genus NHYM01. Next base: position 26,676 of record CAKUOH010000022.1, on the reverse strand, counting down.
ATTTTTCGCTCTTTTTGGCATTTGATAGGAATGAAAAGCGATTTGGACGCGCAAATCCTATATGTGATTTTGGAAGTGCGATTGCCACGCGTGATTTTAGGAATCTTTGTAGGGGCGAGTTTGGGAATCGCTGGGGCGAGTTTTCAAAGCATTTTTAAAAATCCACTTGCAAGTCCGGACATTTTAGGCGTATCGGCAGGGGCTGGATTTGGCGCGGCACTTGCACTGCTACTAGGGCTAAATATGTATTTTTTAACGCTATTTGCCTTTGTGTGTGGAATCATAACGCTTATTTTGACTTTTATTGTTGCTAGAGATTCAAGTAATCGCATTATGATTATTTTAAGCGGGATTATCATTTCAGCCCTATTTCAAAGCCTAATCTCACTTTTAAAATACATAGCCGACCCGCAAGATACTTTGCCTACAATCACTTATTGGCTGCTTGGCTCTTTGGTAGTAAGCGATTTGTGGCAGCTTATATTTTGCTGTGCGGGTATGAGCGTGGGCGGAATCATCATAATTATTTATCGATGGAAGCATAATTTGCTAATGTTAGATGATTTGGAGGCAAAAAGTCTAGGGCTAAATATTGCAAAATTGAGAATCATCCTAATCTTTGCCTCTACGCTTATGGTATCTTGCGTGGTTAGCATTTGTGGAATCATAGGCTGGGTAGGGCTAATAATCCCACATATCGCTAGAATCATAGCTGGTAGCAATACGGCAAGTGTGATTCCATTGAGTTGCTTTATCGGCGCAATTTTTATGGTAATCATTGATACTTTCGCACGAAGCGCAAGTGTGGAGGAAATACCCATATCGATTTTAAGCGCAATTATTGGCGCGATATTTTTTGTAATAATACTTTATCGTTCAAAAGGAAATATAAAATTATGAGTTTATTTCGTGTAGAAAATGGTAGTTTTAGCCGTGGAAAGAAAGTGATTTTTAGCAATATTAGCTGTGAAGTCAAAAATGGTGAGATTTTAGCGGTGCTTGGGTGTAATGGTGCTGGGAAAACTACTTTTATTCAATGCTGTATGGGGCTTTTAAAATGGAGTGCTGGACGCAGTTTTTTAGAAAATAAAAACATTGCTACCATCAATACAAAGGATTTATTCTCTCAAATCGCCTACATTCCACAAGCAAAAACTCTAAATGTGGCTTTAAGTGTGATTGATATGGTGCTACTTGGTTGCAATGCGCTTGTAAAATTTAATCCCACAAAAGCCCACATAGAAAATGCGCACAACATTTTGGAATATATTGGCATAGCGCATTTAAAAGATAAGCATTGCGATTGTTTGAGCGGTGGCGAATTGCAAATGGTGATTGTCGCTCGTGCGCTAATCAATAAACCTAAAATGATTATTTTAGATGAACCCGAATCAAATTTAGACTTTAAAAATCAATATAAATTACTAAAAATTTTAGAGCAATTAAAAAGCGAAGGCAAGGGCATAATCATAAATACCCATTACTTGCAAAACGCCAAAAGATTGGGCGATAAGATTTTAATATTACATAAAAATAAAAGGCACATTTTAGGCAATCAAACACTGCTAAACAAAGAGCAATTAAGTGAAAGCTTTGAAGTAAATAGGGAATTTTTTGAATATCTTACCGCAATCTAGCGTGTATTGGCTTTATACTTTATGTCATCTGCGATTTTTTCAAAGTCGCGTAATTTTGCCTTATAGACTTTTTTGACAGCTCGGGGACTACGCATATCGGGCGATTTGTGATTAATTACAGTTTCATTATCCCGGGCTAATTGGCGTAATAAGCGCGTGTATCGCAGGATATATCCTAGCACTAATCGCAGGATATGTTTAAGATTTTCATTCCACGCTTTGGCGTGGAGATTGCGAATCTGCTACGGAGATTTTGGAATGAGAAACCCTACTTTTGGCAAAAGCCAAAAAATGACAAAAAGTTTTAGATTTGCATTTGGTTTCATAGATTCGTGGCAAGCCACGACAATCGAAGTAATGGAGGAAATTATAAGATTCAAGCGATTCGCGCGTAAGTAGCTTTAGGCAAGTTCGTTGGTTTTCAAGCACGAAACTGCGAAATAAGACTAATCGTCTATTGAGCAGTTGAGTGCGCCGAATTCCGCGAAATTGCCAAAGATACAATCGCGCTTAAATTGATGATTCAATAAATCCTCCACCTAGCACAATATCATCTTTATAAATGACTAATCCCTGCCCATTTGCCACACCATACACGGGTTCTAGCAATTTTGCGCGAATTTCATTGCCATTAAAAGCTAGATTCGCCCTCACTGCCTTACTGCGATAGCGAATCTTTATGTGATATTCGCCATCTTTTAAGCCCTGCAAATCGCGTGGTGTTAGCGACTTTGCGACAATCTCGCGTTTTAGCAAGTCCTCTTTGTCGCCTACGATGATTTCATTGCGCAAAGCATCAATTTTTACCACATACTGCGCCTTTAAAGACAGCGGAATGTCTAGCCCCTTGCGCTTACCGATAGTGTATTGCATATAGCCCTTATGTGTGCCGATTTGTTCGCCTTGCAGGTTGCGAATCGCGCCTTTTTGTTCGATATTTAGCTCATTTTTTAGCGTGTAAATATAGTCCTTTTCCACGAAGCAAATCTCTTGTGAATCTTTATACTCCTCTAACTCCCCAAACCACGGCATTACCTCAAATGCTTCTTTTTTGACACTCTCTTTTATCTTATCGCCAAGCGGGAAAATGAGCCTATCTTTGGCAAACTGCGAGATTCCAAAGAGAAAATAGCTTTGGTCTTTGCTTCTATCTAGTGCCTCTTGAATGTAGTTTTTGCCATCAATGTGCTTGATTCGCGCATAATGCCCACTTGCGATAAACTCACAACCTAACTCCAAAGCCTTTTCTAGTCCCAAGCCAAACTTTATGTTTGGATTGCACATCGCGCAAGGATTGGGCGTTTTAGCATTTTTATATGACGCAATAAAATAATCATAGACTTTTTGCTTAAATGCCTCTTGCAAATCAAGGACGCGAAAATCAATGTCTAGATTCGCCGCGACTTTTTGGCATTTTTGGATAAAAAAATCGTGTTTTTTATCGTTGTCGTGTAGCTTTAAATAAATGCCAAAAATCTCGTAATTTTCGCGCAATAAATACGCACTATAAGAGCTATCTACGCCCCCGCTCATTAGCAAAGCGACTTTTTTCTTTGTCATTATAAAATCCTAAATATTTTCTAAATCGTGTATTGTAGCACAATGATTTGAGATTATTGTATAATTGCGCTTGAGGTTGCACTAGAGAGTTGCGACCTCCCTAGTGTAGCCTCAAATCCACATAAAAAGGAGGTGAGGCTATTGAAGCAAGATTCTACGAAAATCTTGGTGGCAATTATACTAATATTTTTTGTATTAGTCAATGTTTGTTACTAAGATAAGCTAAGCCACCAGCTTCCAAGCGGCTGGTGGCAGTCTTGCTTAAACTCTCTAGCTTGGCTAGTTCGGCGCGTTTTTCCTTTTGGTAACGCAATTTGTTCTGGGATATGCAATTTGCGCCGTTTTTGCACAAAATTTCGCTCGATGAACTATTAGTTCTATCTCGCTCATTTCGCACAAAAACGGCGCAAAGCCACACCGCCATTACTTCGATTGTTTTTGCATTATACTACAATCTGCTCAGCGATTTCTATCTTATTCCCACACATAAAATGAATCTTTGGGTGCAAAGCGATAAGATTCTTATATAAATTACGACTTAATTCTAATCCGATTTTGCGTTGCGATTCAGTCGAATCACCCGCACTTTTTAGCGCATCTATCCACGAATCTGGCATAAAACAGCCCGGCAGTTTGTGATATAAAAATTCTGCCGTTTTTATGCTCATCACTGGATAAAATCCAAATATTAGCTTCGCATTCGTGCCTAAATCGCTATTTATTCGCGCTATCATCGCTAGTAAATCTTTGGCATTTTGGGCGTCAAAAATGGGTTGCGTGATTAGCGAAAGTGCGCCTAGTGCGATTTTTTTGCGCATTTTTTTGGCGATATTTTCCATATCATTTGCATAGGCATTTATGACGGATAGCGGGTAGATTTTTTGCCCTAAATCTTTGATTTTTCCACCATTTAAATCCACGCCATTATTTAAATTTCTTATGATTTCAAGTAGCATAAAGCTATTGCCTTCAAAAACCGCCTTTGCGTTCGGGTGGTCGCCTAATTTTATCGGGTCGCCACGAAGCGTGAGAAAGATTCGCACGGCAAATTCATTTAGCCCCAAAATCTCGCCCTGCAAGGCAATGGAGTTTTTATCTCGCGCACTTATGGTGCAAATGGCTGGTTTTTGCAAAAAATCTTGGACTTTTATACTTGCCAAAATCGCACTATGTTTTAGCCTTGAGAGTGGCGAATCTGTGCAAACAAAAGCATCGATTTCCCCAAAAATCGCGCTTTCTTTAATGGGACACAGGATTTTCTCCATACAAAAAGCCTTTTGCGGGATTATTTCATAGCTTAAAAATGCCGAATCGCCTAGCATTTTTTGCATAATTTTTTCTATTTGTTCTGTCATTTTACCCCTAACAAATTGTATTTTTACAAAAAATAAAGCGCATTTTATGATAAAAACTATATAATATCAAGCAAAATCAAAACTTTTTTGTAAATGTTAAGGACGGCAAATGCAACAAATGCTACTTATGTTTAATTATCTTAAACGCTATCATAGCGACATTTTGGATACGCTTTGTATAATGCTAGGCTTTATAAACTTACGAATCTACGCACCTGAAGTCATAAAAGAGCTGACTTCGCGCATAAAAAAGCGCAAGGAAATGGAGATTGAGACAAATCTTGCCCTAAAAAATCTGCTTGGCAATCTTTATGTAAAGCCTAATAGCAACCTAAATTACATAAAAATCACGCGCTCATTAAATGATATGAATCCCACAAGCGAATCCATCGAAATGCTAATAAACACCATCACGCAGAAAAAAACAATCAATAAACTTTACACTTACTCCACGCCGATGGAAATAAATCGCCTTATCGTGGATATTTTGGATTTGCAGGAATATGATGAGATTTATAATCCCTGCTATGGTATCGGCTCTCTTTTTCTCGCACTTGCGCAGAAAAATAAGCATTTTAAGATTTATGGCGAAGAGCTAGATTCAAGCCTTGATAGAGTGGCACGGCTTATTTTAAAGGCAATCAATATGGATTCAAACCATCTTTTTGTGAATAATATTTTAAAACAGCAGATTTTTCCGCCCAATCGCAAGTTCAATAAGATTATGTGCAATCCGCCCATTGATACTTACATAGGCATTTTGGATTTGAAAAATAATGAGCGATTCGCAAAGTATGGTATTATCACAAAAAGTGTGCCAGAATTAAGTTTTATCGTAAATGGCATTTCGTATATGAAAGATAAGGGCGTTTTTATCATTCGCAATCAGATTCTTAAAAAAAGCTTTGTAGAGGAGCGATTCAAAGATAAGCTTTGCGAAGAGGGGCTGATTGAGGCGATTATCGAGCTACCAAGTAATATTTTTCCGCATAATAACGCTGAATTTTCGCTTATGATTTTATCAAATAATAATCGCGGGATTTTGCACATTGATGCTTCATATTTTTTTACCAAAGAGGGCAAATATAACCGCCTAACGAAATCAAACGAGATTTTATCAATGTTAGCGCACAAAAAAAACACAGAGCATTCCAAATTCACGCCATATAGCGACATTGATACAAGCGATTTGCGCGCCCAAATCTACCTAAAAAAGCGCGAATCTATCGCAAGTAGCGCAAAAAAGCACTGCATTAAAGATATAGGCGCAAAAATCCTGCGTGGCGTCCGCATTTATAGCACAAAGGAATCAAAAGCTCAAAAATACCTAAACATAGGCATTGTGAATTTTAATGAATATGGATTCATCGATGAGCACGGGATTGAGCAACATATCGGCGATAAGGATAAGATTGAGCAAAGCAAATTACAACCTTATGATATTTTGCTGTCCTTGCGTGGCATAAATCCAAAAGTTACCATTATCAAAGAGAGCACGAATCTAATGATAGCAAACGCTGGAATCATTGTCCTTCGCGCAAAAAACAAGGACGATGCTTTGGGGCTTTTTTGTTATCTTTTTAGCAAAAAAGTGCAGAATATTTTGCGCGGACTTTATTGGGAAGCAGAGCGTAAAAGCATTGATTTAAACGCGCTTTATGATATAGAAATTCCGCGTGATTTTACAAATGGTGCAAAGGAAAAATTCGCACAAATCGAAAAAATCGGCGATGAAATCGCAAGGCTACACAAAGAATTAGATAAATTGCGATGAGATTCAAAGTAAGATTCAAGCAAGATTCACGCTTTTTTAAGGATAAATGATGATTGCGCTAAATCCGCGATATGCGCCATTAGAAATCAAAAGTTTTTTAGGTGGCGATTTATATTATGGCTCTAAAATCAAGCCCAAGCAAAGCGAAGATTTTAAGCAAAAAATAGGCGATTATTTGCCCAAATTAGATTTAAACCAAAACGAAGATTATTTAGTCGCAAACGCGCTAAATCCGCTTTTACAATCGCTAGGATTTACCACCGCAATAAAGCAAAAATCGCAAGGCAGAAGCGAGATTGATTTAATCATCACGCAAGAAAACAATGTCGCTGTTATTTTTGAGGCAAAAAAGCCACAAAACGCCGAAATGATAAGTGCGGACAATCCAAACAAAACTGCCTTGCACGAGGCGATTTTGTATTATTTGAGAGAAAAAGAACGCGCAATTTTGCAGGGCAAACGATTTGAGATAAAATATATCATAATCACTGATTTTTATGAATTTTTCTTTTTTAAAGAGAGCGAATTTGAGAGATATTTCTACAAAGATAAGTTTATACAAAGCCTTTATTTGCGCTACAAATCGCTAATCAAAAGCGATTTGGCGCAAGAATCAAAGCGCAATATGGACTTTTATGACGAATTAAAGGTGTATTTGGGGCTTGAAACTTTTAGCGCGAATCTTATGCCTTTGCACCTAAATTTGCAAAGCATTGTAAGCACCACAGATTTAGGCGAGTTAAAGCCCTTTATAAAGGCATTTGCGCCTGATTTTTTGCTTGAATTATATATCCATAAAAGTGAGATTAACGAAGCATTTTATAAAGAATTGCTCTATATTTTGGGGCTAAAAACTATCGAATCTGGCAAGGATAGAAACAAAATTATCCCAAATAATGTAAGTGGGACGCTATATCACAATATCACCGATTCACTGCCAAATGACGCAGACAAAACACAAGAAAATATCATTTCGCTAATCATCGTGTGGCTTAATCGAATCTTATTTTTAAAGCTGATTGAGGCAAATTTGGTGCGTTTTAGCACAAATAAGATTGATAAAAACGCAAACAAATTTTTAACTAACGCAAACATAAAAGATTTTCAAAGTTTGGAGCATTTATTTTTTGAAGTCTTTGCAAAATCGCACGACAAGCGCGACAAGGATTCGCCATTTTTTGCCCTGCCCTATCTTAATTCATCGCTTTTTAGCCCAAGTCAAATTGAGCAAAATCTTATCCATATTCGCGCTTTAAGCAATGATAAAGAGCTAATTCTTTACAAAGAGCAGGGCAAAAAATCACCAACCAAAATCAACCTTTTGCGCTATCTTTTGGATTTTTTGAATAGCTACGATTTTGGCAGTGGCGAGGAATACGAAGCTGATACGCTCATAAATGCTACCATTTTAGGCAATGTCTTTGAGCGAATCAATGCTTACAAAGAAGGCTCTTTTTACACACCAAACGCAATTACAGGCTATATGTGCGAAGTTGGTTTGCAAAAAGTCGTAGTGCAAAAATTTAATCATAGATTCGCGTGGGATTGCGCGAATCTATGCGATTTACAAATCCAAATTGATAGACATTTTAATGCACATAAAAATGATTTTTTACAAACTATGCGAAGCATAAAAATCTGCGACCCTGCGGTGGGCAGTGGGCATTTTTTGGTTTCAGCACTAAATGCGATGATAGGGATTTATGATGCGCTTGGGTTGATTGAAAATATCGATTCGGGCAATGTTGCTATTATCGGCGATGAAATCATCGTGCGCGAAAAAAATGGGCTAATTTTCACCTATCAAAAGCCCCGTGCAAATAACGAAAATCACAAGATTCAAAAATCCCTTTTTAATCTAAAAAAATCCATCATCGAAAATAATCTCTTTGGCGTGGATATAAATCCAAATTCTGTGGAGATTTGCAAACTGCGATTATGGATAGAATTGCTAAAAAATAGCTATTATTTGGTGGATTTAGACGATGGATTTAACGCAAATCTAAGCGATAAGATTCACCAAATGCAAACGCTCCCAAATATTGACATAAATATAAAATGTGGTAATTCGCTAATTTCGCGCTTCAAACTTGATGATTCGCTTCCCACCACGCAAAATATCAAAAATCAAATTAGCGAGTATAAAAAGCTTGTATTTGACTATAAAAACGCTGATAGCGTGATTTTAAAGCCAAACAAAAAGGACATTGAAAAAAAGATTGACAATCTAAAAGCGACTTTTCGCCTAACGCTAAAAGATTCAAAGACAAAAAAAGAGCTAGAAAAAGCTATCAAAACGCACACCGCGCTTTATGGGCTATTTATGTTGGATGATGAATCCTTGTTAGACGGGTTAGATTCTGGCATAAGCAATACTTTTATAAGTGCAAATCTAAGTGAAGCGGAGCAAAAAGATGCGGTTACGAGTTTTGCAAATATTAAATTTTTACGCCACAAGCTAGATTCAAATGGTAATGGATACAAAAACGCATTTGAATGGCGATTTGAATTTCCCGAAGTTTTAGACGAAAACGGCGACTTTATGGGCTTTGATTTAGTAATAGGAAATCCGCCGTATGTATTGATATTAAAAGAGAGATTAGAATATGGGCGATATAAAAACACATATAAAACTGCAAATAGCAGTAAAATCAATCTATATAATCTATTTTTTGAAAAAGGATTGACGCTTATAGGCAAAGATTCGTTTTTGTCGTTCGTTACGCCAAATACATATTTAAGTAGTTCGCACACACAAATTTTAAGGGATATACTACTAAATGAAACTTGCATTTATGACATTGTAGAATATACCGAAAAACAAAGAGTTTTCAAAAAGGCGGCTCAAGCGGTGGCAACGATTGTTTTGACAAATAAAAAATTGCCAAATCACAAAGTAAAACTTACCACTTCAAAGCAAGGCAAACAAATATGTTTGCAAAATGATTTAAAGAAACGCAATCTTTTGCTTTATATTTCGCCACTTATCGAAAAAATCGAGCAACAAAAAGCGCGACTAAAAGATTATTTTGATATTTTTCAAGGCGAAGTGAATCTAACCACAAAAAAGCAATTTTATTCTACTAAAAAAGGCAAAAATCGTTTGCCAATGTGGCGTGGCGACAATGTAGGCAAATATTATCCACAATCACAGCCAAAAGAATGGTGCGATAAAAAGGCAACTTCAAGGGTTGATTTTGGCAAAGAGAGAATTATAATGCAAGAGGTATCTAATCAAGGATTGGATTTTAGAACAAAAGCATTTATTAGCAAAAAAGGTTTTATTTGTGGGCATACAACAAATTATCTTGTGCCTAAAAATAATAAAAACATTTTATTGTTTTTAGGCATTGTAAATTCAAAAGTTTTTAATTTTTATATAAATTATTTTAGTTTTACAAACCATATAACTGTGAGCGGTTTAGAAGAAGTGCCAATCCCAAAAATAACGACAAAAAATAAAAAAATCGCCGATAAAATTATAAATCTAGTGGATAAAATCCTTGAATCCAAAGCACAAGGCAAAGATACAAGCGCGCTTGAATTCCAAGTCGATGATTTAGTCTATGAACTTTATGATTTAAGCAAAATAGAAAAGGCACTTGTCGAATCATAAAATCAAATATAAAAGCAATCCGCACATTAGATTCGCACATTCTGCGAATCTAACACATATTTTGTCATTATTTTGGCGGGTTATAAACGATAAGCGAAATTTTCGCTCAAATTTTAATGCGATTTTTGTTTTCATAGTGTATAATTTTGGCTTTAAAATAAATTTATGGAGAAATCAAGGTGGGCGTGTTAGAGCAAGAATTTATAAAATCCATCATAGAAAACAACGCAGATAGCGCAAAATACCTAGTCGAAAATGGCACAAATATCGATGTGTGCGATGATGATGGCTGCACTGCGCTTATGTGGGCGTGTAAAGATGGGAATCTTAATATGGTGCGATTTCTGCTTGATAATGACGCGAGATTAGATTTACGCGCAAATAACGGCTATACCGCGCTTATGTTTGCGGCATTGAGTGGCAATAAAGCTATTGTTTCGCTTTTGCTTGATTTAAATGTCAATGTCAATGAGTGCGATAATGACGGGTGGAATGCCCTTATGAGCGCGGTTAGCGAAGGGCATATTGACATTGTAAAGATTCTTATTGAAAATGGCGCGGAAGTCAATGCTAGACGCGATGATAACACTACTGCACTTATGCTTGCAAGTTCATTTAATCACCTAGAAATCGTGCGATTGTTGCATAAAAACGGCGCAGATATTAACGCCGCTGATGAAAATGGCTGGAATGCGCTTATGTGGGCGTGTTCATTTAAGCACCTAGAAATCGTGCAATATTTGGTAAAAAATGGCATAAATATTAACGCTGCGCGAAATGACGGCTACACGGCTTTGATGAGTGCAAGTTTCAAAGGGCATTTAGGAATCGTAAAATTTTTAGTAGAACACGGCGCAGATGTCAATGCCGCTAAAAATGACGGCTACACGGCTTTGATGAGTGCAAGTTTTAAGGGGCATTTGGAAGTGGTGCAGTTTCTGCTAGATTCGGGTGCATATTTCAAACCTACATTTAATGAAAGTTGCAATATTCAATACAGCGACATTTGCAATAACACTTGGAATGCCTTTATTTGGGCGGCAGAAAAGGGACATTTGGAGATTGTCAAACTCTTGCTAAATAACGGCGCAGATATTGATGATATAGACAATGATGGTTGCTCTGCGCTAATGCTTGCCGCTATTGAGGGACATTTGGAAGTCGTCAAATTTTTGGTAAAAAATGACGCTTTTATCAACGCTAGGGATTATAATAACGCCACCGTGCTTATGAAAGCCACAAGTAGCGGTAATTTGGACTTGGTATATTATCTAGTGGCAAATGGTGCGGATATTTTTGCTACCGATATTGCGGGAAATACGGCATTTAGCATTGCGCAGAGTAATGGCTACAACAATATCGCACAATATTTGAAAAAAGAAGGACACCGCCAAACCGAGCTAAAACGCAAACAAGCTGAAAAAATCGCCCAAGCTCCAGAAGCCGCCCAAAGTGCTAAAACTACAAAGACAACCAAAACCACAAAAAAGGATTCAAAATGATAAAAATTACAGAAAATTCATTGCGAGATGGACATCAAAGCCTACTTGCCACACGCGTTCGCACAGAGGATATGCTAGAAGTAGCGCGAATCTTTGAAGAAATCGGCTTTTATAGCGTTGAGGTTTGGGGTGGGGCGACTTATGATACTTGTTTGCGCTATCTTAAAGAAGATCCATTTGAAAGGCTATATAAATTTAAAGAGATTTTCAAAAAAACGCCTTTGCAAATGTTGCTCCGTGGGCAAAATTTGGTAGGTTATAGGCATTATGCCGATGATGTTGTGCGTGAGTTTATAAAGCTTTCAGCAAAAGGAGGAATCGACATTTTCCGCGTATTTGATGCGCTAAATGACATTAGGAATCTAAAAACCGCCATTGAGGAAATCAAAAAGCAAAACAAAATAGTGCAGGGTGCAATATCCTACACCACTTCGCCCATTCACACGATTAAAGGATTCGTAGCCTATGCCAAAGAGCTAGTGAAAATGGGGAGTGATGAAATCGTCATCAAAGATATGGCAGGACTTATCACGCCTTTTGATGCTTATGATTTAGTAAAGGCACTAAAAGGCGAGATTGACAAACCTATCGTTATGCACACACACAGCACGGCGGGATTTGGATTTGCATCGCATTTAAAGGCGATTGAAGCGGGGGCGGAAATCGTGGATTTGTGCAACTCTGCCTTTGCAAGTGGGACTTCGCACCCTTGCGCACAGTCAATGGTAGCGACACTAAAAGGCACAAAATGGGATACCAAGCTAGATATTGCTAAAATGGAAAAGGCAGCCGATATTTTGCGCCGTGTGCGTAAAAAATACAAGAAGTTTGAATCGCATTATAGTTTGATTGATACGCGTGTGCTTGTGAATCAAATCCCGGGCGGTATGATTTCAAATTTGGCAAATCAGCTTAAAGAGCAAAATGCGCTTGATAGAATGGATGAAGTGCTAGATGAGATTCCTGCGGTGCGTGCGGACTTTGGCTATCCGCCACTTGTTACGCCTAGCTCACAAATCGTAGGCACGCAAGCTGTGCTAAATGCCCTAACAGGCGAACGATATAAAAACATTAGCAAAGAAGCGAAAAATTTGGGACGCGGATTTTATGGTAAAAGTGCCACAGAGATTGACAAAGGGCTAAAAAGCAAACTTGTGGCATTAAAAGAGGAATTTATTACCAAACGCCCTGCGGATTATCTCTCCCCTGAAATGCCAAAGGCAAAGAAAGAGAGCAAGGATTTTGCGCTATCGCCTACCGATGTGATAAGCTATGCTATGTTTGAGGGCGTGGCAAAGGCATTTTTAGATGAGCGCAACCACAATGCTTTGAAGCCTGAGCCAATCGAATCCTTTGAAAATATCAGCGAGGACTTAGCAAAAGAGTTTAATATTATTGTAAATGGGGAGCATTATGCTATAAAGATTGAAGGTAGCGGACGCACTATAAATGGCGTAAAGCCCTTTTTCTTGCGCCTTGATGGCGAGTTAAAGGAAGTGTATGTCGAGCAAGATTCAAACAAAAATGACGAATCTAGCGCAGAATCTAAGCCCAAATCTGCACCCAAAGGCAAAATCATCGCAAATGATGAAAATCATATTAGCTCAAATATGCCCGGCACGATTCGCAAAATCAATGTCAAAATCGGCGATAAAGTTAAAAAAGGCGATGTCGTGGCGATTGTAGAGGCTATGAAAATGGAAAATGAAATCACCGCACAAAAAAATGGCAGTGTGAAAAATATCTTTGTGGATTTGGATAGCGCAGTGGTGGCAAATCAAGCGATTATGCTAATTGAGTAGGCGTGAATCTAAATGCAAAATAATTGCGTAAAATTTGGCAAAGTTTCGTTATTGCAAGGCTTTATATTTTTCCCCTCCCTTGCGCGTGGCGATTCTTTTGATTCCCCCTCCCTTGCGGAGGGGGCTAGGGGGTGGGTAAATCCTCTCAATGATAATACTTTGGATTGCCACGAATCGCTTTGCGATTCTCGCAATGACAAAAAAGATTCCCCATCCGCAAGGGAGGGGGAATTAGATTCTACAATTCAAACACAAATCCGCAAAATCTAGGATAATTTTATGAGCGCAGAATCTATGCTTTTTGCCTTTTCTCTAACGCTTCTTGCGGGGATTAGCACGGCTTTTGGCGCATTTTTGGCATTTTTTAAGACAAAAGATGAGACGCGCATTTTGAGCTTTGGGCTTGGTTTTAGCGGTGGCGTTATGGTGTATTTGAGTTTTGTTGAGATTTTGCCAAAATCTATTGATTTTTTTTCACGCATAAATCTCGAAAGTGCCGAATCGCTTGGTGTTTTATGCTTTTTTGTGGGTATGATTTTAGCCTTTGGAATCGATATTTTGATTCCAAAAGATGTCAATCCCCACGAGCTAAAAAATCAAAATGAAGTCTATTGTGAGCTAGATTCGCGTAAATCTCACATTTCGCGCAATCACACAATAAAGCGCACAGCGATTTTTACGGCAATCGCCATTACGATTCACAACTTCCCTGAGGGCTTTGCGACTTTTATAGGTGCGCTAGATAGCTTTACTTTTGGCGTTAGCATTGCCATTGCGGTGGCGATTCATAATATTCCTGAGGGTTTAGCAGTTTCGCTTCCCATTTATCACGCCACAGGGGACAAAAAACAGGCATTAAAGCTAACGCTACTATCTGGTTTGGCTGAGCCTTTGGGTGCGATTTTGGGGTATTTTGTGCTCGCCCCGATTTTAGGCGAAGCTACACTTGCCATTAGCTTTGGCATTATTTCGGGAATTATGGTTTTTATATCTATCGATAGCCTTTTGCCACACTCCAAATTAAGCACCAAGGGACACGAATCAGTGGCTGGAGTTTTCTTTGGAATGGGCATAATGGCGATTAGTTTGCTAATCTTAAAATAGAGAGGAAGTTAAAATGCAAAATGTTTTTAAAAGCGTTGAAACGCTAGATAAAAGCGCGGTGGAGCGATTTCATTTAAGCAATGAGATTCTAATGGAAAATGCAGCAAGTGCGATAGAGCAAATCATCGATGAGCGCGTATCTGCGCCAAATGCACTAATTATTATTGTGTGTGGCAGAGGCGATAATGGTGCGGACGGATTCGCACTTGCTAGGCGATTAAGTGCGAAATATAATATCAAGGTTTTTGCGCCCGAATCTTTGGCAAATCGCACACAAAGCGATTTAAATGCTTTGCAAAGGGAGCGATTCGAAGCGGTAGGTGGGAAGTTTATCGATAAACTTTTTTCGTGTGATATGATTGTGGATTGCCTTTTTGGGAGCGGATTTAGTGGCGAAATTGATTCGCAAATGGGCGATTTGATAGCGCAAATGAATGCCATAGGACGACTAAAAATCGCCTGTGATATATCAAGTGGGCTTTTAGCAACAAATGCAAAATCTATCGAATCTAAAAGCGATTTTGGGATTTTCAAAGCAGATATTACAATCGCAATGGGCGCATTGAAAAGCGCGTATTTTAGCGACTTTGCAAAGGATTTTGTAGGCGAAATCGCCGTAGCAAATTTAGGCATTTCACGCGCAAATTATGAGAGCGATTCAAACATAAAATTACTTGAAATTAGCGACTTAAAACTCCCGCAAAGATTCGCACAAAACACGCACAAGGGGCGATTTGGGCATAGTTGCGTAATCGCTGGGGAAAAAGAGGGTGCTTGTATTTTAAGCGCACTCTCTGCATTTGCCTTTGGTAGTGGGCTTGTTAGCATTATTGGTGAAGTGAAAAATCTCCCGCACCACATTATGAATGCCACGCAGTTGCCTAATAACTGCAATGCGATTGCCTTTGGTATGGGGCTTGGCGCGAAAATCGAGCGTTATAATTTTGATTTTTTAGGCAAGATTCCATCAGTGATTGACGCGGATATGTTTTATCATAATGATTTGCGCGGGATTTTAGAAAAAGGTAATTTGGTGCTAACCCCGCATTTAAAGGAATTTAGCTCTGCACTAAAAATTTTGGGCTTTGGCGAATTTAGCATTAGAGAAATTGAGCGCAAAAAGATTGAGTTAATGACGGATTTTTCAAGTCGATTCCCTAATGTCGTGCTATTGCTAAAAGGCGCAAATGTCTTTATCGCGCAAAAAGAAAAAATTTATATAAACACGCTAGGGCGCAATAATCTGGCAAAAGGTGGCAGTGGCGATGTATTAAGCGGGCTAATAGTCGCGCTTTTGGCGCAAGGGTATTCATTGCTAGATTCGGCTATCAATGCGTCTTTGGCGCATTCTTTGGCTTCGCAAAAAGTGCAATCAAGTTTTGGATTAGAGCCTATGGATTTAATAAATGTGATAAAAACGCTGTAATTTTCATCTAACAAAGTGCGAAAAATATAAAAATATTGCAAATAAGTAAAAATGCAAACATTATCATTGCAATAAAATATTGTCATTACAATAAAACTTTGTTACAATGCAAAGGCGTTTCGATGCTTGGGCGTTTTAATGCTTTACACACAAGCTATAAATGCACTTGGCTATTTTAAAAAAAGCCGAGCAAATTTAAATTTTAGAAAGGACAAAAAATGAGTGCAAATTCAAAAAAACCTGTTTCAGCAGGTAAGAGATTCAAAGAAGCAGTAGAGCAAAGCTCACCGCTTTTGATTGTTGGGACACCAAATGCTTATGCTGCTTTGCAAGCAAGTAAAATCGGACACAAAGCCATTTACATTTCAGGCTCTGGCGTAGCTAGTGTGAGCTATGGGCTGCCTGATTTAGGCATTGTGGGCTTGGAGGATTTTTGCATTGATGTTCGGCGCATTACTTCACGCGTGGATACACCTTTGCTGGTTGATTGTGATACAGGCTTTGGTGGGGCTTTTAACATAGCTCGCACCATAAAAGAACTCACCCGAGCAGGTGTAGCGGCAACTCACATTGAAGACCAAGTAGCGCAAAAGCGTTGCGGACATCGTCCAAACAAAGAGCTAGTTACCACAGGCGAAATGTGCGACCGTATTAAAGCGGCAATGGATGCAAAGATTGATAGCGACTTTGTGGTAATGGCGCGCACAGATGCTCACGCCATTGAGGGACAACAAAAGGCTATTGAAAGGGCTGTGGCTTATGTGGAGGCTGGGGCTGAGATGATTTTTGCGGAGGCTGTGCATACGCTTGATGAATATGCCGCCTTTGTTAAAGCCCTAAAAGTGCCTGTGCTTGCAAACATAACCGAATTTGGCAAAACGCCTTATTTTAGTGCGCAAGAACTTGCAGGTGTTGGGATTAAAATGGTGCTTTATCCACTTTCGGCAAATAGAGCGATGAGCAAGGCTGCAAATACCGTGTATAAGTCTATTTTGGCAAACGGACACCAAAGAGATGTGCTTGACATAATGGAAACGCGCGAAGAACTTTACGAAATGCTTGGATATTACAAGTATGAAAAAAAGCTTGATGAGCTATTTAAAAAATGAAAGGATAAAAGATGAGTAAAAGCGAAGCGACAAACAAAACAGGCGGTTTAGCAGGAGTTATAGCTGGGCAAAGTGCCATTTGCACTTGTGGGCTCGGAAATGGGTTAAATTATTACGGCTATGCTATTGAGGATTTGGCTCATAACTGCGAATTTGAAGAAGTGGCTTATTTACTACAATTTGCCAAACTACCAAATTCAAGTGAGTTAGCAATCTACAAAAAACAAATTTCAGCACAAAGAGCCTTACCAAAGGCTTTAAGAGAAATTTTAAAGCAAATTCCAAAGGGCATTCACCCGATGAATTTAATGCAAATGGCTGTGGCTACACTTGGGACTATTGAAGGTGAAAGTGAGGATTTTAGCAATCAAGATGAGAAAATCATTCGTTTGCTAGGAGTTTTGCCTAGCATTTTGTGTTTTTGGCATCATTATGTAAATTTTGGCAAAGAAATAGGCTTTGAAAGTGAGCAAAGTGGGATTGCTGGGTATTTTTTAGAAAAACTTAAAGAAAAAAAGCCAAGCGATGATTTTGTGCGGGCGATGGACTGCTCTTTGATTTTATACGCAGAACACGAATTTAACGCTTCAACCTTTACAGCAAGGATTTGCGCATCGACAAAAAGCGACATTTTCTCAGCCAACGCCGCAGCGATTGGGGCTTTAAGAGGACCTTTGCACGGCGGGGCAAATGAAGCGGCTATGCACCTTATAGAGAGCTTTTCAAGCGTTGATGAGGCGATAAAAGGCGTGGAGCATAAACTTGCCACAAAGCAGCTTTTAATGGGCTTTGGACATAGAATTTACGGAGCTGGCGGCGACCCAAGAAACGCGCTTATCAAAGAGTGGAGTAAAAAATTAGGTGGAGATACTTTGCTATATAAGGTAAGCGAGGCGATAGAATCTTTAATGAAAGAGAAAAAGCCAAATTTACCACCAAATGCGGACTTTTATAGCGCATCAGCGTATCATTTTATGGGAATTCCAACGGATTATTTTACGCCGATTTTCATAATGAGTCGAGTTAGTGGGTGGTGCGCTCACATTAAAGAGCAAAGAGCAAATAACAAAATAATCCGCCCAAGTAGTGAATACATAGGTGTCGCCCCACGCGACTTTATCCCGCTTAAAAACCGCTAAATATGCGGCAAAAGCTATAAATTTAACATTGAAAGGACAAAAAATGAGTAATGATATGGGAATTTTAGAGGCAAAACGCCCCGAATTTGACGAGCTTTTAACTAAAATCGCAAAATATGCTGATGAGTTTGACATTAAAAGCGATTTAGCAATGCAAACGGCAAAATACTGCCTTATGGACACGATAGGTTGTGGAATATTGGCACTTAAATACCCAGCTTGCACGAAGTTGCTAGGACCTAGCGTTGAGGGAGCTGAATTTCGCCCTCTTGGCGCGAAAGTTTTTGGCACGAGTTATCAATTAGAGCCGATTCGTGCGGCGTTTAATGTGGGTGCGATAGTTCGGTGGCTTGATTTTAACGACACTTGGCTAGCGGCTGAGTGGGGACATCCAAGTGATAATTTAGGCGCGATTTGGGCAGTGGCGGACTATGTAAGCCGCAAGAATTTAAGCGAGGGTAAAGAGCCTTTAAAGGTGGCTTGCGTACTTAAAGCGATGATAAAAGCGCACGAAATTCAAGGCGTTTTGGCGTTAGAAAATTGCTTTAACAAAGTAGGACTTGACCATGTGCTTTTGGTTCGCATTGCAAGCACAGCAGTAGCCGCAAAGCTTTTGGGGTGCGATTTTGAAGAGATTAGAAACGCTGTATCTCACGCCTTTATAGACGGCGGCGCACTTCGCACTTACCGCCACGCGCCAAATACAGGCTCACGAAAGAGTTGGGCAGCAGGCGATGCGTCAAGTCGGGGCGTGGATTTAGCCTTAAAAGCCAAAAAAGGTGAAATGGGCTATCCAAGTGCTTTGAGTGCGAGTTTTTGGGGCTTTGAAGATGTCAAAATGAAGGGGCAAAAGCTTACTATCCCGCAAGAATTTGCAAGCTATGTAATGGAAAATGTGCTATTTAAAATCAGCTTTCCAGCCGAATTTCACGCACAAACTGCCGTTGAAGCCGCACTTAAACTGCACGGCGAGGTGGCAAATAGGCTTGATGAGATTGACAAAATCATCATCACCACGCAAGAATCAGGACACCGCATCATAAACAAAGTCGGCAAGCTTGACAATCCAGCCGACAGAGACCACTGCATTCAGTATATGGTAGCCGTGCCGCTTATCTTTGGGCGACTTGTGGCTGATGATTACGAAGATAGCGTGGCAAAAGATGGGCGGATAGACGCTTTGCGTGAAAAAATGGTGGTTGAAGTTGATGAACGCTACACAAAAGAGTATTTAGAGGCTGATAAACGCTCTATTGCAAACGCCGTGCAGGTTTTCTTTAAAGACGGCAGCCACACGGCAAAGGTTGAAGTGGAGTATCCAATCGGACACAAACGCCGCAGAGATGAGGGAATCCCCGTGCTTGTGAGTAAATTTAAGGCAAATCTTGCCACTCGTTTTAGCACCAAACAATGCGAGCAAATTTTTGCACTTTTTGAGGATGAGCAAAAGCTTTTTAACACAAATTTCAACGAATTTAGCGACTTGTTTGCGCTGTAATTTTTAAATCAAATTCGGTTTTAGCAAATTTGTTGAAACCGAATTTGTCCTACTTTTTGTTGCGCTAAAATTTAACTTGCCACAGCAAACCCACATTTGCCACAAAAGGCTAAAATCTTAACTTTTTCGCTTTCAAACAAAAACAATCTTTTCTAAACTAAATTTTTGTTAGAATTCAAATTTATTTTGCAAATTTCTACAACAAAAAGGCGATTTATGCGAGAAAAACAACGAGCCGAATTACACAAAACCATTTGGGCGATTGCAACTAAATTGCGCGGTAAGGTTACAGGCTGGGACTTTAAGGCTTATGTTTTAATCACACTTTTTTATCGCTTTATCAGCGAAGACATCACAAGCTACATTAACGCCCAAGAAACGCAAGACTTTGATTACGCCACGCTTGATGATGAAACCGCGCAAAACGCCAAAGACGCATTAGTTAAAGCAAAGGGCTATTTTATTTTGCCAAGCGAGCTTTTTAGCTCTCTTGTTGCTAAAATCAAAAACGACAGCACTTTTGCGTAAAATGAGTTAAATCAAGAGTTAAAGCGCATTTTTCAAGCCATCGAAGGCTCAGCATTAGGCGCGCCAAGCGAGCGAAATTTTAAATTTTTGTTTGATGATTTTAAATTTAATGATAAAGCCTTAGGAAATTCGCTCATCGAGCAAAACAAAAAGTTAGCAAAAGTGCTTTTTGCCATTGATGAGCTTGATTTTGGCGACATAAAAGAAGGAAGCATTGATTTATTTGGCGATGCGTATGAGTTTTTAATGCGTATGTATGCAAGCAACGCAGGAAAAAGCGGTGGCGAGTATTTCACGCCACAAGAGGTTTCAAAGCTACTTGCTTGCATAGCCCAAAAAGGACAAAAAGAGGTAAATAAAGTCTATGACCCAGCTTGTGGCAGTGGCTCTTTGCTTTTACAAGTGGCAAAAAATTTAGGCGAGGAAAATATCACCAAAGGCTTTTTTGGACAAGAAAAAAACCTCACTTCTTACAACCTTTGCCGTATGAATATGCTACTTCACCGCATAAACTATAACAAAATTTTCATCGCTCACGGCGACACGCTCACAAACCCAGAGCCAAGCCACAAGGCAAACGAGCCTTTTGATATCATCGTCTCAAATCCGCCTTACTCTACTAAATGGGAGGGAGACGATAACGCCGAGCTTATGCGTGATGTGCGTTTTACGCCAGCAGGCGCACTAGCTCCCAAAAGCAAAAGCGATTTAGCCTTTGTGATGCACATTTTAAGTTGGCTTAGCCCAAAGGGCGCGGCGGCTATTGTGGAATTTCCAGGCGTTTTATACCGCAGCGGCGCAGAAGCTACCATACGCAAATACCTTGTAAGAGAAAATTACATTGATTGCATTATCCAGCTGCCTGAAAACCTTTTTTACGGCGTAAGTATCGCCACTTGCATTATCGTGCTTAAAAAGAACAAAAGCGATGCCAAAACGCTTTTCATTAACGCAAGCGAGTTTTTTGTAAAAGCCACAAATAAAAATAAATTAAGCGATGAAAACATTACGCAAATTTTAGAGCTTTATAGCAAACGCGAAAATGTGCCACATCTTTCAGCGCTCATCGACAATCGCGACATTTTAGCAAACGAAGCAAATTTAAGCGTTTCAAGCTATGTTGAGGCAAAAGATACGCGCGAAGTGGTGGATATTAAAGCCTTAAATAATGAAATTTTAGAAATTGTTGCTAAGCAAAACGCCTTGCGCGAAAAGATAGATTTGATTGTGGCGGATTTAGAAAACTAATGAAATGCGTATATTGTCATTATAATAAAATTATGATACAATATAAATTTAATTCAAATATAAAGGATTATTAATGGCAACGACATTATTACAAGTGCGCATTGACGCAGATACCAAAAAACAAGCAGACGCGCTTTTTAACGAGCTTGGGCTAGATACAAGCACGGCGATTCGCGTATTTATCAAACAAGCCCTAAAAAATAAGGCGATTCCTTTTAGCATTCAAGCAAAAAGCGAGGAGCAACAAGAGGCGTTTTATAATGCGGAAAATGTAGCGATTCTAAAAGCGCGATATGAGAGAGCGCAAAAAGGGCAAGGGCTTACACAAAGGGATATTATTGATGAAAAAAGCCTTTGATAATGACGCGTGGGAAGAATATCTGTATTGGCAAAGCCACGATAAAAAGATTTTAGAAAAAATCAATGCGCTTGTGAAGGACATTGAGCGCAATGGTGCATTAAAAGGGCTTGGCAAGCCAGAAGCATTAAAGGGCGATTTAAGCGGTATGTATTCACGGCGCATCAATGACAAACACCGCCTTGTGTATTGCATCAAAGAGAACACTATTATCATTTTGGCATGCAAAACGCATTACAAGGATAAATAAATGAATCGCATTGAAAAACTTTTACAAAAATTCTGCCCCGATGGTGTAGAATTTAAGGCGTTGGGGGAGCTTGGAGAATTTTTTAATGGTTTAAGTGGTAAATCAAAAGATGATTTTACAAATGGCAACGCCCGATATATTAGTTATATGAATGTGTTTTCAAATTTGGCGACAAAATTAAATTTAAATGATTTTGTTAAAATTTCATCAAAAGAAAAACAAAATATCCTTAAATTCGGCGATGTCCTTTTCACAGGCTCATCAGAAACACCACGAGAATGCGGAATGTCAAGCGTGATAACGCAAAAACCTAGCGAAAACATTTATTTAAATAGCTTTTGTTTCGGCTTTCGTTTTAATGATGAAAATTTGTTTTTGCCTGATTTTTCAAAATACCTTTTTAGAGATGATAGAGTGCGAAAACAGATTATAAAATGCGTAAATGGCGTTACTCGCTTTAATGTTTCAAAAAAGAAATTTGAAAGTTTGCAAATCCCCATTCCGCCGTTAGAAATTCAAAAAGAAATTGTTTTGATTTTGGACGCCTTTACAGAATTACAAGCAGAATTACAAGCAGAATTACAAGCAGAATTACAAGCAGAATTACAAGCGCGCCAAAAACAATACGAACACTACCGCGAAAGGCTTTTAATCTTTGACGAGCTTGAAAAACGCGCCGAAGGTTACGGCGTGAAAATGATGAGTTTAGGCGAAGTTTGCGAAAAAATTTTGGCTGGTGGCGATTTGCCAAGAAAATATATAAAAGAAAAAGAACCGACAAAAGAATTTATTTATCCTATTTATTCAAATGGCACTGATTTAAATTCTTTGTATGGATATTGCGATACTTACAAAATAGACAAAGATTGTGTAACTATTTCAGCAAGAGGCACTATCGGTTATCATACTCCAAGAAAGGCTAAATTTACACCTATTGTTAGACTAATTACTCTAATCCCAAATGAAAATTTAGCAAATTATAAATTTTTACATTATGCTTTATTTATCACAAATATAGAAAACACAGGAACAAAAAGCGGAATTCCACAATTAACTGTGCCAAATGTTCAAAAAATAAAAATCCCCATTCCGCCGTTAAAAGTTCAAAATGAAGTGGTGGAGATTTTGGATAAATTTGATGCACTTGTAAATGACATTTCACAAGGTTTGCCCGCTGAAATTACCGTCCGCAAAAAGCAATATGAGCATTACAGAGAAAAACTTTTGAGTTTTAAAGAAAAGGCGTGAGATTTACCCACCCCCTAACCCCCTCCGCAAGGGAGGGGGAAATCAAAGGCAAGTCTCTCCGCAAGGGATGGGGGAATCAAAAGCAAGTCCCTCCCCTTGCGGGAGGGATTTAGGGTGGGGTAATTCTCACAATGACTAAAATACTATACAAAAAAGGAAAGACAAGATGAAAGAAAAAAGCGAATTTCACGCTGTTTCGCTTAATGAAACAAGCACCATTGTGGCTAAATTTATCCCAAGCGTTAAAGATGAGCGTTTTTATGAAAGTGAGGCAAGTTTAGAAGCGCATTTTATAAAACAGCTCATAGCACAAGGCTATGAATATGCAAGTGGGATTAAAAATGAAAAGGGGTTGATTTTAAATCTCAAAAAGCAAATTGAAAGGCTTAATGAATGTGAGTTTAGCCAAAATGAATGGCAAAGGTTTTTTACGCAAGTGCTTGGCAAGGAAAATGACGGCATAGTAGAAAAAACGGCTTTAATCCAAGAAAATCACTTGCATTCTTTTGAATTTGATAATGGCGTAAGCAAAAATATAATGCTAGTTGATAAGCAAAATTTACAAAGAAATGTTTTACAAGTGGTGAATCAATACACCAGCCCAAACAAAGCTAAAAACCGCTATGATGTAAGCATTTTGGTAAATGGCTTGCCTTTGGTGCATTGTGAGCTAAAAAGGCGTGGCGTAGAGCTAAAAAATGCCTTTTATCAAATACAGCGTTATGGCAGGGAGAGCTTTTTTGCAGGTAGCGGGCTTTTTAACTTCGTGCAAATTTTCATCATCTCAAATGGCACTTACACAAAATACTACTCAAACACCACAAGAGATAAATACCTAAAACAAAAGGGCATAAAGGGCAATGACAGCTTTGAATTTACGAGCTTTTGGGCGGATTTTGAAAATAGGCAAATTTTTGATTTGGTGGATTTTACTAGCACATTTTTGGCTAAACACGCGCTTTTAAATGTGCTTTTTAAATACTGCGTTTTTGACTCTTCGCGTAATTTACTTGTAATGCGCCCTTATCAAATCGCCGCGACAGAAACCATAATCCGCAAGATTCAAATGGTGCTTAATTATGGCATTTATGGCAATGACAAGGCAAATGGCTATATTTGGCACTCAACAGGTAGCGGAAAGACGCTTACTAGCTTTAAAAGCGCGCAACTTGCTTGCGAGATAGAGGCTATTAAAAAAGTAATGTTTGTGGTGGATAGAAAGGATTTGGATAATCAAACAGTAAGCGAATACAACAAATTTGAAAAAGGTTGCGTGGAGTTTAACAAAAGCACAAAAATGCTTGAAAAACGGCTAAAAGATGACAATCAAAAAATCATCGTTACGACCATCCAAAAGCTAAGCGTGTTTGTCAAAAACCATAAAGAGCATTTTTTGTTTGATAAGCCTTGCGTTATAATCTTTGATGAATGCCACCGCTCGCAATTTGGGCAGATGAATGCGCAAATTAAAAAGGCTTTTAAAAAATACCTGCTTTTTGGTTTTACGGGAACGCCTATTTTAGAGGCAAATAAAATGGGAGATAGCTTTGTAAAGCAAAAAAATGGGCAGATGATAAAAACAGCTCAAACGACAAAACTGATTTTTGATGAGCTTTTGCATAGCTATACCATAGCTAATGCGATAAAAGATAAAAATGTTTTGCCTTTTAAGGTGGATTACAATAACTTAAAACCAAAATTTAAAGAAGCCGAAAGCCTTTTTGAGCTTGATGATGAAATGAGTGAAAAACTAGATAAAGAAGTGCTAAATCACCCTGAAAGGATTAAGGAAATTGTTTCTTATGTTTTGGCAAATTTTGATAAAAAGACTTATAGAAGCGGCACATACAAAACACCAGAAAATAAACGCATAAAGGGCTTTAACTCTATTTTTGCAAGTGCTAGTATAGAATCAGCCAAGCTTTTTTATGATGAGTTTAAATTGCAAAATTCAAATTTGAATGAAAAAGACAGGCTTAAAATCGCCATTATTTTTAGCTATGGGACAAATGAGGATTTAGATGAAAATATAGAAGATTGCGAGGGTTTGCCAAAGAGTTCGCGGGACTTTTTAGAGCGTGCGATAAGAGATTATAACGGCATTTTTGGGACAAATTTTGACACAAGTGCGGAGAGTTTTGGGCAGTATTATGTGGATTTATCAAGCAAGATGAAAAATAAAGAGCTTGATATGCTCATCGTGGTGGATATGTTTTTAACGGGATTTGACGCAAAAACGCTTAACACGCTTTGGGTGGATAAAAATTTGCGTTATCACAGGCTTTTACAAGCGTTTTCTAGGACAAATCGCATTTTAGATTCTACAAAGCGTTTTGGAAATGTCGTGTGTTTTAGGGATTTAGAAAAGGCTACAAATGAAAGCATTGCGCTTTTTAGCCAAAAGGGTGATGATAGCAAAGTCGTGCTAATGCGTAGTTTTAAGGATTATTTTGAAGGGTATTTTGAAGAAAGCACAGATGAAAACGGGCAGAGCATAAGGGAGTTTCATAAGGGTTACACGCAAATCGTGCAGGATTTAGAGCGCGATTTTTTAGAGCCACAAAATTTAGAGACTTTGCAAGAGAAAAAGGCTTTTATTAAGGCTTATAATGAGCTTTTAAGGATTGAAAACATTTTGAGCGTATTTGATGAGTTTGGCGAGGATAAAGTGCTACTAGATGAGCGCACAAAGCAGAATTTACAAAGCGCGTATTTGCAAATAAAAGATGAGTTAATGGGGCAAAAAGACCCGCAGTTACAAGCAGAAATTGAGGATTTGGTTTTTGAAATTGAGCTTATAAGGCAAGTTGATATAAATATAGACTTTATTTATGAGCTTTTACAAAGTGCCAAAAAAGAAAGCGATAAGGATAAAAGAGAAAAAATCTTACAAGATATAGCTAGTTGGGTAGATTCTAGTTTGAAGTTAAGAGATAAAGGGGATTTAATCAAAGAATTTTCAAGGTATTTTATAGACTTAGCAGATGATAAAAGCGAGGATGAATTTAGCTTTATTGAGCGCGAATTTAGGGCTTTTGTAAAGATAAAGAAAAAGCAAGAGTTAGAAAAAATCATCGCAGATGAAGGGCTTAACGCGCCAAAAACGATGAAATTTATAGAAAAATCTTTTAAAAATGGTGAAATAAGCGATTTGGGCGTGGATTTTAGGGAGATTTTGCCAAAAAGTTCGCTTTTTGCCGCTAAAAATGCAGAGCAAAATGAAAGGGTATTTTCACTTTTAAAGGGCTTTTATGAGAAGTATAGGGACATTTCAGGAAGTGAAATATAGAGTGCTAGATTAAAAATTATATATTGTGATATAATTTGCGCTAAAATTATCATAAATTAAGGATTTAGCATAATGCAAAATGACATTTTAAAAATCGCCGACATTGAATTTAAATCGCGCCTAATTGTAGGCAGTGGGAAGTATAAGGACTTTGCTACCACACGCGCGGCGACTTTGGCAAGTGGCGCAGAGATGATAACAATCGCCGTTAGGCGCGTAAATATCACAGATAA
>CAKUOH010000021.1 GCA_934668765.1 uncultured Helicobacteraceae bacterium | reverse complement strand
AACAAAGGCAAAAGAGCTATTATGGCAAGGCTTGTGATTTAGGGCATCAAGGCGCGTGTAATTTGTATAATGGTATGCAATGATTGTAGTTTTTAAGTCATTGCGAGTCGATTTGGTAGAATCACATAAGCAATTTATAAATCTAAAAAATAGATTGCCACGAATCTGCTAATGTAGATTTCTCGCAATGACAAAAAACGAAACACGATTTTGGCATTGCTAGAATCTTGCAAATGATAGGCAAAAAATGCAAATCTACGACTCGCATCACAATTTAGCAACAAATCCACGAATCAAGATTTATATTTTCTATAAAACATCAAAAAAATCTTAATAAAATATTAAAAACTTGATATAAGTCAAATTTTTTTAGAAAAAATTTTGTTAGAATTCCAAGCATTTTGCAAATTTTTCTAAAATTAAAAGGGGGATATTCTTGGAATGAATAATAAAAAACCTATTCCTCTTCTTACGCTTGCGGTTATCATAGCCATTGGATTCGTCTTTGGAGCGGGAGCATTCACATTTTGGTATGCGAATGGATTTTCCTATTTTAGCGATGATTCAAAGGCTTGTAATAACTGCCATGTGATGAATGAGGTTTATAAGGATTGGAGCGTGAGTAGCCACAAAAATCACGCTTCGTGTAATGATTGTCATATCCCTGAAGGCTTTGCTGCAAAATGGAGTATGAAAGCCCAAAGTGGCTTTAATCACGCGTATGCCTTCACATTAAAAGATTTGCCGACAAATTTCACGCCTACTAAAAAGACAAAAGTCGTGGTGCAGGATAATTGTATCCGTTGCCACGCAAACTTGTCTAGTAATGTCGTGAATCCAACTACGGCGAAAATCCATAACTATGATAAATCATTGAGCTGCGTTTCGTGCCACAAGAATATTGGGCATTTGAGAAATTTCTAAATCTTAAAGGAGGAATATAAAGATGAAAAAATCATATACTTTACCTGCTATACTTGTGATTGCGGTCATTATAGGCATAGCCTTGGTAATGTTAGCTACAAGTATTGGCGGTAAAAAGGCGGAGGAATTGGCGGTATCGCCAAAAAGCGTTGTAGAGTTAAGCGATGATAATCCTACATTTGATTTTTGGGGCAAAAACTACCCTGATTATTTGGATATGTATTTGATTGTCGAAAAAGAAAAGCCAAAAGAAACAGAGTTTGGCGGGAATCTAGCATATAGCAAACTCATTCGCTATCCACAGCTCACACAGCTTTGGGCGGGGTATCCATTTAGCATTGATGCGAACGAAGAGCGTGGACACTTTTGGATTCAAGTTGATCAAATGGATACAGCAAGGAATAACAAAGATTTCTTAAATTCGCACGGCTTTGCTGGTTTTGGCGGACAACCGACTGCGTGTATGAACTGCCATAGTGGCTGGACACCTTGGCTACTTAAAAACACTGCAAAAGGCGATTGGGTAGCGTTTAACTCTACCAAATATTGGACTATGATTAAAACCGTCCCAGCGGTTAATGGCATAGCCGAAAATAGTAAAGAGCATAGCGGACCACACGGCGGAAAACGAATGGGCGTAACTTGCGCAGACTGCCACAATCCTACGGATATGAGTTTGCGAATCTCTCGTCCCGGACTTATCAATTCGCTTGTCCTTCGCGGATATGAAAAAGACCCTGTGCAAGGCGTAAAAGCAGATAGAAATGAGATGAGAACTTTGGTGTGCGCACAATGCCATGTAGAGTATTATTTCAAGCCAACAGGCACAAAAGTTAAAGTTATAGGTGAATCAACCGCTCAAGATTCAAGCAAAAAATGGTGGAATGGCACTCAAAAAACTTACGATGAGTTTGATTCGTGGAGAGATGGCAATAAACCTACCGAAATCGAAGTCGATGGCTTGGAGCTAATCTATCCTTGGAGTTCGTGGGAAAAGGGCAAACCATTTAGAATCGAAATGTTTGATGAGCATTATGACAAAGCGCGAAATTTAGAGGGTGGCAAGGCGTTTAAATTCGATTGGTCGCACAAAATCACAAAAGCACCTATGCTAAAAATCCAACACCCCGAATACGAAATGTATAGCGGAAGCGTTCACGCGGCAAATGGCGTATCTTGTGCGGATTGTCATATGCCATACATTCGCAAAGGCGCGAAAAAAGTAACTCAACACAACATAACTTCGCCTTTGTTTGATGTAAATAGTTCGTGCAAAACCTGCCATAATCAAAGCGAGGAATACCTAAAAGCGCAGATTGCTGACATTCAAAAATCTGTGGCATTTGACTTGCGAAGTGCGGAATATGCGACAGTTAGCCTAATATGGGATATTAAAAAAATCCGCGATGAGCTAGGCAAACAAGGCAAAAACGATGAGCAAATCAATGCGATTTTAAAAGATGTGCTTGAATTGCATAGACGAGGGCAAATGAGAGGCGACTTCGTAGGTGCGGAAAATTCCACAGGATTCCATAATCCACGCGAAGCAAGTAGAATGCTACTTCAAGCCGTAGAAATGGCTAGAAAAGGGCAAACTGAACTTGCTCTCATCGCAAAACAATACAATATAGCTTATAAGCCAAGCGAGGCGACATTTGAAGAGATTCAAAAGCTAAATCCGGGCGATATTCGCTATAAAGTCGATGTCAATGGCAAAAAGGCTGGAACTAGATATTACGAGCATACCGAAATCAACGGCAATCCACCTGCATCTGCACTTGATCTTGACAAAAACAACAAGCCCTACAACTATCAAAAAATCGATAGTAAAATAGTTACGAAATAACTATGATTCAAGGTAGATTCGTGCGAATCTGCCTTGAAGGCTTTAATGCTTTCACTGCTTTGATATGCTTTGCAAAATTTAATCTACATTTTTTAATCTATCTTTTGGATTTATAACCCAAATATCTTTGGCATTATTTTTGCTTAAAAAATATGACGAATCTTAACATTTGGGAGTGAAGCAGTGAAAAATTTACGCATTTTTATCGTGGTATTTGTGCTTGGATTGGTAGGAATCACGCCGCTTTTTGCCGTTAGTAGCGCGACAAACGCAGCTATTGCACTAGCACAAAAAGGCAATTACGCAGAAGCGTTTCATCTCTTTCAAAAAGCCTGTGATGAAGTGGGCGATTCAGATGGCTGTCTAGGGCTTGGGCTAATGTATATGTATGCGATTGGCACAAATGGCGACAATCAAAAGGCATTGCAATATTATCGCAAATCTTGCAGTGGCGGAAATGCCCTTGCTTGCTCAAATCTAGCGTCCATTTATGATAACGGAAGCACGGAAATCCCGCAAGACAAGCTTATGGCAAGTGAGTTATATATGGTAGGTTGCAGTGGTGGCGATGTGTTTGCTTGTAACAATTTGGGCTATATGTTTGCAAATGGCATTGGCGTGAAAAAGGACTATTTCAAAAGTCTGCAATACTATAAATTCGCTTGCGATTCTGGTAGTGCGCTTGGGTGCTATAATTTGGGGCTTTTAAGCAATACATATAATATCTTTGGGCTAAATAAGGACAAACTAGGCTTGGTAGATTTGAACTTCGTGGCGTGTAATCAGGGCGATTTAATCGGCTGTGCGAATTTGGGCTATCTTTATGCGTCAGGCAAACACGGCGCACCACGCAGTAGCTTTAACGCCGTGAAATACCTAAATATCGCGTGTGAAGGCGGTGTCCTAAGCTCGTGCAATAATCTTGGCGTGATGTATGAAAATGGTAGTGGCGTTAGGCAGAATTATGAAAGGGCATTGGAGTTGTATGGAATCGCGTGTGATAGGGGACTAAATGGCGCGTGTGTGAATTATAAATATTTAAATCGCAAAATTTTCCGCGCACCTTAAAGTGCGATTGTCTCTTTGGTAATTTCGTGGGATTTTGCACACTCAACTGCTTTATAGAGCCTTATTTCGCAGTTTCGTGCTTGACCTAGCAGATTGCACAGCAAAAACCCACGAACTTACCTAAAAGGCAAGTCTTAGCAAATCGCAAATCCGCCCATAAACCTAAATCACTACTTTTGACTTGGATTTCCTACTTCCACCTTATCTTTGATTTTATCAAAGAGTTTATCGCCTATGCCTTTGATATTTTTCAAATCTTCTGGCTTTGTGAATGGAGTTTTTTCGCGATATTTGATGATCTCCTCTGCTTTTTTATCGCCGATTCCATCTAAACTCATCAGCTCTTTTTTAGTCGCTGTGTTTAGATTTACCGCGCCAAATGCGAAACTTACCAAAAACAATAATGCAAAAAATAACCTTTTCATAATGCAGTCCTTTAAGTTGAGATTTAAAAGGTGGGATTGTAGCAGATTGATTACGAATAATCAATTAAGAGTCAAATAAAATAAAAAATTTCGCTATTTTTAAGCAAAATGAAGAATTGCAGTAGTGCTTTGTGTTGTTTTGGCACGAAATAAGTGAAATTTTGTGCTATGACAACACAAATTTACCCAAGAATAAATAGTCGCGTATTTTTTACTCCAACGCCTTTAATCGCTCAATTAGCGGTGGGTGGCTCATATAGAAAAAGATAAATGCTTTGTGAGAATACGGAAAAGCCTTATTTTCGCTAACTAGCTTCATCAAAGCATTGCGCAAGTGCGCCTTATTTGTGAGATTTGCGCCAAATTCATCTGCCTTATACTCCGCTTTGCGCGAAAAAAAGTTAATGATTGGCATAAAATAAAATGAGATTAGATTCGCAATCAAAATTAGCACACAAAGCGTGAGCGCACCATTTTTGCCACATTCAAAGCTCTCAAAAAGCCACTGCGGGAGATTCCCAGCGATAAAAAATAGCGCAAATAGCACCACACTCATAATTGCGATATTTTTTAGCAAGTCCTTATGCTTGAAATGTCCTAGCTCGTGTCCCAAAATCGCCAAAAGCTCATCTTGCGATACTTTTGAAAGTAGCGTGTCAAATAGCACCACGCGCTTTGCCTTGCCAAACCCGCCAAAATAGGCGTTTAGTCGCCCATCGCGCTTGCTTGCGTCCATCACAAAAATGCCGTTTGCTTTGAATCCCACACGCTGCATTATCGCTTCTATGCGGGATTTTAAGGCTTCATCATTTAGTGGTGTGAATTTATTGAAAATGGGCGCGATGATTAGCGGATAGATGATATTTGCGCCTAGCGCGATAAAAAGCATTAGCACAAAGCCCCAAATCCACCATAGAGCGATATTTTCGATTAGCCACACTAGCGCAAATGCGATTGCAAAGCCAAAAATTAGCGTCATCACAAAGGATTTTAGCGAATCTAGCGCAAATAATGGTGCGCTCATTTTGCTAAAACCAAAGGCTTTATCGATAACTAGGCTTTTGTAGGCGTCAAGTGGGAGCGAAAAAATGGAGTTTATTGCCAAAAATGCCACGACAAAAATCGCGCCAAATAACGCACTATCTTTAAGATTTGCCACGCCTAACAAATCTAGCAGTAAATTTAGCCCAAGATTCGCCCAAAAAATAAAGATAATTCCCGTAAAAATCGCTTCAATAATACTATAAATTTGCATAGTTAGCGCGTAATTTTTAGCGATTTCAAAATCGCTTTCATTTAGAATTGCAACTTTATTTTGCGCCTTTATATGCGCTATTTGTAGCATTGCAATAATGCAAATAGGAAGTGTGTAAAAGCTAATAAAAATAATGCTTAAAAATATCATATTTTTGTCCTTTATAGTTGTAGTTTTTTAATAGCGCGTTTTCGCACGGCGATGATAAAGCCCACTGCCACAAATAGCGTGATTAAAGATAGAATCTGTCCCGCGCTTATGCCATAAAAATATCCCATTTGCGCGTCCGCTTCTCTAAAAAATTCGCAAATAAATCTAGCGATTGAATAAAATAGCATATAAAAGCCGATGAGTTCGCCTTGAAAGCGAAGTTTGCGCCGAATCAAATATAGTATCACAAACACGCAAAACCCTTCCAAAAATGCCTCATAGAGCTGACTTGGATGCACAAGTTTATCGCCCACCAAAATGCCTATGGCAAGATTTGTCTCTCTGCCGATTAACTCGTGATTTAAAAAATTGCCGATTCGCCCCAAAATATAGCCCAAAGGCAAAGCAATCGCCGCTGAATCCATAAGCATTAAAAAACTCGCCTTATTGCGCCACGCACAAAGATATGAGCCTATGATAAAGCCCACAACCGCGCCGTGATAGCTCATACCACTAATGCCGACAAATTTGCCATCTCTAAATGGATTAAAAATCTCCCACGGGTGCGCTAGATAGTAGCTTGTATGCGTATCATAAATCAAAATATAGCCCACTCTTGCGCCCAAAATGATTCCTACTTCCGCATATATAAAAAAAGATTCAAGCAATTTTGGAGAAATGGGATATTTGTCCTTTTTGATAAAAAACTGCACAGCAATTAGCCCGATGATTAGCGCACCTGCGTAGGCTAATCCATACCAATAGACATTCACGCCACCAATGCTAAATGCAACTCTATCGAAATTTTGGTAGATAAGATTCCAGCTATTCACTCGACATATTCCTTAATTTTTATATCAAAAAACTTGTTAAAATCAATATTTTGTAAAAACTCATATAGCCGTGAATTAGCCACTAT
Source organism: uncultured Helicobacteraceae bacterium (assembly GCA_934668765.1). Taxonomy (GTDB): domain Bacteria; phylum Campylobacterota; class Campylobacteria; order Campylobacterales; family Helicobacteraceae; genus NHYM01. The sequence continues at coordinate 32,149 of CAKUOH010000021.1, read as the reverse complement.
TATATTGATTTTTACGCCACTATTTTCTTTCAAATTTAAGATAAATCCCAAGAGATACGAATCCACCACCACGCTATTTATGAAATATAGCGTGAGCGTGGAATCTATGATTTCATCTTTGATTTGGTTTTTGATTTCGATGTATTCGTCATAATTGCGCAATTTGCCATCGATGATGACTTCTTTGCCACCTTTAACTAGCCTTGTAAAAATTTCCAAAAATTCCCCCCTTGCGCACAAAACTCATAATCAAAAATTTTGATTTTATAAGAATGTAGCATAAGTCGCTTAAAAGATTCGCCACCATAGATATTATCGCCTAAAATAGGGTGCTTTATGCTTTGCAGGTGGATGCGAATCTGATGCGTTCGCCCTGTTTTTATGACAACTTTTAGAAGCGTCTTTTTGCCAAGAATTTTTAGTGGCGCAATCTCGCTTATCGCGCTTTTACCGCGTTTAAAGTCAATGCTACTTTTAGCGTAGTGATTTTTTGCCGTGTATATGGGCTTATCGATGATTTGTGGCTCTGCTACAATTCCGCTAACTAACGCCAAATATTCCTTATAAACGGCGCGATTTTTAAACTCTGCTAGTGCTTTTGCATAAAAATCGCTATCCTTTTTTGCAAGTAAAATCACGCCACTTGTAGGCTTATCAAGGCGATGAAGCAAGGCAAAATCGCTAAATTTTTTTTCTAGCATACCACAATCAAGCGCGGGTGGTTTATTTATCGCCAAAATATTTTCATCTCTAAAAATAACTTCTATTTCGCCCACTTCAAGGATTTTTAGCGTGGTTTTTTGGCTTATCATATCACTAGCGCGAATCTTATTGCCACCGCTTTGCACTAGTCCGCTATCTAGCAGACTTTTTGCTTCTCTATTAGAAATATTGCGCTGCATTGCTAGAATCTTATATGCTTTTTCCACTAAAATGCCCTAATTTGCGAAAATTTCGCTAATTTTTCGTTGCATTGCATTTATTGCCGAATCTTTGATTTTGCTTTTTGGGAGATTTGCCAAATCGCCCAAAACCACGATGAGTTCGTCATTTTTGACAATCTTATAATTTTTTATTAGCTCAAAAAGCGCAAATTGATTAAAAATGTGTTCGCCCGTGATTAGCTTCACGCCGAAATGTGCGCATTCAAGCGGATTATGCCCACCTTTTTTTACAAAGCTACCGCCCAAAATCACGCAATCCGCGATTGCATAGACATTGATTAACTCGCCCAACACATCAAGCAAAATCACGCTAGATTCGTAACTTGTGCCATTTTCGCTGTATTTTATCGCGCTTATATTATGCGCCTTTATGATTTCCCAAACTTCGCCAAATCGCTCGGGGTGGCGCGGTGCGATGATTAGTCGATGAAAGGGCGAATCCATAAAATGCGCCTTAAAAGCGCGTAAAATCAGCTCTTCTTCGCCTTTGTGAGTGCTAGCTGCAACAATTAGCGTGGATTTTTTGGTGTGCGAATCCTTTGAAACTGCCATAGATTCGTGCGATTTGCGTGAATCCTTTGTGCTTTTTGTGCTTTTTGTTTTTGCCTTTTGGGGTGATTCAATCTCAAATCGTGGTAGATTTTTTGTAATATTTGGCTTAATTAGTGCCTTGATATTGCCGATAGGCTCGATATTTTGCGCCCCAAGCTCACTTAATCGCTCCCTATCTGCGTCCTGCTGACATAAAACGCTATCCACACAGATAAAAAGTCGCCTATAAAACCACGCGTTTTTCTTATATTTTGGGTAGGATTTCGTGCTTATTCGCGCATTTAGCAAGGTTGTGTGTGCTCCGCGTTTTTTAGCACAAAAAAATAACATAAACCACAGCTCCGCTTCCAAAACTATGAGCTTTTTTAGGTTTTTTGGCATAACAAATGGGATAAAAATCTCAAAAGGCAAGTAGCGTATTGCCACGCTTGGATGCTTTAAAAATATCTCATTTGCGCGTTTAAATCCCGTGTTTGTGGTGGTGGTAATCAAAAGATTTTTTTGAGATTCGCTTAAAATGGTTTGAAGCGAATTTATTTCGCCCAAAGAGCAAGCGTGAATCCACACTTCTGGCGTGAAATTTGCCGATTCAAAGTCGCCAAAATGTTTAAAATGATTTTTCCACAAAAAAAATCGCGCTGGGATTGAATGCCGATATTTAGGCTTAAATGCGCTAAAAAAGCACAAAATAGGGAGCATTAAAATGTAAGCGAAGAGCATAAGCACGAAGTAGCAACACGCAAACGCCTTTAATCCCATTTTAGCCATTATTTATAAACGAATGTTACTTTCGCGCTATTTTTTTGCCTTTGCGTCTTTTTTGGGCGCGGTGGATTTAGTGGATTTTGTGCTTTTTGCGCTAGTAGTTTTTGCGGTGGCTTTGCTTGTGGTAGATTTGGCTTTTTTGGTGGCAGTTTTCGCACTTTTGGAGTTTGAATCTTTGGTAGCTTTTGTCGTGCTTTTGGCAACTTTTTCATTTTCTTTCGCTTCTTTCATCGCCCCCATTTCAGCCTTATCCAAATACAAGATTCGTCCGCAGTGTGGGCAAGTTGTAATGGCGTCTGCGTTGATTAAATCCACGAAAATCCTATCATTTATGCGGATAAAGCACCCGCTACACGCTTGTTTTTTGATAGGCACGATGCTACTATCTTTTGCCCATTTGCGAATCTTCTCATAAAAAATGATGATTTTATTATCGATATTTTTGGCGATGACTTCTTTTTCATCAAAAATGCTTTTTAGCTCCTCTTGAATCACGCCCACACGCCCATTCACGCTAACTTGCGTCTCTTTGATAATCTCTCCTAACTCGCTCATTTTTGTTGCAATCTCGTTTTCTTTTTCTTTGAAATTAGCGATTTTTGCCTCCAAATCGGCGATGATTTGGTTTGCAAAGGTGATTTTTTCCTTTGAAATGCCATTTTCCGCATCTAGTGCGCGGAGTTCGCGCTCACTTTTTGCCACCGCCATTTTTTTCTCTAATTGCGCAATTTTCTCATTATTTTCGGCAATGGATAACTCGCTATTTGCAATCTCTATGCGCGATTTTTTAATATCATTGCGAATCTCTTCTAAATCCCACTCTAAGCTATTTAGCTCACGCACTTTGGATTCTAGTTCCTCTTCAATCGCGGCGATTTCTGGCTCTTTGGCGGAGGCTTTTTTGTCAATTTCTGATATTTTGATAAGATTTAGCAAATCATTATTCATCGTGCTGTCCTTAAATTTAACTAAATGGATTTTTTGAATCGCAAATTATAGCGTTATAGTCAATTTTTTTCAAATTTTTTTGCAAAATTGCGCCAAAATGCCGCTCACTGTGGTAATGTCCAACATCGATGATGGATACTTTTAGGCTTAAAAATCTCATCGCATCGTGATATTTCACATCGCCTGTGATAATGCAGTCATTTTCGCATAAAACTTCATCGTTAATCGCCCCGCACCCTGCGCCACAAACAATGATTAGATTTTCTACAAAGTCGCTTGATTGCGTGATTTTTAGTGCAGATTGCGGAATTTTGGCTTGAATTAATCTCAAAAGCTCCGCAAAACTCGCATTAAATGGCACTTTGATAATGAATCTATCTTGCGAAAATTTTTTAAATCCAAGCACATTGCGCACAAAAGATTTATTTAAATGACTTAAATCAAAGTTCGTGTGCATCGCAATAAGTGTGATATTTTTGCGAATCAAAATCTCCAAAATATTATTTGGATAAAAATCTGCTCTTAAATTTTTTAGTGGCTTAAAAATTAGCGGGTGGTGCGTGATTAAAAGCGAATCGCACGGGAGGTTTTGCGCGATTTCCTTTGTCGCTTCTAATGCAACAAAGATTTCTTTTATTTTTGCGCCGTTTTTACCTAGTAAGATTCCGCTATTATCCCAAGATTCTTGACTATCAAAAGGGGATAGCGTATCTAAAAACTGATAAATTTCATCTAGTGTTTTCATAGTATGCCTTAAGTGAGATTTATGCCAATCACACCGCAGGGATAATATATAGCGGTTCGCATTTATCGCTAAAAATTTGTAAATCTAGCTTTTGTGGGAGCGCAAATGAATTTTGCCATTTAGATTCAAGCGTGGTGGTGTGAATCTCGCCGTCTTTTTTGCAAAAATGAATCTTGCTGTATGCGTTTATAAACTCGCTCTTGCTAAAGTGAAATGAATCTGCGCAAAAAAGGCGTATTTTGTGCTTTTGATTCACATTATTTCGCGCAATTACAAGACTTTGCAGAAAAATATGCGTAAGTTTGATTGCGCTAAAATTGCCCGGTCCATTCGCATAGTAAATATCAAAATCTTCGCCCATATCACGAAAAATCTCGCTAAAAAGATTTGGCAAAGTGTCGCTAAATTTGCCATCTTTGGCAAAAGATTGTAGTAGATTTTTGTCCCTATAAATGCCTAGCATTATGGGCGAATCCACGCTAATTAGCAATAAATCATAATGTCTAGCTTTATTATCCAAATCGCCATCCTTTAATCTACACAATGTATTTTTAGAGTGGCAAATCGCCCACCACTCTTTCGCACCGCTCACATATTGCGCCCTCATTTTCTGCCAAATATCGCCAACACCGTTCGCATTTATATGCGGTGGCTTTGGCGATTTTTACACTCACGCCGTCTATTTCAATGCTAAAAAGCGGATTTTCTACGCGCTCTTTCGCGCCACTTACAATTAAGAGATTTGCCAAAATTTCGCTATCTATTTTCGCGCTAGATTCCACGCTGATTTCTAACTCTAACGCGGATTTTATGACTTTGTCTTTTTTAAGTTTGTCGATTTCTATGCCAAAGGATTCGCGTATTTTTAGCAAAAGCGCGAAGTCCGCACTCAAAGCATAAGATTCAAAGGCATCGTCATATTTGCAATCAAATACACTTTGCAAATCGCCTTTTAACGCGGGATTTGCGCATTCAATCGCTTCATTTATCGTGTAAGTCAGCACAGGCGCAAAAAACGCAAATAATTTTTGCGCAATGATACAAAGCGCACTTTGAATCCCCACTCGCGCCTTTGAATCCTTGCCATCGCAGTATAAAATATCCTTTGTCAAATCAAAATAAATCCCGCTTAATTCATTTGCCATAAAGCTCATAACCACGCTAAAAGCCTTTGAAAACTCATACTCGCTAAAAAGCGCGTTTGCTTCAACTAGCGTTTTTTGCGCTTCATTTAAAATCCACTTGTCGATTTCGCCAAGTGCGCTTAAATCAATTTGCGCCAAATCATTCGTATTTGCAAGGATAAAGCGCAGTGAATTGCGAATCTTGCGATACTGCTCGGCGATTTGCTTTAAGATATTTTTAGAGATTTTCAAATCGCCTTGATAATCGCTTAACGCCACCCACAAGCGCAAAATCTCGCTACCATATTCTTTTAGCACAGATTCGGGGGCGACTACATTGCCCTTTGATTTGCTCATCTTTTCGCCATTGTCATCAACGGTAAATCCGTGTGTCAAAATGCTTTTAAAGGGTGCTTTGTGATTTATCGCACAAGAGATTAGCAAAGAGCTTTGAAACCAACCTCTATGCTGGTCGCTGCCCTCCAAATACATATCAGCAGGGTAGTTTCCTGCATTATATTTTGGTGGTGGCGGATTTGTGCTTTCATTCTCATTTGCACCTGCCAAAACTGCGCTCCAAGTGCTTCCGCTATCAAACCACACATCTAAAATATTGTCGCATTTTTCTAATTCATCTGCCCTATCTCGCAAAAGTGGTGGGAGCAAATCCACGACTTTTTTGCTCCACCAAATATCACAGCCCTCTCTCTCAAATGATTCGGCTAAAAATGTAAGGATTCGCGAATCTAGCACGATTTCGCCGCTTTTTTTATCCCTAAAAAATGCTAGTGGCACTCCCCAATCTCTTTGCCTAGAAATGCACCAATCAGGGCGATTTTCAATCATCGACTTTAAGCGATTGTAACCAGACTTTGGATAAAAATTGATTTTTTCGATTTCTTCTAATGCTATTTGGCGCAGAGTTTTGCCCTCAAAAAATGGCTTATCCATCAAAATAAACCACTGCTTTGTCGCGCGGTAAATCACAGGCTCGTGCGAACGCCAACAATGCGGATATGAATGCGTGATTTTGCTGTGTTTTAGTAGGTTTTCGCCAAGCAATTCTAATATTTTTGGTTGCGCCTTAAAAATGTGCATTCCTACAAATTCGCCCACGACTTCCGCCTTTAAAAGCCCAAATTTCGCCAAATTTTCATCAAAGCAACCTTTATCATCAACAGGCATTAGCACTTCTTCAATGCCAAATTTGCGACATACGAAATAATCATCTTCGCCGTGTCCGGGCGCAGAATGCACGAGTCCGCTACCATTATCCATAGCCACAAAATCGCCAAAGATGATTTTGGATTCGCGTCCATTTAGCGGATTTATCGCACTCTCTCCGCTTAAAAATTGCGATTCAAACTCACGCACAATTTTGCCCTTCGTAATGCCCTCTTTTACCATATTTTCTAGCAGTTTTTTAGCAAAAATGTAGCCCTCTTCTGTAAGCGCATACGATTCATTTGGATTTAGCGCGATTGCTTGATTTGCAGGGAGCGTCCAAGGCGTAGTAGTCCAAATCACCGCCTTTGCATTTGACGCACCCAACTTATCTTTCGCCGAATCACTCATCTCAAATGCCACGAAAATCGAATCTGAAACTTTGTCCTTATATTCGACTTCTGCGTCCGCTAATGCCGTTTTACACGCCCAGCTCCAATAAATAGGCTTACTTCGTTCGCTTAAAAGTCCCTGCCTTGCAATCGCACAAAGACATTTATAAATATCCGCTTCAAAGCCAAAATCCATCGTTTTGTAAGGATTTTTAAAATCCCCAAGCACACCAAAATTTTGAAACTCATCGCTTTGAATCGCCACAAATTTTTTAGCGTGCTCCCTGCAAAGAGCGCGAATCTCTTTTTTGGGCATAGTATCTTTTTTGTCCTTGCCAAGTGCCACTTCGACTTGCTGCTCGATAGGCAATCCGTGGCAATCCCAGCCCGGCGTATAAAAAACGCACTCCCCTTGAAAATAATGATATTTCACAACAATGTCTTTTAAAATCTTATTTAGCGCGTGTCCTATGTGTAAATGCCCGTTTGCATAGGGTGGTCCATCGTGCAGTGTGAAAGATTTAGGCGAATCTTCACGCTTTGCTCCCATAAGTGCGAATGAATCACACTCACGCCATTTTGCATAGACTTTGGGTTCATTTGTAGGGAGATTGCCCCGCATTGCAAAGGGTGATTCGGCTAGATTTAGCGTATCTTTGTAATTTTTCTCCATAAATTGCCTTTTTGATTTTTTGGATTCATAAAAATAAAGTTTGGATTCTAGCGAAAAATAAGCGCGATTTTGGTAAAAATTTTTGAGTTTTGCTTTGAAACCACGCTTTTAAATCGCGCTTCTAAACTTCGCCAAATCGCCTATGGCGCGATTTAAAATCCGCTATGATTCGCTCTAACTCCGCTACTTTAAAGTCTGGGAATAAAGTCTTTGAAAAATAAAGCTCTGCATAAGCGCACTGATAAAGCAAAAAATTTGATAGGCGCATTTCCCCACCTGTGCGGATTAGCAAATCCACAGGTGGGATATTTGCGGTATCTAGGGCGGATTCAAACTCGGCTAGAATATCGGCTTTGGATTTTTGCGAATCTGCGCTAGATTTGGGCGATTTTTTTGTGGATGGTTGCTTCACTTCGTTCGCAAATTCTGCGAATTGCCACGATTGGACACTCGCTAAATCTTGCAATGATAATTCATTAAGTTTTTGATTGCCACGATTTGGCGTTGCCAAATCTCGCAATGACGGCGTGGCGGATTCGTGGGCTTTACGCGAATCTATCATTTTCATTATCGCCCTTGCGGCTTCATCTTTCGCGCCATAATTTAGTGCTAAAATCTGTGTCAGCGCGGTATTTTGCGCCGTTTTTGATTCTAATTTCACAATCAAATCTCGCAGTTTTGGCGAAAACGCGCTAATATCGCCGATTGCCTTAAAGCGGATATTATTGTCGCTATAAGTGCGCTCTTCGTTTTTTAAATATTTTTCAAGCAATCTCATCAAAAAATCCACTTCCTTTTTTGGACGCAGCCAATTCTCCGTAGAAAAGGCATAGAGCGTTAGAAATTGTATGTGATTTTTCGCACACCATTTAGTAATCTCGCGCACGGCGTTTGCGCCCTCTTTATGCCCATCTGTGCGTGGCAAGGAGCGATTTTTAGCCCATCTGCCGTTGCCGTCCATTATGATTGCTAGGTGATTTAGTGTGTTTGAAATGTCCTGCAAGTAAATCCTTTATTTTAAAAAGCGCAGATTTTAGCCAAAAAATATCAAAATTTTGTTTGGATTTGCAATATTTTGCAAAATGCACTGCGTTAGATTTTAGATTAGTGGATTTAAAAGTGGATTAAAGTTTGCTTATGTTAATTTAAAATTTGATTTGGATTTATATGTGCGAATCACATAGATTTTGCCAAATAAATGCTATTTTTTAGCGCAAAATTATTTTAAATTCACACTTTATTTTCGATATTACCTAAATCAAAATTACATTATTACATCGTGGAGCTTTTTTGGTATGAGAAAAATAGCGTTGATACTGCTTTTAGGCTTTGGATTTACATTATCACAAGCCGTAGCGCAAGATGAGGAAGAAATTGAGTATATTGAGGAATACGAAGATAACGCAGGAAGCGCGAGTGATTCTACCGAAGAATACACCGATGATAGCGCGACAGCCACAAGCACAGAAAGCACAGCAAACACAGCAAGCACAAGCAGCACAAGCAACGATTCTACCGATGAAGCGCAATTAGAGCCACTTGATGATATAGAATTTGCTAGTGATGAGGACACGGAATATGTCGATGATGGCGAGGAATACACAGAAGAAACCACAAGCGATAGCACTGATGATAGTGAGCTAGGATTAAGCTCTGATTATGAGGGCAATGATGATACAAGCGACATTACGCGTTGGCATTACACAGAGAAAGAAATCGCTAGAAAAGAAGAGATTCGCAAACGACAAGCAGAGCGCGAAGCAGAATATGCAAAAAGTTTGCAAAGGCGCAGAAGTGGGCTATTTTTTGGGCTTGGAATGGGCTTTTCTGATACGACTTTAAAGGGACTTGCAGGTGCGTTTGCAGGTAGCTTTTTAGGCGATGGAATGAGCGTAATGGGTATAGGTGTCGGCGGATTTGCTGGATACCAATTAGCATTTAATGAATATAGCGGGATTCGCGCTTATGGCGAATTTGACTACAATTTAGGCAAGGGTATAATTCTAGCAAGAGTGGGTAGCGAAACGATTAAAGCGGATAATAACCTTTGGAAAGCGTTAGGCAATATTGACTTTTATTTGGAAGGCAGTATGGGACGCAATCAAACTGAGACGCTAGGATTTTTCTTTGGACTTGGCGCAGGATATATATTTTATAAAGGTGGCTCAGGTAAAAAAGACGATGGGACTGAAGTAACTTGGAAAAGTTTGCATATGATAGGTTTGGTGGTGAATTATGGAATCCACACGATTTTAGGGACAAATCATAGGTTAGAGCTTTTTGTGCGAAACTATCCATTTGTAAGGGTTGAATCTAATGGTGCCAATAATACTATCAAAAATAGCAACTTTACAACTAATATGGACGCGTGGCTACGATATTCGTATATGTTTTAAATTTCATTGTGGCATTTGCTTGATGTGATTTTGCAAAAGCCTCGCGCTTTTTGCGCTAAAAATCACAATTTTTGTAATATTTTCGCAAAAACATTCTATAATTTTAATTTGATTTTCATATATAGCAGTGCAAAATATCATCACTAAGGGCGTGTGTAATGGCGGATAGGACGAAAAAAGTAGAGATAAAAGGCTACAAAAAAAAGCAAGTAGATAAAAAAATCACAAAGTCGCTTGTATTTTGGGTATTTGTAGGGCTATTTTTAGGCATTGTATTTGGAAGCGCGGGGAGCTTTTATGACTCTGCTGAAGGTGCGAGTAATAACGCTATCATAACATTTTTTCATAATTTTAGCGTGGCAAGCAAGGCATATACGATTGACCCATTTATCAAAGGGCTAAAACTCTTAATGGGACCTATTATATTTTTGACGATTATCACAGGAATCGTGCGACTTGAAGATTTAAAAACGCTAGGCTCTCTTGGACTAAAAACGCTAATTTATTTTGAAGTCGTTAGCACATTTGCGCTTGTAATAGGCGTAGTTTTTGGCGAAGTGATAAAGCCCGGACACGGAATGCACTTGAAAGTCGAATCGCTAGATTCAGGCGATGTGGCAGGATATATCGCACAAGGCGCAGAAATGCCACACACGCCAAGCGGAGAGATTATCCATATCCTAAAATCCGCCATTCCGCACGACCCTATTACGCCATTTGTGGAGGGGCGAATCTTGCAAGTGCTTGTTATGGCGTTATGCGTGGCAATAATATTGAGCTTTACAAGCCCAAATTTTAAAAACAATGCGTTGAAATATTTAGAGTCGATTCAAGAAGCATTTTTCAAAGTGCTAACGATTCTTATTTGGTATTCGCCATTAGCGACATTTGGGGCGATGGCATTTTTAATCGCAAAGTTTGGATTTGCGTCCATTAGCGGAATGGCGCAGTTGCTACTCACTATGGCAGCGGCGGTTTTGGCATTTATTTTTATCGTGCTTGGGCTAATCTGTCTGCTTGGCAAAATCAATATTTTTAAACTAATGCGCTTTGTTTATAGGGAAGTGCTGGTGGTTTTTGCCACGAGTTCGAGTGAAACCGCACTTGCTCCGCTAATGCGAAAGCTAGAAAAGGCTGGGATTCAAAAGGCAAGTGTCGGGCTAATCGTGCCTGTGGGATATAGCTTTAATTTAGATGCGACAAATATTTATTTGAGTTTGGCGGTGATTTTCCTATCACAGGCATTTGATATTCCCATAACCATTGAGCAGACTATCACGCTAATTATCATCCTAATGATAAGCTCCAAAGGCGCGGTGGGTGTAACAGGAAGTGGATTTATCGTGTTAGCTGGGACGCTATCTGCCCTTACCACAGGCGATGGTTCGCACCTAATCCCCGCTGTAACCGTGGCTGCGATTTTAGGCATCGATAAATTTTTAAGCGAAATGCGAAGCGTAGGCAATCTCTGTGGCAATGTCGTAGCGTGCGTAATGGTAAGTATTTGGGATAGGCGCGTGGATATGGAGAAATTTAAATATGCGCTAGACCACCCCGATGAATTTAGGGTGCTATAAGTGCGTTTGTCTTTTGCGCGTATTTGCGTGAATCTTTGAAAATTCGTCATTGTGAGAGTTGCGAATGCAAGTCGTGGCAAAACAAGCAAAGCGCAGTTTTTTTAGTAATCCACGCCGAATCGTCATTGCAAGTCATTGCGATAGCAAGGCGAAGCAATCTATTTTTTGTGTGGATTGCCACAAAAATTCGCTTATGCTCATTTTTCGCAATGACGAATTATCCACCATTTTGTCATTCTGAGCGTAGCACTTTGTGCGTAGCGAAGAATCTATGGGATTTATGGATTGCTTTGTTGTGTGATAATCTCAGTATGACGGCGTTTTATATTTGATTTGCCCTTACAAATCTGCTATTTCTTTTAGTTTCTCCACTACCTTTACCATCGCCAAAGTATCTAATTTGCAGTATGCCAAAAGCGCGTTGCGGTAGGATTCGCGTGTGGATTTATCCATAAATCGCAATTTGGGGAAAACCTCCATTGCCTCGCCTCCATTGTGAATCAAATCCAAATCCTTATACGCGCACTCCATTTCTGGCACAAGCGCAGGAAGCACCGCCTTTATCGAATAACTGCCTTGCATATCGTAGTGATAGTAGGATTTTTGCGCAAATGGTATCATCAAATCCGCCGTATTTGCGACAAATCCATCCAAAATCTCCGCATATTGTGGGAAAATCAATCCTAAATGTTTCATCACACCCTTTTCAAAACTCGCATTATACGCCAAAATAAACGCACCTTGCGGGATATTTTCCACTAGCGACTTTGCCAAAGCACCACGCGGGTCGCCTTCACAATCCGCCAAAAACTCTATGTGCTCCAAGCGCGAATCGCCATAATCGATATGCAAAGAGTATTGAAATGGCACTTGCATATACGGATGCTCACCATCAAAGCTAGGCACGGCTTCCGTGAAACTCTCAAAATCCAAATGATAGATAGGATAGCGCAGTGTGGCTAAAAAGGCTTTAATTGCGTCCTTGTCGATATGCACTTTGCGCTCCAAAGCGCACTCAATCTGCAATCGCTGCTTGTCATTAAACGCGCTAAAATCCCGTATATCGCTAAAATCTACAATGTCGCTATGATAGAGCGCGAATTTTTTGCGCGAATCAAGGCGCGCGATATTAAAAACGCTATTTTCTTTTGGAATCGCACCAAAGCAAACGCCCTTAAAATCGCAAGGATATGGATTATCGCAATGCGAATCAATGGCGATTTGTGGCGGATTTGCGCTATCATTTAAGATTTGCGAAAAACGCGTGAGATTTTGCTCCACTTCGCTTTGCTTTGCAATCACTAACTCAATGCAATCGACTTTGCAAAAAAGCTTTTCTAGCTCCAAATCGCCCTGCCTTGTATAATCCCTATTTATATGCACCAAATTTGCGCCTATGACTTTAAGCCCGATTTGTCGCACCGCATTTGACAGCACAAAGTATTGAATCGCCAAATCATCGATATGCACGGGCTTTATGCTAGTGCTGCTTTTGACTTCGTTGATAATTAACCCTTGCTCTGTGATTTGCAAAATGTCTATCATCGCCAAAATGCCATTGTGCGCGAAAGTCGCCTCTGCTATTGATTTTGCGCCATTTTTTAGTAGCGAATCTGTCTGGGCGATTTTTTGCGTGAAATCACTTGAATCAAAGTCGATTTTATCCTTGCAATCAAATAGTTTTAGCGCGAGTGTGCCCACGCGAACGCCACTGCCAAACCTTGCTAACTGCGAACAGCTCAGGCTATCTTGCAATTCGCGCTTATATTTATAAAGCCACAGCGACTTTTCGCACTGGATGCCGCGCAAATATTGTGATTTGGAGAGATTCATTTTAGCCCTTTTAAAATATTAGATTCGCGCCCTTTGGATTGCTTTGCGTAAATCTGCGATTCGCCAAAGCAAATGACGAATCAAATGCAAGATTCGCACCACTCTGTCATTACGAGTCCTTGTGAAAACAAGCAATCCAAATCGGCGACTTTTTGAATCTTATGCGAATTTAAATTTTATCGCCATAAAAATACGCACCAAACCAAAAGTTTCTGCATTCGGTAAAGCAATCATCTAAATGTGAATATTTTCTCCGCACTACGCTATCGCCAACACCACCGATTGTATTAAAATCAAAATGCAAGTTTTTTGCATTTTTGATAATGATAGTTTGCCCTTTGAAATTACCCCAAATCTCGCTACCTTGCTTAAAAATAAATCCAATATGTAAATAATCTTTGCCATTTGTGGAATCAATACACAAATAATGTGGAACTTCGCCATTGTGTCCTTTGATTTTTGGATTTATCGGCACTTTGGTGTTATCGGCGTTAAATGGATATTCTTTGCCTATTTTGACTTTTTTGTGAAATGCTGTGATTACTTCTTTTTTAGGTTTAAAACAATCTTTGCATTTTTTATTTTCATCAAATCCCCTTACGCTATATATCCACGCGAATTTTGCGCCTTGCAAATACTCGCCTTGTCCTTCGATTCGTAATGAAAATTTTGGTAAATCTATCATTTTTTAATTTAAAATTAAAGCGAAATTATAGTTTATCGCGTATTAAATTTGTCGAATTGCCTAATATTTTTTGGTAGTATGGATTTTTGCCATCTATTCCAAAATAGAATCCATAGCCATTTACCATCTCTTTAAATTCCTATTTTAGCAGGTTGTATATGACTTCGTGCAACTCTTTGTGCTCCCATTTTCTAATCTTTATCTCTTTGGGTTTTATGCGATACATTGCTAGGATTTTCTCTCTTTGCTCTTTGATTGTAAGCCCATCTAAATTCACACTCTCCCAAGTATTTTCCAAGCCCTCGTTTTCTAACTCGTGCTTTGCGCCAATTCGCAAGTATCTTAAAACATAGACATAGTCTTTGAATCGCAGTCGTTTTCTTGTATATGAAGTGGGCGAAATGCTGCTATTTAGATTTTCGCATTTTGAATAAATCTCATTTAGCTACGCTACGATTTCACTCTCCCACACGGCGAATCTTGCTTCTTTGTCGCGCTCAATGACGGCGATGCGGATTAGATTTGCCACAATCTTTGCAGTATTTTCATCTAGCAATTTCAACGATTCCTTTTTTGCTTCGATTCGCGCCCTGCGCTTTTTTAAAAAGTCAAATATCATTTTTACCCCCATTTATTTGAATGCTATGATTATCGCCTAAAAAATGGACAGATTCTTGTCCGCATTTTTGATTTTTAGTGCAATTTGGCATAGATTCACATTATTAGATTCGCACAAATCTAGCAAATCCCAAACATTTATCCACCAAATCTACCCGCAAAATGCTCCACTTTATAATCCGCACTTTTATCCCCAAAATGTGCCCTTAACCGCTCATAATCTTTCGCGCTAAAATTGCCGTTTTTATCCCACACATTCGCGCAAAATAAATTTTCATTTGGCAAAATCCCCGACATATACACGCGCTCAAAATCCGCACCATTCGCACTATAAAGGACATATTTTTGAGCGAATCGCGCCACCAAATCACATAAAAATTCACACAGATTCATCGCATTGCAAAGCGCATAGATTAGGTAGCTAATCTCGCACTCATCATTCAAACGCCCATTTACAAGGACATAGCGGATTTTATCATTTGCTTTTAGAATGCTCCGCAAGGGCTTATCATCTTTTGGCGTAACGCTTATTGCGCCCATTTTCACACCACTACTGCGCCATTTGCGATAGTCATCATCACGCGGGATATATTTTCGCTTCGCATTTGGCGGTAGATTCGGGCATAAAAACGAATCCACACCCCCAAAAAGCGTCTCAAAACTAAAATTATAATAAGGCATTTCGTTAATGTCATCATCTAGCTCATTGCCCTGTGTGTCGAAAAATAGCACATTCTCGCCAAGCAATCGCAAATGCAGCTCATAGCCTTTCACAAAGCCACTGCGCCCTATTTTGCATAGTTTTGCGTGATGAGTGCGGATTGCTTCGCGCACATTGCATAGCGTTTGTGTGAGCGTTGGCGCAGTTTCAAAGCGCAACGCCCTGCTAACTCCCACACTACGCAGGATGCCATAGACATATTGCGCCTGTGAATAGGTGGAAATGCGAACTCCCAAAACGGCTTTTAGGCAATCATATTTTAGGCAATCCTGCGCGGTTTTTCATTGTTTTCATTGTCCGCCTCCGTTTATTTCTTTAAATCTAAAAAGATTTGTAATGTCCGTTTTGCCGACTTTTAGGCTAATCTGTGGCGCAGAGTCTTTTGGAATTGCACTTTGATTCGCACTAGGATTCGCCGAATCAGCGATAATCTCTCCGCTTGTATCAAAGTCGATTTTACGCCCATTTAGCACCATTTCATAGCCTGTGATATTACTCTCCCAAGTGCCACTAATGCGCCCACTACACTTCACAAAGTGCGCTACAAGGCGATTTTGCGTCCGCGCTAATAGCTCATCATCGCTCAAATATATCCAATCTTTATCCGCGCGCACAGGCAGATAAAGGCAGCTTTGCGTCCAAGCTAGTGCAAAAATGGGCTGTGAAAGTCGCCGAAAGTCCGTCTTTATGCGGATATATCCTTTATTTAGCAAGTTTTCGCGTTCATTTTCAGCCATAGCCAAGCCAATCTCGGCGCGTAAAATCGCAGGATTCACAAACATCTCGCATTTTGCCAAAAAGCTAATGCTACTATGCACCATATCGTAATGCCCCATTTTGAGCCACTCGCGCAGGGTTTTCGCACTCAAAAATCGTGCTATGATTTGCTCACACCGCTCCATTTTCACATAGCCAAAAAACTGCGCCAGACTCGCCAAGTCCTGCATTTTTGCTTGATATAAAATCTCTTGCAACGCGCCAAATGCCGAATCAATTTTAAATGTATTTTGTGAATCTTTTGTATTTTTCATTTTTTGCCTCCATTTTTTTAAAAATACAAATCGTATTTTATCAAAAAATGGGACAACTTTTTGTCCTTTTAAAATGGTAAGAGAGAAATTATGTGTGAAAATTATGGTAGATTCGTGTAAGCTATCGTCATTGCGAGGCTTTGAAAAAGCCGAAGCAATCCAAAAATCCATTCTCCCGTCATTGCGAGATTTGCAACGCGAATCGAAACAATCCACTAATGACTTTTAAATCAAATGAGAATTGCTTACTTTGGGCGAATTTGTGGGATTTTAAATGCAAATAATTTATTGATTCGCTTTTGGGGCATTATTTTCATTTTCTTTTAGATTCGCGCCCTTTGGATTGCCACGACTTACAAGCAAGTCTCGCAATGGCGGCGTGTGGCACGATTTTGTTTGGATTGCTTTGTGCAAATCTACGATTCGCCCTCGCAATGACGATTCAATGGTAAGATTCGCCCCTATTTCAATCGCATTTTTAGCGATTCTAACAATTCGTTTTTGTATTTATAAATGTCCCTAAGATTATTTATCTCAAAGCGCAGTTCTTTCGTGCTGTCGCGCTTATCAGGGACTGCCAAATATTTATCGTTTATGTGTTTAAGGTAAATTCTGCAAATCCATTTATTTTTGTTGTCCTCCAAAAGTGCGGAGAAATACTTTGCCTTTGCCGTCCCGCGTGGCACGATATTTTGCAAGGTTGCCTTTGGGTTTTCCATTAAAATCCCGCGCACGATATAAAATGCCCCAATCTCATCTTCGCTTAATTCCTTGCTATCGCCTTGTGATTCGGTATTTTGTGCTTCTTTTTGTGCAATTTTTTCATCGACTTTATCGCTTATTAGTTCGCTACACGCACGGATTATATGTGCCCGAAATTCCTTTATCTTTTGTGCGGTGTTTCTGCCTTTGAATTTTTTATCTAGCACAAAGCCCACAAACTCATCGCTAGGCTTATTTATCTCTTTTGCTAAAAATTCTTTTATATCCGCACATAGCGCATTTTGTGCGTTTTTTTCTAACATTGCCTTTGCCTTAGTGCGAATCTTAGCAAGATTGCTTGATAATTTTGCTTGTTTAAAAAGCTCTAAAATCTCTAATTTTTCGTTAGTTAGGCTAGATTCCAAAGGCGTAGATTCAAGATTTAGCACCATAAATGGCTCTGAATCCATAGTCCTTAATTTTTCCGTATTGCTAAAAAATCGATACTCCAAGCCATTAGTCAAAATCGCAAAGCTACAATCAGCACACAATGCAAAGTAATTTTTTAATTGATTTGTATGTTTATTCAAGTCTTCTTGATGGTGCTTTATTTCAATCAGCACAAGCGGTTTGCCGTTTCGCAAAATCGCATAATCTACCTTTTTGTCTTTGTTGTCGCCCACATCGTATTCAGGCACAATTATACGAATATCATCTAATTTGTAGTCCAAAGCCTTTAAAAATGGATTTACGAATCCTGTGCGCGTTTGCGCTTCGTTTTTGATATTTGCCTTGTCTTTTGCGACTTTCTCTGCTAACTCTTTTAACTTTTCTAATAATCCTTGCGAATCTTGCGACATTTTGTCCCCTTAATTTAAAAAATAGTCCAAAATTATATTTTAACTATAATTAAATTACCTTTAATCACTAATTTTAGATTTTATAATTACGCTTTTATAGTAAATCACCAAACAGGCAAAATTATGAGCATTTTAGAGCAAATCAACGCCACCTTAAAGGCAAAAAATATGACAAAGCGTGAGCTTGCAAATCGTATTATTGCGCTTGAATACCGCGCCGCCAAAACAAGCGAGATTCCTAGTGAATCAAGCATTTATGCCTATCTAAATGGCAGCATTGAGTTAAAGGCGGATTTGCTCCCATATATCGCAGAAGCACTTAATATCTACGAGCAAGAGCTATTTTCTAGCGAATCTAAAAGCAAAAAGATTTTGCAAAAACTTTATCGCAATGATATAGAAAAATACGCTGAAATTATCGATTTACTAGAATATGTCTCACCCAAAACGATTGAGACACTAAAATCGATTTTGCAAAAGGCAAAGACAGATAATCAATCGCTAAATGCAATGCTTAAAGGCTATCTTAAAAACGGGGGGATCGTAAAATTTCTAACCCCTCCCTTGCGGAGGGGGACAAAGGGGGGTGGGTTTAACACTCAAAATAACACACAATTTTCACATTTGGATTGCCACGAATCACTGCGCGATTCTCGCAATGACAAAAATTTGTGGATTGCTTCGCCCTTGCTGTCGCAACGCCTCGCAATGACGGGAATTTTTTATTTTAGATTCGCGCCAAAATAGTGCGAATTACAAAGCCATTAAACTTTTTTACTATCTAAATTTTATTTCCCGCGCACAGAGATAGTTTGTGAATTATAAAAACCCGAGTGAAAGAAATCATAGTTAATTGTTTGCACTTGTTTAATCCCAGCCTTTTTTATTGCCTCATCTGCGGAGCAATCTTTGATACGAAAACCAAAAACCCATCTACAAATTTGATAAATTTGTGAAGTTTTTGTAGGTATTTCGTAAAATAGGTTGGATTTGCTGTTACTCCCCATACACGCGCCAAAATCGCGTATGAAGTGGCACACTATTTTTGCTAACGCCACTAAATTTATATGTGATAATCGTGCCTATTTTGGGCGGATTGGTGCGCATTTCATCGCTCAATCCACTGCCTATGCGAAAGATTATGCCATTTTTAATCCCCGCATTTTTATCTGCCAACGATTCGCACACAATTGCGCCTACTTTACCGCCCAAACGCCCTTTACCACGCGTGTAATCAATGATTTTGCACTCGGCATCGTGCTGTGCTTTTAGCTTAAAAGCAGTGTGTGAATCGCGTAAAATCACTCCCTCGCCACCTTTGGCGACTACTGCGTCAAAAAAATCCTGCAACTCTTTTGAGCTACTAAATTTATGTTGTGTTATTGTCCTAATTTGTGGCGTTTTATGCGACTCTAAAATACTTTGAATCTTTGATAGATTCGCCAAAAAATCGCTTGATTCATTAAACTGCGCATTAAAAATCAAATACTTTACACTCTCAAACTCTGCGCAAGTAGGATTTTTGCGCCTAGCCAAACTACTAACTTCCGCGAATTTCCCATAATCTGCCCAAAGCTCACCCTCCACAAACTCGCCATCTTTTAGCTCCAAAATCGCAAGTTTTTCTGCAAAACAAGGCGGAATCGCTAATTTTTTCCCATTTTTGCTAAACATTTCTTTGCCGTCCCAAATCCCGCGAACGCCATCAAATTTCTCGCTTATGGCGTAAGATTCGATATTTTCTGCGATAGATTCAGGCGAATCTAAATTTTTAAAAGTTAGATTTGAGTCCCTAAAATCAAGCGCAAAAATCCACGCTAAAACCACACACAGCGTAAAAATTGCTTTCATAGATTGCGCTTTATAAAACTCAAAATATCGCTAAAAACCTCATCTTTATTTAGCTCCAAAAATAGCTCGTGGCGGGCGTTTGCGTAAAGAATAAGCCTTGCGTTGCCATAGCCTTGCGCCACTATGTGCTTAAAGGCGCAAATCGCACCTTTGCCAAAGCCACCGCACGCGTCATCTTCGCCACTTATCATTAAAATCGGTAAGCGCGATTCGTAGCTAGGATTTGCTACCTTGCGCGGATATGGGCTAAAAACACGGCGCAATCCCGCAAAAAGATTGATAAAGCTATCGATGCTAAAGGTAAAATTCTGCTTGTAATCGCCTAGTTTGCGTTTGAGCTCCGCAGTATCGCGGTTTATCCAAAATGTCCCGCTATTTTGTCCGTCCGCTAAATTATCGATTTTTGCGTATTTTGCGTTGAATGAAAGAAGTGAAAATTTATTTGCAAAGTCCCTTGCGATATTTTTTAGCCCAAAAAAGCGCAAGATTTTTAAAAACGCAATGCCGACATTGATGAAAGGCTCTGGCTTTGGCGTCCCGCAAAGCACAAGCATATCTAGGCAACTCTCATATTCCTGCAAAAATCGGCGTGATAGAAGTGAGCCCATAGAATGCCCAATTAGGATAAATTTTTTGGGTTTAAAGCGGGATTTTAGGGCTAAATGTAGGTTGTGCATATCATCTAGTGCGGTTTCAAAGCCGTTTGCGCCCATTTCGCCAAGATAGATTTTATCGCTATTTTGGAGCGAATCTTTTTTTGGCAAATCTACGCTGTTATTGCGAGATTTGTCGGTAGGCGAATCGTGGCAATCTATATTAGATTCGCGCGAATCTAACTTTGAATCCTGCATAGATTTGCTTAAATCCTGCGTAGATTTTTGCAATGGTGGCTCACAATTCACCGAATCTCCGTGTCCGCGATGGTCATTTATCGCCACGATAAAGCCATTTTTTGCCAAAAACTCCGCGATTGCCTTGTATTTTGCGCGATGCTCTATCATTCCGTGTGCGATTTGCACCACGCCCCTATATTGCGATGATTGAAGCCCAGAATCCAAATAAATATCATAATGAATCGCTAGTCCATTTGAATCCAAAACGCAGGATTCACATAAAATCTTTTCGCCCATTGCCAAACTCCATCATAAAAATTTCCAAATGCGACATTTTAACACAAAGCGCATTTAGTTACTAAAAATTTGTCAAAACTTGCAAAAAAGATATTTTTTTAAGCTAAAATTAAAATAGGGGGGGGGTAAAATACATTTTTACAAATTTTATTTACAAGGAGAAAAAATGGCAGCGTATAGTGAGCAAACAGGCGGAGATAGCGTGGTTTATCGCGCAAAGATTAGTATTTGGTCTTATGCAGTGCCTAGCCTCGTGGCAATATTTGGTTTGGTGCTATTTTTGGCATCGGGCTTTTTGGGCGCGGTTGTTTTGGCGGTGGGAGTAGTGCTACTAGTCAAAAATCTCATCTATGCTTTTTCTAGTGATCTTTACATAACAGACAAATTTACCATAGCAAAATATGGGCTAATCAAGCGTGAAACGATAGAAATGCTAAATGGCAAGGTTGAAAGCATAATGGTAAATCAATCCATAATAGGTAGGATTTTAAATTATGGCGATATAACGATAGTAGGCGCAGGTAGCGCATCGCCTATACAATTCATCGATTCGCCATTAGAATTTAGGCGACAATGGCTAGAAACCCACGAAAAACAAAAATAATATAAAACAATCCACATATACCTTATCGTCATTGCAAGATTTTGGATTTGCCAAATCGTGGCAATCCAAAAATAAATCCGCAAAAATCATAAATAGATTGCTTCGCCTTGCTATCGCAAGGACTCGCAATGATGGCGTGGGATTTGTCATTGCGAAAAAATGAGCGTAGCGAATTTTTGTGGCAATCTATAAATAAATCGTGGATTTGCAAGTGTGGGTTGGTGCTTCGCACAGACGCTTCGGCTTTTTCAAAGCATCGCAATGACAATTCGCCACACGATTCACTACCAAAATTTCCAAATGCGACATTTTAACACAAAGCACACCAAACTTAATGCCTAAAAATCAAATTTTAAGTGGCAAAATTATACAATCGCATTTCAATTTCAACTCAAAGGGAGATAATATGTTAGAAATTAGATGGCATTCTCGCGCTGGACAGGGCGCGGTAACGGGCGCGAAAGGTTTGGCAGATGTGATTTCACAGACAGGCAAACAAGTCCAAGCCTTTGCGTTTTATGGTTCAGCGAAACGCGGTGCGGCGATGACAGCGTATAATAGAATCGATGATAACGCGATTTTAAATCACGAAAAGTTTATGAATCCCGACTTCGTGCTGGTAATCGACCCGGGACTTACTTTTATTACCGATATTTGTGAGTTTGAAAAAGATAGCACAAAATACATTATCACCACGCATTTAAGCAAAGATGAGCTAGTGGCTAAAAAGCCTGAGCTAAAAGGCAAAGAAATTTTTGTGCTAGATTGCATAAAAATCTCACAAGAGACACTTGGCAAACCTATCCCAAATGCGCCTATGCTAGGGGCTTTGATGAAAGTTAGCGGAATCTTGGAGCTGGACTTTTTTAAGGAATCTTTTAAGAAAGTGCTTGGCAAAAAGCTGCCACAGGCGGTAATTGATAAGAATATGGAAGCGATAACTCGCGCATATAACGAAGTGAAATAAGGAGGAAAAAATGGAGCATAAAGGTTGGAATGAATTTGAAATCGGCTCGGTGCTATTTCCATTTGCCGATGAAAGCGATAATATCAATAAACAACAAGAGGATAGAAACTACACGCAAAACAACTCATACACCGCAAGTGTAGCGCATTGGCGTGTAGAAAAGCCCGTGTTTAACGCGGAGCATTGCATAAATTGCTTTAATTGCTGGTTGTATTGCCCTGATAGCTCTATTATCGCGCGAAATGACAAACTGCAAGGCGTGGATTATGTGCATTGCAAGGGTTGTGGTGTTTGCTCAAGCGTGTGTCCTAGCAATCCAAAATCCTTGCTAATGTATAATGACATTGAGGATAATGATGAAGTGCTAAAAAAATGGCCTGAAAAACAAGCTAAAAATAAAGGGGGCGAATAATGGCAAAGACTATGAACTTGCAAAAAATCGAAGTATGGGACGGCAATATGGCTGCATCTCAAGCGATGCGTCAAGCGCAAATTGATGTCGTAGCAGCTTATCCTATCACGCCTTCCACGCCTATTGTGCAAAATTATGGTAGTTTTGTGAGTAATGGCTATATTGATGGCGAATTTGTAATGGTTGAATCCGAACACGCCGCGATGAGCGGGTGCGTGGGTGCAGCGGCAGCTGGTGGGCGTGTGGCGACTGCTACGAGTTCGCAAGGATTCGCGCTAATGGTTGAGGTGCTTTATCAGGCTTCGGGTATGCGATTACCTATCTTGCTAAATTTGGTAAATCGCGCTCTTGCTTCTCCGCTAAATGTCAATGGCGACCACAGCGATATGTATTTAAGCCGTGATACGGGCTGGATAAATCTCTGCACTTACAATCCACAAGAGGCTTATGACTTTAACTTAATGGGCTTTAAAATCGCCGAAGATTTGCGTGTGCGTGTGCCTGTGATTGTGAATCAAGATGGATTTATCTGCTCTCACACCGCGCAAAATGTCGCACCATTAAGCGATGAAGAAGCATATAGATTCATAGGCGATTACAAGCCACATAACGCAATGTTGGATTTTAGTAAGCCTGTTACTTACGGCTCACAGACGGAGGAAGATTGGCATTTTGAACACAAAGCGCAGTTGCATAATGCGATAATGAACTCCGCACCTGTGATTAGCGAAGTGTTTGCGGATTTTGCGAAACTCACAGGGCGCAAATATAATTTAGTGGAAAGCTATGACTGCGATGACGCAGAGCTAATCATTGTAGCGTTAGGGACAAGTGTCGAATCTGCGCGTGTAGCAAGTGGCATTATGCGAAAAAATGGGCTTAAGACAGGCGTGGCTTCGATTCGCACTCTGCGCCCTTTCCCATATACTGAGCTAGGCAATGTGCTAAAAAATGCAAAGGCAATCGCTGTGCTAGATAGAAGTCTCCCTGCTGGTGCAATGGGAATGCTATTTAATGAAGTTTCAGCGGCAGTTTATGGTGCGGATTCTAGCAAACGCCCCATTATTTCAAACTATATCTATGGACTTGGTGGCAGGGATTTGACGCAAAAGCATTTGCAGGAAGTGTATAGTGAATTAAGCGCAAATGCAAAGGCAGGAAAGCTAACGCACCCAACACAGCAATTTATCGGGCTTCGTGGCAAAAAAATGGGATTTAATTAAAGGGGGATAAAATGACAAGAGAGATTAAAAATTTAAAGCAATTTTCAAATGTGGCGGAGCGATTTGAGGGTTCGCATTTACTTTGTCCGGGCTGTGCGCACGGAATGATTGTGCGTGAAGTGCTAAATGCCACTGACGCGCCACTTTTACTTGGCACTTCGACAGGGTGCTTGGAGGTTTCAACGGCGGTATACCCTTATACAAGCTGGAATGTGCCTTGGATTCATATCGGCTTTGAAAATGGTAGCACAGCGGTGGCTGGGGCAGAGGCAATGTATAAAGCACTCGCTAGAAAGGGTAGATATACAGGACAAAAGCCCAAATTTGTCGCATTTGGTGGCGATGGAAGCACCTATGACATAGGATTTCAGTGGATTAGCGGGTGCTTTGAGCGCGGACACGATATAACCTACATTTGCCTTGATAACGAAGTCTATGCAAACACAGGCGGACAGCGCAGTGGCTCAACTCCGCTAGGTTCAAGCACTTCGACTTCTCCTGCTGGCGATGTGAGCTATGGCAAAAAGGAAAAGAAAAAGGACTTGCTATCCATTATGGCAGCGCACGGTGCGCCCTATGTCGCGCAAGTCGCCCCAAATAAATGGAAAGATATGAATAAAAAAATCAAACGCGCCATTGATACGGACGGACCGACTTTTATAAACGCGATGAGTGCCTGCACGACTGAGTGGAGGTTTAATTCTGACAAGACCGTTGAGGTTAGCGATTTGGCGGTGGATTCGCTTGTATTTCCGCTATTTGAAATCATTGATGGGCACGAATTGCATATAACTTATCGTCCGAAAAATATTTTGCCCGTGCGTGATTATCTCGCTGCACAGGGACGATTCAAGCATCTATTTAAAAAAGAAAATGAGCATATAATCGAAGCGATTCAAAAAGATGTCGATGCGAAATGGGAATATTTGCAAAGACGCGAAGAGGCGAAAGTATAAGATTGAGTGTCTTTTTGCGTGGATACAATTTGTTTTTGGGCAATCTTTGCGCATTGTTTTTATACAAATGCGAGTGTCAAAGCAACCATTGATGCTCAAGTCCTATTTCGCTTGACAAGCGCACCTAACGCAAGAAGCCACACCGCTATTACTTCGATTGTGATTCGTTGCACGAATCAATCTTAATAATTCGTCATTGTGAGACAAATCGTGCGAATAGCGTCTCCGTCTGCCATTACAGGATTCGGCAACGCCGAATCGAAACAATCCAAATCATACGATTTTAAAAAATAAAAAATCAATGATAGAACAATAAATCAATTAAATTTTTGCATTTAGATTCGCCTAAAACAAGAAATTCTCAAGCGATTCGTAAGTCGCTGAAACATATCGCTTCGTTGTTTTCGCTATCGCTCAAACTGCCTCGCAATGACGACAATTTAACGCTAATCTAAAAAATGTGATTTTTTAGATTCCGCATAACTTGGTTATCAATTCACTTCTCATAATGACTGATTTTTTCTTTGTGGATTGCCACGAATCTGCTACGAAGGCAGAGATTGCAAGGCAAATCTGCGATTCACCCTAGCAATCAAAACAAATCTTTAATTCTACTTTCCGCAGTCATAGACTTGCGCGGAGATTCGATATGAAATCGGTTTAGGATTCGTGGCGTTGCTTGGGATATTACTGCAACTAACGGTTTTTGGCATAAAGCCCACGCTAACTTCGCATTCGCTCACTTCTTTGGTAATCGCTACCATCGCCCTTGTGCCTTTTCCTGCGACTTGGGCTGCTTGATTGCGCACATCATTTACCGCGCCCTCCCTTATGGACTCTTTTGTCGCGCCTCTTTTGCCTGTGGCATAGTCTTTGCCCTCTACCTCACCTAAAATCTTGCAATTATATGGTGTGCTTTTGGCGACAGTGATGCCTTTCGCCTGTGCATCTAGCTGTTTTGGCTGATATAGTGGCTTTGATTCATCATCGCCACCGCCAAAAAAGCTACAACCCACCATAAAAATCGCCATAAAAGCACATAATGCACCTAAAATCTTACCTAACATTGAAGTTCCTTTTAAAAAATTTAGTCTAAAAAGACAAATGAAATTATAATCCCCCCCCCCGCTTAAAATCTGCTTAAATTTTGAAAAAAATATGACAATTTTGTTGGAAAATTTTAGATTTAAAACCCTGCCGTCATTGAGATGGCGAATGTCCGAAGTAATCCCCAATCCTATTGTCATTGCGAGAATCGCGATAGTAGATTCGTGGCAAAACGAAGTTTCTTTAGTAATCCAAATTTTATTGTTCCCCTCCCTTGCGGAGGGGGATTAAGGGGGTGGGTAAAATCCTCAAAATTCCCGTCATTACGAGTCGAAGCAATTCACAGCGATTTGTCATTGCGAGTCCTTGCGATAGCAAGGCAAAGCAACCTATTTTTTGTGTGGATTGCCACAAAAATTCGCTTACGCTCATTTTTTCGCAATGACGGAGTGATTACCCGCCCCCTAGCCCCCTCCGCAAGGGAGGGGGGGGAATCAAATGCGAAACTCTTCTGCTAACGCAAATTCTCACAATAACAAAAAAATGTATTTTTATTTTTCTAAATTCTTTATTTTGCTTTAAATAGCGAAATTTTTTTATTTGATTTTTATTGATTCTTCATAGCAAACCTGCTACAATCCCGCTTTTTAAATCTCAAATTAAAGGACTGCATTATGAAAAGGTTATTTTTTGCATTATTGTTTTTTGTAAGTTTCGCATTTGGCGCGGTAAATCTAAACACAGCGACTAAAAAAGAGCTGATGAGTTTGGATGGAATCGGCGATAAAAAAGCAGAGGAAATCATCAAATATCGCGAAAAAACACCATTCACAAAGCCAGAGGATTTGAAAAATATCAAAGGTATAGGCGATAAACTCTTTGATAAAATCAAAGATAAGGTGGAAGTAGGAAATCCAAGTCAAAAGTAGTGATTTAGATTGCTTGTGGCAAACCACTCCCGCCCGTCATTGCGAGAAATTGCGATAGCAATGACAAATCCCACGCCGTCATTGCGAGAATCGCGAAGCGATTCGTGGCAATCCACGATTCGTCATTGCAAACGCTATGCCCATTTTTTATAACCCCATTTTGTTAGGGTTCAAAATATTATTTGGGTCAAACGCCCTTTTTATCGCACGAAACAAATTCATCTCCGCCTCGCTAAAAGCTAGATTCATAAACGGAGCTTTAGAAATGCCAATTCCGTGCTCTCCGCTAAGTGTCCCGCCTAGCTCAACAGCGACTTTGAAAATCTCTGTAATCGCCTCATATCCGCGCTTTACTTCATTTTCATCTGCGCCATTTACCATTACATTTGTATGCACATTGCCATCCCCCGTGTGCCCAAAACAAGGCGTTGTAACGCCATATTTTTTAGAAATCTCAGCGATACGCGCCAAAAGTTCGGGCAAGGCAGAGCGTGGGACGGTTATATCCTCATTTAGCTTTTTTGTGCCATAAATATTGATACTTTGGCTAACATTACGCCTAGCAAACCACAAATCCGCTTCCTGTGCTTCATTTTGCGCGATTTTAAACTCCACGCAACCATTTTGCTTAAATACGCGCTCAATCCCCTCTAATTGATATGCGATTTCGGCTTCTAGTGCGCCGTCTACTTGCGTGATGAGAATCGCCCCAGCCTCCATAGGCAGTCCTTTTTTGAATTTTTCCTCCACAGCGCGAATGCTTAAATTATCCAAAAATTCCATCGCCACAGGCACAATTCCGCTTGACATCGTTTGATAAACCGCCTCCATCGCGCTATTTATATCGCTAAAAATGCCAAGCGCGGTTTTTTTGAGTTTTGGTTTGGAGAGCAGTTTTAGCGTGATTTCTGTAATAACCGCCAAACTGCCCTCACTTGCGATTAAAATCCCTGCGACATTAAATCCCGCGACATCTTTTATCGTCTTTTTCCCTGCGCGGATAATATCACCATTTGGCAACACGGCGCGGAGCGCAAGGACAAAATCTTTGGTAATGCCGTATTTTGCGGCGCGCATTCCACCTGCATTCTCACTTACATTGCCACCTATGGTGCTGTAACTCTCACTTGCAGGGTCTGGCGGATAGAATAAGCCCTCGCGCTCTACGGCTTCTTGCAAATGTTTGTTTATCACGGCAGGCTGGACGCGGACGCACATATTTTTTTTGTCAATCTCTAAAATTTGATTGAAATATTTTTCCATAGCCATTACCACGCCACCATTTTTTGGCAATGCTCCGCCTGTGAATCCGCTCCCTGCGCCCCGTGGCGTAACGGCGATTTTATTGTC
Organism: uncultured Helicobacteraceae bacterium; assembly: GCA_934668765.1. Lineage (GTDB taxonomy): Bacteria > Campylobacterota > Campylobacteria > Campylobacterales > Helicobacteraceae > NHYM01. The sequence goes on along the minus strand of CAKUOH010000021.1, from coordinate 3,950 downwards.
ATTGCAAAATTTCAAAATCTTGCTAACTTCGGCTTCATCGCGCGGAAATACCACGCAATCAGGCTTGTATCGCTCCCTTGTAGCGTCATAGCAGTAGGCATTCAAATGTGCGCTATCATCAAAATAATCGCCATCGCCTACGATATTTTTTAAATCTTTAAATGTCATTTTTACTCCCTATTTTGTGGTGGATTTGGCACTTGATTTGGTTAAATCTGTGGATTTATTAGGCGAATCTTCGCCTTGCAATGATGAATCTTGCGGATTTTGTGATTTTATTAAATTTTCAAAATACGCAAAATACGGCTCAAATTTTTTCTCATTGAAAATCTCTTTAATCGTTTCATTGCTTATGCGCGTGAAAAAGGGCAGATTCACACTTAAATCCGCTAGATTCAAAGCCTTTGAATCCAAAATCTTAAAACTTGCGCAATTCAAAATTTCCACGCGATTTTGCAACGCCACAAAGACAAGCCCCAAATCAAACTTCGCGCAAAACTTCGCAAAATCCGCGATTTTAGGCATATTTTCGCCCTCTTTTGCCAAAAATGTCGCAAAAATGTCGCTATGCAAAAAATCAATATTTTTAAAATTATCGGCGATTCCTTGATACGCGCTTTGATTGGGCGCAATTAGCAATGCCTTGTCATATAGAATGCGAAATGTGATTTTATCGCCCTCTGCTACTTGTGCTTTGGGTTTTGGTAAGTATTTTTCGCGCATTTGACTAAATTCACTCACACTCACAACAGCCACGCCCTCCGTAATCTCTGCGACTTGCGCTTCTGCGATGATAAATTCATTGCCATTTATTTCACGGCTAATTATGCCACTATCGCCTACCTGTAAGTCCATTGCGGGGATTTTTATGCTGGTAAAATTATCTTGCTTTGGCACTTTTAGGCTTATGATATTGCGAGAAAATGCACTTGAATCTGCCCCAAATAACGAATTTAGATTCGCGCCCAAAAGCGCGAAAACGCCCAAAAATAATAGCATTTTTTGTCTCATTTGCGAATCCTTAAAAATAAAGTCGCTATTATAGCAGAAAACTTTTGGGACTTTTAGAATATGAGTGGCGATTTAAAAAGTGATTTTCGTGCGTTGGCAAGGGCAAATCTATCGAATCTAAACAAACAAAAAGAGCGATTTAGGGATAAAAAAATAAACACGCTTTTGCAAAAAATCATCAAAAGCGAATTTGCAAAATCGCCCAAAAAGCCCAAAAATCTTTTACTTTACGCGCCTTTGCATTTAGAAGTTGATATTTTTCCGCTGATTTTTGCGCTAAAAAAGCAAAAAAATATTAAAATATTCCTGCCATTTGTTTTGCAAAATGGTGCGGAGGCGAACCAAGCTTTTAAAATCGTGCCATTTCGTTTGCCTTTGGCAAAAAATAAATTTAATATTTTTGAATCAAAAAATTCTAATTTTGTTTATTTTGATAAGATTGACATTGCAATCGTGCCTATTTTGGGCGTAGATTGCGCATTTAGACGAATCGGTTTTGGCAAAGGAATGTTTGATAGATTTTTTGGGCGATTTTTGTGTAATTCGTGGCAAAAAAGCAATATAAAAAAAATGCCACGAATTATTTTTGTGAGCCGAATCTTGCATTTTTCAAATGCTAAAATCAGCGAAAATTACGACATTAAAGGCGATTATTTAGTCGCTACAAGGGGCAGTAAATATGATTTTCATAGCAGTTGGGTTAAGCGTGGTAATTTCTTGCGTCCTTTCATTTTATCTCGCGCGAAAATTATACACAAAAGGCGCAAATCTTGCCATAGAACAAGCGCGAATCAAAGCAAATGCGATTGAAAAAGAAGCAGAGATAAACTACCAAAATAGCCAAATCAAGCTAAAAGAGCAAGAAATTGAATTGCAAAAAAGATATGAGATTGAAGAGCGCAAATTGCTTGATTTATACAACAAAAAGGCTTTGGAGTTAGAGAAAAAAGAGATTTCAATAAAACAGCAATTTAGTCGAATCGATGAGCAAGAAAGGCATTTAGCACAGAAAAAAAATGCCATTATAAAGTCGCAAATGGTGGCAGATTCGCTAAAAGAGCAGTATGAAAACAAGCGCGATGAGCTGATTTGCACCCTTACAAATTACACTTCGCTATCAAAAAACGAGGCAAAGGCGATTTTGCTAGGCGAATTAGAGGAAAATCTCAAAAAAGAAAAGGCAAATTTGATTCGCAGATATGAGCAAGAGGCAAAAGAGGATGCCGAGCGCAGGGCAAAATATATCATCGCCCTTGCCACTTCACGCTACGCAGGGGAATACAGTGCGGAAAATCTTATAAATATCGTTACTTTGCCCGATGATGAGATGAAAGGGCGCATAATAGGCAAGGACGGGCGCAATATACGGACGCTTGAAATGATAACGGGCGTTGATGTGCTGATTGACGATACGCCAAATACGATAACTTTAAGCAGTTTTAATCTCTATCGCCGTGCGATTGCACTAAAAACGCTAAATTTGCTGATTGAAGATGGGCGGATTCACCCCGCAAAAATCGAGGAAATTTACCACAAATGCGAAAGCGAAATGGAGCAGACGATTTTAAGCGAGGGGGAAAGCGTGGTGCTTGATTTGGGGCTAGGATATGTAAGCGCGGAGCTAAAAAAGCTCATCGGCAAGATGAAATATCGCGCAAGTTTCGGGCAAAACGCGCTTTTGCACTCTATCGAGGTGGCGCATTTATCGGGGCTAATCGCTAGTGAGTTAGATGGCGATGAGGCTTTAGCAAAACGCGCAGGGCTTTTACACGATATAGGCAAGTCGCTAACCCACGAAATGGGCGGGAATCACATCTCAATCGGCTATGATTTGGCACGAAAATTTAAAGAACACCCTGTGGTTATAAATGCGATTTTGGCTCATCACGGCAATGAGGAAGCAAAAAGTATCGAGGCAGCCGCAGTTTGTGCAGCAGATGCCATTTCAAGTGCGCGTCCGGGGGCTAGACGCGAAGTGCTAGAAAATTTCTTAAAACGAGTGCAGAGCTTGGAAAATATCGCGCTAAAAGAGCTTGGCGTGAAACAAGCTTACGCAATCAACGCGGGGCGGGAGATTCGCGTAATCGTGCAAAGCGATAAAGTAAATGACAGCGAAGCAGTGGTAATTGCACGAAATATCGCCAAAGAAATCGAGCTAAATTTGCAATATCCGGGCGAAATAAAAGTAAGCGTGATTCGCGAAATACGCGCCACAGAGTGGGCAAGGTAAAAGCGCATTTGTATCTTTTGCGTGGGGCGCAATTTAGATTGGGTGCATTTTTAGCTATAAATAATCAGTCATTACGAGAATCGCGATAGCAGATTCGTGGCAATCTACACAAAATAAATAAAAATGTATCGCTTTTAGCTATCGCCATCGCAATGACAAAGTGGTAGCGATTCGTGAGATTTGTGTAAATCTTTACGGATTCGCCTCTCTTTTTTATTTCATCACTGCATTCACACCCTAGCACAATGGCATTTATGATAATCACTGCACTAATGGCGATTTGATAGATACAAGAGTAAAAAATCGTTGCAAAGTGGATCTTGCCATCAATTTAGAAAAATTATGTGCTACGAATCGTAATGCTTTTTAAAAACATATAAAATCATATTATTGCGACTTTATAGCATTAGTAGCTAGACAAAGCACTCAACACTAAAAAATAAAATGTCACCCACTATGTAAAATAGGGCAATTACAATCATAATCGTAAAATGCGCCAACCACAGCTTACAAACGAGCAAATAGCTTATATTTGCGAGAAAATAGCTGAATTTTATAAGGAGGAGTGAGATAAGGCAAATGAAATTTGAAATATCTTTATGTGAGTAAAATTTATAGCAAATTAAATTTTGAAAAAGCCTAGTATAAAGGCTTTTACAAGGTGCTGTTTTGCAAGATTTTTGCTAAATTTTAGATAAATTTTCAAACA
>CAKUOH010000020.1 GCA_934668765.1 uncultured Helicobacteraceae bacterium | reverse complement strand
TGAACACACATAGAACACCTAGCATTGCATTTAAATTGATTTTCAAAACGAACAAAAAGCGGAAAATCTTGCATAATATGATTTGACGCATCAGCCCATTTTTTGCGGTAATCAAGCCATTTTTGCCCATATTTTTTCGCAAAAATAGCATCAATGTCTTTTTTAGAGCTATTTACCACCCTACCAGCAGAGGTGGATTCTTGTTTGATTGCACTTGACATTATATATCCTTAGGAAAGAAATTTTAAAAGAATGTATTTTACCCCCCCCCGCTTAAATAAAACTTAAAAAAAAGATACTAATGTGTGAGCTGTTGCGTGATAGTTTTTGTAAAATTAGAATCATAGAAGATTTGTGAATCAAACTCCATTTTTTAAGCGGAGTGCGAATCATATTACACAATGCAAACATTCAAAGAAACACTTATTGAATATAGTGGTAGAATATTTGCAATTTATAATGATGTAATATTTCATTTGTTAGAGCCTTGTCTTGTAGGGCAAAAATAACAAGTTTGCGCAAGATTCGTTAGATTTATGCGAATCTATTTTGTTTTTTAAGGTTAAAATAAGACTATTAAGCAAATTAGGAATAAAATATCGCACCCTAAAAAAGCAAAAGGAATCTGCAATGACTTTTTTTTACAAGCCATATAGACAAAATCATTGTGGTTGCAATGATTTTCATAGCGCACAATCTAATCGCCAAAAATCTAAAATATAGCGATTTTAATGAAAGATATATCTCTTTTCCTGTGCTTGATTTAGCAAATCCAGAGCACATAAAAATTCGCCCAAAGATTCAAATAAAAATCTTAAAGATTCACGAGTTTCACGCGCAAATCAACCAAAATTTTCACCAAAACATCAATCCTATCTTGCGTTTTTGTTGGGGGATTTTGCCCACACTTAATCAATGCGTTAGTGGCAGGTGTAATCAGCAGATTTTATATTGCTAATTAGCTTATAAAATCCGCTATATTTTGGAGTAAGGGCTATGAAAATTGATTCGTGTGTGATTTTGTGCGGTGGGAAAAGTAGTCGCCTAAATGGCGCAAATGGGATAAGCAAGATTTTTTTGCCATTTGGTGATAAGTCGCTTATCGCGCATAATTTTGCCAAAATGCAGGGCATTTTTAAGCGCGTTTTTATCGCGTGTAAGGACAATCAGCGCGATTTGATTAAAAAGAGTTTGCAAAATTTGGGCAAATCGGCGCAGTTTTTTACCAACCCACTAACCCCATAGACTTTAATCTATAAAGTGAGGTTATTTTGATTTGCTTTTGGGACATTGATTCGCCCATAGTTTAGATTCGCTAGATTTGTATTATTTTTCTACGCCGAATTTCGATTATTAAACGAATCTATCTTATTGCTTTTTGCTATCTATAACTTTCACTTCATAATTTTCAAAGTTCGCAGGTGGTAAATCAAGTGGAGGTAGTTTTGCCATAGTTGTCATTTGTGCAACCAAAGGTCTCAAGTAAGAATACATAATTGCTACCACATTATTTAAAAGTTTTTCGTCAAAATTTATATTGGTTTTTATTACGCTAAATATTGATGAATCTATATAGAATATTTCTTTTTGTTCTTGTTTAAAATGTATATCTGTATCGACTCGTATAGAATATACTATAATATTGCCATCTATAACATTCTTTTGTGTAACAGCTCCCAATGATTGTTCTATATTTATATTTATCTCTGGCTCTTGCCCCAATGGGCTAGTTTGTTCAAAGATAAATTTCTTAATCTCAATGGTTTCTATGTTAAAACTATCATTATGCTGCACAGCTTTGCGATTTTGCACTTTGTCCATCTTGCATTTTCCTTTCGTATGTTATTATTTGATTGCAATCATCTTTTCGTGCCGTGCTATTAAAATCCTTATCAGTTTTGTTAATATTAAAAAAGTCTGCGCAAGACTTAAAGAAACTAGTATGATTTGCATTTATCGCAAACAAATCAATATCACTATTTGTATCCAAATCAATCTTTTGTTCATAAGACATTTTAAATTTTTTAGGCGAATAGAGTATATTTTTTTGCACTTTTGGATAGTAATATAGGGACTGCTTTACTATATCACTCAGTTTATTCTCTATCGAATTGTATAAATCATCGTCTAAGTATATAATATATAAACTAGGACTATTATACACCTCGCATTTAGTAGATACAAGTTCAGTAGCATATTTCAATGCTTTTTTATCGTATTCTGGCAAGTTATCGTATTTCATTCTAGTTCCTTCAATTTTAATTGCAAACAATCGGCATAATGTTTGCAAACATTCAAATCTTCCAATGCTTTAGTATTGTCTATATCAGCATTATAATCATATACATTCCTAATATCGTGCATTTTTATAGCAAAATTACTCACTTGTAAGTCGCCATAAAAGCCATATAGTCTTAACCATAAATATTTTTGTCTTTTTGCTTTGTCAATATCATCAACAACCCCATTAAAAAGATTTTCTGTGCCGTGTCCTATTTTATCTGGCATATCATTATCCTTTGCAGATAATTTATCTTTGCCAATGAGATATATTCCATAATATAATCTATTGATAATCACGGACACCAAATGTGCTTTGTCAAATTGAGTCAGTTGCGCAAAATCACCAGAATCTAAAATTTCTGCGATTTTGAGATTTCTCATTCCTTTATTCATCAAAGTCATTTTAGCTACAAGCCTTAACAATTTTTTATGAACGGAATCCTATCCAACTATTTTTTAAAAAAATATTAAAATGATTTCAAATGCAAAAAAATTAAGCTAAAAATGCTACAATCCACATTTTTAAAATCCAAAAATTCAAAGGAAACGCAATGAATAACAATATTTTGGTGCAACTTCTACCCTTAATCGTGCTATTTGCAATCTTTTATTTTATCATCATTCGCCCACAAATCAAGCAACAAAAAGAGCATAAAGCAATGGTGGCAAATCTCAAAAAAGGCGACAAAATCGTCATAAACGGCGGACTAATCTGCGAAGTGCTCAAAGTCGAAGATGATTTTTTCACTATCAAGCTAAATGACGACACAACCGCGCGTTTGGCAAAGGAATTTGTCGCGTATAAATGGGAGATTTCGCAAGATTCAAGCGAACAGGGCGCGAAAAACGCGAAAAAATAGTGGCACAAAAGCAACAATAGCAAAATGGCGTAAAAAATGAAAAAGTTTTTTAATCCCCGCACACTTGTTTTTCTGGCACTCTTTGCCTTTGGCGCGATTTTTAGCATTCCATCCATTTTTGACACGAAGGGCTATAAAATCACGCTAGGGTTAGATTTGCAAGGTGGCATTTATTTTCTTTTGGGCGTTGATGCAAATGAAGCGATAAAGTCGCGCTACTCGCTTATCGCCACGCAAATAAATTATGAGACGCACGATAAAAATATCCTTATTGATTCGCTAAAAACGCTTGATGATGGGATAAGATTTGAGCTACTAGATTTGGCGCAAAGAGATGAGTTAGAGAAACTTTTAGATAATATCAAAGGCATTATAATTGCGGAGAGTAGCGGGATTTATGAGATTTCTTTTAGTAAAGAAGAGATGATTTTAATCAAAAATTCCGCAATTAACCAAGCAGTCGATACGATTCGAAATCGCCTTGATATTTACGGGCTTACCGAGCCTAGCATTACAAAGCAGGGCGAGGAAAATATTTTGGTGCAATTACCCGGCATTAAGAGCCAAGAGGAAGAGCAAAACGCGCTAGATTTGATTATCCGCCCTGCACAGCTTAAAATGATGGCAGTAGATGAGGATAGAAATGCGCGAATTAGCGTGATAAGCGAATCGGAGGCAAGCAGCTATGGCGATGTGATTTTGCCCTTTGTGGATTTTGCGAGTGGCGAATCAAATGATAAAATTTTGCTAAAAGAAATCCCCATTTTAGATGGCAGTATGATAACCGATGCACGGGTGGCTTATGATGAGCGCGGGCAACCTGTGATTAGTTTTTCGCTAAATTCAATCGGTGCAAAAATATTTGGCGATTTTTCTGGTGCAAATGTCGGCAAACGAATGGCAGTGGTGCTTGACAATAAAGTCTATTCCGCGCCTGTGATAAGGGAGCGAATCGGCGGCGGTAGCGGGCAAATCAGCGGTTCTTTTAGCGCGGAGGAAGCAAAAAATATCGCAATCGCTTTGCGCTCTGGTGCGCTATCTGCGCCATTAGAATTGCTAGAAAAACGAAGCATTGGTCCATCTCTTGGCGCAGATTCGATTAAATCATCGCTAATCGCGCTTTTAGGGGCATTTGGCATAGTTATCGCCTTTATGGTGGTTTATTATGGATTCGCAGGTGTGATTGCAGTTAGTGCGCTATTTGTGAATATTTTGGCAATCATTGCGGTTATGAGCCTATTTGGCGCAACTCTCACTTTGCCCGGTATGGCTGGGATTGTGCTAACCATTGGTATGGCGATTGACGCAAATATCATCATAAATGAGCGGATAAGAGAGGCTTTGCGCAGTGGCAAAAATATCATTCAGTCCATTTCTTTTGGCTATGTCAATGCCACACGCGCGATTTTTGATGCGAATAACACTACTTTGATTATCGCGCTATTGCTTTATATCTATGGCACGGGACCTATAAAGGGCTTTGCTGTTACGATGGGCATAGGGATTTTGGCGTCAATCATTACGGCAATAATCGGCACACAGGGCATTTACTTGTGGCTAGGTGAGAAAATAAATGCCACAAAAAATATCAATTTTTGGTTTGGGATTCGCCTAAAAAATTACAATGAAAAAGGCGTAAATCCAAAAGACAAAGGCGTGAATCCGCCCACGAATCGCCCTGCAAATAAAAATGGAGCAAAATAATGGATTTTTTTAAACACGATAAAATTTATGATTTTGTAAAATATAGCAATTACGGCATTTTGGCGAGTGCGCTAATCATTGTCGCGCTTGTAGTGGTATTTTTTACCAAAGGCGTGAATCTTGGCATTGACTTTGCAGGTGGGAGTGTGGCACAGATTAAGTATGCGCAAGATTCCGCGCCTATCCCGCAGATTAGAACGGATTTAAGTGCGAATCCATATTTCAAAGATGCGCAAATCACGGAGTTTGGCGCGAAAAATGAGATTATTATCAAATTTGCTTTTGTGCAAGATTCAAGCGTTAATATCAGCGAAGAGCTAAAAAGCGCGTTAAAAAACACAGGCGATTTTGAGATTCGCCGAATCGAAAATGTGGGACCTAAAGCAGGGAGCGAACTTGCTAAAAAAGGCACGATAGCGATTGTTTTAGCACTCGTTGCGATGATGATTTATGTGAGTTTTCGCTATGAGTGGCGATTTGCGTTAGCTAGTATTATCGCGCTAATGCACGATGTAGTCATAAGCGGGGCTGCGATTATGGTGTTTGACATAGATTTGAGTTTAGATGTGATTGCCGCACTTCTCACACTCATCGGCTATTCAATCAATGATACGATTATAATCTTTGATAGGATTAGGGAGCAAATGCTCTCACGCACATTTAATGATGTGCGATTAGTGATAAATGACGCTGTATCGCGCACACTATCACGCACTTTGCTAACCTCGCTAACGACATTTTTTGTAATTGCCGTGCTTTTTGCCTTTGGCAGTGAGATTTTGCAAGGATTCACGCTTCCTATGCTAATAGGCGCGATTGTGGGGACTTATAGCTCAATGTTTGTCGCACCAAAACTTGCCATAATGCTAGGATTTGACATAAAAGAATATTACGCCAAAGAAGCGCGAAAAGTGGCAAAGGCGCAGGAAAAAGAGCGAATGCGAAAAATGTATGAGAGAGGACAAATCTAGTGGCAATCATACATTTTGGAGCGAATCTAATGCGATTTTTTAGCAAATCAAGCGCGAATCAAAGCGCGTAAAATCTAATTTAAAGGGAGCATTTCGATGGATTGGGGCAGAATTTTATTTATATTTTTTACGCTAATGAGCCTAACTTCCACGATTGGCTTTTTGTATGAGCCAAATATCGTGCTTTTGTTTTTGGCAGCAGCGATAAATTTTATCTCTACGACTTTGCGAATCGGCACTCGCAAACTTTTAAGCGCGGAGCTTTTTGCAAGCTCGATTGTGGCGGATTTTCATCTAATCCCTGCGTTTTTGTGGTTTCAAATTTTGGGCGATTTGCAAGTGGCGTATGCCTTGTCAGTGGGTGCGCTTGCTGCAAATGTCTTTGCAATCATTATAATTTTCATAGAGAGCGCGAAAGCGCGTGAAAGCGATTATTAAGATGAATTATAATGCAAAAGAGATTGAAAAAAAATGGCAAAAAATTTGGGTAGATTCACGCGCCTTTGAACCAAAAGACGACTTCACACTGCCTAAAAAATACATTCTCTCAATGCTCCCATATCCTAGCGGAAATATCCATATGGGACATGTGCGAAACTACACAATCGGCGATGCGATTGCAAGGCATTATCGCAAAATGGGCTTTAATGTGCTTCACCCTATTGGGTGGGATAGCTTTGGATTGCCTGCCGAAAATGCCGCAATAAAGCACAATCTCCACCCCAAAACTTGGACTTATGACAATATCGCTGCTATGCAAAAGGTGCTTCAATCTCTTGGCTTTTCATTTTCAAAAACGCGTGAATTTGCCACAAGCGACAATATTTACACCAAATGGGAGCAAGAGTTTTTCCACCAAATGTGGGACAAAGGGCTAGTTTATCGCAAAAAGGCGTTTTTAAATTGGTGTCCGCAGGATAAGACGGTATTAGCAAATGAGCAAGTCATTGATGGCAAATGTTGGCGTTGCGATAGCCCTGTGGTGCAAAAAGAAATGTATCAATATTATTTGAAAATCACGGATTATGCTGATGAGCTTTTGCGTGATTTAGAGACGCTAGAGTGGAGCAATCAAGTGCTAACTATGCAAAAAAATTGGATTGGCAAATCTAGTGGATTGGAGTTTCGTTTTAAAATCGATAGCGGGGGCGTGAATCTAGCGGATTTCACAGAATTGCCCGTTTTTACCACGCGCCCTGATACGATTTATGGTGTAACTTATTGCGCTTTGTCGCCTGAGCATCCACTAGTGCGACATTTGATTGAATCTAATGCGATTGATTCAAACAAAATCGCAGAGATTCGCGCCATACAAAATACTTCTGCAAGAGATAGATTAAGCAAAGAAAAAATCGGTATTCCGCTTGGGATTCACGCGCTCCATCCGCTTACAGGCGAAAAGTTAGAGATTTTTGTGGCAAATTTCGTGCTTATGGATTATGGTAGCGGAGCGATTATGTGCGTCCCAGCGCACGATGAGAGAGACTTTGAGTTTGCCAAAAAATATGGACTAAAAATCATTGATGTGATTGAAAATGACAATAGATTCGAAGCTTATGGCACTTTGAAAAATAGCTTTGAGTTTGATAATTTAAGCGTAAAAGAGGCGCAAGAGAAAATCATCGCGCATTTTGAAAAGCATAATTTGGGCAAACGAGTGATAAATTACAAACTACGCGATTGGGGGATTTCAAGGCAACGATATTGGGGGACGCCCATACCTCTGATAAATTGCCCAAAATGTGGGATTGTAAAAGAGCCAAATTTGCCCGTGATTTTGCCTGAATGCGTTGATTTTAGTGCGGAGGGCAATCCGCTTTTATCAAACAAAGAGTGGCTTTACACAAAATGCCCCAAATGTGGCGCAGACGCGGAGCGTGAAAGCGATACAATGGATACATTTGTGGAATCTAGCTGGTATTTCTTACGCTACACAACGCCTAGTGAGATTTGGGAAAAAAGCGCGTTTGACACGGATTCGCTTCGATATTGGCTAAATGTCGATGAATATATCGGTGGAATCGAACACGCCGTGCTTCATTTGCTCTATGCGCGATTTTTTACCAAAGTCCTGCGTGATTTGGGCTATGTGAATATCGATGAGCCGTTTGCTAGGCTTCTTACGCAAGGAATGGTGCTAAAAAGTGGCGCGAAAATGAGCAAGTCAAAAGGCAATGTCGTTGAGCCAAAAAGCATTATTGAGAGCTATGGCGCAGATTCGGCGCGACTTTTTATCCTTTTTGCTGCCCCGCCGACAAAAGAGCTAGAGTGGAATGATGACGCACTAAAAGGCGCATATAACTTTCTAAATCGCCTTTATAATAACGCTTCGCATTTGGAAAACGCCACAAATTTAGATTTTGAATCGCTAAAATTTAGCAATCTAAATGACGCTCAAAAAATCGCACGGCGCAAGGTTTATGAAGCGTTACAAAAAAGCAATGCCGTTTTTAGCAATAAAGATTATCCATTTAATACGCTCATTGCTTCTTGTATGGAGGCGCTAAATGCGCTAGTTGCGATGGATTTAGCTAAATCAAATGCGGATTTAGATGTCGAATCTGTCAAAGTTTGGTTTGAATCTTATTATATTTTGCTAAATATTTTAGAGCCCATTATCCCGCATATTTGCTATGAATTAAGTGAACGATTTTTCAAATGCGCGAATTTCCGCGACATTAAAATCGATAAATCCGCGCTAAAAAGCGATTTTATCACTTTGGCAGTCTCTATTAACGGCAAAAGACGCGCTGAAATTAGCGTGAGCGCGGATTTGCCAAAAGAAGCCATTTTAGATTCGGCAAAAAGTGCGGTGGCAAAGTGGCTAGAAAATGTCCAAATTGCAAAAGAAATCATCGTCCCAAATAAACTAATAAATTTTGTCCTAAAATGAGAGTCTTTGCTTTTATAATAACGCTAATTTGCGCCATAAACTTCACTGCGTGTGGTTATTATCCTATGTCGTATTTTACCAAGCAAAGTTTGGGCGAAAATATCTATGTCGAATCTGTGGTAAATCTATCCGACCCTGAAAACTCGATAATAGCCAAAGACGCGCTAAATCAAGCCATCACACAAAAATTTCACTTAAAATTAGTCCCTAAAAGCGAGGCTGATACGATTATCCGCACGGAGATTACAAGTGTGAGTATGGATTCAATAGCTGATAATGACGCAGGATTTGCGAACTTTTATCGCGCAAGTGTGAATATAAGCTTTGAATACACCGACAAAAAGGGCAATTTGCGTAAGTTTCAAAACTATGGCTTTTATGATTTTCCTGTAAATGTCATCTCCACTATTACCGATGAAAACCGCTTCAACGCGATAAAGGAAGCGTCTATCTCTGCGATTGATAAATTTGTCGCACAAGCGGCGTTTTGGCAGTGAGTGCGCAATAAAGGGGCAAATTTGGGCAATATTAGTAATGAAGTTAAAATCGCCATCAAAAATACGCTATTGCACTTTCAGCAAAATGATTTAGAATTTAATCCGCAGAGTTTTTTGGATATTTTATGCGCGGAATGTCGCCTTATGGGCGTGAAATTTAGCGATTGTGATTGGTTTAGCTTGTGGAGTGCAAAATTTGGTGGCACGATAAAAAAAGAATTGCAAAATTCACCCATAAAAACGCGTGATGATTTTATCGATAAAATAGCGCAAATCTGCAAGCACAAGGCAAAAAATGTCGAATCAAGCGATTTAAATAAAGCATTGCAAAAGGCACTTTTGTTATTAAAAATGCGCGGAATCGTGGAAATAGATGCAAATCTCCCGCTAAATGCGATTGATTCACAGCTTTCGTATTTGCTTGAATCACAAGAATCTAGCGAGTTTGCGGCACATAATTTTGGGAATGTTGGGGTGCGAAAAATTAGTAATTTCTTTGCAAATCTAAGCGCACAGCACTTAAAGATTGACAAAAATCAAAAGATTTTGCTTTGCAAATTTAGCGAACAAGCATTTATAAAAAAGCTAGATTCAAATGCGCATAGTCGCCTACTGCATTCATTTTGCGCGATTTTGCTAAATAATTTGGAAGCCAAAAATATCATCGGCATTTACAAAAATGTGGTGGCGATTTTTACCAAAGGCACGATTGATGGGTTAAAACGCGAGATTGAGCGCATTTTGGAGGCAAATACCTTTATGCTCCACAATAAGCCACTGCATTTAAAAATCGACTTTGAAGTGGTGAAATTTGGCGAGTTGAAATGAAAGATGTTGTGGCAAATCTAGCGGATTTTAGTGCGAATCTTAATGAAATCGCGCTGTATATGGAGCAAAAAGGGATTGAATATCGCACAATCGATAAAAGCCGCTCTAAGCGAATCTATGCGGAATTACAGCCACATTTAAAATCGCCAAAGCACATAATTCAGGTGCTTGGCACAAATGGCAAGGGAAGCACGGGGCGATTTATCGCACAGATTTTAGCGCAAAATGGTTGCACGATTTTGCATTTTACAAGTCCGCATATTTTTAGCTTTAATGAGCGATTTTATACGAATCTTGGGCAAAATCTAGGCATTATTAGTGATAAATCGCTAATAAAAGCGCATAGATTTTTGCAGGGCTTTGAAGCTATGCGTGAATGCAGCTATTTTGAGTATGCGACATTTTTGGCTTTGGTTTTGGCGCAGGGCGTGGATTATTTGATTTTGGAAGCTGGGGTTGGCGGAGAGTTGGATAGCACTAGCGTTGTGAAGCGTGATTTGTGCGTGTTTAGCGTGATTGATTACGACCATACGGAGATTTTGGGCGATTCAATCGAATCGATTGCCACCACGAAACTAAATGCCGTTTTTTACCCAAATAAAGTGCCAAAAATGGTGCTTGGAGTGCAAAAATATGCAGTGGTGGAAAAAATCGCAAAGGATATTGCAAAAAAACACAGCGTGGAAATGTTTTGTATTGATTGCCACGACTTACAAGCAAGTCTCGCAATGACAATAGAATCTTATCTTGCACGCCACAATCTTGCGCCGTTTTTGGCGCAGAATTTGGCATTAGCTTTGAAAGCAACACAGATTTTTGGCATAAATGCGGATTTAGATTCGCTCCCCAAACTTGACTTGCACGGCAGATTTGAGCAAATCGCGCCAAATATCACAATCGATGTGGGGCATAATCAAAACGCCGCCTTTGCGATTAAACGAAATTTAAATGACAAAAAGATAATTTTAGTGTATAATAGCTATTTTCAAAAAAATATTTTTGAGATTTTAAGCATTTTAAAGGATAATATTTTGCGTGTAGAGATTTTAAGCGTGAGTGATAATCCGCGAATCATAGAGCAAAGCAAATTAGAGCAGATTTTAGATTCGCTTCAAATCGCACATAAAAATTTTACGCAAATAGATTCAAAGCAAGATTATCTTGTATTTGGGAGTTTTAGCGTGGTGGAGGCATTTATGCGACAATTTTTAAGCACTAATCAAAGTGGAGCAAATCAAAAATGACAAGCAAAAATATACGCGATAAATTTATCATCTCTATCATTGATAATAATGGCGTAAAGCAGTTTAATGTCCATCGATTCATAAAAAAAGTGCTGTTTTATTGCGTGGGATTTTTTGCGATTGTGGCAGTGGTGCTTTATTTTACGATTCGCTTCCTTGCTGATGAGCTAAAAGAAATGCAAAGTCGCAAAGATGACACGGTGGATAAATATGTCGAGGTTTATAACGAAAATCTCACCTTGCGCCAAGAAGTCGATAAAAGCCAAGAGCAGTTAGATGAAGTCAATAAAAAGATTGTGGATTTAGAAGATGTCATTTCTATGAAAAATGCCATTGTCGAGGCAAAAGAGACGAATCCATTTGATATTGAATCGCTAAATGATAAGCAAAAAGAGATGCTTTTAAAGATTATCCCAAATTCCAAGCCATTTAGTAGCAAGATTGACGCTACGCCTACCTTGCAGAAAACAGGTGCGGTTTTTTCCCTGCCAAACGCCACGCCTATTTTGGCAACTGCTGATGGAATCGTAGATTTAACGCGTAGCAATGATACCACAGGCATCGGGAAATTTGTCAAAATCGTGCATACATTTGGATTCAACTCCATTTATGGACATCTCTCCAAACTAGCTGTGAATCGTGGCGATGTGGTAAAAAGAGGGCAGATTATCGGATATAGCGGAAAGCACAATGGCAATCCTAGCGTGTTTTATGATATTCGCTTTTTAGGTAGCGAAGTGGAGATGGCGCATTTTGTCGCGTGGAATTTGGAGAATTTTAATAGTGTTGTAAGCGCGGAAAGCATTGTGAATTGGGATAGTTTGCTATGGACTTTTAATGATATGATTCAAATCACTTCACATAAAGTGCTAACGCAAGATACGCTACGAGGACGACAATAGGATTATATAATGAAAAGCAATGTAGATGATAGACTAATCCTAATGGTTTCAAGCCCCTATGGCTATAAATACTATAATATAAACGCATTTTTCAAGCATATCATTATATATATTGCTGTTGCCGTGCTATCTGCAGTGTTTTTCTCTATAGTGGTAGTGTATTCATTTACGACAGAGATTAAAGATGTGGAGTATAAATATCAATATGTCCAAGATGAATATATTAAGCTTATGAATCGCCATTTAGACTTAAATGCACAAATCGCGCAAAAAAATGAAGAAACCTTGCTTGTAGCAGACAAAATCGAAGAATTAGAGGGCGTGATAGGCATAAATACCGAAAGCAATGATTACGGGCTAAAATCGCGCGTAGAGACGGCAAGTATCACGGGATTGCAAAAGCTTTTTATAATGAAATTTATCCCAAATGGAATCCCGCTTACTTCATACAAGCGCGTTTCTTCGCCTTATGGTTACCGAATACACCCACTCTCAAATACGCGGGAAATCCACACAGGCACGGATTTGGCGACTGATAAAGATACGCCCGTGTATGCGACTGCCGATGGTGTCGTGGATTTTGCGAAAGATGGGTGGAATGGAGGCTATGGGACGCTTGTAAAAATTGACCATAGTTTTGGTTTTAGAACCTACTATGCGCATTTAAACTCTACTGCGGTAAAAAAGGGGGATTTTGTAAGAAAAGGACAACTCATAGCCTTCGTGGGCAATACAGGTGCAAGCTCGGGTTATCATCTTCATTATGAGGTGAGATTTTTAGGAAGCCATATCAATCCTAGAAATTTTTTAGATTGGAATATGGGAAATTTTGATACAATATTTAAAAAGGAGAAAAATATAGCATGGCAATCTTTACTAACAACGATAAACAATTTGATGCAGCAAACGCCAATGGCGCAACAATTATCGCTGCTGGGACAAAGCTCAAAGGAGAGTTAAACAGCGAATGTCATATTCACATTGACGGTGAACTTGAAGGTAATATTCACTCGACAAATACCGTTATGGTGGGAAAAAATGGCGTTGTAAATGGTGATATTTTCGCGCAACGCGTCATCGTAGGCGGAATCTCAAAAGGCACGGTGGATTCGGAGTGCATAGAGATTTTGCCAGAGGGCAAAATCGAAGGGACGATTATCTGCAATGAGCTATATATAGAGAAAAAAGGCGTTTTTGTAGGGGAAAGCAAAATCAAATCAAAAAGTTATGATAGTGAGTGAATCGCGATAGATTCGCGTGAATCAAATGCAGATTTGACGCGAATCTAAATGCGATTTGTCATTGCGAGACGAATCATAGTTTCGCACTTTTTTGTCATTGTGAGGCGCAAAGTGCCGAAGCAATCCGCAGGATTTACTAAAGAAACTTCGTTTTGCGAACGAAGTGAAGTAACCATCCAAATCACGCGAATCTAAACTCACATTTTCACGCATTGCGCTATAAGCGATTCATAATCACAAATAAATCAAGCGTTACTTACATTCATTGCAAATACCGTGTGCGATGACGCTTTTGACTTGCGCTTTGGCAACTTTTGGCATTGCAAAATCCGTGATTTTGTGGCAGACATCGCAGACAAAGTGCGCCTTTGCCTCGTGGGCTAGTTCGTAGCAGCTTTTGCGCTCGACATTACTTTTTGTAACGATGCCCCTTTGGCAAAAAAGCTCCATATTGCGATAAAAAGTCGTTTTGTTTGCCTCCAAATCAAACTCATCAAAACTCACGGGCTTCCCTGCCTTGCGCAAAATATCTAATATTTCTAATCGTAAGTCCGTGATTGCGATATTGTTTTGTTTTAGTAGTGAGATTGAATCCATTTTGCCCCCTTATTTGTGCGCTAAATCGATGAATCGGCGTTAATTTTTTTTTGGCATTATAGCATATTTGCATTGTTGCAACGCAATTTTTTTAATGCAACTAAATTTTTTATTTGCAACTAAATTGCATTTAAGTTTAAAAAATCTAAAATTCGCATTTCAAAACATTTCAAAATACAAGGATTTTACAATGAAAATTTTACAGATGATTTTCGCGCTATGTTTATGCGTGGGATTTGCGTTTGGCGATTCAAAGGTGCAAGATTTAAAGACTAAAAAGCCGTTGATTTCGGTAAGTATCGCGCCTGTGAGTTATTTTGTGCAAAAAATCGCCCAAAATAGCGTGGATATAAACCTAATAATCCCGCCAAATAGCGATGAACACACGATGGATTTTAAGCCTATCGTGGTGGCAGATTTGCAAAAAAGCGCGGTGTATTTTACTATCGGGTTAGAAATTGAAGCGATTTTGGCGCAAAAATTTAAAGGCGTGAAAATCGTTGATATAAGCAAAGGTGTAGCAAAAATCAATGATTCGCACAAGCATTCACACGAACACCACGAGCATAATCACGAATCGCACGAATCTCACGCGCATTCGCACGAATCGCATTCGCGCAAAGACCCGCATATTTGGCTTGACCCGATTTTGGTAAAAACAATCGCCAAAAATATAGCAAACATTTTAAGCGAACTTTACCCGCAAAATGCGAAGTTTTATGCCAAAAATCTAGCGAATTTTGAAGCCGAGTTAGACACGCTACACACGCAAATTTCAAGCATTTTCTCCCAAAGCAAAGGCAAAAAATTTATCATTTATCACCCAAGTTTGAGCTACTTTGCCAAGCGATATAATCTCACTCAAATCCCTGTGGAGATTTTAGGCAAAGAGCCCAAAGCAAGGGATTTACAAACCATAATCACGCGTGCTAAAAAAGAGCAAATCCACACGATTTTTGTGCAAAAGGGATTCGCCCAAAAATCCGCCAAAACCCTTGCCAAAGAGTTAGGAGCAAATGTCGCACAAATCAATCACCTAAGCGATGAGTGGGATAAAGAAATGCTAAATATCGCCCGTCAAATCGCCAAGCAGTAGGATTTACGGGATTTTGGTGTGAAAATGTGGCGATTTATCGTAGTGGCTTTGTGCGTGGTGGTGCAAATACAAGCCTGTGCGCTTTGCGCCCTATACACGCCAAATGTCTATGTCAGCGTGGAGATTAAGGGTGATTTGGACGCGAATCAAAGCGCAGATTCTCCTTCAATCAAAAGCATTGTTTTTTTATGGAAATTTGACAAAAAATTCAACCAAGTCCTTTTGCATTCTTATGATACAAACGCAAATGGTGTTATTGATAAAAACGAGCTAAAATCCATAGAAACCGCGCTAACAAGCTATGTTTTGCCAAAAAATAATCTAACTCACGCACTTTTGCAACGCACAAATGCCAAGCCAAAACCCATAAATTTTCGCCTTAAAAAATATGAGATTTTTATCCAAGATGAAACGCTAATTTATCGCTATGAGATTGTGTTAGATACTGCGCCAAAAGAGCGATTTAGCTTTATGGTAAGCGATGATGAGGGATTTTTTAATTTTATTATATTTTCGCAAAAGCACACGATTATAGGTGATAAGCGCGTAAGTAGCAAGGTGATTGACAATAATGTCATCATTTTTACGATAGAAAATGCGCGTAGTGTGGATTCAAACGCTTTTGGGGCGCAAAATACAGCTCAAGATTCGGCGAATCTAAATGGCGCGAATCTACGCAATGAAAGCATTACGGATAAAATGTTCGCCCTAAATGCCAAAATGCTATCCGCCATAAAATCCCACATAATAGGCGAAAAAAGCGTATTTGGGATTTTGGGCTTAATGGCGTTAAGTTTGCTTTATGGCATTTTACACGCCGCTGCGCCCGGACACGCAAAACTGCTTACTAGCTCATATTTTCTCTCCCACAAAGGCTCTTATGCAAAGGCGTTTGGCTTCGCTCTACGAGTGGGAATCGTGCATATTGTAAGCGCGTTTGTGCTTGTGGGGCTTGGGCTTTTTGTCTTAAAAATATTAGTGCAAAGCCTCGCAAATGACGCAAATGCGATTATCACGCAGATTTCTAGCGCGATAATAATTGTGGTGGCGTTAGCCTTGCTCGTGCGAAAAATGCGTGGCAAACACGCGCATACTTGCGGGTGTGCGTCCTGTCAAAATCACGCCATAGATTTAAACGCGCCACATTCGCATTCTATATTTGCAAACGCGCTTAAGGCTATGCAATCCACATTTCCAAACATTAGCCCAAACATTGATTTTGCCAAATGGGGCGTGATAATCGCAGCAGGGATTGTGCCTTGCCCAAGTATGATTCTCGTGCTGTTGCTATGCTTTGAAGTGGGCTTTTTTAGTGCGTTTTTAAGCGCAGTTTGCATTGCGATTGGAATGAGTGCGGTGGTGTTTGTCGCAGCGATTTTTGCGCATAAGGTGCGATTGAGTGCGAAAAGCGAAAAAATTTCTCGTGCGTTAGAATATCTCGCACTTTGTGGAATGCTTTGTGTGGGGATTTTTATGTTTGCAAATGCAAAATCTGGTGTGTTTTAAATAATTTTTTGGAGTATTTATGGAGCTTTTTAGGATAGAAAATTTGACTTTTGCATATAGTGCGAATCAACTGCCCGTGCTAGAAAACATAAATTTGCGCTTTTGTAGTAGCGATTTTTTGGCGATTACGGGGGCAAATGGCGGTGGGAAATCTACGCTTATTAAGCTTATTTTAGGCATTTTGCACCCGCAAAATCCACACATAACGCGCTATATCAAAACTACACAAATGGGCTATGTCCCGCAAATCACACAGGCAAACCCAAACTTTGCTATTCGCACGATTGATTGCGTGGCTATGGGACTTGTGGGAGGGAGAACCTTTGGCTTTACCCCCAAACGCGACAAAGACAAAGCGCGTAATGCCCTGTCGCTTGTAGGAATCAAAAATCTTTGGGATAAAAATCTAAATGAATTAAGCGGAGGGCAACGGCAGAGAGTCTTTATCGCACGGGCTTTGGTGTGTGAATGCAGGGCATTGCTTTTAGATGAGCCATCTGCTAGTGTGGATAAGCAAAGTGCGGAGGCGATTTTTACGCTTTTAGATTGTTTGCATAAAAATGGCGTTGGGATTTTGCTAATTAGCCACGATGTGGATTTGGCTAGTAAATACGCAAACAAAGTCGCTACACTAAATCACACGCTAAAATGGCTACAAAATACGCAACATTTAAAGGGCGCAAATGTTTGAGATTCTCTCATTTAGCTTTATGCAAAATGCCATTTTGGGCGCGATTTTGGTAAGCGTGTCGTGTGGGATTATCGGTTCATTAGTGACGATAAATCGGCTCTTTTCACTAGCGGGAGGTATTACACACGGGGCATTTGGGGGAATCGGGCTTGGATTTTATCTAGGGTTTAGTGGGTGGGCTATGTTTGCTAGCACTGCGGGATTTGCGCTATGTTTGGCGTTGCTTGTGGCATATCTTAGCAAAGCCTATCCGCACAGAAGCGATAATATTATAGCCGTGATTTGGGCGTTTGGTATGGCGTTTGGGATTATTTTGGTGGATAAAAGTAGCGATTTTGGCGCGGATTTGATGAGCTATTTGTTTGGTAATATTTTGGCGATTAGTGGCGAAGATTTGGCGATTATTGGCGTGTGTGATGCGCTATTTGTGGGCATTAGTGTGGCATTTTATCGGCAGTTTGAATCTATGAGCTTTGATAGCGAGTTTGCAGAGCTAAAAGGCGTAAAAACGGGGATTTTGCATTTTGTGCTTGTGTGTGCTATCGCGCTTTGCGTGGTGGTGGCTATGCGCGCAGTAGGGCTTATTTTGGTGCTTGCATTGCTTGGGATTCCCTGCTTTATCGCAGAGCGATTTGCACGGACTTTGGGTGGAATAATGCTTGTATCGTGCATTTTAAGCGTGATATTTTGCCTAAGCGGACTAGCATTATCTTATGCGCTCAATCTCTCAAGCGGAGCAACTATCATCATTGTATCTTGCGTAGGATTCGCACTCTCACTGCTAAAATCAAAATAAATCAACGATTTTTGGCTAAAATGCGCTTTTAGATTTTGCGCACTAAACTTGCGAATCTTGTGAAATTTTGTAAATTTTGTGCGTATTTTAGGACTTTTCTTTATGTTAAACTCAAATTTTTATCGAATCTTGCGCGATGGTTTTGACTTCAAAATTGCCATTTTTAAAAACGCCGATGAAGCAAGATTGGCGCGTGAAGTCTGCCGATTTTGCAAGTTGCGCGATTCGCACTTCCCAAACGCTTATTTACTAAATGATTTTCTAGCCAAAAAGGGCGATGATTTGCGTAGCTTTTCCTTTGAGCTAGGCGAACTTTTGCTAAATCTATCTAAATTTTACAATGATAAAAACGGCATTTTACTTGCGCCCATTCATTCGCTGCTTCACCCACTACCGCCACCAAAATGGCTTCAATCTTTGCATTTGCAAAAGGCGCAAAAATGCGATTTTTCCACGCTTAAAACTAATCTTATAAACTTTGGCTTTGAGCCGCTAGATTTGGTTTATGCGTCCAAAGAAATGGCATTTCACGGCGATATAATCGATATTTTTCCGCCAAATGCGCCTAGCCCAGTGCGCATTTCATTTTTTGATGATGAGATTGAGGATATTGCCTACTTTGATGCGGGGACACAGAAAATCATTGAGCGAATCGAATCTGTTGAAATTTTCCCAGCACTTTTTTCGCTTGATTCGACTGAATACGCGGATTTGGAGCGATGTGCGGTTGAATCGCCATTTGATGCTTTTATCAAGGACATTCATTCGCTTGGATTTTGGTTTATCCGCGCCCCGCTTTTAGTTTCGCAATATAAAAGCATTATTGCGCCCACTGCGTTAAATGAAATCGCCGAATTAGAGTCGCTTGAGAGTTTAAATTATATTGATTTTAGCGCGTTTAAAGGGCTAGATTTGATTGAATTAAATCCCGCATTTAGCGATATAGTAGGCAATAGCGCGGATATTATAAATAAAATTTTGCCACTTCACAAAGATAAAAAAATCACTATTTTAAGTCAAAATGAGTTAGTTTTAGATTCGCTTCAAATCCCACAAGACGCGCAAAAAAATACAATAATTTTGCGCGAATCTATCGCACTAAATATCATTACGCCAAGTGAGGCTATTTTATCGCTAAATGCACTCCCTAAAAAGCGCGCCAAAAAGCCCACCACAATCCGCCTAAATGAGCTAAATATCGGCGATTATATCGTGCATAGCGAGTATGGTATCGGGCGATTTAGTGGCATTACGCAAGCGCGTGTGTTAGGCAATATTAGCGATTTTATTGAGATTATTTATTTAGGCGATGATAAACTGCTCTTGCCTGTGCATAATCTAAATCTAATTGACAAATATATCGCAAATACCGCGAGTGTGCCGACTTTGGATAAGCTAGGCAAGGGCAGTTTTGCCAAAATCAAAGAAAAAATCCGCCCCAAACTCTTGCAAATCGCGCAAGAAATCATCGATATTGCCGCAGCGCGTGAGCTAATCAAAGGCAAGATTATTGACAAAAACAATGTCGAATTAGCGATTTTCAAGCAAAGCGCGGGATTTGAGCTAACAGCAGACCAAGATAAGAGCATTGATGAGATTTTGGGGGATTTAGGCAGTGGGAGGGTTATGGATAGGTTACTTGTAGGTGATGTGGGCTTTGGCAAAACGGAGGTTGCGATGAATGCGATTTTTGCGTGTGCTAAAAGTGGCTTTCAATCCGCGCTAATCGTCCCTACGACACTTTTAAGTAATCAGCATTTTAAGACTTTATCGGCGCGATTCAAAGGCGCGAATCTAAAAATCGCCAAACTAGATAGATTTAGCGCGAAAAAAAGCACGATTTTAGCAAGTTTAAAGGACGGCACAATCGATATTGTCGTAGGGACGCATAGTTTGCTAAATGCGGAGTTTAAAAATCTCGCGTTAATCGTGCTTGATGAGGAACATAAATTTGGTGTCAAGCAAAAAGAAAAGCTAAAAAATCTCACAAAAGCCGTCCATATTTTATCGATGAGTGCCACGCCTATCCCGCGAACGCTAAATCTTGCACTCTCTAAAATCAAAACGCAATCGCATTTAAATATCCCGCCAAGCACTCGAATCGCGCCTAAAACCTTTGTAAAAAATTACAGTGATGATATTTTAAGGGACGCGATTTTGCGCGAGATTCGGCGCAATGGGCAGATTTTTTACATTCATAATAATATCGCAAGTATGGAGGTGCGAAAGAATGAGATTTTAAAGCTAATGCCAAATCTAAAAATCGCCATTTTGCACTCCAAAATCCCGCAAGGACAAAGCGAAAATATAATGATAGACTTTGCAAATGGTGCTTACAATGTGCTTTTATCCACTAGCATTGTCGAATCGGGCATTCACTTGCCAAATGCAAATACGATAATCGTAGATAGCGCGGATTGCTTTGGTATGGCTGATTTAC
Organism: uncultured Helicobacteraceae bacterium; assembly: GCA_934668765.1. Lineage (GTDB taxonomy): Bacteria > Campylobacterota > Campylobacteria > Campylobacterales > Helicobacteraceae > NHYM01. The sequence goes on along the minus strand of CAKUOH010000020.1, from coordinate 19,924 downwards.
ACCAGCTTCGTGGGCGAATCGGGCGCGGGGACAAAGAGGGCTATTGCTATTTTTTTGTGGATAATAAAGAAAATATCACGATTGAAGCGCGAAAACGGCTTATCTCACTTGAATCAAACTCATTTTTGGGCGCGGGTGGGATTTTGAGCTATAATGACTTAGAGATTCGCGGTGGCGGGAATATACTAGGCGAAGCGCAAAGCGGACATATTGAAAACATCGGGTATAGTTTGTATCTAAAAATGCTTGAAGATAGCATAAATTTTTTAAGTGGCAGGGGCGCAGAAACAGCGCAGAGTGTGGATTTAAAGCTAAATATTTCGGCGTTTTTAAATGCAGAGCTAATTAGTAGCGATAGGATTCGCCTTGATTTATATCGCCGTCTCTCAAATATCGAATCAAAGGCAGAAATTTATGAGATTGAAGGCGAGATTGCGGAGCGATTTGGCGCGATTGATAGCTACACACGGCGATTTTTGCAACTAATGCTAGTGAAGTTTTTGGCAAATACACGCGAGATAAAGTCTATCACAAATTATAATGAAAATATTACACTCACGCTTAAAAGTGGCGAAAAAGTCGCACTAAAAGCGGAAAATAGAGATGATGATAGTGTGATGGAAACGCTGTTGCGATATTTGCGCAATTAGTGGCGACAATTCTAAAAATATCGGCGTAGATTCGCGTATATTTTGCTAGAATTTCGCCTAATTTTTTTAATAGGCAAAGGGGCGACTATGCAAAATACGCTAATTGACAGCTTTGGGCGCACAATCGATTATCTGCGCATTTCTGTTACCCAAAACTGCAATTTTAGGTGCAAATATTGTATGCCCGATACGCCTGAATCGTTTAATGAGCGCGTGATTCCACTCCCACAAATGCTAGAATTTCTAAAAATCGCAATGGATTTTGGTGTGCGAAAAATCCGCATTACAGGTGGCGAACCACTTTTGCGAAAGGATTTAAGCGACTTTATTGCAGGGATTTATGCCTATAAAAACGGCGTTGAAGTCGCACTCACTACAAATGCCTACTTTTTGGCGCGTGAAGCTGTAAAACTCAAAAATGCTGGGCTAAAACGCATAAATATCTCGCTAGATAGCCTAAAAGCCGAAAAAATCTCACTTATCTCTAAAAAAGACGCGCTTGATAGGATAATGGAGGGCATTTTTGCTGCCAAAGACGCAGGGCTAAAAATCAAGCTAAATATGGTGGCACTGCGCGGTGTGAATGATGATGAAATCGCTGAAATGTTGCTCTTTGCGCGTGAAAATGGCTTTTTGCTACGATATATCGAATATATGAGCAACTCTTATGCAAATGGCGCGATTAAGGGACTGCGAAGCGATGAGATTTTGGCGATTTTAAAGGAGCGATTCGCCGTAACTATGCTAAAAAAGGATAATTTTGGTCCTGCGAAGCTGTATGAGTTTAGTGAAATTCATAGCGAATCTAAAAATCCCCCCACCCTTGCGGATGGGGTTAGAGGGCGGGTAGATTCACGCAAATCTAGCTCAAAACACGCCGTCTTTGGCATAATCGCCCCGCATAGTGATGATTTTTGTGCTTCTTGCAATCGAATCCGCATAACTGCTGAGGGCATAATCTGCCCCTGTCTTTACTTTGAGGATGCCATTGATGCAAGTAGCGCAATCAAAAATGGCGACAAAGATGCGATGATAGGGGCTTTATTAAAGGCGATTGAAAATAAGCCAGAGAAAAATAAGTGGCAGGATGATAAAAACTCAAACCGCGCATTTTACCAAACAGGCGGTTAGGGCAATTTGTTCTTGGGTAATCATTTGCACGAAACCCACACTTCGCTTCACTGCAACGCACACCAAGTGCGCTTCATTCGCAAAGCGTGGCTTTCGTGCAAAGCACTACTGCAATTACTTCGATTGTTTGTTGTGTGATTTGTAAGATTTGCACGAAACTAAAAATACAACTTTTCGTTATTGCAAAAAACATTATGCCACGAAAATCCACAGCCCACGCTACAAACTTGCGAATCCACGCACATAATTTGACTTGATTTGCAAACAATGGCACAATTTTACATTTATTTTATAAGGATTCGTAATATTATGCAAATTTTGGAGTTTGATTTTTATTCTACGCTCGTGTCGATGGTGGCAGTGCTGATTTTGGGGCGATTTATCATTAGCAAATTTAAATTTTTGCGTGATTACAATATCCCTGAGCCTGTGGTAGGTGGGCTAATTGCGGCGATTGCTATCCTTTGTGTGTATCAATTTTTGCACATTGAGTTTAAATTTGATGGTGCGTTAAAAGACCCGCTAATGCTTGCATTTTTCACTTCTGTGGGACTTTCCGCAGATTTTGTCTCGCTTAAAAAAGGTGGCAAATTGCTTGGAATCTTTCTAATTTTTGTTTGCGGACTGCTTGTTTTGCAAAACATCATCGGCGTTGGCATATCTTATGCAATGGGCATAAATCCGCTAGTTGGGCTACTTAGCGGCTCAATCACAATGAGTGGCGGACACGGCACAGGCGCGGCGTGGGCGGATATTTTCAAAAATGCGCCTTATAGTTTCAGCGCAGCCACCGAAGTCGCAATGGCGTGTGCGACTTTTGGGCTTGTGATGGGAGGGATTATCGGCGGTCCTGTGGCAAGATTCCTAATCAAACGGCACAATCTTAAAACGCCGGGCAAAGAGCATAATGCCGACAATCCGCACGGCTTTGAAGCCCCAGCGCAAGAGCGACTAATCACATCGGCTAGTTTTATGGAATCCCTTGCGCTAATTGCTATTTGTCTGCTAATTGGCAATCTTTTGAAAAGCTATGAAGTTGCGCACATAGAGGGGCTAAATCTGCCGACTTTTGTGTATTGTCTCTTTTGTGGCGTGATTTTACGCAATACTTTAAGTGCGCTTAAAATTCACGAGGTTTTCGATAGAGAAGTCTCTGTCATAGGCAATGTGAGCCTTTCGCTATTCCTTGCATTTGCGATGATGACGATAAATCTCTGGGAGCTAGTGGCACTAGCTTTGCCTATGGTGGTAATTTTAAGTATTCAAGCCATCACAATGGCGTTGTATGCGGTATTTGTAACATTTAGATTCTGCGGACGCGACTATGATGCGGCGGTTTTGGCGGCAGGACATTGCGGATTTGGGCTTGGGGCGACACCTACGGCAATGGTAAATATGCAAACCGTTACTTCACATTATGGTCCAAGCCACATTGCCTTTATTATCGTGCCTTTGACGGGCGCGTTTTTTATCGACATAATAAACGCGCTTGTGATTCAAGGGACGCTTAGTTTTTTATAGATTTGCAAAGTTGATTTTTGCTACGAATCTACTAAAAATCATCAAAAATCATAAGAATATCGCTCCACAAAAATCCTGTGGATTTTTTCGCAATGACGGCGTGGGGGCGATTTATTTTGTGCAATACGCTAAATTTCGCAATGACGGATTTTTTAATGTTAGATTCGGCGTAAATGCTAAATCGCACGAGCCGAATCTAAACAAATTTTTTACTTGCTAAACGCCTTTTTGACATCAAATGGGAATGCTTGATAGCCCATCGAATCGTGGATTTGAATCTCAACGCTTGGGTCTTTTTCGGGTGCATTTGATTTTGGATTCCATTTAAATTCGTTAATAAATGGTTTTGGCGCACCTGATGGTTGCCCTGTGGCTATGTTAAAACTCATTCCCGCAGTCGCGCTATATACAAGCACGGAGTTTGTATCAGGGATAAATTCGGTAATACAAGTAACGGGCGAATACCACGCATTACCGCGATTTTTACCATATTCCCACACTTGCTCGATAGTCATTTTCTTTTGGTCAATTTTGTAAATTACCGCACGAGAATACTTGTCAGTAGGGAAAGTTGGCTGCTCCATACCACGCGAATCGCCATTGTCAAATGCGGATAGATACAAAATGTCGCCTTTGGATTTGGAGTCAATTTTGAAAGCTGTGTGTTGTGTCCAAGTCCAATCAAATCCGCCGTTTTTGTTTGCATATCCGGGGCATTTGCTTTGCTCATCATTGCAATTTATTTTATTGCCCTTGCTATCGACAGGTTGCAAGAGTGCGCCTTTGAATTTATCTTTCCAGCCCTTGTGTGCGCCTACAATCCATTTTACTTTTTTGTCGCGTCCGATTTTTATCATTGCGCTTTGGTGGCGAGATGAGATGATGATTGAATCATCTTCGGCGTCATAATACACGCTATTGACATGCGCCCAATTTCGCCCGGGTCCTGTGCCTACAATATCGCCAAATTTATCGCTTGAATCTAGCTTTGCAAGCTCTTCATCGCTCAAAGTATGCCCAGCTTGACTTGCATCGATATTTAGGCAAACTGCGCCTTGGTCAAGGACTTTGATGACATTGTCTCTATATGGGTCAAGGATTTCAAAAAGTCGCCACTCATCTACGGCATTGCCATTTTCATCGACTTCTAAAATCACATCGCGCACGGTGCGGACATTTTTACCATCGGGGCGTTTGTAGTTGCTACTTGCCACGCGCAAGAAATAATGTCCCTTTGCCTTGCCATCTGTTGCATGGAACATATAGTGCGAAAAATCATTGTAAGATTCAGGCAATCTGCGATTAAACACTTCGCGTCCCATAATGTCATATTTCACATATCTTTGCCCAAAGCCCCACGATAATGCGCCATCATCATTTTGGCGAAATCCCATCATTACACCAGCTTTGTAAGTGGAGCTCATATCATAGATTTTATCAGGGAGCATATACCATCTAACTTCGCCCTCTGTATCTATGATAAAGTTTTGTGGCTCGTAATTCCACTCCAATGCGCCACCTGCGGGGTTATTCCATACGATTTTCACGCCTTTTTTATCTGAGCCAATGTTATTTACGAAATAAAGGCGGTTTTTGAAAGCCGAATCAACCTTTTTTACATCGATTTTGCTAAAAAATACGCCATTGCCTTCACCTGCGGATTGCCCATAAAGTGGCGCAGTGTAAATGCTATATTTTTCTTTTACGCGCTCTTTTTTGCCTTTGTAGATTTTGTCATATTCTACGCTCACACTATTTTTGTATCCTGCATAAAGCCCAAAGACAGGGATTCCGCCGTGTGTGCGTAAATGCTTATCCGCCAAAGTGTAGCTAATGGTTTGTCCGCCCCGTTTTGGCGCAATAGTTACCTTTGCGTTTTGAATCACATAGCCTCCGTTTTTGATAATCGCTGTAAGCGGAGCTAATCCATAAGGATTCACCACTACTTCGCCGATTTTGCCTTGCGCTCTAAATGTGATTGCAGGACCGCTAGGACCGCCGATTGCAAGAGCGGGGAGCGTTAGCCCTGTAAGCAAAGCACTTGCTAAAACCGCGCTTGTCATTGCCTTTTTGATTTTGTTTGCATTCATTTTTAGCCTCCTTTAAGTTTGTTTTGAAATGCGATGGGATTCTAAAATGTCGTTATAAAAAATCTATAACAAAATTATAAAAACGCACTTTTTACACGAATCGCGCAAAAATAAATATTATTAGCTAAAAGTAGCCAAATCTTTGCATTACTATGCTACAATTTTGCGACAAAATTCAAAGGAGCAATAATGGGCGTAGTTTTGGAGTTGCCACAAGAATTGCAAGATGCGTATAATTACTTTGCCAAAAAACAAGACATTTCTAAAGAAAAACTTATGCAAGAGGCTTTGGAAGCGTATTTGGAGGATTTAGAAGATTTAGCCATAGCAATAAAAGGGCGCAAAGATAGATTAGAAGGCGACATAGGCATAGAAGCTGATGAGTTTTACAGACAGCTAGGAATCTAATGCGTTTTGTATATTCTAAAAAGGCACAAAAGCAGTTTAAAAAGTTGGATAGCGCGATTCAAAAGCGCATTAAAGTTTACACGCAAGAGTTGCAAACACTAGAAAATCCCCGCGATAGAGGCAAGGCATTAGTGGGGAATTTTGCTGGATTTTGGCGGTATCGCGTGGGAGATTATCGCATAGTGTGTGAGATTATCGAAAACGAATTGATGATTTATGCCATTGATATAGCACATAGAAGTAAAGTTTATGATTGATATTATTGCATATAATTCATAGTAAATTATTTTAGAAATTGCGCAAATCCACTCTAGCAAATCTTTCGATTCGCTAGAGTTTATGCAAATTTAGAGGAATTTAAGAGTTTTTTAAAGAGTTACAACGAATCCGCCATAACGAAATTACTTCATCAAAGCAGATTCACAAAATCCTACTGCCCTAATGCCAAATCCACATCAAAAGGCAGTGCTTGATAGCCAATGGGCGTTCCGTGGAATTGAATCTCAACGCTGGGTTCTTTTTCGGGTGCGTTTGATTTTGGATTCCATTTAAATTCTTGCAAAATGGGCGTAACTTTCATTTTTGCAAATTGCGTCATATCAAGCCCAGCAGTCGCACTATACACGGTTACAGAATTTGTTTTGGGGATAAATTCTGTGATTGAAGTGATAGGCGAATACCATTTATTGCCACGATTTTTACCATATTCCCACACTTGCTCAATCGTCATTTTCTTTTGGTCTATTTTGTAAATGACGGCACGAGAATATTTATCTGTGGGGAAAGTTGGTTGCTCCATTCCGCGTGTATCGCCGTTATCAAAGGCAGATAAATACAAAATATCACCTTTAGACTTCGCATCGATTTTGAATGCTGTATGTTGCGTCCAAGTCCAATCAAATCCACCATTTTTATTGAGATAACCCGGGCATTTGCTATATTCATCATCGCACACGATTTTATTGCCCTTTGAATCCACAGGTTGCAAAAGTGCGGATTTAAACTGCTCTTTCCACCCTTTGTGTGCGCCTACAATCCATTTTACTTTTTTGTCGCGTCCGATTTTTATCATCGCGCTTTGGTGGCGAGATGAGATGATGATAGAGTCATCTTCTGGGTCGTAAAAGGCACTATTTACATGCGCCCAGTTGCGCCCAGCTCCCGTGCCTGCTATGTCGCCAAATTTATCGCTTTCATCTAATTTTGCCAAATCTTCCGCGCTCAAAGTATGCCCAGCCTGACTTGCATCGATATTTAGGCACACTGCGCCTTGGTCTAGGACTTTGACATTTGTATCGCGATATGGGTCTAAAATCTCAAACAATCTCCAATCATCAATAACCTTGCCATTTTCATCGACTTCCAAAATCACATCACGCACGGTGCGGACATTTTTATTGTCAGGTCGCTTATAATTGCTACTTGCCACGCGCAAGAAAAAGTGTCCTTTAGCCTTACCAGCGGTGGCTGGATACATAAAATGCGAATAGTCATTATAGCCCACAGGCAAACGGCGATTAAACACTTCGCGTCCCATAATGTCATATTTCACATATCGTTGCCCAAAGCCCCACGAAAGTGCGCCGTCAGTGTTTTGGCGAAAGCCCATCATAGGTCCTGCTTGATAAATAGACTCTCTGTCATAAATTTTATCGGGCAGCATATACCAGCGCACTTCGCCCTTTGTGTCGATGATGAAATTATGCGGAACGAAATTCCATTCTAACGCACCACCGCTTGGATTATTCCACACAGCTTGCGATGAAAGCGGATTTTGCGCTAAATGATTGATAAAATAAAGTCTGTTTTTAAATGCCGAATCAACTTTTTTCACATCAACCTCGCTAAAAAATACACCACCCTCTTGCAATCCCGTTACATCACCATAGATTGGCGCGGTGTTGATAGTATATTTTTCTTTGATTCGCTCTTTTTTGCCACCAAAAATCCTATCATATTCCACGCTAACTTGGTTTTTGTAGTTTGCATAAAGCCCAAAGATTGGGATTCCGCCGTGTGTTTTAAGCTGCGAATCGCTAACTTTGTAGCTAATAGTTTGTCCGCCTCTTTTACCTTCTACGGATACTTTTGCGTTTTGTAGCACATAGCCTCCGTTTTTAATGACTGCCGTAAGAGGCGCGATTCCATAAGGATTCACTACAATTTCGCCTATTTTGCCTACTGCGACATAGCCGACTTTTGGTCCGCTTGCGCCACCTGCTGCGAGTGCTACGCTAGGCACACCCACAATTAACACACTTGCAAGCACTATGCTTGAAGCGATTTTTTTACCCACGAATCTGTGGGGCATTTTTTCACTAAACATAATTTGTCTCCTTTTTATTGAATTTTAAAAAATGCAAAAGTGAGTTTAGTTTCACACCATAACAAATAAATAATATTGCATTTTTTTACGAATATAGCGCAAATCCGCACAAAAAAGTTATAAAAAGGTTATGTCTATCCCTTACAATTCCGCCGTGCTAGACACAAATACAATACAAAGGATAAAATATGAGAAAACTAAAAGGTTTGTTACTAGCTTTTAGTATGGTGGCGATTGTATGGATACCTGCTTTAGCAGAAGAAGATGGCGAATCTAGCGCACCTGTGGCAAGTAGCGGAGTGCCAAAGCCGGGCAATGGCGTAAGCACATTTTTTGGTGGTAGCAGTGCTCCTGATGGTGTGCCTACGCTTGTTTTGAATTATAATTTCTTTTCGACTACAAATGCGCAAGACAGAACTTATCGCAATATGTTTGTGCCTGTGCTTCGAGTAGGCGTGGGTAAGCAATGGGATATTTCACTTCAAGTGCCGATGAATTTTACAATTCAAAATGGCAAACGCACGACAAATGGTGCTGTGGGTAGAGCTATTTTGTGGGCGCATAAGCAACATTTGGCAGAAAAATTTGGCGATTCGATGCTTATGGTTGCTACGAATTATTCTGTTTCTATCCCTACAAGTAGCGGAATGAATGGCTTTTGGGGCTTTGGTTTTGGCGTGGGGCTAACTTATGATTATTTGTCCCATAGGCTTATATTTGATTTTAATGCCACCGCAAATACAGACAAAAATAACCCAGATTTATTTATCAAAGCAGGTTATCACTACGCATTCAATGATTACTTATACACAGGATTGGAGCTAAATTGGGATACCGTTCCATATAAAAATCTATATAACGGCTATTCAAAATTCGGCTCACATACACTATACATAGGTCCTATGCTCTCTGTAAAGATTCCAGAATTGCATAATAGTGCTTGGGGCGTAGGATTCTTTTGGGATGTCGTAAATCAATATCAAAACAGCACACAAAAAGTCAAATGGAAAGAGGTGTGGAGACTTACAAGCCGAATCACAGCTTCATTTTAGGGTATAATGACGATTTTTTGTGATTTTAGATTTGCGTGAATCTAAAAAGCCCCTCCCCTTGCGGGAGGGGTTTGGGGGTATTTAAAAAAAATTACCCACCCCCTGCACCACCCTAGCGCAAGGGAGGGGGAATTTCAAAATACAGCATTGCAATCCTACTGAATCTCAAAGGAAAAAACAATGAAACTACGCGATTGTCTAGCTCCCCTAAACGCCATTTTTATTATGCGCGATTTTGCACTAGCAAAGGCGATTGAGGCTAAATTTGCCAAAGATTTAAATATCATTAAGATTTTCATAGACGATAGCGAATCCGCTCTATCCACCTGCTACAAGGAATCTTATGACATTGCGCTAGTGGAGATTGAGACGACAAGGGATTTGTATATCATCGAGGAAGCCAAATATGCCAATCCGCGATTAGAATTTATCATTATTAGCGATAGTGATTTGGATTTGTTGATTTTGCAGTGCTTTAAATGCTGTATTTTTGCGTATTTGCATAAGTCATCGTTTTTCGCACCCATCGCAAATGTCCCGCACACTTCGCCAAGCCCATATAATATGCGCGAATTAGAGATAATTTTGGCGCATTTTTCGCTTTTGCGGAAAAGTTGCGAGGTGGTTTATATCAGCGAAAAAATCGCCATAGAGTGCGCTAGTGAGATGATTTACATCGACAATAAGCCCATTTATCTATCCCCCAAACTCAAAAAAATCTTTTGGCTACTTTACGCAAACGCCAATCGCATCGTGCCTTATGAGCGAATCCTATCTAGCGTATTTGATATGGAATCTACCATTGATAGTTTGAGAATGTCTATCGTGCGCCTAAAAAAGCTACTAAAAGACGACACAATCATCATAAATATTTCAGGCGAGGGCTATATGCTTGTGTGTGATTCAAATACGCAAGAGCACGGACAAAACGGGGGGGGGCAGACTTGTCGGGGGGGGGGGAAAAATGCCCTTTTACGAAAATCGCTTGAATCGCTAATCGCATAAGCCAAATTTTGCGCTATAATTGCGTGAAAAATTACCCACCATACGCATCTTGCCTTGTGCTAATTTCAATGATTTGTATTATACATTCATTGTTGTTTATATCCCCTATGATTCGATAAATCCCCATACGCCACCGCCAACAATTTTCTAAATGCTTATAATTTTGCATTTTCTTTGCATTGGGCATTTTTGTCGGTTCTGCTATGATTTCAAGTTGCCTTAAAAGTATCCTAACTTTTTCAATCCCTTTTGAATCACCCCTTGCTTGTTTAGCTAAAAATTTATCCACGCTTTTTGGCACTAAAACGCGCATTTAAAGCAATCCCATTTCTTGCATAGCTTCTTTTTCTGCTTCTTTGGCTTCTTTTGGGTTTGCCTTTGCCCATTTATCTAGCGTTTCATTAGCGGATAGTTCATCTAGCGTGTAATATTCTTTAGAAATTTTGTTTGATAAAAATCGCATAAATTCATCATTTTCACGCAATTTTTCTTGCAATTTCTGCTCTTGAATCTTTGCCCTTGCAAATGCACTTGCTAAGACTTTTTCACTAGCATTTTCATATTTTGCATAATCAATCATAAACGATTCCTTTTAAAATAAACTACCGCAATTATATCGTAAAATAAAGCATTAGCAATAACCCCATTTTGTTATGCCTTTGTTATGCGTTAAGTGCATAATTATGCGTTATTAAAATTTTAAGGAGCAAATTATGAGTTTCATAAAAATAGCGCGTTTGCGCAAAATAATGGTTTTCATCGGTATAGCAGTGCTTGGCGCAAATCTAGCAAATGCAGCAGTTAAAGAAGGCGTGGATTATGAAGTGCTAAAAAATCCCATTCCAAATGCTAAAAATACGCTAATTGAAGTGTATAGCTATGCTTGTCCGTTTTGCTATAAATACACAAAAGTCATTCCAAATCTTGTAAAATCCTTGCCTAGTGGCGTAACATTTAAGCCATATCACTTAGAGCAAAAGGGCGACTATGGCAAAATCGCTTCGCAAGTTTTGGCAGTAGCAATGGTGCAAGATAGCAAGGCAAAAATTTCGATGTTTGATAGCAATGGTGCATTTCACAAAGCCGAAAGCGCGTATTTTGATGAATATCACGCAAAGAAAAACCGCTGGGGCAATGGCAAAGACCCCGAATCTTTTCTAAAAACGGGGTTAGATTCAAGCGGAATTACAAAAGCTGACTTTGAAAAGGCACTAAATGACAAAGCCGTCCAAGATTTGCTAAAAGAATGGGAAGTTAGCTATGAAGTGGCAAAAGTGCAGGGCGTTCCTGCGTTTGTAGTAAATGGCAAGTATTTGATTTACACAAAATCCATCACTTCTATGCAAGATTTGCAGGACAAAATCAAAGAATTACTAAAAAAATAGGGGCGTGATTATGGCAAAGTTTATGGATAGATTCCCGTGCGCAAATCGTGCCATAAATGTGATTGCAAAGTGGCAGGATATGCGATTTCTTTGGGGGCTAATGGTATTTGTGTGCCTAGCACTCGTGGCAGTGGCGCACTTTTTATTCCAAGAGTATGGCTATATGCGCCCTTGTGAGCAATGCGTCTATATCCGCTACGCCTTTATCGTAATGGCATTAGGCGGGATTTTTGCACTTATAAATCCGCGCAATGTGGCACTTAAAATCATCGCGTATATTTTGGCGTTTTATGGGGTGATTCGTGGGATAATGTTTAGCGTAAAGCTAAATGCGATTCATCACGCAGCACACAGCGAAGATGCGATTTTTGGTGTGCAGGGTTGCTCGACAGAGGCGAAATTTGATTTTGGATTGCCGCTAGATAAGTGGTTTCCAAGCTGGTTTGCACCCACAGGGGATTGCGGATTTGACTACTCTACGCCACCTGAAGGTGTGGTGCTAGATGGATTTCGCAAGGCTTTTGTGGAATTTTACGCAGATGGGTGGTATCTAATCCCAAGTCAGCAATTTGGCAATATGGCGCAATGTTGCCTTTTGGCGTATATCGTGTGTGCGGTGATTTTAGCGATAATGCTAATGTCGTGGATTGTAAATAAAAGTCAGATTCGCTAGTTTGGCAATTTGTTTTGAGTATGCGATTCGTGCGTTAGTCGCACTTTGTCGCACTCGATAGATAAATCAATCTTATCTAGCTTGTAAAGCGCGACTAGACAAGAAGCTACACCGCCATTACTTAGATTGTTTTTGGTGTGATTCGTGCGAACTTGGTGCGAATCTAAATTTGAATCTTATTTATCCGCTTTCAAAAATCTTATTTTATTGATTTTTAATTGCCAAATTTCTACAATTTCGGCTTTAAGATTTGGCAAAAGCAAAGGCAGAAAATGCACGAATACTCCATTATTTCAAGCCTAGTGTTACTCGCAGAGGACAATGCAAGGGTGCATAACGCCACCAAAATCCACAAAATTACCATTGATGTGGGGGAGCGAAGCGCGGTAGAAGTAGAGTTGCTAAAAAGTGCGTTTGAGGTTTTTAAAGATGAAAGCGCGTTTTGCAAGGATTCAGAACTTATCGTGCGCAAAATCGCAGTGGAGCTATTATGCAAGGATTGCGGGGAGAGTTTTAGCGGACAAGGATTAGAGTATGGCATTTGTGCGCGTTGCGGTGGCGTAAATGTGGAGATTAGCAAGGGCAGAGAGTTAAATTTGGCTAAATTAGAAATGGAGTAGGGGACAAATATGGTTGATGAGCGCAAGAGCAGTGCGATTTTTGAGCGATTTATCCACAATGTAGAAAATATCCGCGAGACTTGGCAGATTGTGGAGTTTTTTGAAGCGGAGTTGAAGCGATTCCGTGATGAAGTGGGGGATTATGAGAGCAATATTTCAAAAGAGCAAAATAGCCTAAAAGAGATTCGCGCTGAATATTTGGAATTGCAAGATTCAATCAAAAGTGCGCGAAATGAGTTAGAATCGCTAAAAGAGCGCAAGGAGAGTTTTGCAGAAAATACGCCTGATTCGATTGATAATCTGCGTAAAAATCTCCCGCTAACGCCACTTGATAAGGTTGAGATTCGCCTAAAAGATGGCATTGTCGTAAAGGCAAATCCTGCAAATGATGTGTATAGCAAGGAAATCGCGGAAAAATATCTAAAAAGCCTTTGGGAGTTAAAGTCGCTAAAAGCAAGGCTTCTTGATAGCGATATGGAAAACGCCAAACTTCGCAATGAAATCCGCACTCTGCGCGAAAGAGCGCGGAAATAATGGCTTTGGCGCGAATCTAGGTGTGTGCGATTTTTGCGTATCTTAAAGTTTTGGTGGCGTAGATGAAGCTTTTTGTTAGCGCATTAGAATATTCTGCAAACATTCATTTAAAATATTTGCTTTGTGAGCTAATAAAGCACGAAAATATTGAGCTGTGCGGGATTTTTGATAAAAATATTATTGATGAAATTATGCGCGATTCGTGTGGAAGTATTTTAGATGAGAAATCGGGGTTGCGCAGTTGTGAGCAAGGAAATAAGACTGATGGTATATTGACGAAGCGAACAACAAGTCTCCCCGATTTATCGCTAAAATACAACGCACTTCAAGGCAAACCGCTTTGCGATATAAACAAAGTCGCCGTTATGGGCTTTATTGATGTCCTAAAAAGAGCGCGATTTTTTTTAACGCTTCGCGCAAAATGCCTTGCTATCGCGTTAAAAGCTGATAAAATCTTGCTTATGGATAGCTCGTCATTTAATATTCCTTTGGCTAAAAAAATCAAAGCGCGTGATTGCAAAAAAGAAATAATATATTACATTTTGCCACAAGTATGGGCGTGGAAGCCGTGGAGGGCAAAGACAATCGAAGCAAATTGCGATAAACTTGCTGCGATTTTGCCCTTTGAAGTGGAATGCTACGCAAAAAAAGCGCGATTTGTAGGACATCCGTTGCTTGATGAGATTTGCGATTTTCGCAATAATATTTCACAAGATTCGCACAATCTTATAACCTTTATGCCCGGCAGTCGAATCACTGAAATAAAGCGCATTTTTCCCATTTTTTTGCAAGTCAAAGATGAGCTTAAAAGGCGTGATTTGGCTACGCAATTTCATCTTGTGATTCCGCGCAAATTTATGGGTAAAAATCTCGCAGAAATCTATGGCGATTTAAGCGATTTTATCATTAGCTTTGATACGCACACTAGCCTTTTAAAGAGCAAATTTGCCTTTATTTGCTCAGGGACGGCGACTTTGGAGTGTGCGCTAATAGGCACTCCATTTGTGCTTGGCTATTTAGCAAGGCGAATTGAAGCATTTGTGGTAAAGCAGTTTTTAAACATTCGATTCGTGGGCTTGGCAAATATTTTGTATAGTCGCATAAATAAGAGCGAAAATTTCCACGATGAGCTTTTACAAGAGAATTTGACTGCAAAAAATTTGCTAGATTCTTACTACCGCGCGAATCCAAATGATTTTTTGGCAAAATCTTTGAGTTTGCGAAAATATCTAAAAAATGGTTCTGCTAAGGCAGTCGCGCAGTGGCTAATTCAAACATAAATTCGCAAATATAAGCAATTCTAAATGAATCTTATGCTATAAAGCCTAAAAATTTTTCAATATCAAGGATTAGGAAATGAAATGGTTAATCGTGCTATTATTATTCGTAGCAATGGGCGTTGGCGGGTTTTTATATAAAGATATGCTGATTAAATACGCAAATGATTTTGGGATTCCCCAAATGCTTGGAATTGATTTAAGTGCCTTTGGTGGCGAAGCACAAGCGCAAAATGATGAAATCATAATGCCACAAATACCGCAAGGTATAGAATCTCAAGCTCCAGCTGTGCCAAATGTTAGCGCAAACTGCGATAATGGCAGTTTGGAAGATTGCGCTAAAATCGCAAATGAGCAACTTAACGCAAATAAGCCCATTGATGCGATAAAAACGCTACTTGCGCTTTGTGAAGCGAAAAATAATAAAGCTTGTGAGCTAATTGCAAATATTTATAATACTGCACTAAAGGACACCACGATGAATCTAGCCTACAATACGCGCTCTTGCGATAATGGTGGGCTTGATGGTTGCTATAATTTGGGTGTGAAATATTTTCGAGGCGAGGGCGTCCGTCAGGATTTTAAGCGAAGTTTTGCGCTGTTTAAAAAAGTCTGCGATGGCGGGAAAGTCGAAGGTTGCAATAATTTGGCAGTTATGTATAATAACGCAAATGGCGTGAAAAAGAATGTCAAACTTGCAAGGACTATGTTTAAAAAGGCTTGCGATAGCGGATATAAGCCAAGTTGCGAGAATCTTACCAAAACCAAATAAGTGAAATTTTTAAGTAAGGAATTTTTATGGCGCAAAAAGAACCGATGACAGAATATGGCTATGAAAAATTATGCGCGGAGTTAAAGAATCTAAAAGAAGTCGAGCGACCGCACATTGTGAAAGAAATCGATATTGCAAGGGCGCACGGCGATTTGAAAGAAAATGCCGAATATCACGCTGCGCGTGAGAAACAAGCCTTTATCGAAGCGCGAATCGCGGATTTGAGCCAAATCCTAGCAAATGTGCAAATCATAGACCCATCAAGTTATGAGCATAAAAGTGTGAATTTTGGTAGCACAATCATTTTGCAGGATTTGGAGAGTGAGAAAAAATTTCAATACACCATTGTTGGCTCTTATGAAAGCGACCCCGAAAAGGGCTATATTTCCTTTCACTCGCCCATAGCAAAAAGCGTCATAGGCAAAAATAAAGGCGATGAGGTTAGCATAAAATTGCCACGCGGAGAGAGCGATTTTGAGATTTTGGATATTTTTTATGAGGAGATAAAATTTTGAATCTAAAAATTAAAAAACTAAACGAAAACGCCACAATCCCCGCATACCAAAGCGATGGCGCAAGTGGCTTTGACTTGCATTCTAGTGAATCGCTTGAAATTGAAATGGGCGGATTTTGCGCGGTAAAAACGGGACTAGCCTTTGAGATTCCAAAAGGATATGAGATTCAGGTGCGTCCGCGCAGTGGGTTAGCTTACAAAAATGGCATAGGCGTTTTAAATACGCCCGGCACGATTGATAGCGACTATCGCGGGGAAATTATGGTGATTTTGTTTAACTTTGGCAAGGAAGTTTTTAGAATCAAAAAAGGCGATAGAATCGCACAAGCTGTTTTGGCGCAGATTTTTTGCGCAAATCTTGTGATTAGCGATGAGTTAGATTCGACTGCGCGGGGAGAAAAGGGCTTTGGTAGCACGGGCGTTTAGATACAATGCGTCTTTTTTGCAATTCTGGCGAGATTGATTTGCGCCAAATTCGTGTGATTTTTTAAACAAAGGATTAAAATGAGCGTTAAAAAGAATTTAGATTTTATCAAAGGTGAATTTAGTAGCGATGAGAAAATCATCGAAAATGCCTTTCGTATCGAGCTTTTATACAAGCGATATAAGCACATTATTTGGGGTGCTTTAATAGTGGTGGTGGCATTTGCGGTGTTTGTGGGCGTAAAGGGCTTGATTGTCGAATCAAACGCTCAAAAAAGTAGCGCAATTTTAGCCAAATTGCTTGAAACGCCAGATGATGAAAATCTCCGCGCTTCCTTGCAAAAAAGCAATGAAAATCTTTATAATTTCTTTTTGCTAAAAGAATCGCTTGATAAAGGCAATACAGCGGATTTGCAAGGACTTAGCGAAGCTAAAAATGAATTTGTGAAATATCTTGCAACTTATCATTTGGGTTCATTTGAGCGCGATTCTGCCCTGCTAGATAAAAGCGACAAATACGCGCTAGGCGACCTTGCGAAACTTGAATCTGCCTATATAATGATTCAAAATGGCAAAATTAGCGATGCTAAAAATATCCTAAATACCATTCCGCAAGATTCGCAGCTAATTGAGATTGCTAAAATTTTGGTGCATTCTGCCATTACCAAAAAAGAAGCGAAAAATTTAGTGCAAGATTCAATTAAATCTGGTGGCGAATCTAGTGCGGATTCAAAAGATTTAAGCGCGAATCTACAAGATTCAAAGGCAGAATCCAAATGATTTTAGCACGATTTTTTGCACTTATCATAATCGCCATTGTTTTTTTTAGTGCGTGTAGCGAAAAGCGATATTTTGAGCCAAACAAAGATGCCATAAAAGGCACATTTGAGATTGATTCAAAGCTAGATGATAATATTTTGCAATCAAACAAAAACGGCGCGGTGCTAGAAAATGGCACACTTATCACAAAGGACGGCAAATTTAGCGCGAATCTAGCAAAAAATTATCTCTTTTTAAATGCTACAAAAGACAATATTATCGTGGCAGATTATAGTAACAACAATGTGCATTTTTTAAGCACCGATGGGAAGATTTTGAAAAGTTTTGAGTTTGAGTTTATGCCATTAAGCGCAAGTGTGAGGGATAATATTTTGGCTGTGATTTTGGCAAATAATAGTGCGATTTTATGGGATATAAATACAAATGAAGAGCTTTTTTCTAGCAAAGGTGGGAGCGTTTATGCGATAAACTCTAAAAACGCTTCGCCTTATTTTTTGGATAGCACCATCATTTTGCCGACATTAGATGGCAAATTGCTTGTGGTAAATTTAAATGCCTACAAGATTTTGCGCACCATTACGCTAGGCAGTGGAAATTATTTTGGCAATATTATTTATTTGAGCGTGGATGGCGAAAATCTAATCGTTGCCACAAATAGCAAGGTTAGCACCATTATCAGTGGCAAAGAGTTCAGCTATGCCGTAAATATCAATGATATTCTCTATAAAGATGACAAGATTTATATTTTGAGTTTGGAGGGCGAAGTGATAATGCTTGATTTACTATTAAATGAATTGCATAAAAAGAAATTCCCCTTTGCCACGCTAAATGCTATCATCGTTAGCGATTATATCTACACGCTTGAATCGCAGGGCTTTTTGATTAAAATAAACCCGCAGGATTTTAGCGATGAAATCTATAAGATTGACATTAGCGAGTATAAAAATAGCTTTTATACCGACTCTGTGATTTATTATGATAATCGCGCTATTAAAGTGAAGTAGATATGCTTTTATGCGATATTGGCAATAGCTTTTTCCATTTTTTTTATAAAGGCAGGGTGTGGAGAGAAGAGCCAAATGCGCTATCTCGCAAAAATGAAGATTATAAAATCTACTATATTTCTGTAAATGCGCGAAATGAGCGCAAATTGCTTGAATCTCATAGCAACTGCCAAAATATCGCAAATCTCATCACGCTTGATACGATTTATCAAGGACTTGGAATCGATAGAAAAGCGGCGTGTTTTGGCATTGAAAATGGCATTATTATCGATGCTGGGAGTGCAATCACTATTGATATAATCCAAGAGCGTGTGCATTTGGGTGGATATATAATGCCTGGGATTGAGAGCTACCGCAAACTTTTTGCAAATATCGAAGTGCTAAATGTAGAGCTAAATTTGGGCGTATCTCTTGAATCAATCCCGCAAAATACGCGCGATGCAGTGAGCTATGGTTGCCTAAAAGGCATAATTTTAAGCATAAGAAACATTGCAAAGGATAATTTTATCTATTTCACAGGTGGCGATGGTAAGTTTCTCTCGCACTTTTTTCCAAACTCGCTTTTCGATGGCACACTTGTTTTTCGCGGAATGGAAAAGGCGATAATAGAATCACAAAGCTATGGAGCAAAATATGGATAAAATTATCACAATCGCCTTGCCAAAGGGGCGAATCGCAGATGAAGTTTTGGCAATAATGGGGCGAATCTTTAATGATGACTTTAGCTTTTTGGATAGGAAGCTCATTTTGCAAAAGGGCGATTTTCGCTTTTTGCTAGTGCGAAATCAAGATGTCCCTAGCTATGTTTTGCACCAAGCAGCGGATTTAGGCGTGGTGGGGCTTGATGTATTAGAAGAAAATCGCCTTGATATTATTCGACTTTTGGACTTACAAATCGGCAAGTGCAAAGTCGTGCTAGGCTCAAAAAATGACGAAGTGCTAGACTTTAACAAGCCACAGATTAAAATCGCCACCAAAATGCCAAATATCACGCGTGATTTTTTCTCCAAAAAGGCGGTGGCGACAGAAATCATAAAGCTTTATGGCTCGATTGAACTTGCCCCGCTTGTGGGATTAGCAGATGGAATCGTGGATATTGTGGAAACAGGTAGCACGATGAAACAGCATAACTTAAAAATTGATGAAGTCATTATGGAATCAAGTGCGTTTTTGATTGCCAATCAAAATAGCTTCTATGCGAAAAAAACGCAAATTTTGGACTTGTATAAGAAGTTTGAGAGTGTTATACGCGAATCTTAAATAGATTTAATCCATCATTGTGAGATTCGGCACTAGCCAAATCGTGGCTACAAAAAAACCTTAAGAATCTTTTAATTAAATTAAAACTAAAATTCGCAATTCTATTTTTGGAAAGGGCAAAACTTGAAATCAAATCATAAATCTGCGAATCTATTAAATCAAATCCCCTACACTCTTACGGGGGGGGGGGATTTGGCTTTATTTATTAGCGCATTTATGCGAATCTAATCTTTATAAAAATCCCTGTCATCTTTACGAATCTTTAAATCAAAAACCTTGTCATTGCGACATAATAATCCGTCATTCTGAGCGAAGCGAAGAATCCAAAAAGAAACAAAGGCAATTTGCTAATTTTGCCATTTCGCGCAATCAAATTTTTATATTTTTTGTTATAATCCGCCATTTATGATTCACTACGATTTAAGGACACACTATGCTTTTCTCATCATTCACATTTATTTTTATCTTTTTGCCTATCGTGTGGATAATCTTTCATTTG
>CAKUOH010000019.1 GCA_934668765.1 uncultured Helicobacteraceae bacterium | reverse complement strand
ACGCAGTGATTCGTGGCAATCCAAATTTAAAAATTGTGTGTTATTTTGAGTGTTAAACCCACCCCCAACCCCCTCCGCAAGGGAGGGGGCAAGAGAAAGTGAATCACCATCCAACAAGGGAGGGGGAAAGAGAAAAGAAACCTACCTACAATAAGGGAGGGGGAGAGATAAAGTGAATCGCCATCCAACAAGGGATGGGCTTAAAATTCTGTCATTGCTAGAATCACGCAGTGATTCGTGGCAATCCAAATTTAAAAATTGTGTGTTATTTTGAGTGTTAAACCCACCCCCAACCCCCTCCGCAAGGGAGGGGGCAAGAGAAAGTGAATCACCATCCAACAAGGGAGGGGGCTTTAAAGTGTGGATTGCCACGAATCTAGCCTTTTTGACAAAAGCCTAGATTCTTGCAATGACAAAGTAGACTAAAACTCCACAGTTCCACTTGAAGCAAGTGGGATTATTTTATTGCCCGGTCCGCCAGAGCTTTGGTAAGATTTTTTAAGTTGTTGGCAGAAGTCATTGTCTTTTTTGTTAATATGTGTTGCCCCAGCATTATTTGGTGCAAATACCATATAGCCTCCACCAGCAGCGATTCCTAGCACAGCACCACAGCCACCTTTACCCATTCTATTGCTATTATCTACTGTATTACCCACAGGTTCAATGGCGTCTTCATTTTCTACTTTGACGACTGTTATACCTACTTGTTGCTCCCCACCTACTTGCCATCTACTACCATCTAATCCACCTACTTCCATTATCCATTTACCCCAATTATCCATTGTAGAGCCTTGTCCCCAAGGTTTATTTGGGTCAGTAGGTTTAGAAGCTGTTGCATCGATATTATCTGCAAATACTTTTGCTACAATAGCCTTTTGCACACTTGCCAAGTCGCTTCTAGCAGTTGCTACCTGTGCATCTGTCCTTGTGGCTACAAATCTAGGGACTGCCACTGCTGCCAAAACCCCTAGTATGACGATAACAAATACTAGCTCAATCATACTAAAACCACTTCTTGTTACGCTACTATTATCTCTTACGCCACTTGCATTTACTGCAATTACTGAATTACCTGCTTTCATAAAAGCCTCCTTTAAATTTAAATTTGTGCTTTTAAACACAAATGACATTCTACCCCCCCCCCTTAAATTAAACTTAAATAGAAAGTAAATGTTGAAAAAATATTAAAAAATGAGTGAAAAATTTAAAAAATTGTGAGAAATCGTGAGAAATTATGAGAAAAATTTGGGGGATTTGGGGATTTAAGTTTGGCTTAAAGCAGTAAATTTAGTTTTTAAAATTTTATGTTACAATCCCGCGCAGATTTTTAACATAAGGACAGATTTTTGAAGCTAATCATAGTCGAATCTCCCGCAAAAGCGCGGACGATAAAGAATTTTTTAGGTAGCGATTATAAAGTGGTGGCAAGCAAAGGGCATATCCGCGACTTGCCAAAAAAGCGATTTGGCATAAAGATTGAGGATAGCTATTTTACCCCAGAATACGAAGTTTCCGCCGACCACAAGGATATAGTAAGCGAAATAAAAAAACTTGCAAAGGACGCAAATGCCGTATATATCGCAACGGACGAGGATAGAGAGGGCGAGGCAATCGGCTATCACATCGCCCAAATCATCGACAAAAAGCAATCTTTTCCGCGCATCGTATTCCACGAAATCACCAAAAATGCCATTGTCGAATCGCTAAAAAATCCACGCGAAATCAATTTAGATATGGTTCAGGCGCAACAAGCAAGGCGACTTTTGGATAGAATCGTAGGCTTTAAACTTAGTCCGCTTTTAAACCTAAAAATCCAAAAAGGCTTGTCCGCAGGGCGTGTGCAAAGCTCAGCACTTAAACTCATAGTGGATAAAGAGCGTGAAATAGCGGACTTTAAGCCTATCAAATATTTTAGCGTTGATGCGATTTTTAACAAAGATTTAGGCGAATCTAAAAGCAAAAAAAGTGCAGATTCAAGCGATATTGAAGCCATTTTATGTGCATATAATGACAAAAAAATCGCAAAATTAGACATTCAAGATGAAAAATTAGCCAAAGAGATTCAATCCCTTGCGCTAAAATCGAAATTTAAAATCCAAAATATAGAAAACAAAAGCAAAAAAATCTCCCCGCCACCGCCTTTTATGACTTCTACTTTACAGCAGAGTGCTTCTAGCAATTTGGGATTTTCGCCCTCACGCACGATGCAAATCGCACAAAAACTCTATGAGGGCGTCCCCACAAACAACGGCACGATGGGCGTTATCACTTATATGCGGACAGATAGCCTAAATATCGCTAAAATCGCGCAAGATTCAGCATTAAAACTCATTGAGCGTGAATATGGCAAAGAATATCTCCCACCAAAGCCACGAATCTACGCCAATAAACAAAAAAACGCCCAAGAGGCACACGAGGCGATTCGCCCCACAAATTTGGATTTTAGCCCAAGCGTTGCAAAGTCCTACCTTGCGAGTGATGAGCTAAAACTTTATACGCTAATTTATAATCAATTTTTGGCTTCTCAAAGCGCGGACGCGAAATTTGATAGTCAAAATATTATATTTAGCGATGAAAGTGGCAAGGTGCATTTTAAAGCAATTGGCTCAAAGCTTGTGTTTGATGGATTTTACAAAATTTCAGGGGCGAAAAATAAGGATAAGATTTTGCCGCCTTTGGCAGTGGGAGATGGCGTGAATCTAGCGCAATGCGACATAAATCCACACGAGACCGAGCCTCCGCCACGATTTAGCGAGGCGTCTTTGATTAAGACGCTAGAGGGGCTTGGAATAGGGCGTCCTAGCACTTACGCGCCCACGATTGCCCTGCTAAAAAACCGCGAATATATAAAGGTAGAAAAAAAGCAGATTTTTGCCACAGAGATTAGCTTTTTGGTGATTGATATGCTAAAAGAGCATTTTTTGGAAATTGTGGATTCAGGCTTTACGGCACGACTTGAAGAAAAGCTAGATTTGATTGCAGAGGCAAAGGAAAAGTGGCAAAGTGTGCTTTGGGATTTTTATAAGAATTTTGACGCACAGATTAAAGAGGGCAAAAGTAATATCGCTTCTTTAAAACAAAACACGCCCACAGGCGAGAGTTGCCCCGAGTGTGGCAAAGAGCTAGTTATGCGAAAAAGTAAATTTGGCGAATTTGTGGGTTGCAGTGGCTATCCCAAATGCAAATACATAAAGCGCAATGAATCAAGTGGCAATTTGGGCGATTTGGACGAATCTAGCGCAGAATCTAGCGAGGAATTTGGCGTTTGCGAAAAATGTGGCAAGGCGATGATAAAAAAAGTCGGACGCAACGGCGCATTTTTAGCGTGCAGTGGCTATCCAAACTGCAAAAATACCAAATCGCTTGGCGCAAAAAAAGAGCGCAAGA
Source organism: uncultured Helicobacteraceae bacterium (assembly GCA_934668765.1). GTDB lineage: Bacteria > Campylobacterota > Campylobacteria > Campylobacterales > Helicobacteraceae > NHYM01. The sequence continues at coordinate 42,341 of CAKUOH010000019.1, read as the reverse complement.
TTATCGAAGGCGTGAAATGCCCAAAATGCGGTGGCGACATTGTCGAGCGAATGTCAAGGCGCGGAAAATTCTATGGTTGCGGGAATTATCCAAAATGCAAATTTGTAAGCAATGGCGAACCGACAAACAAAAAATGCAAATCTTGCGACAATAAGGGCGAATCAAAGGGAATGTTAGTCCTAAAAGAAACCAAAACCAAAAAATATTTAGAATGCCTAGATTGTAAAAATAAAGTGAGTTTGCAAGAATAAAGTGGTTTTGGGGAAATAAGTTTCATAAGATTCACGCGCAATTTTGGTGCGAATTGTATGAATATATAACGAAATCTAGCAGATTTATACCGTGTTTTAGGCGAATCTAATTGTAATTTTGATTCGCCTTTGTGCCTAGCAAACGCGGACGATTCGCGTTAAATTTATCGCTAATCACACTTCGACTTGCTTCATAGCCATCAACTTGAAATCCTGCAATGTCGATTAGTGTGTGAATCAAATCATCTATCATAAATGGCTTGTGTGTGGATTGTGCGATTCGCGTATAAAGCGCGGGGTGGCGGATTTTAAACTCATCGCTGACATACACGACAAAAGGCACTTCCACCATAAAACGCGTGATTTTGCTATCCACACGCAGAGAACCAATGCCGCTATCCCACACATCATTTGCGTGGTCGCTAAAATAAATCACAATGCTATCCTTGTCCGCAAATCGCTTGATAATCTCGCCTGTGATAAAATCCGTGTAAAGAATGCTATTTGCATATTGCGATAAATCCACTTTGGCACGGGATTTTTGCGCGTTTGGTAAAGTATTTATGTGTGGATTATCTTTTATGTCGTGTGGTGTGAATCGCTCAAAATCCTTTGGGTAGCGGTTTGCGTAGCCGACATGAGAACCCATTAGGTGAATGGTTAAAAATAACCCGCTAGATTCTGCGTTTGCTTTTGTCATTGCGAGATTTGGCAAAGCAAAATCGTGGCAATCTATTTTTGATTCGTGGATTTGCAAGTGTGGGTCGGTGCTTCGCACAGACGCTTCGGTCGCTTCGCTCTCTCGCAATGACGAATCATTTGAATCTAAATCTGCAAATTCTAGTATTGTGGATGAATTTGCTACCACCCTATCTAAAATCGGCAAAATATTCTCATCAAACCCCATCGTATCTAGCCGTTTCCCAGCCACACTATCCGCACTCCAAATTAGCTCATCAGCGCGTGAAAATATAGTCGTAGTCGCCTTACTCCACAGGCTAAATCGCTCTTGATTGCTTATCACAGCGGTTTTATACCCGCCTAGCCTCATTGCGTCAATCACATTGAGATACTCAAACCATTTTTTGCTTAAATCATCTTGATTTGCGAAAGTCAGCACTTGGGATAGCGACTCAAAAGTCGTTACCTGCGCACTTATTACATCATTAAATACAAACAAATTGCCCTTATTTTGCGCGTGAATCGCAGTTAGATTCGGCGTATTTGGCAGATAATGCCCATAGATTTGCATTAGATTGCGTTGCGCAGATTCACCTATGATAAGCACAATATTTGCGATTTTTTTGTCGTGTGGGGCTGGTGTGTGGGCGATATTTTTTATATATGCGCTAAAATTTGCGTCAATTTCGGCATATTCTCTCATCGCCACTATAATCGAATCCGCCGCACTTTTCGCCGAATCTACCGCGACATAAAGGACATCGCTACTTCGTTCATTATAAGGGCGAATCCTAAAACAATGCACCAAAATTAGCGCAATGATTAGCGTAGCGACAATCGCCCAAAGGATTTTTACGCGCTTATTGTTTGTGCTAGATTCGTGGCTAGATTCTCGCTTATTTGAAGTGGCAAGAGTGCAATTTCCCCCCCCCCCATTAGAATTTTATAAATCACTTTATCGCCATATGCAAACACAACGCCAAGAGCTACAAGAATCAACGCCGAAAATATGACAAACTTCGCGCTTATATATTCGCCTAAAAATTCGCTTGTTTCGCTAGGGTCGCTTTGCAATGCCACGCCTACCAAATGCTCATTTAGCGTCCCGCCAAAATTTAGCACCAAAAATAGATTGATAAGCAATAAAATCACGCTTACAAACGCCACAAGCGCGACAAATGCCTTTTTTATTATCACGCCAAATCGCCCCAAAAATCGCTCCAAAGGCAAATAATACACAAGGCAAAATGCCAAAAAATAAGTGCAAAAAAGCATTGTTTCGCGGAATGCTAGGCAATGCCACCAATGCGAATCAAAAAGTTTAGGTAGGTTGCTAAACTGCGCTAACGCGATAAAAATGCTATTTAGTGCAATCAAAAGCGCGAAATTTTTTGCAAAAAATGCGTCTTTAAAAAATACCATTTGTAGAATCTCCGTTGTAGCTTTTGATTTATTTTTGGATTTTAACATAATTTGCTATGATTTATCTCCAAACAACTTTTCCCACTCTTTCATCACCACTTCTTTGCTAAATCTCTCACTCACAACCTGCTTTGCCTTTGTGCCAAACTTTTGGCGTAAATTTTCATCACGCATTAAAAGCATAAGTTTGTCCGCATAGCCTTGCAAGTCATTGTCTGCGACTAAAAAGCCACTTTTTTCATTTTCTATAATATCACTTGGTCCTGTTTTGACATCAAAGGCAATACAAGGCAAGCCGTAGCTAGAAGCCTCCACAAGCACCATACCAAAGCCCTCAAAATGCGAACTCATCGCATAAATACTTGCACTTAAATATTCGCGCTCTATGTCTTTGGTAAATGGCTTTAAGATTATGGAATCTTGCAAGTTTAGGGCTTTAATCTTGCTTTCAAGCTCTTTTTTTAAAATGCCATCGCCTACGATGATGAGTTGCCACTTTTGAAATTCGCGCTCAAATTTCTTGTTTTGTGCTAAAATTTTCCAAATGTCAAGCAGTCTTAAAAAGCCTTTTTCTTTTGAAAGTCGTCCTACGCTTAAAATAAATTTTTGCGCGTGATTTGTGGATTTGCTTGGAATCTCTGGTAAAAAATTTGGGATTACACGGACATTGTGATGGTAGGTTTGCCATAGCGCAATTTCACGCGCACTTAAAATTACCACACAATCAAAACGGCGCAGTTTTCGTCTAGCGCGTTTAGGGGCGTTAATATGCCAAAGTCGCACAAAAAATGGCTTTTTAGAATCGTGCGATTTTCGCGCAAATAACGGCACAAACCACCCATCATTTGACAAAATAATATCACTATTTTGGGCGAACTTGTGGATTTTATAACAAAAAATCACACGCAAAATCGTTTTATTGCAAAGTGAAATTAGCGGATTTTTGGACTTTGCTTTGACATTACAAAGATAGGTGCAAGAAATGCGCGAATCTAGCGGATAAAACGGCTTTTCGCCACTTTTAAAAAAGCTCACAATCTGCACTTTATATCCTAAATTCGCACTAAACGCATTTGCTAAATTCACGCCCACGCGCTCCCCGCCGCCTTTTTCGGTAATGTCTTTTAGCGTGATAATAATGCGCTTGTGATTTGTAGCGCGATTGGCGGTGGATTTGGCGGATTCACGGATAGATTTGTGATTGGATTCTAACATTGAGCGTGGGTTTTCATCGTGGTAGAGATGATAGGCGATGGCGTTATGTTTCACGCGCCGTAATTCGCCGCCGTTAAACAAAAATCGTGCGACAAACTCGCTATCTTCGCGCCCCCAGCCGACAAACTCTTCGTTAAAGCCGTTAATCGCTTCGCAGTCGCTTTTATAAAAGCTCATATTGCACCCGCGAATGCCTTTTATTAGCTCTTTTTTGCGGAAAATTTGGGCGGTAGTTTTGGAAAATTTGTAGATGAGATTCGCGAAAAAATTGCAATGCGCGGATTTCAAAGAGTGCGATTGAAACGCTAGTGCGTAGTTTTTGTCGTTTAAGATTTGCGCCGTTTGGTTTTCTTGCAAAATCACGCGTGAGCCTTGCAAAAAGACGCCACGGTGCGCGAATCGCAAATGCTCCGCCACGAATCGCGAATCGACAATCATATCGCCATCGATTATGATAATGTAGTCGCCACGCGCCGAATCTATCGCGCGGTTGCGAATCGCGCTTAAACGAAAGCCCTTATCATCGTGCCAAATATGGCGCAACTCACAGGGAAAATCCTTTGCATACGATTCTATAACTTCGCGCGTATCAGCCTTGCTCCCGTCATCTGCGATTAACACTTCTTTGGGCAGTGGATTTAGCGCACGAAGCGAATCCAAAACTAACACTAATCGCTCTTTTTGGTTGTAAGTGGTGATGATTAAGGAAGTGGCATAGGGGGGGGCGTGTGAGTTATTTCGTATAATTTTGCATATTTAAAAAATGTCCCAAGCCCAGCGCATAAGCTAATAATAAAGCCTTTGTAGCCATAAAAAATCCCTTTTCGCAAAAAATAGCTTCGCACAAAAGCCCATAAACCACGCATAATCGCCTTAAACATTGAGATATTTTTGGGATTGTTTTTGTTGTAATTTTGCTCTACATAGAGGCTAGTGTAGCGTTGTAATTTATCCAAAAACTGCGAAATATTATCATACGCATAATGCCTTATATGCCCTTGCAGGCGAATCTTTTGCGCGTTTGGCGGGATTATCACGCTCTCATGGACAATGTTTTCATTAAAGTGTGTGAAATTTTTATTAAACAAACGCCATACAAAATCTGGACTCCACCCGCACGCCTTTATCCACTCGCCTTTATAGAGATTTTTGCGGGGCAGGGCGTAGATATTTTGGGGCTTTAAATCTAGGGCTTTGATTTCTGCGCTAGATTCTAGCACTTCATCGCTATCAAGACTTAAAATCCATTCATTTTTGGCATAACTCACGCAAAGATTTTTTAGTGCGCCAAAGCCGATAAACTCGCTTTGCTTTATGCGTAGATTTCCATAAGTGGCGTTAAAATCGTTTGCGATTTGTAGCGTGGAGTCCGTGCTGCCATTATCAAGCAAAATTATTTCATCAAACTCACGCACCGATTCTAAACACTCTTTTAGCGTGGCTTGGGCGTTTTTTGCGATTATGCAGACGGAGATTTTTTGATTCACGATTCGCCTTTTTATAAAATTTTTGCAAAAAAACGCAAAATTATAGCAAATAGATTCGCAAATAATTTACTTTAAGTTAAATTTAGCTTTAAAATCGCTATAATCGCAACTTTATTTTTGCATTTTGGCGAATCGCTACTTTAATCTATGTGGATTTAGCGCGAATCCAAAGGCATAAATCGGTCGCGTAGCTCAGTGGTAGAGCACTACCTTGACATGGTAGGGGTCGTTGGTTCAAGTCCAATCGGGACCACCATAAATCACATTTCAATAAGGACAGAGGGATTTTTTGAGCGAAATTATAGCTTATAAAAAAGATGATAAAATCTTTGATTTACAAACCACGCACGAGCTTTCAATCGATACAAGCGACTTGCAAGCCATCTACCTTGATGATTCCAAAGACGCGCTAGAGATTTTGCGCCACTCCACCGCGCATTTGATGGCACAAGCGATTCGCAAACTCTACACAAACGCCAAATTTTTCGTGGGACCTGTTGTAAATGAAGGATTTTATTATGATTTTAAAGTCGATGAGAAAATCACAAGCGATGATTTAGAGCGAATCGAATCGCAAATGCGCCTTTTGGCAAAGGAAAATGCCGAGATTCGCAAAGTGTATATGACTCGCGCAGAGGCAGAGCAAAGATTCAAAGGCGATGAGCTAAAAGTCGCGGTTATGAGTCGCATTGAAGGGGATAATTTTAGCACATACGCGCAGGGTGATTTTGAGGATTTATGTAGAGGACCGCATATCCCGCGCACTGGGCTAATCCGCCATTTTAAGCTTACCAAACTAGCAGGTGCATATTTGGGTGGCGATGAGAATGCCGAAATGCTAACTAGAATCTATGGCATTGCCTTTGCGACAAAAGAAGCGTTGAAAGAATACGAATTTATGATGGCAGAAGCCACAAAGCGCGACCATAGAAAGTTAGGCAATGAAATGGATTTATTTTGCTTTGATGATGAAGTGGGTGCGGGACTGCCTATTTGGCTACCAAAGGGTGCAAGGCTACGCAAAAATATCGAAAATATTTTGACAAAGGCGTTGATTGCGCAGGATTACGAGCCTGTGAGGGGACCTGAGATTTTAAAAAGCGATTTGTGGAAAATCAGCGGACATTACGATAATTACAAAGAAAATATGTATTTTACAAGCATTGATGAAAGCGAGTATGGCATAAAGCCGATGAATTGCCTTGGGCATATCAAAGTCTATCAAAGCGCGGTGCGAAGTTATCGCGATTTGCCTTTGAGATTTTATGAATATGGCGTGGTTCATCGACACGAAAAAAGTGGCGTATTGCACGGGCTTTTGAGAGTTAGAGAATTTACGCAAGATGATGCGCATTTGTTTTGTCGCCCAAGTCAAATTGAAGGCGAGATTGTAAAAATCATAAACTTTGCTACCAAAATTATGGATAAGTTTGGCTTTAAATATGAAATGGAGATTTCAACGCGCCCTGCGAAGTTTATCGGCAGTGAGAAAATATGGGAAGATTCGACTGAATCGCTAAAAAAAGCACTTACAAGCGAGGGCATAAATTTTAGCATTGATGAAGGTGGCGGGGCATTTTATGGACCAAAAATTGACATAAAGATTACAGATGCAATCGGACGCAAATGGCAGTGTGGCACGGTGCAAATTGATATGAATCTGCCCGAGCGATTTGATATTTCATACATTGATGAAAACAATACCGCGCAACGCCCTGTGATGATTCACCGCGCGATTTTAGGGAGTTTTGAGCGATTTGTAGCGATTTTGATAGAGCATTTTAATGGCGAGTTTCCTATCTTTATCGCGCCTACGCAAGTGATTTTTGTGCCTATTGCGGAGGAATTTTTGCCATACACAAAAGAGCTATGCAAAAAATTACTTGAATTTGGCGCGTATGGCGAGGTGAATCTAAAAGGCGATAGTTTCAATAAACGCATTCGCACAAGTGAAAAGCAAAAAGTGCCGTTTGTGGCGATTATCGGCAAAAACGAGGTAGAAAAGGGCGAAGTTGCGATTCGCGATAGAATCACAAAAACACAATACAATCTAACAAAGGAGGCATTTTTGGATAAACTTAAAAACGCAATGAGTGAGGGGTATTTTTGAGAGACAATACTTTTTTAAATGACGAAATCACATTCGATGAGGTGCGCTGTATAGGCGTTGATGGCGAACAGCTAGGCGTTATAAAAACTACGGAGGCTAGGAAATTAGCAGAGGAAGCGGGGCTAGATTTGGTGCTTATCTCTCCTAACGCAAAACCACCTGTCTGCAAGATAATGGACTTTGGAAAATTCTGCTACCAGCAAGAAAAAAAGCAAAAAGAAGCAAAAAAGAAGCAAAAGCAAATCGAAATCAAAGAGATAAAATTATCTCCACAAATTGCGCAAAATGACATAAATTACAAAGTCAAACACGCAAGAGAATTTTTGGATTCAGGCAAACATGTGAAATTTCGCGTATTTCTAAAAGGGCGTGAGATGGCTGACCCACGCGCTGGATTTGCCGTGCTAAATCGCATATTAGAATCTATGCAAGATTGCGCAAATGCAGAGGGAGAGCCTACGCTAGAAGGACGATATGTAAATATTTTGGTAACACCCAAAAAGAATAAATAAAAACTACGCCAAAATGCGCATTTTTATTTTATCGATTCTTTTCTGCGTGTGATTTGGACGCCTAGATTTGATAGCTTTTCCTCGATATTTTCATATCCTCTATCCAAATGATAGATTCGATGAATCTTTGTTTTACCCTCTGCTACAAGCGCGGCAAGGATTAGCGCGGAGCTTGCGCGTAAATCTGTCGCCATAACATCTGCGCCTATTAGTTCGCTTTTGCCACTGATTTTAGCGATATTGCCTAGCAGTGCGATATTTGCGCCAAGTCGTTGTAACTCATTTATGTGCATAAAGCGATTTTCAAAAAGTCGCTCTTCAATGATGCTAACGCCCTCACACTGCGTGGCAAGTGCCATAAACTGCGCTTGCATATCGGTAGGAAAGCCCGGATATTCGCTCGTGCTAATCTCAAAGGCATTGCGTTTGATGGTGGGTTTTATGGTGAGATTCGCCACATCTTGCAATGATGACACCCACCCCCTAGCCCCCTCCGCAAGGGAGGGGGGATTTGTGTGCGAATCCCTCGCAATGGATGGGGAATCAACATAAGCCCCTCCCCTTGCGGGAGGGGTTTGGGGTGGGGTATTTAATGCAATGGTGGTGGAATTTGCAGATTTGCCTTGCAATAACGGCGCGCCACATTCATCGATTTCAAAACCTATCTCACGCAGTTTATTTAGCACTGCTTCCAAATGCTTTGGCACTACGCTTTGCACTTCGATTTGCGCATTTGTAATAGCTCCCGCGCATAGATAAGTCCCTGCTTCGATTCTATCTGGGATTATGCAAATTTCTGGCATTTTTAGCAATTCGCCTTCAGTGCCTATGATATGAATCTCATCGCTCCCTGCACCGCTAATCTCCACGCCACTTTGCGCCAAAACTTCGCATAATTGCAAGACTTCAGGCTCTTTGGCAGGATTTAGGATTGTAGTTTTGCCACGCGCTAGGGCAGCTGCCATTAGGACATTTTCCGTGCCTGTAACGGTGATTTTATCAAAGATGATTTGTGCGCCTTTTAGCCCATTTGGCGCAGTTGCGGCAATGTAGCCATTTGCTATGCTTATATCTGCGCCCATTTTTTGCATTGCCTTTATGTGTAAATCCACAGGACGCGCCCCAATCGCACAGCCCCCAGGCAAGCTCACTTGACATTTACCAAAGCGAGCAAGCAAAGGTCCTAGCAGTAAAATAGATGCGCGCATTTTACGCACCATATCATAGATTACTTTCACATTACTGATATTTTTTGTGTTTATTGTGGTTTCATTTGCACTAGATTCAAGCGAATCTGCGCCTAGCATTGTTAGGATTTTTATTAGCGTTTTTATATCCGTTACGCTAGGCAAGTTGCGTAATTTCACATCATTTTTTGCCAAAATACTTGATGCTATCAAAGGCAGTGCGGCATTTTTCGCACCGCTGATTTTCACGCTCCCACTTAATTTTTGCACACCATAAATCTCTAAAAAGTCCATCGCCCTACCCTTTTATTTTTTATTTTTGTTTTGTTCGCGGTATTTTAAACTAATGCCGACACTATTTTCAATCTCTTTTTTAAGGCTGGGGTTTTTCGCCACCAAATCATTGCGAAACTGCGCTGCTTGCTCGACACTCATATAATCAAGCATTGTGATATTTTGAATGAGTGAGAGCCACAAATCCAAATTTGGCGAAGCCTTGTAGTTCGTGTAAAAATGCGCATAAAATTCCTTCATAACCAAATCCATAGCTTCCTTTGCGCCATCGCTATTTTTCACCTGCTCAACCAAAAAATCAAGCGTGGTTTTGGGCTTTTTAGGCTCTTTTGGCAAGGACGCAAAAAATCCAAGCATAGCCAAAAGCGCAAAGACAATAAGCAATCCAAGCAATGCAAACGCATAAAATAAAATAAAATAAGTCGGTTGATACAAGGGACTTTCGCCTTATTTTTTGGTGCTTTTGCGATTCGTGGGATTTTTCGTTAGATTCGCACTTTTTTCAAATAGCTCATTATTTGCACGGACAAAGCCCTCCACGCTACCGCAATCATAGCGAATCCCCTTAAATTTATACGCTAGGACGCGCGAAATCTGCGCTTGTTTATTTAGTGCGTCAGTGATTTGAATCTCGCCTTTTTTATCCGCCTTTGTATAGCGCAAAATAGAAAAAATATCTGGCGTTAAAATATATCGACCAATCACTGCCAAATTACTTGGCGCGTCTTTTGGCTCGGGCTTTTCTACCATCGACTTTATCTCAAAAATACCATTTTCAATCTCCACGCCATCAATAACGCCATATTTATTTAGCTCGGCTTTTGGAACTTCCTGTATTGCCACAATCGCGCATCGATATTTATCATAAAGCTCTGCCATCTGCGCTAGAACGCCATCTCCGTTTTCGTTTATACATAAATCATCTGCCAAAATCACACCAAATGCCTCTCCGCCTATCAAACTCTCTCCTGTGAGTATCGCATCGCCTAGCCCTTTCATAGATTTTTGTCGCGTATAGGTAAAAGTGCAGCGCGAAATAATGTCGTTAATTTCCTTCAAAAAATGCTCTTTTTTTGCGTCCTTTAGCTGTGCCTCCAACTCGTAACTCACATCAAAATGATCTTCAATAGCGCGTTTGCCTCGCCCTGTAACGATTGCCATCGTATCACATTTGGCATTTAATGCTTCCTCGATTCCATACTGAATCAATGGCTTTGCATTCACAGGGAGCATCTCTTTTGGAATCGCCTTTGTCGCGGGGAGAAATCTAGTCCCATATCCTGCTGCGGGAAATAAACATTTTTTAATCATCTTTTATCCTTTCGTGTGAAAATTATTGCTGTGGGCGCAAAATCTACCCACCCCCTTAATCCCCCTCCGCAAGGGAGGGGGAAAAAATGCGAATCGCTCCGCAAGGGATGGGGATATTTTTAGCTTTAAATAGATTCATAGCAATCCTATCTTTGTGGCGCGGTAGAAATCATAAGCCACGCGCCCACTTCGCGCACCTTTTTGCGTGGCGTAAGCTATGGCTTTTTTGCGCACCTCATCATCTAAATTGCCATCAAAATACAATGCCACGATTTGCAAATATTCATCAATGGTGGATTTATAGAATGGAATGCTTAATCCAAATCTATCGCTAAGGCTTATTTTTTCCTCTACGGCATCTTGGAAGTGAATCTCGCCATTTATAAAATGCGCTCCATCATTTTCGCTTTGCATTTCGCTAATCAAATGCTTACGATTAGAAGTAGCATAGAGTAGCACATTGCTTGGGAATTTTTCGATAGAGCCATCAAGCACGACTTTTAGTGCCTTATAGCTCATATCATCGCCCTCAAAGCTCAAATCATCGCAAAACAAAATGCACTTAAAAGATTCTTTGCGAATGTTATCAATTAACATAGGAATGATAGAAGTATCGTGTGGTGCGACTTGAATCACTTTTAAATTTTGGCTCATAAATTTCGTAAAAATCGCGCGGACAAGTGTGCTTTTGCCACAGCCACGCGGTCCATACAAAAGCGCATTCATTCCGCCACACCCATTTATGAAACTTTGCGTATTTTTTAAAAGTGCATCTTTTTGCTCATCAATACCGACTAAATTTTCTAGTGCAAATTCATTAAAATCGCATATAGCGTGTAAATACTCGCCCCTCCAAATAAAGGCATTGCTCATCGCAAAGTCTAGCTTTTCAATCATTGCTTTTTGCCTTTTTGAATCTTTTTGGGCGGATTCGCGTGTGAATCTAATGCCGAATCTTTGCTAAATTTAAGCGCGTTTTTATCCACGCTAACTTTTATGTGCGAATCCTTTGTAAATCGCTCAAAAATTATCATTTCGCTTAATGGAATCTTAATCTCCCTATCGATGATTCGCTCAATCTCTCGCGCCCCAAGCATTTTATCAAAGTCCAAATTTAGCAAATAATCCACTGCCTTTGAATCTAGTGCGATTTGCACATCTCTTAGTTGCAGATTCAAATCAGCGATTTGTTTAGCGACAATCTGCCTTAAATGCGACATTTCAAGCGCATTAAATTTCACAATGCAATCTAATCGATTGCGAAATTCTGGCGAAAAAATCTCTTTTAACGCGCTATCTTTGGCACTTGAATCCTTTGTAAAACCAAGTGTCGGCATTTCGCCCTGCCCTACATTTGAAGTCATAATGATTATGACATTTTTAAAATCCGCCTTATTTCCGCTATTATCCGTCAAACTCGCATTATCAAAAATCTGCAAAAGTAGATTATAAATGCTGCTATGTGCCTTTTCGATTTCATCAAGCAACAAAACGCAATGCGAATCCTTGCGAATCGCCTCCACAAGCAAACCGCCCTCTTCAAATCCCACATATCCAGCAGGTGCGCCTACAAGGCGCGAAACCGAATGCGCCTCGCTATATTCGCTCATATCAAATCGTTTTAGGTTAATATTTAGATTTTTAGCAAGTTCCTTTGAAAGCTCACTTTTGCCCACGCCTGTGGGTCCTGTAAATAAAAATACGCCGATGGGTTTAGCAGGATTGCCAAGCCCTGCTTTATTTTTTAGTAGCGATTTATAAAGCGCGTCAATGGCTAAATCTTGCCCATAGATTCGTGCTTTTAGCTTTTGACGCAGATTTTTTAGCAAGATTTTATCATCTATGCTTTTATCAAGCGGTAGTTTTAAAATCCGCGCCATTAGGGATTCAATGTCGCTTTGGGTGATTTTATTTTTTTGTGCGATTTTATAATGCGCCCCCGCTTCATCAAGCAAATCAATCGCAGAGTCTGGCAAAAATCTATCGTTAATATATTTTGATGAGAGATTCACGCAAGAAATAAGCGCAGATTCGCTATAACTCACGCCGTGAAATTTCTCATAAAATGGCGCAAGTTGCGTTAGGATTTGAATGGAATCTTCAATGCTAGGCTCATTTATATCCACCTTTGCAAATCGCCGTGATAGTGCCTTGTCTTTATTGAAATGATTGCGAAACTCGCTAAAAGTAGTCGCGCCAATGCAACGAAACGCGCCATTTGAAAGTGCTGGTTTTAGCAGATTTGAGACATCTAAACTCCCGCCACTTGTGCTTCCTGCGCCCACGATTGTATGAATCTCATCGATAAACATTATGGCATTTTTGACTTGCGAAAAACTATCTAGCACCTCTTTTAGTCGCTTCTCAAAATCGCCACGATATTTTGTCCCTGCAATCAAACTTCCCAAATCAAGCGCGAAAATCTTGCAATCTTTTAGCTCATCAATTATGTCGCTTTTAGCAATTTTTAGTGCTAATCCCTCTGCAATCGCTGTTTTACCTACGCCTGATTCGCCTACCAAAATGGGATTATTTTTTTTGCGTCTGCATAAAATCTCACATACGCGTTCAATCTCGCGCTCCCGCCCTATCACAGGGTCGATTTTCCCATCTTTTGCCAAAGCGACAAGTTCCTTTGTGTAAGCGATAAGCGCACCAGATTCGGCATTTTGTGATTTTTCGCTACCTTTATTTTCTAAAACCTGCTCCAAAATATCTAATTTTGTGATATTTTGCGCTTTTAAAAGCATCGTGCTATATGCTCTCTCATCGCTTGTGATAGCAATTAGCAAGTCAAAAATATCCATATAACGCTTTTTTTTATTATCTGCCAAATTCATCATATTGCCAAAAACATTCTCTAGCGCGGTAGTATAGATAGGTTCTCGTGGCGAATCGCCTGAATCCAAATAGTTTTTCAAATAATTTAGCGTTAAAATTTTTAGCTCTGTGGTGTTTGCGCCTACGGTTGCCAAAAATCGCTCTCCATCATCATTATTTAACAATGCCAAAAAAATATGCTCTGTGGTTAGCATATCGTGGCGCAGGATTCCCGCCGTTTTTAGTGCGTCCTCCATAATGTCATTTAGATTTTTATCTAACATCATTTTATAAATCCTTAAAATTTAGCGTGAATCTTAATTAGATTCACGACTATATTCACTGTGCCCATTTTATTCGTCCTCAACTACGATTCGCAAAGGATAACCCGCTTCTTTTGATTTGATTCGTGCGATTTTTGCCTTTGTGTGCGCAATATCGTGTGGATAGATTCCGCAAATCCCACTGCCCTCGTTGTGAATCTTTAACATTATGCCCTCTGCCTCGCTTTGATTTTTTTTAAACACTTCGCATAATATCATTACCACAAATTCCATCGCCGTGTAATCGTCATTTAGCATTACAACCTTTGACATTTTAGGGCGTGGAATCTCTAAATCTAGGGCTAATTCCTCTTTGAATTTATCCATAATCCGCTCTTTTAAAATATAATTTTATCAAAAGTGTAATTTTAGCATAACTTTAAGCAATGGCACATTGCAATATTGTATAATTTGCGTTATTTTTTAAAAAAAGCGATTTTTAGGGGCGAATCTTATGAAGCTAATTTTTAATTTTTTCTCGCGTTTTATGCCCTATATCAAGGGACATTACAAGTATTTTGCCATTGCTATTTTAGGCTCTTTAATGACAGCTGGTGCGACTGCTGGGGTTGCGTATTTTGTGAATCCACTGCTTGGCACACTAAATGGAAAAGTGCCAAATCTCCCACTAATTAGCCTACAAGATATGCAGTCAAATAGCGAACTCGCACTTGTAATGGCACTAATTATAACCGCTCTTTATGCAAGTAAGGGCATTGGAATGTATATTCAAGGCTATTTTATGAGCTACATTGGAGGCAATATCGTCCGTCAAATGCAAGATAGAATGCTACGCCGTGTATTAAGCTTTGAGCTAGGATATTTTAATAAAATGCGCGGTGGGGAGTTAATATCGCGCACCGTTGGCGATGTGGGGGCGATTCGCACGGCGGTTAGTAACTATATCCCTGAATTTTTCCGCGAAATTATCACGGTTATCGGGCTTGTAGGCGTTGTCATTTATCAAAATTCACTTTTGGCATTTTTTGGGCTTGTCGTCATTCCACTTGCCATAATCCCGCTAAAAATGATTTTTCGCAAAATCAAAAAATATCTCCACACTTCAATGCAAAAAGGTGCGGATATTAGCGCGAAGCTAGTGGAGATTTTTAATAATGTAGAGATGATAAAAGCAAGCAATGGCGAAAAAATGGAAGCAGATATTTTTGAAGCAAAAAATTTGGAGCTTTTTAAAATCGGTATGAAATCCACCAAATACGGACAGCTTACCACGCCACTAATGGAAATTTTAGCAGCGATTGCGCTTGGCGTGGTGCTTTACATCGCCATAATCCAAATAAACAAGGGCAATCTTACAATGGAAGCATTTGGTAGCTTTACAGCCGCACTTTTTATGCTTTGGACGCCGATAAAGCGACTTGTAAATATGTGGGGTGGAATGCAGGGCGTGATTGTCGCAAATGATAGGATTAGTCAGATTTTGGAGCGAGAACCTGAAATAAAAGACGGCACGATTACGCTTTGTGCGCCGATTCGAAGCATTGAGCTAAAAAATGCAAGTTTCAAATACGGCGATATTGATGCGATAAATAGTGTAAGTTTGGAATTTAAACGCAATGAAATTACCGCGCTTGTAGGCAAAAGTGGCGCAGGAAAAAGCACTTTGGTAAATCTGCTACTTCGCCTTTATGAGTGTAGTGGCGGGGAAATCACCATAAATGGCACAAATATCAACGACTACACGCAACAAAGCCTTTGCGAAAATATCGCCATCGTTACGCAACGAATCTTTATTTTTAATGATACAATCGCCAAAAATGTCGCTTACGGGCAAGAAATCGATGAGACGCGTATAAAATCTGCTTTGATGGACGCGCAAATGTGGGACTTTGTAAAGGCTATGCCAGATGGGATTCATAGCATTTTAGATGAATTTGGAGCGAATCTTAGTGGCGGACAAAGACAGCGAATCGCAATCGCAAGGGCGTTGTATCGCAATCCAGAGATTTTAATTTTAGATGAAGTTACAAGTGCATTAGACATAAACACCGAAAATCTCATAAAAGACGCAATCGGCGCGATTCGCAAGGATAAGATTATCATCATAATTGCGCATCGCCCTAGCACGATTGAGCTTGCTAATAAAGTGGTGCAACTTGAAGAAGGGCAAATCAAAAGCGTAAAATATAAAAACGGAGCACAAAAATGACAAAAAAGCAAGTGCGAATCGCCTGTATGGACGGCGTGGGATATGGTATTACGAGCTGGTTTAGTAGTGTGCTAGGCAAATATAGCGAAAATGGGATAAGTGAATTTGAGTTCGTGCAAGATGAAAAAAATCCGCAATTTATCATTTATAGCGTATTTAGCACACGCCACATTCACTATGACTGCGTTCGTATATTTTACACAGCTGAGAATTGTCGCGCGGATTTTAATTTCTGCGACTATGCGATAACCTACGATTATATGGACTTTGAAGATAGGCATTTGCGCTATCCACTTTATCTAAACAATTTAGCGTGTTTGGATAAAAATAGCGCATTGTATCAAAAAAGCAACTTTGGAAGCGAGTTTGCAAAGCGCAAATTTTGTAGCTTTGTGGTTAGCAATGGCAAGGCAGATGAATTGCGAAGCAAAGTGTTTGACGCGCTAAATGCGTATAAAAGGGTAGATAGCGCAGGGAAATTCAAAAACAATATGGGCTTTTTGGCGGGGGATAAAATCACATTTTTAAAGGATTATAAATTTAACATTTGCTTTGAGAATTGCTACACAAATGGCTACATTACAGAAAAAATCATTGACGCCAAAAAGGCAAATTCCGTGCCTATCTATTGGGGGGGGGGAATTTGTAAAAATGAATCAAATCGCTTAAAATCGCGTAGTTTTGAGAGTTTGCGTGAATCTGATGGCGTAGTTTTCAACAAAAATGCCTTTGTAAATCTTGCGGATTTTAGCAGTATTGATGAAATGCTTGAGTTTGTCAAATATTTGGATAACGATAAAAACGCCTACCTTGCGATGCTAAATGAGCCTTTGATTTTGGATTCGCAGATTTTAGAGAAAAATGACAAAAAATTAGCAGAGTTTTTGCGAAATATTTTTAGTGCTGAAAATCCATACCGCAGGGGATTTGGGCAGTGGAGAATGAATCTAGAAAAGCGATATGTCCGCTTTCAAAAAACGCGCGAAATTGTAAATAAAATCATAGATTACTACCGCAAAGCGATTTTTCTATCTTTTTGGAAAAAATTATTTGGAAAGAAACGCAAATAAGATTCGCGCTTATCATTCAACTAGAATTCACAAAATCAAGCTGGAATCTAATGTGATAAACTAAAATCTACGAATCCAAACTTAAAAATCTTTTTTTGCTATAATGCAAAATTTTGATTTTAAGGGAGAATATAATGATAAAAAAGATTGAAAAAATGAAAGATTTTTTACGCAAGGAAGCAAAAAAGCGCGGATTTAAATCTGTCGTTTTTGGATTAAGCGGTGGCATTGATAGCGCGGTGGTGGGGCAGCTGTGCGCGGAAGTTTTTAGCGACAAAGCGAAGGCATTTATTATGCCTTCTTTTCTCTCAAATCCGCAAAATACGCAGGATGCGATAAGATTTGCACGAAATATTAGCCTAAATTACGAAGTTATCGACATTTCGCCACTGATAAATGCCTATATTGAGACACTTTCACTGCATAATACTGCGAATAATGTCATGCGCGTGGGCAATCTCTGCGCTAGGATTCGTATGGGCATTTTATATGATAAAAGCATCGCACATAACGCGCTGGTGGTGGGTTGCAGTAATAAAAGTGAGCTAATGCTAGGCTATGGCACGATTTTTGGCGACTTGGCTTATGCGATAAATCCCATAGGCGACTTGTTTAAGAGCGAGATTTTTACCCTTGCTAAAATCCT
Organism: uncultured Helicobacteraceae bacterium; assembly: GCA_934668765.1. GTDB lineage: Bacteria > Campylobacterota > Campylobacteria > Campylobacterales > Helicobacteraceae > NHYM01. Next base: position 24,842 of record CAKUOH010000019.1, on the reverse strand, counting down.
AGCGATTCCTAACTTTATAGTCGCCAAAAAGCCTAGTGCAGACTTGTTTGCAGGACAAAGCGATGAGGGCGATTTGGGATATAGTTATGAGCAAATTGATAAGATTTTAAAGCTAATAAATAAAGGTTTAAACCCCAAAGAGCTTGTTGAATCAGGCTTTAAAGGGGACTTTGTTAAATTTATTTGCAAAAGAGTTAAGCGCAATAAATTTAAAAGCGAATTGCCAAAAGTGCTGAAATTATAAGAAGTTTGAATGTTATGTGCATGGATTCGCAAGTTGATTCAATGGGTTAATTCAAAAGATTTGCACTTAAAAAGGGAAAAAATTGCGTTTTATCGATAGATATTTTTATAAGCCAAATTTCTTGCATATTTACATTAGCATTGTTTTGTTGCCTATATCGATTTTTTATCTTATCATAGCGACTTTACGGCGTAAATGTGCCAAATATTATGAGTTCAAAATTCCTATAATTAGTGTGGGGAATCTCATAGCAGGTGGTAGCGGGAAAACGCCCTTTTTATGCGAAATCGCAAAGGATTTTAAAAATGTCGCTGTCATCTCGCGTGGTTATAAGCGCAAAAGCAAAGGGCTAGTCGTAGTTTCACACAATGGCGAAATCTGTGCTACACAAGAGCAAAGTGGCGATGAAGCGTTTTTAATTGCGCTTTCGCTAAAAAATGCAAGTGTGATTGTCAGCAAAGATAGAGTGGCAGGGATTTTAGAGGCGCAAAAATTAGGTGCAAAAATCGTCTTTTTAGATGATGGATTTCGCTTTAACTTTAAAAAGCTAAATATCATCTTGTCGCCCAAGCTAGAACCATTTTTTAAGCTCCCGCTACCTAGCGGAATCTACCGCGAAAATCCCTTTGCCAAAGGCGATTTGAATCTAAAAGAGGGCGTGGATTACACGCGCGAAGTCGGCATAGAAAACGCCACAGCGCGAATGCTACTACTAACTGCCATCGCAAATCCCACAAGGCTTGATGAATTTCTGCCACCAAATATCATCGGTAAGATTTTGCTAAAAGACCACGCGCAGTTTGATTTGGACTTTTTAAGCACCGAGTTTAAACGCACGGGCGCGACTTCCTTGCTTGTAACAAGCAAGGATTTTGTGAAATTAAGCAAATGCGAGCTGCCTTTAAGTATTTTAAGCTTAAAAATCCACATAGATTCGCGTGTGCGGGAGCGAATCAAGGATTTCGTGGAGAGCTATAAGTCGTAGTTTAGATTCACGCAAATCTGCTAATTAAACGCAAAGTTTCTGCTATAATTGCGCTTTTATTTTACGCAAATTTCACGCAAAAAGGACGGCTATGCAAACACAACCCAAAATCTATCTCTGTGCTTTTGGCAATCTTAATCTCTCCACTGCTGCATATCGCTACTATCATCAGGCATTATCTATGGGGATTTTTGAAAACATTTTTATTTATAATGAATGCAATTTGGACTTGGACTTCGTGCGTGAGTTTAAGGGTAGATTTTATGATGAAATAAATTTGGCGCAGTTTGCAAATGGGGGGGGGGATTTAAGCACAGATTCATTTAGTGGCGGACGCAATGACCCATATTTTATGGGCTCAAGGCTAGTAAAACCCACGCGTGGCTTTGGCTTTTGGTGCTGGAAACCGCAAATAATCTTGCAATCTTTGCGACAAATAAATGACAATGATATTTTAATCTATGCGGATTTGGGCTGTGAATTTAGCGCAAAGGGCGCAAAAAATCTACTTACCAAATTAAAAGAGCTTGAATCAAGCGATATGATAGGCTTTTCTTTAGGCACTATTGAAAAAGAATACACAAAGGGCGATATTTTTAGGCATTTTGGCGTGGAAAATGACGCTAAATTCACGCAATCGCATTCAATTATGGGCGGAATTATTTTTATGAAAAAATCCCAAAAAACCCTGCAAATCATCGATGAGTGGCTAGATATTTTTAGGAATCACTTTGATTTGGTTGATGACAGCCCATCAAAGTCGCCAAATCTGCAAGGTTTTATCCAAAATCGCCACGACCAAAGTATATGGAGTTTGCTAAATAAAAAATATGGCTTAACAAACTTCGATTACGCAGTAAGTGCGGAGTGTGGCATACTTATTAGTCGCAAGACACGCAATGCGCTTGGGCTATTTTTTGATACAAATGGCAGATTCAAGCCCTTTAAGAAAGTCAAATTTAAAATTTTGCACGGATTGTTTAAGTTTGGCACAAAGATTTTGCCCAAAAGCTACGCAAAAGAGCAATGTAAATTATGGCTAAAATATACAAGGGTGTGAAAATCTGCATTTTTGTTTTGCGTGTATTTTATGATATTTGCTTTCACTGCCACAAATCACAAATCTTTTGGCTTAACTCCGCGCTGTTTTTAAAACGCACGGCTTTGATAATGCTTAAAAACCCATCTAGTGCGACTTCAAAATCATCATTGATAATCACAAAATCAAAATGCTCCATACTCTGCATTTCGTTAAATGCGCTCTCAACGCGCTTTGCAATCGTTTGCGCCGAATCTAATGCGCGCTCTTTTAGGCGCGATTCCAAAATCGCCCTGCTTGGCGTTGTGATAAAAATCGAAGTGGCATTTGGGTAATGCGCCTTGATTGCCTTTTGCCCCACGATGTCAATGTCAAAAATGATGATTTTCCCCTGTATCCGTGCCTTTTCCACCTCGCTTTTTGGCGTCCCATAGTAATTGCTATGCACTTTCGCCCACTCCAAAAACTCGCCCTCCGCGATTCCACGCTCAAAATCCGCCTTGCTAATAAAATTATAATGCACTCCATCTATCTCGCCCTCGCGCTTTTTGCGCGTAGTTGATGAAATCGAAAAGTAGAGATTTGGTATGCACTTAAACGCCTCTTTGCAAAGGCTTGATTTTCCAGCACCGCTTGGACCTGATATGATTATCATTGTTTAACTCGGCTTAATTTTGCTTTTTAGTGGGAAATGTGATATTGACTGTGATTTGGACGCCACTTAAAAGTTCGCGGAGTTTGTCGATAGGAAATGTCTGCAATAGCTCGGCAATGTCTAGGCTACCGTCTGAGAGATTGATTTGCTTTGGCAAAGTCGGCTCATCTAGTGTCGGAATCTCTGTGCCTATATTTGGCACACTTTTGGGTGGATTGGCATCGATATTCGCGCTTTGATTTACGCTTGGATTCGTAGCTTTGGGCGCAGGGTTTGAATTACTTGGCGCGTTATTCGGTGCGCTTATAAAATCCGCACTAGATTCAAAATCTAATGCTTCCTCGCCCAAAACTTCGCTTAATGCTTCCTGCGTAAGTGAGTCAAATTCATTATTGCTTATTTCAATGCTTGGTTTTTGTGGCTTTTGTGCGGATTGTTTGGGCGTAGATTTTGGCTTTTGCGTCCCCTCCAAAATATTTGTAATATCATCAATTTGCTGTTTATCTAGGACTTTGGGGGCTTCTTTATTAGGCTTGGTGGGCTTTTTAGGCTCTTGCAAAGATTTCTCTTGCAGTAGCAAAATCGCCTCATCATCAAGGTTTTCTAATTCATTTTTGCTTAAATCATTGATATTTTTCACATCGCCACTCTCATCAATGGGCAATCCTAGCATATTATATCGCTGCTCAGGCGTGGTGTGCTGTTTTAGCGACTTTGAAAAGTCTGGCAATGCCGTATCGCTCCCAAGCGTCAAATCCTGTATAAAATCCTGCGCCTTAAAGTTTGGTGAAATCGAATCCATCTCCGCGCTAATGCCACTAGAAAAGGCGGAGTTGAAGTTATTAGCATCTTCATCAGTATTTGCAGGATTTGCGCCTTGCGCCGTGTCCGCAATCGCCCCTGAAGTCGCCAAATCTGCGTGATAATCCGCGTCAAGATTTTGTGGCGTAATCTCCAAATTATTCAAAATGTCATTATTGCCACTATGCTTGGGCTGTGGCGTGAGCGAATCGTCCGCAATATCGCTAATGCCTTTAAGATTATCTAGCCCATCAAATAACTCATCTGCCATAGAATCGACCATAGAATCAAAGCTATATTCCTCATAGTTTGGCTTTTTCTCTGGCTGCGCGCTTTTAGGTGGCGTATCTTGCGTCAAATCTAGCGGTGGAGGCGCGGGTGGCGGCATAGAATCTAGCGTATTTGCGTCAATGGATAGCGAATCTTGTGGCGCGGAATCTTGCGTAGCTGAATCCATCGATGATAAATCTATCAAATCCGCCGAATCTACGCTTTGCACGGGAGCTGGGTCTTTTAAAAAATCAAGCGATTCTAAAAAGTCTTCTTCTGCGCCTTGCGCATCTTGCATTGGATTTTGCGAATCTGTGCCCGAATCTATGCTTGATAAATCCGCACCTTGTGGCAAATCCTGCGCCAAATCTATGGAATCCGCACTAGGTGCTAAATCAATCGCATCTTGTGAAATCTCTTGTGGCGTCTGTGGCGCGGAATCTTGCAGGGCAATATCTGGCGTTTGTAAGTCAATAGTCGAATCTTGCGTGATATTTTGCACTGAATCCTGCGCCAAATCTATGGAATCCGTATTGGAATCCGTATTTTGCAAATCTATTCCCAAATCCAAATCAATCAAATCAGCTGGATTTGCAGGACTTGGCGTGAGATTATCTGGCGCAATGTTATCTAATGCTGGTGCTGGATTCGCAGTGTCCGCAGGATTTGGCATAATGTCTGCAAAATCATCTGCCTGCAAAGTGGGCTGTGGTGCAGGAGTTTGCGGGGCTATATCTAGCGCAGGTGGCGTGGATTGCTCTGGTGGCGTTTGCGTGGCGTCATTTGGCGCAGGATTTACCTCATCGCCCTTTGGCGTGTAAATATCGCCACCGATGACACTTTTCTTTTTATTTTCTTTCTCTTCTTTTAAAATCTCATCTTGCAGTGCCATAATTTGGCTAAAATCAATGTCATCTTGGGCATTTGCGCTATTGTCATTCCCACCCATATCCGCCAAAGCATTGATGTTTCCCTGCGATTCAGTTTCCTCTAAAATCTCACTTTGTGGCTTTTGCTCTGCTTTAAGGCTTTGTGGTTGCGCTAAATCCGCGATTCCTATATCTGGCTCTATCCCCAAATCTTGCGCAGGATTTGCGTTTAAATCAATCGAATCCAAATCTATCGGAGCGTTATTTGTATCTTGCGTGGGACTTGCGGAAGCTGGATATGGCAAAGAATCAAGCGAATCTGTGGCAGGACTCGCATCTAAATTTGAAGGCGTATTTAAGTCAAAGTCAGCATTTTGAGTCCCAAGATTCGCACCCAAATCTGCCGAATCATTTGTATTTACCACAGGATTTGCCAAATCGTCAATAGAGTTGTTTGAATCGCTCAAATGCCCCAAATCCACCGAATCCAAATCAAAAGTCGTGGGAATCTCAAAGTCCTCGCTAGTGCTATTATCATTAGTAGCACCACTATCACTCGCACTAGGCTCGGGCGATTCATTGCTAATCGAATCACTAGGCAAATCATTTAGATTCAAATCCGCAGAACCGCCCATCGGATTCCCGCCAAAGTCGATATTTTGTGCCTCATCTGCTTCTTTTGCGCCACTTAAAAATTCATCTTCGCTATCACTAAATTCGCTTAAATCTATGTCGCTATTTTCGTTAATATCGCCTACACTGCCGACTTCGCCTACTTCGCCCAAGTTTTCATCATTATCGCCCATATCTAGGGCATTATTCATTTCATTGTATTTTTCTTTTTTTAGCACATCATAAATGTCTGTGGGCAAAAATGGTTTGCGGATATAGCTATCAAATCCGCTAACAAGGGGTGAATCTTTGGATAGGATAATGCAGAATTTGGTAGTTATCATTTTGGACTTAAAATCGCCCACATTGCCTGTTTTTAGCACTTCGTCATCGACAAAAATGCAACCATAGTCCTTATCTAGCGGGATTTTCTCAATAGAATCCACTACATCAAGCTCGATTCCAGCCTTTTTTGCGGTAATATTGAAAATCTTTTTAACCGCAGAGTTCTTATTGACAAGCAAAAAGTGCATTATCGCTCCCAAAATAATTCAAAATAAATCCGTGATTTTAGCAAAAAAGATATTAGATTCAAGTAAAATTAAGCAGATTTTTAGCATTATCGCTAACTTTAAATGTTTGATAAAAAAGGCGAGAAAATCAATGAAAAAGTTTGTATTTTGGGTGATCTTTGCGGGATTTTTTGCAGGAAGTGCGAATGCGGATTCGCTTTACTTTATGCCATACAATGCAAAAGAAGCCGTAAATGCGCTAGTTAGCGAAATAAAAGGCGCGAAAAAGGAAGTGAAAATCGCCATTTATAGCTTTACAAATCGCGAGATTGCAAAGGCGATTAGGGATAGCGCAAAACGCGGTGTCCGCTTTAAAATCATCTTTGACAAAAAGCAAAATATTGATGATTTATACTCACAAATAGGCTACCTAGCAAAGCTAAAAAATATCGAAGTTTGCACACTGCAGGGCAAAAACAATGGCAAATATAGTGGCATAATGCACAATAAAATCGCGCTAATTGACAATAAAACCGTGGCGTTTGGCTCGGCAAATTGGAGCAAAAGTGCCTTTGAAGTGAATTATGAGATGATGATAATTAGCCAAAATCAAAGCTATGTGGCGCAAATTAGCGGGTATTTGAATAGAATGCTACAAGAATGCAAGGCGTTTTAGCTATAATTCCACTTTTTTATTAAACGGAGATTGTTATGCTTAAAAAATTGAGTGATTTTTATCAAAAATTACAAGCGCATTATGTGATTGATGCGATTTTTATCATCGCCATAATTGCGGGAGTTTTTGCCCTGCGCTATGCTTATCCTTATGGCACGGATTTAATGCAGCAGTATTTTTTCAATGGTGAGCGCATTCTAACCACTAATGACGGCTATCACTACGCAAATGCTACGCGGGATTTACTGCAAGGATTTGAAGGCGAAAATGCGTTTTATCCTGCGGCGGAGTTTCAGCTACCTGCGATGTTTAGTGCGATTTTGTATAAAATTATAAGTTTTTTTTGGAATATTTCGCTTGATTCATTTTTTTACTATTTACCCATCGTGCTTTCCCCACTGCTTGTTATCCCTGTGTATTTAATTGCTAAAAATTTATCGGGCAGTAGCTTTGTCGCGCTTTTTTCCGCTACTCTTGCACCCATCACTCAAGCCTACTCCGTGCGGACAATGGGCGGATATTACGATACGGATATGCTGATTTTGACGCTACCGCTTATGGGGGCATATTTTTTAATGCGAATCTTGGAATTTAATAAGATTCGCGATGTGCTTTTGGGGACATTTTTTTGTATTTTAGCTTACGAGTGGCATAGTGCAAGTGCGATTTATTTGCTTGGATTTTGCGTCTTTTTGTGCGCGTGCTATGCACTAATTTTTAGGCGAAAAAACCCACAAACCTTTGAATCTCTGGCAATTATAATCATTGCGCTTTCTCAAATCCCACTACTTGCAAAGCTTATAATAATCGCTATTTTCTTGCACTTTATGATTGATAAAGTCTATATTTTCCGCGATTGGACGGCGCAAATCAAGGCAAAATTCAAATACCAAAGCGCAATTATTTTTCTAGTCGCCGTTGCTGTGGGCTTGATGGCAAATGTAGAGACGGGATTTTCGCGCTTTCTTTTCTATGTGATGGGCGATTTTATAAATGATTCAATCGCCCAAGTGCGCGGGACAGCAGATAGCATACAAGAATTGCAAACGCTTAGCATTGAAAAGGGTGTGGAGCGAATCATAGAGGATTATTTTCTCTTTGGATTTGGGGCGGTTGGCATTATGCTATTATTTATCAAAAAGCCCCAAAGCCTAATGCTACTGCCATTTTTACTACTAGGACTTGCGTCTTTTAAGATGGGCATTCGCTTTTCTATGTTTGCCTCGCCTGTATTTAGCATAGGGATTTTTTATTTACTGCACCAAATCCTGCAATACACGCACAAAATCTTTGATGATAAAATCGTAATTGATGGCGTGAAAGTCGCTACATTTGCCGTTATGGCATATACTAGCATTGCGCCACATATCTATTTTGGGCTAAATATAGGCTATAAGCCATCACTTTATAACGAAGAGCTATCCGCGCTAAATGCGATAAACGAGGATTCAAAAAGCCGTGATAATGTAAGCATTGCGTGGTGGGATTATGGATTTCTCACTTCATATTACACCAAAACGCGCTCCATAATCTCAGGGCTTGATGTCGATGGCATTATGCACTTTTTTGTAGCGCGGATTTTGACAGGGACGAATGAAAAAGCATCTTATAATCTCATCAAAATGGCTACGAGTTTGTATTATGATAGCGACATAAGTGGGAATCTAATGCAAAAATTCATCAAAAAATACGACATTAAGGACAATCCAAACACATTTTTCGATAATATAGCGGATTTTAGCGATGAATCCGCCCTAAAAAGCATTGATAATTCACTAAAAAAACGCGAAATTTATCTATATATCCCTTATGAGCTTTTTCAGCTTTCCCCTACAATAGAGCAATTTAGCGACATTGATTTGCGCGATGGCAGTGCGACTTACACGGATACGAAGCTAATAATGTATCCAAATGCGAAATATGACGAGTTTGGAATCTATATGCTAGATGACGCTATGCGCTTTGATTCGCTTAAAGGCACACTTACAAACACGCAAACGGGCAATGCGCGAAAGATTCAGGCATTTTATGTAATAGAGCGAAAGCATAATCTCTTGCGCACAAGCGTTACGCGCTATAATGATGATAAAAGCAACTATAATGTCGTTTTTTCCAAAGAGCTAGGCAGGTTTTTTATCATCGATGAGCGGACGAATAATTCGCTAATTGTGCAATTTTTCCTATATGAAAACTACGATAGAAATCTCTTTAAGATGATTTACAAAAGCGAAGAATCAAAAGCGTGGAAAATGATAAAATGACAAATTTTGTGATAAAATTGCGGAAATTTTTTAAAGTTTTAGGACGAATAATGAATCGCTTTACACGCAACCACCGCACGATATGTGGGGGGGGGGAATCCCTATTATTTAGCTAAAAACCACGCGTTAAAAAATCCACTCTACACCGTCATTACTAAAGAAACTTCGGCTTCGCCTTGTTTTGCGAGATTTTGCAAAACAAAATCGTGGCAATCTACTAGATTCGCAAGATTCGCACAATTTAACTTCAAAGGCTCACTATGCAAATCCTAGCACATAGGGGATTTTGGGGTTTGCAAGATTCCACAAAACAAATCAAGCCAAATTCACTTGAATCCTTCAAACACGCCTTTCAAAACGGCTTTGGCATAGAGAGTGATTTGCGCGATTTTGATTTGCAACTTGTCATTAGCCACGATATGCCTACTTCACAGGCTTTAAGAACGCAAAGTCTTTTTGCCTTGTATAAAAATTTTTCGCACAATCCGCCCATTGCGCTAAATATCAAAGCAGATGGACTGCAGGTTGCGCTAAAGGCACTTTTAGAAAAATACCGCGTAAAAAATTACTTTTGCTTTGATATGAGTGTGCCTGATATGCGGATTTTTGCGCAAAATGGGCTAAATTTTTTCACGCGCATAAGCGAAATTGAGCAAAAATGTGTGCTTTATGACGAAGCACAGGGCGTTTGGTGCGATGAATTTTACTCACATTGGATTAGCGAATCAAATATTTTAACGCATTTAGAGAATGGCAAAAAAGTCGCCATTGTATCGCCTGAATTGCATAAACGCCAATATTTAAGTGCGTGGCGCAACTACAAACAAATCATCGAATCTAACGCATTGAGTGGCGATTCAAGGATTTTTCTTTGCACGGATTTTCCACATTTAGCAAAGGAGTTTTTTAATGAATAGTTTAATAAAACCACGAGAATCACGCAAGATTCAAGCAATTATCTTTGATATGGACGGCGTGCTAATTGACGCTAAAGAATGGCATTTTATCGCGCTAAATAGAGCGTTACAACTCTTTGGGTTAGAGATTTCACGCGAAGCGCATTTACAAGAATTTGACGGATTGCCAACGTGCACAAAATTAGAGATGATTTCACGCGCAAAATCCCTGCCACGCACCCTGCATAGCTTTATAAATGCAATGAAGCAAATCTACACCATTGAAGCGATAGATTTACACTGCGTCCCAAGCCCCACGCGCATAAATGCGCTAAAAAGCCTAAAAAATGACGGCTTTCGCCTAGCACTATGCTCAAACTCTATCGCCAAAACTATCGAGCTAATGTTAGAAAAGTCCGCGTTGCGCGAGTATTTGGATTTTTATCTATCTAATGAAAGCGTGGCAAATCCCAAGCCAAGCCCTGAAATATATGAAAAGGCAATAGCGCGACTAAATCTATCCCCGCACGAAGTGCTAATAGTAGAAGACAATCAAAATGGCATTACCGCTGCAAAGCAAAGTGGCGCGTTTGTAATGGAAATAGGCGACATTGCGGAGGTAAATTATGAAAATATTAAGCGCGTGATTGCTAAATGTGAAAATTTATACGAAATCTTGCGACAAATCGCAGGATTCGCACACTCTAAACTCTAACGCAAAGGATTCTAAATGAATAAAATCTGCTTTATAATGCCCATTTATCCGCCACATTTTGAGTATGCAAATGCCTTTGTGCGCTCTTTTTTTACATATCAATTTGACGCACAAGCTGATTTGGCGTTTGTTTTTACAAGTGCAGATGAGGCAAGGGTGTTTAAAAAAATCAATTTTGCACATTTTTATAAAACGCTAATTTTACCTAAAATATTGCGCACTACGCGTGAAAATGGTATTATCAATATCAAAAAATTCTACGCGCTAAAAAAGCTACATAAACACTACAAATACCTAATCATCATTGATAGCGAAAGTGAGATTATAAAAAGCGTGAATCTCGCGCAACTTTGCGATGAATTTTACGCAAATAAGCGACTTTATGGCAATATTAGTGTTTGTGATGCAAGTGTGATAAAAAATGAAAGCAAGAAATTTTTTGGCACAAAATCCTCGCAAAAAATCCCAAATGATGATTTATATTTTTGGTTTAATCAGCCCTGCATTTACAAGGGCGAATTTATCACAGATTTTTTCAATGCCACGAATCTAGCTCAAACACAGGACTTTTTGCGCCTAAATTTGTGGAGTTTTGATTTTTATATTTATGGATATTTTTTGCTTCTTTACAAAGATTTTAGAATCGAAAATGTCGAATGCGTGGCAGATTGGGGATTTTTAGAGCATAGCAATTTTACCCCACAAAGCGAAAAATTTAAGCAATTTTACTTTTATCAATGCCATTTTGATTTGCAAAATACGCTAAATAAAGAAAATTTATTTTTAATCATTCAAAAAGATAGGCAGGGACATAATTTGCAAGATTTGGTAGATGAGATTTTTGTGTATCATTTGGGCGCGATTTTTGCGCGATATGGAGCGGATTTTATCAGACAAATGCGCTTAATGCTAATGCTTGGCACAATAAAGCGTGTTTTCAAAAACAACAAACGCGCTTTTTATAAATGTGTAGAATCTAGCCAATCTTTGCGACAAAATGCGATAAAAGATTTGCAAATTTATATCAAATCAAGTCATCTATACGAATCTTTGGAATACAAAATAGGCGATTCATTTATAAATGCCACAAACGCCGTGAATCATAATGGTGGTGGGGGGGGGGAATCACTTGTGGCATAAATTGCGCAAATGCCTTAAACCACCCAAATTTCTGCGCGAGTGGAAGTTTATATTTTGGAATCTGCGCTTGATTTTAAAACAAAGGAGCGACAATGCAAAAATTTAGTTTAGATTCGATGATAAAAGGCTGGTTTGTGGGGGATTTTAGTCCTTGTGTGTGCAAATCAAAAGATTTTGAAGTGGCGGTGAAATATTACAAAAAGGGCGAGTGCGAATCGCTGCATTATCACAAAATCGCCACTGAAATCACCTGCATAGCGCAAGGGCGCGTGAAAATGAATGGTATAGAATTTGGCAAGGGCGAAATCGTAGTGTTAGAGCCATTTGAGAGCACAGATTTTCTTGCGCTTACAGATACCATCACGGTGGTAGTTAAAATCCCAAGCGCGAAAAATGACAAATTTTTAGGTGCATTTGTGGAATCTAAATGCGATTTTAGCGCAGAATCTATTGCAAATCAAAAATCACAAAATCCAAAAAGGGGCAATAAATGAAACGCATAAATATCGTAATCCCAATGGCAGGGCTAGGCTCACGCTTCACAAATGCAGGATTCGCCACGCCAAAGCCATTTATCAAAGTAGGCAAGGCGCAAATGCCGATGATTGAGTGCGTCTTGCAAAATCTATCCACGCCACACGCAAGATTTTATCTAATCGCCTTAAAATCGCATTTAGCGCAGGAAAAAACGCTCATCGATAAACTCACGCACAAATACAATGCAAAATTTATCGGCATTGAGAATCTCACGCAGGGTGCGGCTTGTAGCGTCCTGTATGCGAGTGAATTTATCGATAATGATACGCCTTTGATTATCGCAAACTCCGATCAAATCGTGGATATTAACATAAGCGATTTTTGCGCAGAGTGCTTTAAGCGCAGGTTAGATGGGCAAATCTTGTGCTTTGTGGATAAGACTCGCAATCCAAAATGGAGCTTTGTGCGGGTGGATTCGCGGCTTGGATTTGTGGTAGAAGTGCGCGAAAAAGAGCCAATAAGTGAATTTGCCACGAGCGGAATCTATCTTTTTGCGCGTGGAGCGGATTTTGTAAAATATGCAAAAGAAATGATAATGCAAAATGAACGCGTTAATGGCGAATTTTATGTCGCGCCCACCTACAACTACGCAATCAAAAACGGCGCGACAATAGGCATTTATGAGATTTCGCGTGAATCTATGCACGGACTTGGCACACCGCAGGATTTGAGCGAATATGAGCGGTGGCTAAATGATAGATGATTTGTGGATTGCTTTGGCTTTTTCAAAGCCTCGCAATGACGGATTTTACGCTACGAATCGTAATTGTGAGACTTGCCGCTAGGTATCGTGGCAATCCAAATATGGTAAGCATTAAATTAAAAAAGGAGCAAAAGATGAAATATTTAAGAAAAAAACCACAAAAACGCATAGCAATTCAATTCTATGGCTATTTGCGAAGCTACAAAGATTGCAGGGATAGCTTTTTTAAGCACCTTGTAGAGCCTATACAAAAGGCGGGATATGAAGTGGATATTTTTATGCACTCGTGGGATTTTGTGGAGGGGCAGGTAACTTCGTGGGATTATGAAAAAGCAGAGACAAACGCCAAGCCACCGCAAAAAACGCCACCAAAAGATGAGCTAACCAAACTTTATAACCTAAAAGGCATTGATATTACGGCACAAGCGCAAAGCGCAGATGATGAGAAATTCCTAGCGATTCGTTATAGTTTCAAATATCACTACAAATCCCTTGCAAATGCGTATTTTAGCGTGTATAGCGCGAATCAACTGCGCTTAAATTACGAGGCGCATGGCATAAATTATGATTTTGTCATCGTTACGCGCCCTGATTTGTTTTGGCACAAGCCTTTTAATTTGGATTTTTTGGGCGATGGCAGTTTGTGGGGGAGAAATTTTAAGTCCAAACTTTTTGGATTTTATGGTGTTATGGAGGGCGAACAATACGGGCTAGACTTGCTCTATATGGCAAATCCGTGTATTATAAATAAAATCGCAAATATCTATCCTATGCTAGATTACAAGAAACTAAATGGCGCAGATTTATTTAATCCTGAATCTGTGTTGCAAAATTTTATGCTTGATAATCGTGTGGAGTTATTAAATATAAATGCGTGGAGTGCGCCTTTTGAAATCAAACGCACAGATGAATATTGGGCTTTGCGAGAGCAAGAAACACCTGAAATTATTACCATAAGTCGCAAGGAATTTGATAGATTGAAGCGATTAGAGCATTTTAGTGGCTTTGTGCGATTTTATACAAACACAAAACTTGCTATTTTACGCAAGAATACACGCGCGATTCGCTATCCAATCAAGCGAATCTTTGGCTTTAAAACTGATAAAAATTAAGGGGGTGCAAAATGTTTAACTACATTGTGCGTGAAAAATGCGCTGTTACGGATGAAGCGGGATTTGAGTCGCTTTTTAGTTATGATTTTCCGCTATTTTGTGGATGCACAAATTTGCCACAAAGTGAAGATGTTATCGCTAAAATGGACTTTGTCATTGCAAATCCAAGTGGTGTGGTGCAACTAAAAAATCTAATCCCACTTGATTTACTCTACCAAAATGGGCACGATAGCGGAGCAGTGGGTGCGCTGTGGAGTTCGCATCACGCAGAGTTTGCGGACTTTGTGATGAGTTTTAGCCCAAAAAATGTGCTAGAAATCGGTGGCGGACATAGCAAACTAGCCCTAAACTGCCTTGCAAAAAATCCAAATCTAAACTACACCATAATCGAGCCAAATCCCACTAAACACGAGAGAATCAACTATATTGAAAAGTTTTTTGGCGAAACTACGCTGCCACAAAAATACGACTGCATCGCGCATTCGCATCTTTTTGAGCATATTTATAATCCTAATAAGTTTTTGGGCAAAATCTACGAAAATTTGTGCGATGATTTGTGTGGCGGGGCGCAAACGAGAGAGAGTAAGGCGCGGCTCATTTTTTCACTCCCAAATATGCAAAAATGGCTTTCAAATAAATTCACAAATACCCTAAACTACGAACACACCATATTTTTAAATGAGCCTGTGATTAAATATTTGCTACACAAAAATGGCTTTAAGATTTTGCAAAAACGATATTTTAAAGAACATAGCATATTTTTTGCGTGTGAAAAAGTCATAAATCGTGCCTGTGTAAGCGAATCGCAAATCACGCTAAAATCACAATATGCGCAAAATAAGGCGATGATAGGCGAATTTTTGGATTTTTATAGGCACAAGATTTTGGATTTGAATGCGATTTTGGAATCTACGACAAAGCCTGTGTATCTCTTTGGGGCGCATTTGTTTTCGCAATTTTTGCTTTATAATGGGCTTCAAAGCGCAAAAATCATTAGTATTTTGGACAACAATAAGGCAAAGCAGGGCAAACGGCTTTATGGCACACGCTTTTTGGTGCAATCGCCACAAATTTTGCGCAATAAAAACGCGCTACTTATCCTAAATGCTGGGGCTTATACAGATGAAATCAAAAGCGACATTTTGGAAAATATCAATGCAAATGTAGAAATTATTGATTTTTAATAATTATGCGGTGTGCTAAAACAAACTCTGCTCTACGCACTCATCTTTTAGCTTTATCTCGCTCTGCTCTACTCCATAAATGACAAAAAAATGATATTTTTCAAGCAAAAAGCACTCTATTAAATCATCATTATTTTGATAAATTTTGCACTCTATATTTTGAGATAAATTTAACGCTTCATTGCTAAGCAAAAGTGTGCGTCCCCATTTTGCACTTAACGCAAAATCTACGAATCGTTTTAGCAATCTCTCATCTCTTGTAGCAAAAATAAATCGCATTGATTGCCCGTATCTCACGGCTCTAGCGGAAGTATTGATAAATATTGGCAAAAAAAGATTTTCATCAAAGCTAATCTTAAATTCGATTCGTTTTAACTTAAAAAAATGCAAAATATTATTTAAATCTCTCACAAAAAGGCTTGGCAAAACTAATTCATATATATTATTTTCATATTCTATTTCTAGCTCAAAAAGCGTTTGATATAAAATATTAAAAAGCAAATTACTTGTATTTTTTAGCTCTTTTGCCTCAAAAAACAATGCTTCAAAGTTAATGATAATGATTCGACAATGAAGCGATTCTACCAAATCAAAGATATTATCCGTAAAAGCAACATTTTTATCGCGCGACATTGCGTTTGCAAGTTTGAAGCTAATGCGTTCAAATCGCAAAATTTCAATGCCATTTGTAAGCTGCATATACTTTACAAAGCGATTTAGCGCGTTTTGCAGACTATCCACAAGCACCAGCGCGACCTCATCATCGCTAATCTCACAAAATGACTCACTTACAATAGCATACGCTCCGCGATTTATCGCCTCACCCAAATCCGCGCTATTTCTCAAAATAAACGCATCGCCTTTTAGTAGCGAATCTAGCCTACTTGTCGCACTATTGATATAAGAAAGTTGTGGCGCATTGCAGACTTTGCCACCTATAATCTCTACAAAATCATCTAAATACATTTAGCTTATCTTGCTACCTGCGCTAGATTCGGCAAAAAGTAGCTTTACGCCACTTGAATCTTCTGTGGTTAAAAGCATTCCGCAACTCTCAACGCCCATAATTTTGGTGGGTTTTAGATTTACAATCGCTACAATTTTTTTGCCGATAAGTTCCTCTGGTGTGTAAAATTGCGCTATGCCTGAAATGATTTGTCGTTTCCCAATCTCGCCAAAATCAATTTGAAAAACTAATAATTTTTCGCTTTTTTGGATACGCTCAGCGTGTAGAATCCGCCCTACGCGCAAGTCAATCTTTTTAAAATCATCGATTTTAATAAGTGCGGATTTTGCGTTGTCTTTTTGTGATAAATCGTAAAGTTTGCCACTCGCTTCGTCAATAGACGCTTTAGTCTTATTTCCTCGCTCGTGGCTACACAACCCCGATTTCTCATCAAAAATACTTCCGCACGAATCGTTGCTATTGTTATCTTTTATAGAATCCGCTTCGATTTTAGGAAACAACGGGGGGATTTTGGTAAGATTAAAGCGATTCAAATACTTGCGATTCGCAATCAAATCAGCATAAGAATCAAGTTTGATTCCAAGCGATTGCGCCAAAGATTTAGCACTTTTTGGCAAGATGGGATAAAGCAAAAGCGCGGATTTTGCTAAAATATTTGCGATAAAAACTAGCAGATTCGCCACTTCGCGCACTCTACCCTCTTTTATCATCGCCCAAGGCTCAAAGCGCGTAATTAGCCCATTTGCCAAGTCAAAGAGCTTCCAAAGTTCCTCCAAATAGCGATTTGGCGTCATATTTTCCATTAAAAAATCTAGCGATTCAATAATTGAATCCACGCTTTTTTGCTCAAATTTTAGCCCTGTAAAGTCCTGCGCTTCCAAACGCAGAGCAAAATATTTCTCGCTCATTCCAAGAAGGCGATTTAGCAAATTCCCAAAACTATCGCTTAACTCGGCATTTGCGCGTTCTACCAAAGCACGAATACTAAAATCGCCATCTTGCCCAAAAGGCACTTCGCGCAAAAGAAAGTAGCGCAACACTTCTAACCCATAAGAGTCCGCCACCGCCTTTGGATTTACCACATTGCCGATGCTTTTACTCATTTTCGCACCCTCTATTAGCCACCAGCCGTGCGTGAAAATCTTTTTTGGCAGGGGCAAATCAAGGCTCATCAAAAACGCGGGCCAAAAAATCGCGTGAAATTTCAAAATATCTTTTCCTACAAAATGATGTGCGTTTTCAAAAAGCGACATTTTATTCTCTTGCCCATTGCCAAATCCTAGCGGTGTGATATAGCTTAAAAGCGCGTCCAACCACACATAAATGATATGAGAAGTATCATTTGCACTTTGTGGCAGGGCGATTCCCCAGCGAAAAGTAGAGCGCGTAATAGATAAATCACTCAAACCATTTTCGACAAACTTTATCACTTCATTGCGCTTAAATGCGGGCAAAATCACACTTGGATTTTCCGCATACCACGCCAAAAGTCGCTTTTCATACTTGCTTAATGCAAAAAAGTAGCTCTCTTCTTTGATTTCTTTTGTCGGCTTCCCACAATCTGGGCATTTTGCACCATCAATTAGCTGCCTTTTAGTGAAAAATGTCTCGCAGCTCACGCAGTAATTCCCCTCATACTGCCCTTTGTAAATGTCGCCTTTTTGTTGCATAATCTCAAAGGCGCGTTTCACGCCCAAATCGTGGTAATCATCAGTCGTGCGGACAAAGAAATCATAGTCGATTGCAAAGCTATCCCACAAATTGCGAAAATTCGCGCTAATCTCATCGGCGTATTGTTGCGGAGCTTTACCTTTTGCTTTTGCGCTATTTTCGATTTTTTGCCCGTGCTCATCCGTGCCTGTTAGCAAAATCGCATTATTACCTTTAAGATTTTGATATTTTTTAAACATATCTGTGGCGATTGTCGTGTAGGCGTGTCCTATGTGCGGAATGTCATTTACATAGTAAATGGGTGAAGTTATAAAAATGTCTTTCAAGTCAAAATCCTTTCAAAGTGCGCTGTCGTTTATTGTTTTTAGATTCTGCGAATATAGCGCAAGATTCGCACTATCCATCAAAGTCAAAATGCCCACTTTCGCCACCATTCATACTTTGATAGACAGCATCAACATAGCTATTTCGCAATTCGCAGCCGATAATTTTCTCGCACTTTAAGCACGAATCCACACCATTTTCACTTTGGCAGGATTCTAGCTCAACTAGCTTTGAATCTAGCTGCTTTTCATAAATATTTGGCTCTTTTGCTACCGCTTCCATTGCAATCCCCTTATTTATGCGCCGCTTTCACGCGCTCTATCTCATAGCCACTGCCAAAAAAGCAAGGTGTTTTTTGGTGAATCTCACTTATCTCCAAATCCAAAAGCCGATTTTTGCCATCTATCGCCCCGCCACCTGCCCTCTCAAAGATTAGCGCAAAGGGCAAAACCTCAAAAAGCGCACGAAGTTTGCCATTTGGCGCGTCCGTTGTCGATGGATAACTAAAAAGCCCTCCGCCTTTTATCAAAATATTGTGCAAATCTGGCACCATTCCGCCACTATATCGCAAACGATAACCCTCTAAAAATAGCGATTCGACTAAAATCTTATGATTTGTCCGCCAATACTTTTGAGTGCCACCGGGCGCGTTTATCTTGCCCTGCTCTTTTAGCATTAGATTCCCACTAAAACGCCAATGCGCCCCATCATACACGAATCTAGCGACATCTTCTTGCGCGACAATTAGCTCCAATCTCACGCCATAAAGCACATAGCCACTTGCGATTAAGTTTTTCCCGCCAAATGCGCCATTATAAATGCCAAAAATACTCCCCACGCTAAAATTTGAATCCACAATCGATGAGCCATCAAGCGGGTCAAATGCTACTAAATACGCGCCACAGCCATTTTCTTTGTAAATGGCATTTTCTTCCTCCTCGCTTGCTATGCCTTTGACTGCATCTAACTCCAAAAGTGCGTTTTTAAAAATCTCATTTGCCTCGACATCTGCGCTTAATTGCAAATCACCCGTGCTATTTTTAGAGTCCGCATAATCAAAATTCGCGCGTTTTAAAATCTTATCAACTTCTAGCGCACTACGCTTTATCGCACCAATAATTAAATCTAGCATAAATCCACCTTTAAATCTCTAATTTATTTGCGACTAAATATCGCGTGATTGCGTAATAAATTGCGCATTTTATGACATTAAAAACGCCAGAATAAGCCCATATTGTCGCAAATACAGACGAATCCTCCCCAACTGCTGCCATTATAATCGCGCTTATTATGCCCTCAATCGTGCTAAAAAACAAAAATAGCGCGATTCCGCATAGCACTTTGAATCGCGTGATTGCACCAATATGCAAAATCGCTAAAATCAAAAGCACGAGCGCACTCATCGCAAAAACGCTAGTAATTTGTGTGATAACCAAAAGCACCATTGCATAAGGCGAATCTACAAAAGCATTGAAATAAAAAGCATTGAAATATCCTAGCAAACTGCCAAGCTCTGCTGAAGTCGTAGCAAGGATTAACGCCCATAAGCCAATCACAATGCCACTTAAAATCACATAAATAGAGCTAACCAAAATCTTTGAAGTCAAAATCGCATCTACACTCACAGGCAAGGCAAAAGTCAAATATCCATCGCTTGTAAAAAGTCGATTGTAAAGCAAACGAATGATTGTAATTGCCAAAAACGCGATTGATAGCAAAAATCCAAATGGCATAACAAACAACAGCAACAACCACGCAATAGTCGAATTTGAATCCATAATAATCGCATTTGAAATCGCCATAAGTGCGAGTAAAACGCCATTTATTAGCACAATACTATAAAAACTCTCCAAAAAATCGTATTTTAGCAATTTGCCAAATTTGTGAAACGCGCCACCACCTTGATTCATACTAATTCCTTAAAAATATCTTCTAAATTTTTATTCCCATATTTTGCTTTGAGATTCGCTATCAAATCAAACGCAATCACTTCGCCATAGCGCAAAAAAATCGCACTACTTAAAATGCTCTCTACATCGCGCACAAGGTGCGTTGAGATGATAATAGAAGCATCTTTATTGTAATTATCTAAAATTAAGCGAAAAATCAAATCCCGCGCCTTTGGGTCGACTCCCGCAATCGGCTCATCAAACATATAGATTTCCGCATCACGACTTAAAATTAGGCAGAGTTGCACCTTTTCTTTTGTGCCTTTGGATAGAGATTTGAATCGCAAATCCAAATTTATATCTAGCTCCCTAAAAAGTGCCAACGCACGAGATTTGTTAAAATCATCAAAAAAATCGCCAAAAAATTCTAATAGCCTTGCAATGCTCCAAGATTGTGGCACGAAATTACTATCGGGCAAAAACGCGACTTTGCCTTTTGATTCGACATTTAGATTTTGCCCCAAGATTCGCACTTCGCCGTTGTAATTATTCGCAAGTCCGTTAATGATTTTTAACAAAGTCGTTTTGCCTGAGCCATTTGGTCCCAAAAGCCCGATTATTTCACCTCGCTCTATTTTGAGATTGACATTATTTAGCGCGTTTGTCGCGCCGTAATTCTTGCTTAAATCGCGTATTTCTAGCACATAATCCATATTTTCCCTTTAAAATTAAAAGCGAAATTATAGCTTAAAATGATGTTGTAATTGCGATTTATTTTAAAAACAATAAAATATTATAAAATTTAAGCTTATTTTAATGGATTTTGATATAGAATTGCATCCTTAATTTTCTCTAGCTAGTTCGGTATTGGGCTAACGCGATACCCAACTCCTAGAGTTAAATCAAAGAAACATAATAATTCAAATAAAAGGAGGTAGTTATGTCAAATGATGTAAATGAAGTAGATTTTTCTCCATATTCCTCAAAAAATACTGCCGTGTTAGTTGATTTATCTTTCTTTATCAAATCTTACCAAAAAAGTCAAGGAAAATATTCATCAAAAGAGTTTGTTAAGCGACTAAGTGATTACCTATTTAAAACTTTAATGGTTTATAAAGACACGCTTTTTCGTTATTATATTTATGATTCAGAGCCTTTATCATCTGGGAGGATACAAAAGCCTATAAGTAAGCAAGATTACCTATTTGGTTCAACACCAGCGTATGAATTTAGAACAGAGGTTTTAAAAGAACTTAAAAAGCAACCTTATTTTGCCGTAAGATTAGGTAAAATGTCTGGCAAACCACAATGGAAGCTAAAAGCAAATATTCAGTCTGATTTACTTAAAGGCAACAAGACGATAGGCGAATTAAAAGATGATGATTTTATATTAGATATAAAACAAAAGGGCGTAGATATGAAAATAGGATTAGATATTGCCACTTTATCACTAAAAAAGCAAGTTGAAAAAATAATTCTTATAGCAGGGGATAGCGATTTTGTCCCAGCTGTGAAATTTGCTAGAAGAGAAGGCATTATCATTCAGCTTGACCCATTAAGACAGAATATTGCTGAGGATTTACAAGAACATATTGATTTACTATTCTCTATTTTACCAGATAGTAAAATTAGCAAGAAAGGACA
This sequence comes from uncultured Helicobacteraceae bacterium, assembly GCA_934668765.1. GTDB lineage: Bacteria > Campylobacterota > Campylobacteria > Campylobacterales > Helicobacteraceae > NHYM01. Next base: position 3,136 of record CAKUOH010000019.1, on the reverse strand, counting down.
GCAAATAAATGCCCATTTTGCCAAAATATAATCATTGTTGTGGGTGTAGTGCGTGTTATAGTGCTTGTCCGCACGATAGCATTGCGATGATTCGCGATTTTGAGGGATTTTATATCTCGTGCGGAAATGCTATTTAGATTCAGCTTGTAGTATAGATTCTAAAAACTTCCCCATCCCTTGCGGATGTGGCTAGGGGGGGGGATTCAAAAATAGTTTGCCATAAGAATCTGTGAATGTCAAATTAGATTCGTGGCGCAACGAAGGCGTGGAATTTTTGGCAAAGAATCTTAACGCACTTTAATTTTTGCGCTATAATTGCGCTTTAAAAATTTTCACATTTTGGAGATTTGATGGCAAAGCGAATGATGATTGCGCCTAGTATTTTGAGTGCGGATTTTGGGCGATTAGATGATGAGATTTCGGCGATAAATCAAAGCGATTGCGAGTTTTTGCACCTTGATATAATGGATGGGCATTTCGTGCCAAATCTCACTTTTGGCTTGTGCGTGGCAGAAGCGATTGCCAAAAAAAGCAAAAAGCCCCTTGACATTCATTTAATGGTCCAAAATGCGGAGTTTTTTATAAACTATTTTGCCCCACTTAAACCCGCATTTATCAGCATTCACGCCGAATCTGAAGCGCACATAAATCGAGTGATAAATCTTATCAAAAGCCACAACATAAAGGCTGGAATCGTCCTAAACCCGCACACTTCGCAGGATTGCCTAGAATATATTTTGCGCTATGTGGATTTGGTGCTACTAATGAGTGTAAATCCGGGCTTCTCTGCGCAAAAATTCATCACAAGCACATTAGAAAAAGCAATCAAAGTGCGCGGAATGATAGATGCGCAAAATCCGCGCTGTCTGCTTGAAATGGACGGCGGAATCTGCGATAAAAATATCGACTTAGTCAAAGATTCGGGCGTGGATTTGGTGGTAAGCGGGAGCTATATTTTTGGTAGCAAAAACTACCAAAAGGCGATAGATTCGCTACGATAGTAGGTAAGTTTGACACAGATTTTAAAGAAAGATTCGCGCAAATCTAACAAAAATTCAAACGAATCGCAAGATATTTTACAAAAATACGATGATTTATGCGTGATTTTTATGGAGTGCGATTCGCTTACAAACGCAGAGTTTGCCGAGATTATGGGTGATTATGAGATTGAGTTTGAAATAGCCAAATCGCTTGGAATCCCACTTGTTACGAGCAATGGTGCGATTCACACAAAAATTAGCACGAATATTTTTGAGGCGGATTTTTGTATGGTGGATATTGAGACGACAGGATTTTCCACGAGCAACGATGAAATCATCGAAATAGGCGCGATTAAATACCGCAATGGCGAGATTTTGGAGCGATTTAATAGCTATATTTTCGCAGCCCAAGTCCCGCCCAAAATCACCGAAATCACAGGCATTACAAGCGATATGGTGGAGGACGCTCCGCCCTTACGCACGGTGCTACGGGACTTTAAGGTGTTTTTAAATGATAGCATTTTTATGGCGCATAATTTAAAATTTGACTTTAATTTTATCAATGAAAAGCTCGGAATTTGCGACATTCCGCCGATGAAAAATGCGCGAATCTGCACACTTGAGTTGGCTAGAAAGACGATTTGCGCGGAAAAATACGGGCTTGGATTTTTAAATGAATTTTTGGGGATAAATAACGCGATTCGCCACAGAGCCCTAGCAGATTGTGAAATCGCACTCAAAGTCTTTGAAACAAGTCTGCTAAATCTCCCCGCAGAAATCCGCTCCGTGCGGGATTTGATGAAATTTTGTAAAGGGAAAAGATAGCGTCAAAGCAATAACAAAGCAAAATCTTAAAGATTCACGCTATAATACGCTAAAAATTTTAGTTTTTAAGGGCGCAATATTGAAAGTCATCAAATCCATTTACGAAAAAATCCTAAAACAATTTAGCGAGATTCGCAACCTATTTTGCACCATTTTGGCGCGATTCAAAGGGCGAATCTTGGATTTTCTCTCATTTTTTAGCAATGTCGAAACCTACGCCGCTTCGCTGTCATTTTACACATTTTCTGCCATTGTGCCTGTGATTATCGTGGTGTTGCCCACACTCTCATCAATCCCATATTTTCAATCGCAAGTAGAGGCAGTAAAAGGCATAATCATCTCAAATATCGCCCCTGCGAATCCGCAAGAAATCCTGCGCTATTTAGACGAATTTATGCAAAATTCGCAGTCGCTTGGAATGAGTGCGTTAATCTATGCGCTATTTGCCTCCGTGCTGTTTTTTCGCAATTTAGAGGATATAAGTGCGAAACTCTTTGAATCCAAAAAGCGTGGGTTTTTTGACGCGCTTGTGGTGTATTGGGCGATGATGACGCTTTTTCCCATTGGCATTGGCGTTAGCCTTTATTTTAGCAGTGAAGTGCAAAGCATTATCAACAAAACTAGCTTTTCATTCGTGGATTTTGGGGCGTTTCTGCCGTTTATTTCTATTTGGTTGCTGTTTTTTATTTTGTTTAAAATCCTATCAAATAAGCCACTGCCGTTTTTTTCGCTACTATCATCATCGCTTATCACAATGATAGTGTGGAGTGTGCTAAAATGGGCGTTTGTGTATTATGTGTTTTTCAATAAGGCGTATAGCACGATTTATGGCTCATTTTCGATTTTGATGTTTTTTATTTTGTGGATTTATTGTAGTTGGCTTGTGGTGCTGTATGGAATGCGCCTAACGCAGGGCTTTGTAACGAATTTTGGTGGCAAAAAAGATGCAAGTATGTTAATTTAAATATGCTGATTTAGGGGGATTGTGAATGGTTCTTGTGGCGATTGTATGTGCTGGGCTTGGGATATTTGGGTTTGGCGTGGCATTTTTGTTGCAACAAAGGGCGAGAAATCTACTTGAGATACACTAAAATAACAACTACAATATGGAACGATTAAAAGGAAGTATTATGGTAGATTATAGAAAAGCACAAACTGATTTGGCAGAATGTTTAAGCGTGTGTATTTTGCAGGATTTGGGCATAAATGCGCAAAGAAACAATCTTACAAACATAACAAATGTCGATATACTCGTTGATAATCAAGTTAAAATAGATGTTCAGTATTCAAATAACTTTGCTCTATATGGGGATTTGAGAGTAGATTTTGTT
>CAKUOH010000018.1 GCA_934668765.1 uncultured Helicobacteraceae bacterium | reverse complement strand
AAGACAGGATAAATACAAGCTAAAAGCAAAAGAAAAAGACCCACGCCACTTGTAATCACAAGCTTTAAAGCCATACCTACAATGAAAGTTCCGCTTAAAATGAGATATTTATTTTTAATCTTTCCAAGAGGTTTATTAGCTAAAAAGGCAAGTTTTACAGAGGCGTTAATGTGTTTCATATAGGCTGCAAACCCTGCCACACTCATAATGATAAATCCAACTCCTGCGAGTTTGCTTTGAAAAGTTGTTGTAATAAAGGTAAATCCATCAAGCATTATGTCTAAAAAATTTGAATTTTCTCTAATTTGAGCATTTGGGATAGGCACACCAAAATAATAAAAAGCAAAAATTAAGATAATATAACCTGAAAACAAAAAGATAAAAATGGGATTATACTTTTGAAGTATATAATACGCCACAACCGCAACTGCAAAAAAGGTTGAAAATATAGCCACAAAATCATCCTAAAACATTCTAGTTAAGATCTCTTTGCTTTGGTATCAACAAGCTAAATTTGCACTACATAAATTAAATTTATAATTTTTGCAAATTTTGAAATTAAAACAGATAAATTCAAATTCCACGCGCAAAATTTTGCCCATTTAGCATTTGATTTAGCGTTTAAGTAAAGGCACATTTAAATTCGCACGAAAATTTAGCCATTTAGCAAAAGTAGGCTAAATGCCATCACACCCATTCCTATGAACAAGCCATAAAGACAACATCGCAAAATCTCGCAATGACGAAAGGTGTGAGATTTCACGATTTAGTGATTCAGTGATTCCACGATTTGCCGATTCGCATCGCAATGACGGCTTATTTTTGCCAAAAATTTGCACGAATCTAAAATCTATTTAATTTATCTTAAATGGATTTTCCACCACATTTTTCGTATCGACAATGTAAGGGATTAGTGCCATTTGACGCGCTCTTTTGATTGCTACTTCTACGCGCTCTTGCCACTTTTTGGTATTGCCTGTAAGGCGGCGTGGCATAATCTTATATCGCTCACTTAAGGAATATTTCAGCATATCAATGTCCTTGTAATCGATAAAGTCGATTTTCGCTTCCGTGTATTTGCAGTATCGTTTTGAGTATTTTTTGCGCTCCATAATTTGTCCTTTCTTTGTTAATTTTTAAAATGGTATTTCATCATCTATGTCAATCTCGGGGACATTTTTGTTGCTTTGAGATTCGCCATAATTTCCGCCGCTATTTGTGCTATTTTGCGTATATCCGCTTGATTCACCCTGTGAATTACCATATCCGCCACTTGAATCGCCACCTTGATTCGCCCGTCCTAACATTTGCATTGATTCGGCTGTAATGGTGTGTTTGCTTCGCTTTTGCCCATTTGCATCAGTCCAGCTTTCAAAATTCAATCGTCCCTCAATTAGCACTTGCGAACCTTTTTTAAGGTATTGATTCGCCACTTCCGCCGTGCGCCCAAAGAGACTTGCATCAATAAAGCAAGTTTCCTCTGCATTGCTACCATCTTGCTTTTTATATTTGCGATTGCTTGCAAGTCCGATTTTTGCCACCGCAGAGCCACTTGGCAAGTATTTTAGCTCCACATCACGCGTTAGATTGCCTACGATAATGACTTTATTAAACATTGCCAAAGCCTTTTAAGGTTGACTAGATTCGGCATTTGATTCAGTTAAATCTGCACTTGAATCGCTCACAGATTCGCCTGATTTACCCGAATCTTTAGCCTTATCTTTTTTTGGCTCGACATATTTGCCATTTGCCTTATCTACTAAAATGCCCCAATTCTTCTGCTCGGTTTTATTGCGATAATTTATCACAATAAATCGAATCACCTCTTCATTTATGCGGTAATTGCGCTCTAACTCCGCTACAAGCGTAGGATTTGCCTTAAAATAAATCACAAAATAATATCCTCGTTTGCATTTTTTGATTTCATAAGCCAAATTGCGGATGCCCATATCGATTGTAGCTTCGATACTTGCGCCATTGCTTGTCAAAATACCTTTGAAAAATTCAATCTTTGCACTTGTTTCTTCTTGCGTGAGTGTGGGCTTTAAAATAAACATAGTTTCATAAAATCGCATTTTTGCTCCTTTTAGATTCCGCCTTAAATCTGCGATTTGCGCCCGTGAATCAAGCGATTTTACGGGACTTTTACGACTTAAAGCAAGGATTTTTGAATTAAAAAAGTGAAATTCTATCTTAAAATTGCTTGGAGTTTTATTAAATTTGCAAAAGAATTTTTATCTTTGCCACTAATAGCATTCACGCGCCATTCATTTAGCAGTGCGAAAATCCCCAAATACTGCGCCTCGCGCAAACGAATCGCAAAATTCGCGTATTTTGTCTCAATATGTTTTGGCAAAGCATATTTTAAAATTTTGGCGCAATCCACGCGCCCATTTGCCTTAATGTATGCAAAAAACTGAAATAATCGATAAAAATATCCCTGCAATGCGCGAATCAAATCCATATCCTGCAATCCTTCCTCTTCAATTTTCATCAAAATTTTTAGATAATCTCCCTTATTTAGCATAGATTCGCAGAGTTCCTCGATACTTTTCGCACTCAAACTATATGATAATTTATCAATTAGCTCGGTAGTGATTTCGCCATCAAACACGGCAAATTTCTGCAATTCATTAGCGCAAATCGCAATGTCATTATTTTGATGTTCATAAAGGTGCATTAGCGCAGGGTCGCCGATTTTAAGCCCATAATGCACCGCGCATTCTCTTAAAATCTCTTTTGCCTCGCTTTGTGTGGGATTGAAAAACCGCGCATTTACGCAATCTTTGGAGTTAAAAAGCACAGAGAGTGCCTTTGCATTGCGCCCATAATCAGTCGAATCATCGCTGTAAAATTCTATGATGAGATAGTTTTGCGTGTTTCGCTTTAAAATATCTAGGAATTTTGAAATATCTTTTTTGGTGGATTCTTTAATCTTGTTAATTTTCAAATCCACCAAAGATGCGCTTGAAAATAGCGATTGTTGCGATAGAATCTCAATGATTTGATTTGCGTTATATTCCTCAAAATAAATGGTGAAAATATCCACCGCGCCATTATTTTTTATAAGATTTTTGATTTTTGTGGCGTAGAAATTTATAAAAAAATCACATTCACCCCAAAGTAAAAATGCCTTTGGAATCTCTTTTTTTAGTAGCAAATCAAAGTCTTTTCTATACACTTTCGCGCCTTTTTTAAAAATCTAAAATTGTGGCATTATAGCAAAAAATCGCAAATGTTAGATTCGCGCAAATTCACACATATTTAGCACAAATCAAAAATAAAATCCATCCTTCTTGCGAATAGGGATTCATTCAAATTTCCCCCTCCCTTGCGGATGGGGATTAAGGTGGTGGGTAAAATTCTCTTTTGTCATTGCGATTAGTAATCCAAAAATTTTCTTTGATTTATGGATTATTCACTTCGTGCATACACACTTCGCTTAAGAATAACGAAAAGTTGCGAAAAATGTGCAAAAACAAATTGAAAAACTAGCGACTTTTTATAGCAATTCTTTCATACTCAAATAGTTATTTAGCGCGCTAATATATGCCTTTGCTGTCGCGCTCATCGTGTCAATATCAAGCCCGTGTCCAATTAACACACTCTTATCAAACTCCACTTTTACGACAACTTTTGCAAGGGCGTCCTTGCCACTTGTAACGCTCTCCACGCGGTATTCTTTGAGATTGCCCTTAATCCCGCTAATCCTATCCACGCTTTTAAGCACACTATCCACCGCGCCATTGCCTAGCGCAGAATCGCTAATCTCCGTGCCGTCCTTTGTCATACTCATCGCAGCGCAAAATTGCCCCGTGCTACACGCGCTAACTTGAAGCATATTTAGGCTAAAAATCTGCGGAATCGTCCGCCCTTGCTCCCCTAAAATCTCACGCAAATCATCATCAAAGACTTCTTTTTTGCTATCGCAAAGCACTTTAAACTTCGCAAACGCCGCTTCAATCTCGCTATCTTGCAAATTAAATCCAAGTGATTTTGCTTTATTTTTAAATGCAGCGCGTCCAGAATGCTTCCCTAGCACAAGGTTTGAATCCAAATCTATGCCTATATCAGCGGGATTTATGATTTCATAAGTCTCTCTATGCTTTAAAACGCCATCTTGGTGGATTCCGCTCTCGTGTGCAAAGGCGTTTTTGCCGACAATCGCCTTATTTGGCTGTGGGCGAATCCCCGTAATATCGGCGATTAGCTTACTTGTGGGATAAATCTCTTTTGTGTTGATATTGCTTTTTAGTCCCTTAAATAAGTCGCCACGCGTTTTTATAATCATCGTAATCTCTTCTAGTGCGGTATTTCCTGCGCGCTCACCTAGTCCATTTACCGCGCATTCCACCTGCCTTGCGCCGTTTTTGATGGCTTCAATGCTATTTGCCACCGCTAACCCCAAATCATTATGACAATGTGCGGATAAAATGGCGCGATTCGCAGTGATTTTATGAATCTCGCTAAAAATCTCACCGATTTCGCTAGGCAGTCGGTAGCCCACGGTATCAGGGATATTGATAGTCCCTGCACCCGCTTCTAGCACCGCGCTAACGATTTCCTTTAAAAAGCCCAAATCGCTTCTGCACGCATCTTCGCAGGAAAACTCTATATCGCCAACTAGGCTTTTGGCATAGCTCACAGATTCAACGGCGCGTTTGATGACGGCTTGTGGCTTCATTTTGAGCTTGTATTCCATATGAATGGGACTTGTGGCGATAAAGGTGTGAATCCGCTTGATTTTAGCGGGTTGGACTGCCTTTGCTGCCGATTCAATGTCCTTTTCCAACGCCCTTGCCAAAGAGCAAACGCAGGATTTTTTGACATTTTGCGCGATTTTATGAATCGCCTCAAAATCCCCCGGACTGCTTGCTGCAAATCCTGCCTCGATAATATCTACGCCCAATTTTTCTAACTGCAAAGCAATGCGAATCTTTTCCTCGATATTCATCGATGCGCCCGGACTTTGCTCTCCGTCCCGCAATGTCGTATCAAAAATTTTTATAATTTCACTCATTTTGTTTCCTTTTTATGTTTGATTTTGCGCCGTAGTAATACTTTTGCGATGATAACATAAACATAGCGCAGGATTCCATAGACAATATACGCGCTAATCCCGCTAAATATGCCCTCAATCGGGCGGATAAATAGCACAGAGAGTAGCACGATTAGAATTATCATTTTAAAGAGATTCCACCGAATGTGCTTAAAATTTGGATAGCGGATATTGCTAACCATTAAAATCCCCACGATAAATGTAAAAATTAGCAACCAAAAATTATGCGTAGCAAAGACATTGTAACGCTTTTCAAGTATTAGCATCGTTACCACAAAAATCGCAGCAGATGGAATGGGTAGCCCGATAAAAAAGTGGCTACTCTCGTTGCCTGTGATAATATTAAAGCGCGCCAAGCGAATCGCCCCAAATACCACAAAAAGACAGCTCACAACTAGCCCAAATCGCCCATAATTATGCCCGAAAGCCACATAAATCAAAATCGCAGGGGCGCAACCAAACGCCACCAAATCACATAGCGAATCAAACTCCACGCCAAACTTACTCGCGGTGTTTGTGATTCGCGCCACGCGCCCATCTAGCCCATCCAAAATCATAGAGATGATGACAAGCCAGCAAGCAAACTCAATGCGCCCATTGATTGCATAAATAATGCTTGAAACGCCCAAAAACGCACTTGCTGCGGTAAAAAGATTTGGAATGATATAAAGTGGATTTATTTTCATTGTCCGCCTTTTATAAAAATTGCGCGATTCTAATATAAATTTGCTTGAAATTTGCCAATTAGGCTCTCCCCTGCAAAGAGATTATCGCCCCTTTGGGCTACTAACTTGCAAGGCGCGTGAATCTCTAATAGTAAATATCCATACTTCATAAAGCCTAATCTATCGCCGATAAAAATGGTGGTATTTGTGGTAGATTCCCCCTCCCTTGCGGAGTTGCAATCATTTTGTTCCACCTCCCTTGCGGAGGGGGCTAGGGGGTGGGTAATTTTTGCGTTAAATTCTGCGTTTTTTGTTTTATTTGCAGAATCTACCCACCCCCTTTGTCCCCCTCCGCAAGGGAGGGGGAGATTATTTTCTCGCAATGACGGATTTTTTGCACTTTGATTCGCATCGCGAATCACAATCGAAGTATTGGTTGCTTCGCTTCGCTCACAAATTATACGAAATGGTTGCTTCACTTCGCTCACAAATCCTGCGGATTGCATACCCAAAGACAAATTGTCCAAAGCATAAATATTCGCCTTATTCCACGCTTCAGGCAGCAAAGTAATGCTAAATATATGCGAATCGCCCAAAAAACCGCTAACTTTATGCTTTGTGTTTAAAATACTTTGCAGATTTTTATCACTTTTTATAAAAAGTCCGAATCTAAAAGCACTTTTGATTCGCGTGATATAGGCTGGGAGACGAAAGATTCCATTATCAAAAATATTTATCTTAAATAAAATCGCCGTAGTTGAATCCTGTGTATAAATATCCTTGATAATCCCATCGCAAGGGGAGATTATCGCATCATTTCCACGATAAGATGCGATTCTCTCGGTGTTGCGAAAGATAAAAGCGCAAAAAATCGCGCAAATTAGCGCAAATAGTGCCAAAAATTCAAAATGCAAAAATATAAATAAAAACATTAGCACAATGCAAACCCCCACAGGCTTAAAGCCCTCTCTTGCGATGATTTGCGTGGTGGTTTGCAATTCTCTTGGCTTATTCATAATGTTTTTGCGCCCAAATATTTACGAATCTTCTTCGCTTTTGCGCTTTACTAAGCGGGATTCTAACCCTTTTTCTTTTTCAAAATTTGTCAAAATCTCGCGCACTCTCACACCATCAATAACTTCTTTTTCAAATAGCTCTTTTACCATAATTTCAATGGCGTCTTTATAGTCTGTAAGGATTTGTTTGACGGCATTGTAGCGCGATTGTAGTGTGGATTTGATATGATTATCCATCGCCTCTGCGGTTTTTTCGCTAAACTCTCGCGCAGAGCCAAAGCCACCGCCCAAAAACGCATTACGGGGCTTTTCTAGCACCATTAGTCCGCTAACTTCGCTCATTCCATAATAGCTAATCATCGCCTTTAAAATATCCGTAGCGCGCTCTAAATCATTGCTAGCACCCGTTGAAATCTCGCCTAAAAACACTTCCTCCGCCGCTCTACCTCCTAGCAAAGTATCGACTTCTGCCATAAGCTCGTGCTTTTGCATAAGGTAGCGATTTTCTTCAGGCGTATGAAGCGTGTATCCAAGTGCCGCCATTCCGCGCGGGATAATGGAGACTTTGCTAACAGGATGCGAACCCTCTGTCATCTCGGCGACTACGGCGTGTCCGCTCTCGTGGTAGGCTACGATTTTTTTCTCTTTGGGGGAGATTCGCCGTGATTTTTTTTCTAATCCTGCAATGCTTCGCTCAACGGCTTCTCTAAAATGACTCTGTGCGACTTCTTGCTTATTTGCGCGTCCTGCCAAAAGCGCGGCTTCATTTATGATATTTGCCAAATCTGCCCCTGCAAGCCCCGCAGTTAGCTTTGCAATCTCTTGTAAATCCACATCACGCGCTAATTTTACACTTTTAATATGCACTTTTAAAATCTCCACGCGCCCATTAAAGTCTGGCTTATCCACAAGCACTTGCCTATCAAATCGCCCGGGACGAAGCAAAGCAGGGTCAAGCACTTCGGGGCGGTTTGTCGCTGCTAGGACAATCACAGGCGAAGCATCGGAGCTAAAACCGTCCATTTCTGCCAAAAGTTGATTTAGCGTTTGCTCTCTTTCATCATTGCCACCTACCATACTTCCTGCGGCGCGGGATTTGCCTATGGCATCAATTTCATCAATAAATATTATGCTAGGCGCGTCCTTTTTTGCCATCTCAAACAAATCCCTAACGCGACTTGCCCCAAGCCCCACAAACATTTCTATAAAGCTACTTCCGCTCATCGAAAAAAACGGCACATTTGCTTCTCCAGCCACCGCTTTGGCAAGTAGCGTTTTTCCCGTGCCGGGTGGTCCCACTAGCAACACGCCTTTTGGAATCTTCGCGCCCACTGCAGAATATCTATCGGGATATTTCAAAAAATCCACGATTTCGACAACTTCCTCTTTTGCTTCTTTATTTCCTGCCATATCATCGAATCGCACTTTGGGTTTTTCCGCATTGACAAGGCGTTTGGAGCTTCCCATTCCAAAGATTCCATTGCCCATATTGCGCTGCATTCGCCCAGCAATAAACATCCAAAGCCCTAAAATAATCAACACAGGCAAAAGCCACCCTAGCAAGTCAGTAAACCAATTTGACTCGCTAAAACCAGAATATGGGATTTTATTTGCATCCAAAAGCGGGACAAGTGAGCTATCATTTACCTTGCGGACATTGTAGGTTACGCGCTGTCCATTTTGCTCAGCTAGTGCGCGAATCATCGTCTGTCCTATGCTAACTTGCGTGATTTCCTTTGCTTCGATTTTTTGTTTTAGCTCATAATAGCTAATTGTTTGAATGCTACTATTGCCAAAAACGCCATCGCCACCGCTATTTGAGAGTGCTTTAAAAAGCATAATCGCAGCGATTGTAAAAATCGCAAAGATAAGCAATGGATTGCCACCCATCGGGCTGTTTGGCTTTGGTTGATTGGGGTTGTTTTGATTCATTATTTTTTCCTTAAAAATTTAAAATTTTACCCTGCATAAAAAATAAATGCGAAATTTACTATAAAATTGTTAAAATTTCTGCAACATTATGCAAATCCACTCATCTTTTTGAATGATATTTAGCACTTCAAAGTCGCTAAATCGCGCCAAAACTTCATTTTTGTAAATATCTAAAACACCAGAGAGAATGGCAATTCCTCCGCTTTTTAGGGCAAAGGCAATATTTTCTTTTTGCTCTATTAGCACAGAAGCGATGATATTTGCGGTAATAATGTCGTATTTCGCGCGTGAATCTTGCGTGTTGCCTTTGGATTCGCGGTGGATTTCACCCTGCCAAATGTGCGAAATGGTGGCGTTATTGCGACAAAAATTTTTCTTTGATTCGTCAATGGCAAGTTCATCAATGTCGCATAAATCCACTTTTGCGCCTAATTTATTCGCACAGAGTGCTAGGATTCCGCTTCCACAGCCAAAATCTAAAAGCGTTTTGTTTTTTAAATCGCCATTTTCGCCAAGCGATTCGATAGCTTGAATACACATAAAAGTCGAAGCGTGGTGTCCTGTGCCAAAAGCAAACGATGGCTCTAAAATGATATTTATCAATTTTGTGTCATCTTGTTTGCAATTTGTTCTAGGGTATTGCTTTGCGTTGTTTTGTTTCCCCTCCCTTGCGGAGGGGGTTAGGGGGTGGGTAGATTCGTTATTTGAAAATTTTGCGCTACTAATATTTTTCGCTTTTAACCCACCCCCTTTGTCCCCCTCCGCAAGGGAGGGGGAATTTTCAAAATCATCGAAATGCTTATCTAAAGACGAATTGCATTCGCTACAAGCTAAATTTGCAGAATCACACCACGGCGGATAAATATAAAATCTCCCGCACCGAATCGGTTTAATTCCACTCTTATATTCCGCTATCCAATCTTTATTTTGCTTTTTTTCTATGCCGTGAGTAAAATTGATGATTTTTCCGCTAATGTGCGCTAGATTCGCGCTAAAATTCTCTAAATGTGCCAAAAGTGCGTCTATAAAATCTTTGTCTTTACTTGTGCGAATGATGATTTGATTATCCGCTATTTCCACCGCCTCGCCACTAAAATCCATAATCTCGCTTGTAAAAATCTCGCCAAATTCGCTAAAATCTAACGCAATGCAAACTTCATAATAAAAATCGTTTTCCACGCAATTACGCGCCGTCATTTACACCCAAAACCACTTCTAATTTCTCTTTTAAAACCTGTGGAGTGAAAGGCTTGACTATATAATTATTCACACCAGCCTTTAATGCGGTAATAACCTCTGCTTTTCCGCCCTCTGTGGTTACCATAATGATAGGAATATCTACGAATCTATTGTCGGCTCGGACTTTTTTCACCAAATCTAATCCATTCATTTCAGGCATATTCCAATCCGTGATAAGCACCTTTATCCCCTCAACAGAATCCATAATCTCCCACGCTTGAAGCCCGTGCTCAGCCTCCAAAATATCCTCATAACCAAGCCGCTGGAGTGTATTTTTGATGATTCGGCGCATAGTGGAGCTATCATCAACGACAAGCAATTTCAAACTATTCTCCTTTATGGGTCAATAAAATATGAAATAATATCATAATTTTTGCCTATATTTTTTAAAAGTTTTCTCTAAATCGATTTTTCCCTCATAAAATGCCTTGCCAACGATAACACCGCTAATGTTTTTTTGCGCTAATAATTCAATCTCATCGGCATTTTCAAATCCACCGCTTGCAATGGTAGGAATCCCGCTTATATCGGCGATTTCTTTGCTAAAATTTATATTTATACCTTGCAATGTCCCATCGCGCGAAATATCTGTGCAAATGATTGCCTGAATCTTGCTTTCTTTAAAGCAACTTGCAAAATCAAGCGCATTTACCGCGCTATCCTCCGCCCAACCATTTACGCTGACTTTGCCGTTTTTAGCGTCAATGCCGATGGCTATGGGATAAATTTGTGCCATTTTTATCGCAAAATCTGGGCTTTTAAGTGCGATTGAGCCTAAAATCACGCGTGAAATGCCTAAATCCACATATTTTTGTATAGTAGATTCATCGCGGATTCCCCCGCCTAGCTGGATTTTTAGATTGCAAGATTCTCTTATTTTTTGAATTTGGAGTAGATTTTTAGGGCTTCCTGCAAATGCCCCATCCAAATCCACGATATGTAGCCACTCTGCGCCCATTTGCTCGAATTTCATCGCAAAATCAAGCGGTTTGCCATAAATCTTGCAATTTTGCATTTCGCCCTTTGTTAGTCGCACAGCTTTGCCGTCCTTTAAGTCGATTGCGGGGATTATTTGCATTGCATTGCTCCATTTATTTTAATTTTATGAAATTTTCTAGTATTTTTAGCCCGCAATCCGCACTCTTTTCAGGGTGAGGCTGAATGCCAAAAATATTATTTTTTTGAATGATTGCGCTAAAATTGATACCATAATCACACGAAGCCACAATATCGGCAGATTCGCGATTTTTCACATAAAAACTATGCACGAAATACAAATACGCTCCATTTTGGACGCCATTTAGCAGGGGCGATTCGCGGATAAAATGGATTTGATTCCACCCGATATGCGGGATTTTTAGAGTTTTGCTTTCAAATTTTACTACTTCGCCTTTGATTAACCCAAGTCCGCTAAACTCGCCAAATTCATAACTTTTATCCATCAAAAGCTGCATTCCAAGGCAGATTCCAAGTATATATTTGCCGCGTTTGGCGAAATTTACGATAGATTCGCCCATACCGCTTTGATTTAAGTGTGTCATCGCATCGCCAAATGCTCCCACGCCGGGCAAAATCAGCTTATCAAAATTTACGACTTCGCTAGGATTGCTAATGATTTGCGAATCTGCTCCAAGCCTTACAAGCGCGTTTCTAATGCTACTTAAATTCCCAGCGTTATAATTCAAAATTGCGATTTTCATCATAAATTGCCCCACAAAAATCAAAAAAATAAAGCGCGATTCTAACAAAATTTTCTATTAGAATCCAAAACATTTTAAGCCGATTTTTGCTAACATTCGCGCTTTTATTTTATGCGAATCTAAAAGGGATTTGCGCAAATTCGCACATTAAAAAAGGGTGGTTTTTTGATATTTTTCATCGCATTTTTGGTGGCAATCACGCCCGGACCAGATATTTTGCTAACTCTCCGCACCGCGCTAAAACACGGCTTTTTTGCGTCTTTTAGGACACTTTGTGGGATTGCCACAGGGTGGCTAATCTATCTTGCGGTGCTATATTTTGGATTCGCACACATTTTAAAAGGCGATTTGGCGCAGATTGCGCTAGGAATCTTTGGTGGAATCTATCTATTTTATCTTGCATTTTTGCTATTTCGCACCAAACAAAATGATATTGACTTTAGCGATTCAAGCCACGAATCTAATTCACGCAAATCCCGCACGGGCGGCTATCTCAAAGGGCTTATCATCAATCTCTCAAACCCCAAAGCAATCATATTTTTTAGCGTCATAGTCGCGCCATTTATGGAGAAAAATCTAGCACTTAACCTTATCCTGCTATTTTTGGGGCTAAATTCGGCGTTTTTATCGGTGATGATTGTGGCAAGCTACTTTCGCCATCTTATCACAAACAAACTCTTTGACATCATTGATAAGCTCTGTGCGGTGGTGTTTGTGGGCTTTGGAATCGCACTTTTTGCGATGGCATTTCAAAAGGCAAATTTATGAGTGCAAAGCAAATAAATCTCGTAATCACAGGCGGTGGCACGGGCGGACATTTAAGTATTGCAAGGACTTTGGGCATAGAGTGCAAAAATCGTGGCTTTAATGCCGTATATATCGGCTCTACAAGCGGACAGGACAAAGTTTGGTTTGAATCTAGCGACATTTTTAGCCACGCATATTTTTTGCAATCTATGGGCGTGGTAAATAAGCGCGGTTTGGGGCTTTTGAAGTCGCTTTGGTTGCAAATAAAGGCGGTTTTTAGGGCAAGGACGATTTTAAAAAAGCATAAAATTGATTTTGTCATAAGCGTGGGCGGATTTAGTGCAGGGGGTGCTAGCGGTGCGGCGATTTTATCAAAAATCCCGCTTTTTATCCACGAGCAAAATAGCACGATAGGGACGCTAAATAAAGTCCTTGCGCCCTTTGCAAAGGCGGTGTTTGGGAGCTTTCCGCTAAATCTCAAAAATTTCGTCCGCACGGCATATCCCATTAGTGAGATTTTTTCGCAAAGCGCACGAATTCGCAATAATGTCGGCACGATTTTATTTTTGGGTGGTTCACAAGGCGCAGTGGCAATCAATGATTTTGCCCTGCAACTCACGCCAGAGCTTTTAAAACGAAATATAAAAATCATTCATCAATGTGGCAGTGGCGATTTTGAGCGCGTGAAAAATGCCTACGGCGCGTTGTTATCACAGGATAAAATCACGCTTTTTGCCTTTGATAAAAATCTGTCGCACTATATCGCACAAGCGGATTTATGCGTCTCTCGTGTGGGCGCAAGTAGTCTTTGGGAGCTAGTGGCAAATTGTGCACCTTGCTATTTTGTGCCTTATCCATTTGCGGCGAAAAATCATCAACTAACAAACGCGCTTTTTTTAAAAAATCAAGGGCTTTGTGAAGTTGTGGAGCAAAGAGATTTAAGTGTGGAGAAATTTTTAAAATATTTAGATTTGGCAGATTTCGCTACAATCAGCGCAAATCTAGCGAATCTAAACACCAAAAACGGCGCAAAGGAAATCATCAATCTTATCTTAAATGGCTAAATAAGATTCGCAAGATTTATGCCAATTTAAAGCTACTTCCGCTCTTTATTTAAAACGCACTCAAATACACTGCGATTGCCGTGATTGCAAATCCAAGCGCAATCGCGATTCCCGCGCTTTTGCGCTTATTTTTGCAAAATGAAGTCATAATTAACCCCGAAAGATAGAAAATCGCTAACGACAGCGCGAAGCACACCGCCACGATATTAAAATACACCGCGCCCTTTGCCTTGTGCATTAGCACCAAAATACCATATAGACTTCTATCGATAACTTTTAGCTTTAGCTCACCGCTTTTTCTATCAGATTCAAGCGAAACGGCGTAGCTCACACTACCCATCGTAGGATTGCCTTTTTGAATTTTGACTTCCGTATTTGCGGGGATTTTTAGGTTATTTGCTTTTAGCATTTCAATCATCAGCGCGGATTCAGCCCCTTTTTGCGGTGGATTTGGCACGGTAAATTCATAGATTTTCGCCCCCGCGCCATCTTTCAAGTCAAATATATAGCCGATGCCTGTAAGCACATAAATCACGCACATTGGCAAGAAAAACAAGCTCAAATATAAATGAATATTCATCCAGCTTTTTTTAGAAATTCCCATTTTTATCCTTTGATTTTAAAATTGTGGGCGAAATTTTAGTGGCGAATTGTGAAATAATTGTGAAATTTTTGGATTTTCATTATCTTGTCATTGCGAGATTTGGCACAAATCAAAGTTTGCAGAAAAATACAATAAAATTGAACGAAATTTAGTTTCTTTGAGATTTTAGAGTGAATCATATACTTGTTTTCATCGTGCAAATCACATTCTAAATAAACTTTTATATTGCTTATAGATGTGTTAGAGCATTTGTTGCGCTAAATTTTTATGTATATTTTTGAAACAACTTTTTCTTAAAAAAATTAAGATTCAAACAAACATTTAAATTCTAATCCACCTTAAATGTTATAATTTATCTTATGTCTTAGTAATAAACAAATCTTTTCAAGGAGTTTTAATGTCAAATTCTATCAAAACTGCCATTGTGCTAGTGGATATTGTGCTATTTATCGCCCTGCTTTATATGCTACCCTTTGAAACAAAGGTAAATCAAGGCTTGGCTATACTTGTTTTCATCGCTGTTTTGTGGCTCACAGAAGCCTTGCATACGACCATTACGGCTATTTTAATCCCCGTTTTAGCCGTAGCCACAGGGCTAATGAGCACCAAAACCGCTCTGCACGGCTTTTCAGACCCAACTATCTTTTTGTTTTTCGGTGGTTTCGCACTTGCTGCTGCTATGCACCATCAAGAGCTTGATAAAATCATCGCTCAACGCATTTTGCTTTTCGCAAAGGGCAATTTTAAGTTAGCGGTGCTTTATATCTTTTCCATAACCGCCTTTTTGTCGATGTGGATGAGCAACACTTCCACAGCGGCGATGATGCTGCCCCTTGCTATCGGTATGCTCTCACAAATCAGCTTTAAAGAAAGCCCTACTACTTACGCTTTCGTGCTACTTGGCATAGCATTTAGTGCTAGTATAGGTGGTATAGGCACACTCGTAGGCACACCGCCTAACGCTATACTTGCCACAAACTTACATATAAGCTTTGCTGAGTGGCTTAAATACGGCATTCCTATCGTTATCATTTTTATGCCACTAATGATAGCTGTGCTTTTCTTTGTCCTAAAGCCGAATTTAAACTACAAGGTAAATATTAACATAGATGATAAAATCGCAATGACACGCCAAAAGTGGCTTACTTTGGGAATTTTTGCTTTCATTGCCTTGTGCTGGATATTTAGTGCTCAAATAAATCCGATTTTTTCTGGATTTTTAGGACTTGAAAAGAAAATGGCGTCCTTTGATAGTGTCATAGCCATATTTGCAGCCGTTTTAGTATGTTCATTCAAAGTGGTAAGCTGGAAAAAACTCCAAGAAAATACCGATTGGGGTGTTTTAATGCTCTTTGGTGGCGGTATCACTTTAAGTGTGCTTTTAAAAGACTCAGGGGCAAGCAAAGTAATGGCAGATGCTGTCATATCAATAGTTCAAGGCGGACATTTGTTTTTAATCGGGCTTGTTGTGGCGTTTTTTATCGTTTTCTTAACCGAATTTACTTCCAACACCGCATCAGCCGCACTTTTAGTGCCACTTTTCATATCCATAGCTGATTCTTTGGGTGCGCCACCACTTGGACTTGCGCTCATCATCGCCATAGGTGCAAGTTGTGCCTTTATGCTTCCTGTGGCAACTCCGCCAAACGCCATAGTTTTCGGCACAGGCTACATTAAGCAAAGCCAGATGATAAAGGTAGGCATTTGGCTAAATATTTTCTGCGCCATTATCATCGCTACTTTGGCGTATTTCTTTTGGCTTTAAAGCCTATATGAAAGCATTAAGACGCATTTAAACTCGCTTTAATGCTTTCTTTGCCTTGCTTAAATCTGTGCTATTTGTATTTAAATCAATTAGCGTTTGATTTAACGCTTGATTGGCTATTCATCTGTTAAAGTTTGTGCATCATTGCTATTGTTGATATTTTCATTGATTGCAACTGCAATTTTTTGCGCATCAGCAATTTTAGCTTCACTTGCTTTTAACAATCAAATCTATTGTTTCGTCATTGCAAGAAGTCGGCACGACTTCGTGGCAATCCAAACGCCGCAAAATACACTTCGCACAAAAGCCAAATTCTGCTATAATTTCGCATTTTTATTTTATTAAAAAGGGACTTTTGATTATGCCACATAATGCTTCAAAGTTTTAATCTCGCGCTTTTGGATAATAATGATTTCAAAGAAGACTCTGTCTGTGAATTTATCATTGTGTCCATTTTGGCGGACTTGGGATTTGCAATAAAAAACGACAAAAATCCACAAATCTAACTTTGCAAAGTTAGAATCTAGCACTATTGCAAGCAAAATGAGATATGCAAAGCATAGATTATCTAAATTTAGAGGAATCTCTAAAAAATAATTTCATTTTACATCTAAAAAAACATAAATTTTAGATACAATACTCAAACTGCAGAAATCAAAATTTATACAAAAAACTTGTTAAGGTGGGTTTTTGCAGATTTATAAAAGAAAGGACATTATATGGCATTACTTAAGAGATTGAAATTATCAGCAAGAATGGTGCTTTTTATCAATGGCGTGGTGTTTTTGTTTTTGGCGACTATGGCAGCGATTATTTATATGCGTAGCTCGGATATTCAGTTTAAAGAGAGCAACGCCCTCATTGAGAGTATCACAAATACTTATGTTAACTATATGGTAGGTTTGATTGGTGATGCGGTAGCTAGTATCAAAACCATACAAGCACCCATTGATGAGCAAATCAACTCCGTGCGTAATCAATCAATGATGGCAAATATCGTGCTAGGTGCGCTGGATTCAAATGTTGCAGCGTCTTGGACTTATCTTTATTTAAAAAATCAAAGCGCGTTTAAGGGAGAAAATATCGTTGATTCAAAGCATAGATTGCCTAATGGCGACTTTTTGATACTCGCAGAAGCTCCCCAAAACAATCTATCAGCACCGGGCAAAATCATCAAAGCAGACCCTGTGATTTTGAGTTTTAGGGGCTTGGCAAAGGCATTTGCCACGAAAAAAATCGCCGTTTCGCCACCAGATAGCAAAATCGTAAATAAAAATCATATGTATGGAATCTCTATAAATATTCCGCTTTTGCGCGGAAATGAAGTCATTGGCGTGATTGGCGTTGTGATTCGTATGAATCCTATCCGCCAAATGATTATTGATGGACTTGCAAAGGGGCATATTAAGGGAGCATTGCCATTTGTGCTAACGGACGATGGGACGCTAATAATCCACAACAATACAGATTTGCACGGCAAAAAGCTACTTGATGTCAATCCATCGCCCACGGCAAAAAACCTCACGCAAATCGCACAAGCACATCAAAATGGCATTGTCCTCTATCGTTCTGTGGCAGGTAAAACAGGATATGCTAGTGTGCATTCATTTGAAGTAACGCCCGGTAGCGGGACATATTGGAGTATGGTGCTAAATGCGCCAGAAGATTCCGTGCTAGAGCCTGTGAGATCGTTGCGTAATATCATCATCTTTGTAACTATCATAGCACTTGTTGTGATTGCAGTGATAATGTCGTGGTATATTAGAGTTCGATTAGTTAGCCGAATCCACAAGATTGGCGACAAATTGCACGAAGTTTTTAAATATTTGAATTACGAATCCACCACCAAACCACAAACAATACATATCGTCAATCCCTATGACGAGCTAGGCGAAATGGGCATAACGCTAAACAAAAATATTGAGCGGACGCAAAAATCTATCGATGCGGATTCGCAGGTAGTGAAAGAAGTGATGGATTTAGTGCAAAAAGCAAAGGACGGACGATTTGGTGGCACAGTCGAATCTATCAGCCTAAATCCGCAAACAAACAAATTAAAAGATTCTCTTAATGAAATGAGTAATACGCTATATAATCTCGTGGGTGGTAATTTAAATAATGCTGCGAAAGTATTTTTTGCATATCAGCAAAATGACTTTACGCCACGCATCGCAAATCCGCAGGGGCTGGAAAATGCCGTGAATAGTTTGGGCGATTCTATTGTCGCTATGCTAAAAGATTCGGCGCATTTTGCCCAAGAGCTAGAAGCGCAATCCACAACGCTAAAACAATCAATGGACAAATTAAACAAAAGCGCAAAAAAACAAGCCACTTCACTAGAGCAGTCTGCTTCAGCAGTGCAGGAAATCAACCAATCTATGCGTAATGTCAGCGATAAGACAAATGAATGCACACAACAAGCCGATAAAATTAAAGATGTCGTAAAAATCATAAAAGATATTGCCGACCAAACGAATCTCTTAGCACTAAATGCAGCGATAGAAGCGGCGCGTGCGGGAGTGCACGGGCGAGGATTTGCCGTAGTCGCCGATGAGGTCCGCAAACTTGCCGAACGGACAAACAAATCGCTAAGTGAGATTGATTCAAATGTAAGCATTCTCGTGCAATCCGTCAATGAAATGAGCGAAAACATACAAGAGCAAACCGATGCTTTGAATCAAATAAACGAATCTATAATCGAGTTGCAATCCTCTACTCAAGGCAATGTTGAGGTGGCAAATGAGACTAATGAAATCACAAATGGCGTAAATAACATCGCAAAAGAAATATTAGATGATGTGAATAAGAAAAGATTTTAGCGGAATTTGTGGTGGATTTTTCATACTTGTGATTTTATCAAGTAGCGTTTAGGGCGCAAGAGCGAATGATTTTGGGTAATTTGTGCTTTTTTGTGATTCGTGGATAGTTAAAGAATCTTCGTTTTGCCACGCCTTTGCATTGCAAAATCTTGCAATGACAAAATGGGGCGAATCGTCATTGCGATGGCTTTCGCCCAAAGCAATCCGCTAATGAGACTTGTGAATCAAAGGCGAATCTGTGGTTAGATTCTAAAAATGATTTATTGATTCAATTTTGCAACATTTGGTTTATATGCCTTTTAGATTCGCGGGGATTGGATTGCTTTGGCGATTCGTTGAATCGCCAAAGCAATGACGAGTCATTTTTAGATTTATGCAAATCTAGCGCAGAAATATTTTTAGGCGATTTGGATAAAGAAACTGCGCCTTGCTTGTTTTGCGGTTTTTTGCAAAGCAATCCACTTGGTGGAGTGTGAAAGCACAAGATAAGATTAGAGCATCTATCTAGGTTTAAACACAAAGAATCCTATAAAACCACCAAAAATCCAATCGCCCTAAACGCCATACCCATAATTTTCCACTACAAAGTCTATATCCTTATCGCCCCTGCCACTTAGATTTACAAGGATTTTTTTGCCTTTTAGATTTGGGGCGATTTTGAGCGCGTAAGCCACTGCGTGGGCGGATTCGATGGCTGGGATTATCCCCTCACTTTTGCTTAATGCAAAAAACGCTTCAATCGCTTCTTTGTCGCTTATGGATTCAACCTTTGTGCGCCCGATTTCGTGCAAGTAGGCGTGTTCTGGTCCCACGCTTTGATAGTCTAATCCACTTGCTATGCTATGCACAGGTGCGGGATTGCCCTCCGTATCTTTTAGCATTATGGAGTTAAAGCCGTGCATTATGCCCTCGCTTCCATAGCTGAGACTCGCGGCGTGTTCGCCCATCTTTTCGCCCCTGCCACGCGGCTCTACGCCCACTAGCTCGACAAACTCATCTTCGATAAATCCGCTAAAAATCCCCATAGCATTGCTTCCGCCGCCCACACACGCGATGACGGCGTCTGGTAGTTCGCCTGTCATTTCAATGAATTGTTCTCTCGCCTCAAAGCCCACCACCGCTTGAAAATCACGGACGATTTTAGGAAATGGATGTGGTCCTACCACGCTACCGATTGCATACATTGAGTTTATCGGGTCGGCTAGATACGCTTCAAACGCCGCATCTACGGCTTCTTTTAGCGTTTTTGCTCCAGCACTCACAGGCACAACTTTCGCACCTAAAATCTTCATTCGCACGACATTTGGATACTCTTTTTTTATATCCACTTCGCCCATATAAATCTCGCATTCCATTCCAAAATACGCCGCCGCAGTGGCTAACGCCACGCCGTGCTGTCCTGCGCCCGTCTCAGCGATAAGCTTCTTTTTGCCCATAAATTTCGCCAAAAGTCCCTCGCCCATACAATGATTTAGCTTGTGTGCGCCCGTGTGATTCAAATCCTCGCGTTTGAGATAAATCCCCGCACCGCCTAGCTTTTGGGTGAGATTATGCGCGAAATAAATGGGCGTTGGACGCCCTTGAAAATGTTTGCGAATCTTGCGCAATTCCGCGATAAAGTCGCTATTTTGCGCAATTAGCTGATATGCTTCATTTATTTGTTTCATCTGCACCGTGATTGCTTCTGGCACGAATGCCCCGCCAAACTTACCAAAAAATCCCTTTTCATTTGGGAATGCCTTTAAATAAGGCTTTTTAATGTCTTTTTTCATTTGTTGTCCTTTAAAATTTAAAATGTAAATTGTGCCAAAAACGCCCTAAAAGAATCTAGCAAGATTTGTTAAATCTCGCGTGAATCTTGCTTGATTCGCGCCAAATATAACTATGCGTTATGGTTAAAAATGTAGAATTTTGGTGCGGAAAGCGCACCACCAAAAGAAAGCTGAATGGATTGAATTTTGGGTAAATGTGGCGTGATTTATAGCATTGCGCTGTGCTAAATCTAACAAATGAGTTTTGCTAAATGCGCTGATTTTATCACCAATCACGCCTTTGTCCTTTATATATTTAAAAATTTGCGCGAAATTCTAGCAAGTTGAATCTAAAAACGCAAGAGGGTTTATAAAAATACAAAAAAACTACGAATCGCTAGAAAATCATTTAAATTCTTCGCTATTAGATTCCACCCAAATATCGTTCCAAAATTATCATCGCAGATAGACTATCTAAACTCCCATCTTTGCGGAGTTTTTTGCTTTTTTTGCGTCCATTTATGTGTAGCTCGGCTTCTTTAGAGCTTAAATTCTCATCGACAAAGGCGATTTCGCCACCAAAATCTAGCGCATTCAAAACCTCATCTAACGCGCCTTGCAAATCTTCGCGCACTTTGCCAACAATCAAAATCCGCGCTTTTTTCTCGCCTAAAATGCCTTGCAATTCACTTGCTACTTGCACAGGAGTATTAAATTGTATCGCAGGGAGCGGGAGGATTAACTCTCCACATTTCCACGCTACGCCTATGCGCTTTAACCCAAAGTCGATTGCTATCATTTCACGCGAATTATGTTGTTTTCGCGCACCAAGCGTCCGCTAAACTCATACTCTAAAATCACATTACCAAACTTTGCGAATGCGTCCTCAAAGCTAGGATTTTTTGCGCAAAAGGCTAAAATTTCATCGGATTCGTAGCTAGATTCGCCCGAATCTATCGCAGATTTACACAAAGATTCGTTTGCATTTGGCGCAATATACTCATTTACAAAATCACTAATATTATAAATCGCCCTAGCTTTGCCACGCGCTAAAAGCGCGTTTGTAAGGGTGCTTTCATCATATCTATGCGGGAGCGTAAAAATGGGTTTGCCTAGCGTAAGCGCGTATTTCGCACTAGAACTTGTCCCGCTTTTTATGTCGCCCTGTGGCAAAATCACAATATCACTTAACGCAATGACAATGCGATTGCGCTGCAAAAAGCTGTATTTTTGTGGAATGTAACCGCTCTCATATTCGCTCAAAACTAGCGCAGAGTCATAAATCTTTTGAATAATTTGCGCATTTTCGCGTGGATAGATTATATCAAGCGATGACGGCGCAATCATAATGGTGCGCGGTAAAGAATGCGTGTGGGCGATAATATCCACGCCCAAAGCCCCGCCACTCACCACAACGGCGGACTTTGCGATGGCGTTTGCTAGTTTGGCAGTAAGCGTCTTTGTATAGGGATTTGGCGCACGAGTGCCGACAATGGCGACTTTAAATGAATCTAAAAGCGACAAATCGCCTTTGTAAAATAAATGCTTGGGAGGTTTTTTAAGTGCGAGTAGTGAATCTGGCAGTGGATTTAGGCGCGGAAAAGATTTGATATTTTTTGGTGAATCCTGCTTTGATTTGTAGTTAGATTCGCACAAATTACCTGTAAATTTATTTGAATCAAGTGTAGATTCGGCAGATTTATTAGATTTTACCCACCCCCTTTGTCCCCCTCCGCAAGGGAGGGGGAAAGTAGTGGAATCACGCTCCGCAAGGGTGGGGGAATCAAAATCGCCACTCGCAAGGGAGGGAGGATTTTTTATATTAGATTCGAGTGAATTTTTGTTTGAATCGCTTGTGGATTCATAGATTGCTTCGCTCCCTCGCAATGACGGGATGGCTGTGGATTGCTTTGATTCGCACTGCAAATCTTGCAATGATGGAATATTAGAATCGTCCAAATTCTCACACCACGCGCGAAATTAGCGTTTTTTGAAAGCTAAAAGGTTGCCTTGCAAAATCGCCTATTTTAAATTTAAAGCCATTTTTAGCGCAAAATGCGTTTATATCATCATCTTTGCCAAAGATTTGCGCATAATTTTTCACGCTCTGCTCCCAATTTATCGCGTCCTTTTCGCGCTCCACACAAAGGCGAAATTCCTCCAAATACGCCACTTGAAAAATCGCTTTGATTTTATCGCCCCAATAGCTTATTTGCATATATTCGCCAAAAATTTGACTTAATTCTTCGGGCTTCCCGCTGTGTGCCACCGAAATAGCGTGTTGCGCCACCGCATCAAACTCCGCGCTTAAAGCCTTAAACTCATCTAAATACTGCAATTCCTCAAAATCTAATGCGAGTTTATAAGCGGCTACTTTTTTATTTTCTGCGATTAGTTTTAGCATTTCGATTTTTTTTGCCACTGCGACATTCATATTTGCAATGGATTCCTTATAAAATGGAAAGTTTGAGAGAAAGGCTGACAAGCGTTCAAATTCATCGTAATCATCGGCGTTTTTTGCCTCTAATAATTTATCAAAGATATTTTCGCCTAACGCCAAAACTTTTTTATACAAAATGCCCTCTTTTAAAAAGCCAAAGTTCCCCACTAACGCGAAATACGCCTTAAAATTCTGCGATTTTATATATTCCTCTGCTTCATTAAAAAGGCGCGTGTTGTTTAGTAACTGCATAATAATGTCTTTTTTGGGCGTTTTCATAAATAGCTCCAAATGTCGCCTTGCTAACTCGACATTATTTTTATTTTCCTCAACAATCTTTCGCGCCGTTACAAAGGCACTCTGCCACGCAGCTTCTAACGCCTCATAATGCGAAGTTTTCTCTAAAAATTTCGTATTTAGCACCATTGCGTAGGCTTCCTCATAGAATCGATTTTCCACTAGCTCTTTGAATTTTTTAATAAAATCTTTTTTCTCCAAATACACATTAAAAGCGGCTTTTTTGCTAATATCTTGGCTTGTAAAGGGATTTGTAAGCCCGATTGCGTCATCGATTTTATTGTCGCTTAAAAGCGCGATTGCCTCTTGCAAAATCTTGCCCCAATCCTCATCAAACACCCGCGCACAAGGCAAAAGCGATAAGAAAATATTTGATTCAAGCATAGCGGACGCTTCGGCATAGTTTTTCGCTTCGCAGGCTTTTTGAAATGCCTCGCTATTTTGCGTGTAGTTTATGATGACAAGTTCGCCATTGATTCCACCTACAAAAATGCAACCCAAATGCACACAAATCGCGCTAATACCGACTACTTCTTCAAGTCGCAAGTGAAAAATAATCGCATTTTCTTTGATATTTACCAAATAGATTCCGCCATCTCTTGTGCCGACAATGGCGATTCCTGCATTCTCATCAATAAAAAATGTATTGGGCCACGAGTTAAAAATATTTGCAGCATCTAGCACGGCATTTGCGTGAATATCATAAATGATTGACTGAAAATCGCGCGTAACAAGCATTAGCTTGGCATTATTTTCAAAAAATTCGCCCCATTCCACCACTTCGCTTGTATTAAAAATGCTAATTGCCTTTGCGCGTTGCGTATCATAAATGATATTTGACTTATTAAAGCAAGTGGCAAGGACAAATCGCCCATCATCGCTAAAATTTATCGATGAAATGTAATCAGGGCGATATGGCAAAGTCAAAATCTTTTTAAAATTGCTTGTAGTATATAAATAAACGCGCCCATCTTCGCCACCTGTGGCTAAAATAGTCGAATCAGGCGTAAAGTTTGATGCGCTAATATTTTTTGTGTGCTCGGTGATTATCGCGCACTGCTTTATACTTGCGCCGATTTTGGCAATGATTGCGCGGGGATTTTCCGCATCGCACACGCAGATAAATTTCGCACTAGCAGATGAACTTTTGGCGAATCTGTGTGGAATCTCTTTTGAATTTATGAGTTTTGTGCGCTTTTTAAGAGAACCATTTTCGATAATACAGGCTTGATAATCCTGCGTAACGGCACTAATGCCCGTTTGCGTCCTATGAATGCTAATAATCGCACTATTTAGATTAAAGCGATTTACAATGTTGATATTGCCCATTTTCGCCCCTTTGCTATGAATTTAACCTAAATTACGGCGATTTTAGCATTTGTGCGTATTGCGTGATATTGGATTTTTTTAGCAAAGAATCTAACTCATTTAGATAAATCACATCAACTTCCTTTAACGCACCATTTTGCGCTCTTTTTAGTGCGGAGAGCGTCTCTTTGTGTGGGTGAGCGATAAGAATCGCATAGCCCCTATCTCGCGCAATTTTCACACCCTCTTTAATCTGTGCGTTTAACGAAGCTGAATCTAAATTATTATCAATAAAAATATCACGAGATAAAATTAGGCGATTTTGGGCATTTGCAATGCTTGGAAGCGTAGTATTTGGCGTGGTGCGCGAATCTACAAAGCTAATATTATGCGAATCTAGCACAGATAAAAGCATCTCCATATTGCCCCTTTGCTCGGTGAATTTTGAGCCTGTGTGATTGTTAATATAAAGCGTGTTAGGCAAGATTCGCTTGATATTTGCGATTTTTTGGTAAATCCTATCCTTGCTATCGTAAATGCTAATCGTATCCAACTCATCCTTATACGCAAGGGCTTCTAGTGGCAAATGCACCATAAAAAAATCCAAATTCGCCACGCTCTCAAGCATTTTTGTATTGCCCTGCGCTATGGGGAAAATGGATGGCGTGAGTTTTAGCCCCGCGCTTTGAATTGCCACAATATCGCTTAATTGCTTGGTATTTGCAATGTCATCAATGATAATGACAACTTTTGGCTTTGGTGAATCCAAAACTTTTTTGTAAATTTTGCGTGGCTCATTAAGTGTGCGCGAATCAATGCGCAAATCGCTTGGCTTTGTGAGATTTGCGGTTTTTAGATTTGTGCGGAGATTTTTTGAGTTGCGCAAATTGCTTGTGGCGGATTCGTCTTTCACTTCGGCGCGTTTTTTGGGCATTTTTTCAATGAGCAAACTATCTTGGTAATCACGCGATTCGCTTGAAAATGGATTTGTGTAATCGATTCGCTTTTTGAAGTATTTTGTGTATTCATCGATATTTTTGCCATTTTGCTCTAACGAATCGATTTGTGATTCAAACTCTTTATTTAGGGCAATGACTTTGGAATCGTGCTTTTTTTGCGGGACTTTTATGACATTATCCGCATTTAGACTTGTGGCAAAAAGCACACTCCAAAGCAATAAAAACATTATAATCTCCCTTAATTTATCTGCAAATTAGCCATTATTCGCACACGATTCGCGCCTAACGCAAAGTGATTTCAATTTCTAACATATTCATATTTTGATTTGAATCTGCCTTAAAATTGATATTTGATTCGCCTACTCGTGTGTATTTTTGGACAACTTTTGTGATTTCATCACGCATTTCGTTTATATAGGGCAGATTCAAACTTCGCTCGTGCGCCACAACAACAGAAAGTCGATTTTTAGCAATCTGTGCTGAATCTTCTTTGCCAAACATTTTTTTTAATAATTCTATCATTTAAACCAACCTTTAAAAAACTCCAAAATTCCATCATTTCCCTCATCAAATGGCACTTCTTTGCCTAAAAGTCGCTCACAGATATTATTGTAAGCTTTGGCGGATTTGGAGTTTTTATTGTAAATCACGGGTTCGCCCTTGTTTGTGGCAGAGATGACTTTCTCATCTTCGCTAATTAGCCCAAGCAAAGGAATTGCCACGATATGAAGCACATCATCTTTATTCATCATCTCGCCCTTTTTGACTAAATCGTGTTTAATGCGGTTTATAATTAGATATTTTTGCACTTCTTTGCCCTCTTTTGCCAAATCGCTTTTTGCGTCAATTATGCCTATCACTCTATCGGCATCCCGCACGGAGCTAACTTCTGGATTTACCACTATTAACGCCATATCCGCGCAAAAAATAGCGTGCTCAAACCCGCTCTCAATCCCTGCTGGTGAATCAATTATGACAAAATCAAAGTCTTTTTTAAGATTTTCTAGCAGATTTTTGACTTTGTTTTTATCTAAAATCGTCTTATCTTTGCTTTGCGAAGCGGGGAGAAAGAAAAGATTTTTTGCCTTTTTGTCGTTGATAAGTGCTTGATTTAGATTGCATTTGCCCTCCATCACATCGATTACATCATAGACTATGCGATTTTCAAGCCCCAAAATCATATCCAAATTACGCAGTCCTATATCAAAGTCGATTGCGACAACTTTTTTATTACGATTTGCCAAACCTACTGCGATATTGCCCACTGCGGTGCTTTTGCCAACGCCACCTTTGCCTGAAGTTATGGTGATAATAATGCCCACGATTTTGCCTTTAATTTTGGATTTAAAATTTGCAAGTATAGCAAAAATTTGGCAAATCTTGCGAATGTTTAGGTAGAATCATTTTTTAATTTTTGGCGCACAAGTTTGCCAAATCTTGCGAGATTTTAAGGATAAAAAACTATGAAAGAAATCATTAAAAACTGCCCCAAAATCAAAGCGCGAGTGCATTCGATAGAATCATTTGGCGCGGTAGATGGACCGGGTGTGCGATTTGTGCTATTTTTGCAGGGCTGTCATTTGCGCTGTGCCTACTGCCACAATCCTGATTCGTGGGATTTGAATGGTGGCGTGGAATTAAGCCTAAAAAATATCCTAAAAAATATTTTGAGCTACAAAAAATTCTACAAAAAAGGTGGCGTAACGATTTCAGGCGGAGAGCCTATGCTGCAACACGAATTTTTATTTGAATTTTTGGGTGCGCTAAATGCGCTTGGATTCCATAGCGCGATTGATACAAATGGATTTATCGATTTAAAATTTAGCCAAAAGTGCATAGAGCGCGCAAATATGCTACTTTTAGACATAAAGGAAGTAAATAATAATGACTGCATAAAGCTAACTGAATATGGCAATGAAAACGCGTTAAAGACGCTAGAATACTGCGAGAGCATAGGGAAATGCGTGTGGATTCGCTTTGTATGTGTGCCAAATCTTACACTAAAAGATGAGAAAATCCATAAATTAGGTGCTTTGGCGAAAAAATATCATTGCATTGAAAAAGTCGATTTGATTCCCTTTCATCAGCTAGGCGCGTATAAATATAAGGCGTTGAATTTAGAATATAGGCTTGAATCCACGCCCACTCCAAGCGAAAGTGAGATGCAAAAAGCAAGGGCGATTTTAAAAGAGTATGGGTTTTAGCGGACAATTTGTTTTGGGCTACGCCCTTGCAAACTCTA
Organism: uncultured Helicobacteraceae bacterium; assembly: GCA_934668765.1. Lineage (GTDB taxonomy): Bacteria > Campylobacterota > Campylobacteria > Campylobacterales > Helicobacteraceae > NHYM01. Next base: position 20,144 of record CAKUOH010000018.1, on the reverse strand, counting down.
CGAATTACGATTTCATTGCACAAATTTAAATACGAATCCAAAAAAATATCCGCAAACTTTGCCTTTGCTAACACTTTTTTGACTTTTTACGATATTTGTTTGACAAAAATTTCGCTAGAATTTCTAGGATTCATCACATAAAAGAGGAATTTAAATGCTTAGAATCATCGTATCTTTGGGGATTGTCCTACTTTTTGCATTCGCAGAAAATTGCGATTTTACCAATGAGGCGCAAAGCGAATGCGAGATTGATATAAAAAATCCACCGCTTATGCTTCATAAGTTCGATAAAGCCGATGGTAGCGAGTATGCAGAATATCGTGCGTGTATCAATGGTGGCGATATTGAGATTGATAATGTGCGCTATGAAGTGCTGGATTGCTCGATGGTGGAGAGCAAAAGCGGGAATCTCACAGAGGGCATCAGCATAACAAACAATAAAAATCTTTTAAAAAATAAAATCATAACTCTAAAACAAGATAATGTTTTAATGCGTGTGGCTGGGGATTTGATAATTGATAGTGGCGTTAGGTTTAATATCAAAAATCCAAAAAATTTTGTGGTTGAGATTATCGAGGGCACAAATACCAAAAGCAATCTTGTGTTAGAGCGCGGTGCGCTTTTAAAAATTTCATCGCTTATTATGCCTGAAGGGCGCAATTCTAGCGTTTGGCTTAATACCTTTTATGGCGGGATTTATGAGCGCGAATTTATCGATACAATCAACCAAAAAAACCCTAAATTGCGTGGCGAAATGGAGACTTTGCTAAATGTAGATGATATGCTTGCCTTAAGTCGCGATGGTGAGAGCGTTTTAGGCTTTAATGGTAATATTTTCTGCGGTCCAAAGGTAAATCCGCTGGATTTAAGCAACAAAGATTACACGCTTAAGCGACTTTTTAGGACAAAAAATAACTCCGCTACTTCGCCTAATAAGTCAAATGCGATTTGTGATGTAAAGGAGGGCGGTTGCTTTGATAATATCCTAAATTTTAGCAATCAAAAAATTGACACCAAAAACTACAAAATAGCCACAGCACGGGCAAATATTATCCCTACTTATGAGATTTTCATTGAGAGCGGAAAAATCATTTCAAGCGATAATCGCAACATCGCATCTATCGCGCCAAATGCTAATCTCAATGAGCAAAACTACGGCAAATGCGAGACGCCTACCAAAGTGGCGTTTGAAAAAGCCATTATTGACGAATATTTAGTGGCTATGGGTATCAAAAAAACTGATAGCACGGCAGATTCAAGCACTGATAATACAAGCAAAGCCACGACAATGGCAAGTGCCGATAATGTGGCGCAGTCCAAAGATGCACATTCTCCCATAAATGCGGAAATGCAAGCCGAGCTAGATGAAAATATACAGGATTTATTGAAAACTTTTGGCATTAAAAAAGAGCCGAAAGCTAATTTGACGCAAAAAACACAGGATTCTAACAAGGATTTACCAAAAGAAACTAAAGATTCTAACACGGATTTAGCAAAAGAAACGGCAGATTCAAAGCAAAAAATAATAGAAGTTGCGCAAGATTCAAAACAAGATTCAAGCCCAAAATCCGCCGAATCTGCCAAAGAAACCGCAGAATCCACAAAACCTACGGAAATAGCAAAAACCGCAGAGAAACCTGCTCAACCCAAATCTAAATCTAAACAGCCCACAGAATCTAAACAATTAACAAAAATGGCAAAAAAAGATGAAACTAAATCCGATAAATCCACACAAATCACGCAAGATTCAGCCAAAGATTCAAGCCAAGATTCTGCTAAAATCGCAGTAGATTCCACACAAAAAGCTGATTCCGCGCCCAAAGCTGAAACCAAAACAGAATCCAAACCCACACAAATAGCAGAAGCACCAAAATCCACCGATTTTAAAGCCAAATCCAAGCCCGAATCAAAAGCTGAATCTGCCACTAAACAAGCCATAGATTCAACACCAAAAACCCAAGAAAAAGCAACAACAGAAACAAAAACAGCAAATATCGATGATGAAAACCTTAAAACAGCCCTTTTAGAGCCAGAGAAAAAGCTAGACAAGCAGCCCGATAGGAAGCCCAAACCTGCGGGAAAAGATGAGTTTTTAATCGTAGAGAAAGACGCTTATGAAAAGCTAAATAGGGACTGCTATGGGGATTTAAAATGTCTTTATAATACTTTGCAACCTTATGATGGGGTAGTTTGGAGCAAAAAATCCTCCAAAGACAAGCAAAATACGCTATATTTTGTAAATCTAAGCGATGATAATCTTAAACTAGAGTGCGAAGTGCGCAATTATTATGGCAAAAATCTTAAAAAATCCTACGCATTAAGCCACACAAACAAAATCGCCGCGCTTGATATGAAGTTTGAAAGCTCCTATGACAGGACGCAAGTGATTTGTAAAACGCCTAAAACTACCAAAGCCACGAATAAAATCATCGTTACGCCTGCTAGTTTTGACTTGAAATATCATTTTGCAAATGAGGGCACAAGCGCGATTCCCACGCTAAAAGCTGGGATTATCAAAATCGCATTTGACGAATCTCGCGCTTTGACAATGGAAGGCGATGTGGATAATGGCTTTGGTGGGAATTTGGCGGTGCAAAATCTCACATTCACGCAGAAAAATAAATGCGATGGTAGCGTAAATACCAATGTCTCCGTGCCAGAAGGCTTGAATCTACGCTTCAAAAAAGGCTATTTGCAGAACGCTTACGCCGATATTAGCGCAAATACCATTGCTTTTGGGCATCTAAATATTGACTTTAAAATCGCAAATGACGACAATTCGTGCGTAAATGGCATTAGCAGCGGACTAGAGCCACAATGCACAAGCGCAAATATCGCCAAAGATATTAGCATAATCCCTGCGAATTTCCGCGTGAAAACGGACATTTTAGCGGATAATGGTAGCAATCAAATCGCATATTATGGGCAGATTGATGATAAGCACACTTTTAGATACAATCCGCTTTTAAGCGTGGATATTGAGGCACTTGATAGCGACAATAAGCCCATAGATGTGAATAAATCTTGCAATTATGGCTCTATTGAATTAAGTCTAAAAAATGACAAACTAATCGAATTTAAGCGCAGTTCAAGCGATAGGCTAAACTCTAGGATTGTGGCGTATTTGCGCGACTTTGAAAAGCCAGCAGGCACGAATTTAAAAGCATATTTTGGCATTAGCAAGATTGTGGATAAATACAAAAATTCCCGCACTATCGCCCAAAGCGATGCCATCGAGCCTAACGAAGTTACGCTAACGGATTTTCGATTCAATATTCGATTCAAAAACGGCAAAAGTCAATTTGACTATGACAATGTCGATGTCTATGACAGATTAGATGAGCATTCAAATCCGCTTGGGATTCTCTTTGTGCGCGGAAAATTGCAGACAAATGACATAAAGGGCGACACTGAATCTTCGCCATCTTTAATCGCAAAATACGCCATTTACTGCAAATCCTGCGATAAGAAAATTTTAGCAAAATACCTGCAAAGTGAGCCAGAGATTGAATCGCAATATTGGTATATTAACAATAAACACCCTAGTGGGCTATATCTAAGCAATTCATTTATCAAAGTCGCGCAAAATAGCAAGAATCGCATAGAGATTCAAAACTCAAATAGGGCATTAGAGGGGCGACAGCAGATTGTTTTCAAGGGCAAAAAAAGTGGCATTTATCCCATCGCAATCGCCCAGCGAAGCACAGAGTTCGCGCCATATCTAAACTACAATGATAAATATAAAAATACATATCTTTCAAATAGCTTTAATGTGATGATTAGTGAGCCTGAAAGAAAGGACATTTTGCTAGATATTGAGACGATTAAAAAAGAGGATTCAACGCCCAAATCAAATGTTGCGCCAAAGCCTGCGTCCAAACACGCCACTAAAACTACCGCGCCAAAAGCGCAAAATAAAGATGGCATTTGGCTTGATATAGAAGAGTAAAATCGCATAAATTTAGCGTATGAATCGCAAAAATACCAAAGAAATAGCAGGGATAAATCGCTAATTTTATGCTAAAATTCGCACTCTAGGTGTAGTGGGCGACTGCTTTTTAGTGCGATTTGCGCTGATTTACAAAAGAGATTCGCACAAGATTCGCATAAAAAAGAGGAAAGTCTGGACTACCGAGATTAGGATTCCATTTAACAAATGGCTATCGCAAGATAAGGGAAAGTGCAACAGAAAGCAAACCGCTTTATTTGCGCTTTTTAGTGCAAATCAAGTAAGGGTGAAAGGGTGAGGTAAGAGCTTACCGAGCCTTAAGCAATTAGGGCTGCATTGCAAACCCAATCCGTAGCAAGAATGGCAGGTTAAAAATCTCACATTTTAGCCATTCGCTTTATGCGCGTTGTGAAATGCGTTTTTAGATAAATAGTCGCTAGTGCGATTCGCGCCATAAAGCGCGGATTTGCATACAGAATCCAGCTTACAGCTACACCTAGAATCATATTTTTATCATTGCGAGGGCTTTAGCCCGAAGCAATCCACGAATTCGTATAATCTACAATGCAGATATATCAATCATAGGCAATTTTTGGATTGCCACAAATCGCGTTACAAATCTCACAATGACAATCTATGCAAATCCTCCAAAATTTTCTCACATTTTTTTAGGAATATTATTTGCTTACAAATCGCAATAATTTCTAGTTAAAAGGATAGATATGTTAAGGTCTTTGTGGTCTGGTGTCAGCGGAATGCAAGCGCACCAAATAGCGTTAGATGTGGAAAGTAACAACATTGCAAATGTCAATACTGTGGGATTCAAATACTCGCGCGCAAGTTTTGTAGATATGCTTAGTCAAATCAAGCGAATCGCATCTTCGCCCTACAAAAACGGGCTTGGTGGGCAAAATGACTTCTCAATCGGGCTAGGCGTAGGAATCGAAGCTACGACAAAAGTTTTTTCGCAAGGAAATACGCAAAATACGGATATTAAGACGGATTTGGCGATTGAGGGCGATGGGTTTTTTATCGTTAGCCCTGATAGAGGCATCACGCACAATTACACGCGCAATGGCGAATTTCTCTTTGATGCTAATGGCAATTTGGTAAATACGGGCGGTTATATAGTGCAGGGGTGGATTCGTGGGGAGCTAGAAAATGTCGAGTATATGACAGAAGACGAATTTTTCAAAGTAGACCACACAGGACCCATTCGTAGCATTCAAATCGACCCTGCGATGGTTATGCCAGCCAAATCCACTTCTGCGATTTCGCTTCGTGCTAATCTAAACGCAGGGCGCAGAGCAGACCAGATGATTCCCCTAGCTGCGCTTGATTCATCAATCGCTACCGAAGTTGACCCTGAAATACCCATTTATGATTCCAAAAATAAACTTATGCAGATTTCTTATGATATGGGTGCGCTTTTTAATGCAGATGGGGACGCTTTGGCACTCAAAGAAAATCAAGGCATTTGGATTAGCTATCAAATCGCACAAATGCGTCAAGCCATTACACCCACAAATGTAAATAGCTCTGTGGGAATCAATGGCATAGAGATTTCATTTGCTAATGATTCGGCTGCGACAGGGATTTCTACGCTAATTGCCGCGCAAAATGCCATTAACGCTGCAAGGGATAGGACGGGCGTGGAAGCATATATCGATAATGGAATGCTTCGCATTGAAAATGAAAACAATCGCGATGGGGACGCAAGGACAAAAAATATTTTGATTACCACAGGTGGCACGGGCGCGTTTTCTAACTTTAAAGAGGGCGATAGCGTGATTACGGCATTTTCTTATCAATACACAAACGCCCAAGATGCCGACTCTACAAGCGGACAATTTAGGACAACAGAGGATTTACGCGCTCTTATGCAACAAGATGCGAATCTTGTCAAAAATCCGCAGATTCCTTATGGCGATTCCACTGCGAGTGTGTTTGTGCGCGTAAATCGCTATGGTATGTTTGAGATTGAAAATGCCGATGATGGCGATGACTTTAAAAACAACCTAAATATCGCTGTTAGTAGCTTTTATAATGACAATGTAAGCAACAATGTGATTTTAAAAGAAGCAATGAAAGGCATTTCGACAACCGCGCTTGTGGAGGGCGGAAATGTGTCTAGCACGGGCGTTTTTGGCGTGGCAACTCACGCTACAAGTGTCGATGTGGTGGATAGTTTAGGCTCAAAGCATACAGTGCGCTTTGAATTTTACAAAATCGCGGGGAGTGAGTGGAGTTTCCGTGCGATTTTGCCTGAACCTGCGCAATTTATCGGTGGTAGCCCAACGCGCCCAAATATTTTAGAGGGCGGACGCGCTTCATTTAACTCTGATGGCTCACTAGCAGGTATGAATCCGCCCGTGCTTCAATTTGACCCAAAAAATGGCTCTACTTCGCCACAGAGATTAGAACTTGCATTTGGCGATAACGGCACTTTTGGCGGACTAACTAGCGTAGATAGAATCTCTGAAACTTATACAATCTCACAAAATGGCTACATCGCAGGGGATTTGGTAGATATTCGCTTTGATGCAAATGGCACTTTGCTAGGCGCATTTAGCAACGGCAAGGCGTTAGCACTCGCGCAAGTCGCACTAGCAAACTTCGCAAACAACGCAGGACTTCAAGCCGAAGGTGGCAATATATTTAGCCAAAGCGGAAACTCAGGCGAACCAATAGTCGGCGCACCAAATACAGGGCGTAGGGGAGGCGTTAGTGGCTCAAAGCTAGAAATGAGCAATGTGGATTTATCTCGCGCATTAACGCAACTAATAGTCGTTCAGCGAGGATTCCAAGCAAACTCAAAGGCAGTTACGACTTCTGACCAAATCTTAAATACGCTTTTAGGACTTAAACAATAGATAGTCTTTTTGAAAACTTGATTTGCGCCCAAAGCGGTGGCGATTCAAGTGAAGTAGCCTATAAAAATGCGCAAGTCATAATGCAAAATCGTATGCTAAAAAATATCGCATTTTTTAGCAATAACAAAATCGCAAAATCACTTCAAATCGCGCTAAATGGCGCGAATCGCAAGTATAATCTCTATTTTAGTAAAGATGAAATAAATATCATTGATTTGCAAAATCGCCGTTTTCTCTACCCCAAAGGTGCGTTTGTAAGTGTGGCGCAAAATATCGCCCAAACTCCGCTAAATAACGATAAATGGCGCATTTACGCAAACAATCTACGCCTAAAAAAACTGCAAAAAAATAGCGATGGAAATTACGGCGTGGCGAATCTAAAAGCGACAGCGGAGGCGATAAATCGCATTGTGGATATTACTAGTGGCAATTCGTCTTTAAATAAACATTCCGCTGATTTTGCAGATTCTACCCACCCCCTGCACCACCCTAGCGCAATGGAGGGGAAACAAAATGCAACCACTTTTGCAAGGGCGAAAAAACAAAATGCAACTGCTTTTGCAAAAGAGGGGGAATCTAGTTATGTAAAATCTAACAATTTCCCACTCCCTTGCGGAGGGGGATTAAGGGGGTGGGTAGAATCGTCCTTGCAAGATTCGTGCAGCAAATCAAAGCAATCCAAATTAGGCAAATCAATGGCAGAAAAACTAGATTCTCCCTCCCTTGCGCTAGGGCGGTGCAGTGAGTGGGTAGATTCGCATATAAATCCAGCCTATCACTTGCCTCCACTTTTCCTCCCCCAAACAAACATTTTTGGGCTTTGTGGCGGACTATTTTTGGATATTTTGCTAGAAATGGGCTATTTTTTTCACTCACTTTTGATTTATGAAGAGGAAGCCGAACTTTTCGCGCTGTCGTGCTACTTTGTGGATTATGAATTGCTTTTTTCGCGCGTTAGCCCTAAATCCTGCTATATTTTCATTGAAAACCTGCTAGATAAGGGACTTTTAAACCACTACTTTTATAGCAAAAAAATCACAAATAATTTTTTGCGCCTTGAGCTAACTTTGCTAAAAAGCCAAAAAGTAGAGGCTTTTAAGCAACTAACGCTTGAGACTTATAGGGCAAATGCGCGTGGTTGGGGGAGCTTTGAGGACGAAATGATAGGGTTAAAAAATGCGTTTGCCAATGCCAAAAACGCGCCCTTTTTGCGTTTAGATTCCAAGCTAAAAACGCCCATTTGCGTGGTGGGGAGCGGTCCTAGCCTTGAATCAAATATCGATTTTATCCGCGCAAACCAAGAGAAAATGCTGATTTTTAGCTGTGGCACGGCGTTAAAGGTGCTTAAAGCGCATAATATTATCATAGATTTTCAAATCGAAATCGAGCGCGTCCCCTATCTTGCCGAAGTTTTGCAAAGCTCAAATTTAGGGAAAACCGCCACGCTTTGCGCTTCGCTTGTCAATCCAAAAGTGCTTGAAATATCGCAAGATTCGACACTTTTTATGCGTGGCGGCAGCGCGGCAAGTTATATTTTTGATAAAATCGCCACACAAATCGTCCCACTTGAATTTTGCGCTCCATTTGTGGGAAATGCAGGATTTAGCCTTGCTTGTGCAATGAGCGAGGAAATCATAATGTGCGGAATGGACTGCGGATTCGTGCGTGGCTTTGCCAAACACGCAAGCGGCTCAATCTATGGCGATGAACGCACCGAAATCCCGCTAGATTGCTTCAAAGTAGAGGGAAATCGCGATGATTTTGAAGTTTTTAGCAATGCGATTTTTTCTTTAAGCAAAGAGAGTTTCGCCCTTGCAATCGCGCACTATAAGCCAAAATCCGTGCATAATTTAAGCTTTGGAGCAAAAATAATGGGCACAGTTTTTACGCCAAATCTTACCCTAAAATCCCGCACCACAAAGGAAAATCTTAATTCATCAAAATTTTTTATAGACAAATCAATGATAGATTTAGCCAAAAATGCGCTACAAAATTCAGCACTAAAATTCATCGATGAGCTTACAAATGCCCTAAATTGTGAGATTTCAACCAAACAAGAATTATTTGTTTTTATCGATAAAATGAGCGAATTTTTAGCAAAGATTAGCGAAAAAAATCCCAAAGTCGGCATTTTATTTGAAGGCTCAGTATGCCATTTACTGCAAAGTGCGATGATTGCCCTGCTATCCATAAAAAGCAACGACATAAAAACGCCATTTTGTGCGTGCAAAGAAGTGATTTTATGCGCGGTAGCAGACTTTGAAGCGCAAATCAAGGATTTATAAATGCTAAATATCGTTTTGCACGAGCCACGAATCCCGCAAAATACAGGCAATATCGGGCGACTCTGCCTTGCGCTAAATGCGAGACTTCATCTCATCTATCCGCTTGGATTCGTGCTTAATGATAGACACTTAAAACGCGCTGGAATGGATTATTTTAGCGAGATTGAACTAATAAAGTGGGATAATTTTCGCGCGTTTGAGTGTGAAAACCCCATAGATTCGCACCATTTTTTCTTAAGCACAAAGGCAAATCAAAGCTATTTTGAGGCGCAATTCTGCGATGAGTGCTTTTTGCATTTCGGCAGGGAGGATAAAGGACTGCCACTTGACTTACTAAATGCCTACTTTACGCAAACTTATAAGATTCCTATGCAAAATAATGCAAGGAGTCTAAATCTCTCAAATGCCGTTAGTATCGTGGCGTATGAGGCATTGAGGCAATTTCGGACAAAATAAATCCGCACGAAATGCGAATCCACCTAAAATTTTTGCTACTTTTTGCCAAAAAATAAAATCTCTCTCACTTGCGCGTGGTAATTCTGCCAAAGATTCCCCCTCCTTTGCGAATGGGGATTCATTCAAATTTCCCCCTCCCTTGCGAATGGGGATTCATTCAAATTTCCCCCTCCCTTGCGGAGGGGGATTAAGGGGGTGGGTAAAATTCAGTCATTACAAGAGCGACAGCCCGAAGCAATCCAAACCTTAAAGCAAATTGCCCCCATTTCATCATTTGCTAAGACAAATCGTAGATTCTCCGAAGCAAACCAAACAAATCCAAACATTTTTTTACATAAACTTTACATAATTTCTACACATTTCATTGACAAAGTGGCATAAATTTTGCTTTAATTCTACCGCTCTTTACAAATCAAAATTTAGGAGGTATCTTATGAAAAGAGTTTTAATCAGCGCGGTGGCGGCAGGGGCATTGCTCGGGCAGCTAAACGCATTTGAGGTTTATAAAAACGGCGATAAAAGTTTCGGTGTATTTGGGTCTGCAAGGGCGTTGCTAGGCTACGGCTTAAACATTACTAATGGAATGTATGATGGCAAAATCACAAAAAATAGCAAAAAAACAAATGGCGAATTTCTATCAGGCATTCAAGGCAACTCGCGAATCGGTATCAACTTCACCGTTGGCAAAGTCTTTGGTGCGGCACTTATCGGTGTGAGCGAATCTACGCTTTATGGCGCAGGTGGCAATACAGGTTTCCGTCAATTATATGCTGGATATGACTTCGGTGATGCAGGTAAGCTACTAGCTGGTAAAGTTGAGCTAATTACTTCAATGGGCGGATTTTCAAGTGATACTTGGAATACTGACAATGGGCTAAATGGCTTTGGTGGTAAACTCAGTAGCACAAGACGATTGCAAATCGCATATAGCGTAGCTGGACTTACATTTTCTATCAGTGAAAATGATTTTGGCGGTGGCAAAGACAACAATGGCGTAGGCTATGAAGTGCCTAGATTTTCAGTCGGCTATGAGTATAAAGATAGCTCGATTCGCGCAAAAGTCGCAGCAACTTATGCGTATAGAAGATTTGCTACTCGTGTCACTAGTAATGGCATAACTTCAGAGGGCAATACCAAAAACGCATTCCTTGTAACCGCTGGTGTCCGCCCTACATTTGGCGATAGCTATGTAGCTGCATTGCTAACCTATGGATACAATGCTGAAAAACTAGGCGAGATTCTCATCGCTACACCTATACTAAAAGCAGGATTCCAAAATGTCGGCGTTACATCATCTGTTAGAGGATCAAACAATACAAACATAGCTGCTTTAGCACTAGAATATGGTATGAATCTAACTAATGATTTGGCATTAAAAATCGGTGCTGGTTATCAATATACTCACAATCAAGGTGATAATGGTGATATACACTCTTATGCTGGATTTGTGCAATTGCCTTATAAAGTCGGTGCTGGATTTAATATAATCCCACAAGTAGGCTATATGGGCAAAACAGAAGCTACTAAAGCTACAGGCAAATGGGGAGCTGTTAATATAGGCAACTTCCTAGCAACAGTGCAATTCTCATTGAATTTCTAGGGTGATTGCTATTGCGTAATTGCAAGATTCGGCGACCCGCCGAATCGCAAATACCCTCCCTTTTTTTACTTTGAGAGTGGGGGCTTTATTTTTCCCGTCATTGCGAGACTTGCGAATGCAAGTCGTGGCAATCCAAAACACGCAAATCTAATCAAAAATAAAAATCAATAACCCAAAATTGAATCAATAAATTAGATTTTTAGAATCTAATTCACAAAATGCAATATTGACAAACTTGGCTATTACGAAGTGTGCGATAGTATGGAGAGTGCGATTGCTGAAAAGCAACTCAAAGGCTTTGAAATCAAAATATTAAAATACAATGCTATTTTTCATAACAAACTTTTATCCATTCAAAAAACTGCGATAATTTTTTATGCTATAATTTTGCATAAATTAGCGTATTGCTACAAAACCACTAAAAAGGCTTATAATGAATCTTGAAAATATCAAACTTGAATCTTATGTCTCTGCGGCGTGTTTTTTACTTGCTTTGTTTTTCAAAATCGCATTTATCATCGCCATAGTTTTGCAACTGCATATCATCTATATGCTTAAACAAGACAGCCAAAGTGCCACGATTTTTAAATCTTATACAATCGCCCTTTTGGCAAATCTCGCCTATATCACGGGACTAGCCCTTGTAAGCCCTAGCATCTCCGCGTCAATAGGGTTTAATACATTCTATGTGGGCTTTGTAGTGGCTATTATAAGTGCGCCGATTTTGTTTGGATTTGCATTGCGCTTTGCCAAAGAAGTCGTGGTAATCACAGAGAGTAGGCTATTTTTGGCGATTATGGGCTTTGTTGTGGTGGAATTTTTGGCGGGGCTTATGTGGGTGCTGTCATATTTGTGGCATTGGCTAGGCATAGCGCACGGATTTAGAAATATGGACGGAAATGCCATAGTTATATCTGCGATTGGGGCGTTTGTCGTATCTGCATTGCTTATCTTTGCTGTGATTATGACTGATGAGATTCACACTAATGGCGTAAAAAGCAACGATAAACCTACAAAATCCGCCGAATCTACTCCATAAAGCCATATTTGCCCTATTTCATTTCCATTTTTATCTCATAGCCCCCATTTATCGAATCTAAAATCTCTTTAATCTCTAATGCCTTTTTCTTAGTAGCAAAATCGCTTAACATATTAAAAAATACCAAGTCCGCATTCTTGCGCCTGACGCTAAAATCAATGCTTGAAATCTCATTTTTCATTAGTCTAATAGTGGCGTTTGCAAGTGTCTCAAAGTGCGGATTAGTAATGTTTAAATTATCCTGCAAATGCTCTAAATTCTGCTTGTTTGCTTCATAAAAATCCGCATTTAGCGCACCTTTTGCTTTAAGTGAAATATCTAACTTCTCCAAACTATACTCATAAAAGCTCGGTGTAGTAGTGTCAAACCACTCTTTTAACAAAAATAGCACACTTTTATTTGCAAATCGCTTCTCGCGAATCAAAACGGCGAAATTCACACTCACAGCGACATTTCCTATATCTAGCTTTAACACTCTATCTAGCATCACATAGCCTAGCGCGGAATCTTGCTTTGTTAGGCTAATGGAATAAGCAAAATTTTTAGGCAAAAAAAGCAGATTTTGCGAAATCGCACCGATATTCACGCTCACAGCGATTTTGCTAGTAGTTAGATTCGTAATCGCAAGGCTAATGTCCCTAAATGTGATTTTTTCAGGTGTGATATTTTGCGCAGTAGGCAAATCAAATTTGATATTACCAAGCTCCACGCTACTAATCTTGCAAGTGTGCTTGAAAAATCCACTGCATTGTGTGGGCGAAAAATCTAACGAAAGTTGCTTTTCACCTAGCTCACCTTGAAGCGTGGCAAAATAGCTATTTATCGCCTTTACTTCTACGCGTTTTAGGTATTCATTTGCGATAAGCAGACACACAGCAAAAGAAGCAATGATAAAAATCGCGCTAAAAAGTCCCTTTTTGCTCATTTAGGTTTCCTTAAAATTGGGATTGCGCTTTATAGCATTTTTTTGCTTGAATCTGCGAATCTTGCAAGGATTTGCGTAAAGCAAAATAATTACCCACTTTGTCATTGCGAGACTTGCTTATAAGCCCTGTATCGCAATGACAAATTATTTTACAAATCCCTATCTTGCGCAATATATTAGCTTATCGCCCATTTTTATTGCGCCGTCTTTTTGCAACTCTGCATTTTTTAGCGATAAAATCTCATCATTTTCGCCGTGAAATGAAAAGTCGTAGTTTTTGTAAAACTCCGCGCTATATGCGCTAAAAACTACGCTCCAGCTTGAATGTAAGGTTTCATTAAAATAATCTTGCAAAAGTTTTTGTGTAGATTTGCGCGAATCTAACTTCGCGCTAATTTGTGGCTCTAAATGCGCGAAATTTTGCGAAGCCAAATTTAGCCCGATTCCACACACGGCAAAATCCCCAGCCACACCACATAAAACGCCCCCGATTTTTTGCGCTCCCAAAAATAAATCATTTGGATATTTTAGCCAGATTTTTGAGCCAAGATTTCGCAGAATTTGCATAAAATTAAAAGCAAAAAAGATTGCCATTGACTGCATTTTCAAGTCCTTTGGGAGCGAATCTAGCGACAGGGCAAAGGAAAAATATAGCCCCTTTTCTACCGCGCTCCATTCATTGCCACGAGAGCCAATGCCCCTATTCTGCGCTTTTGCGACAATGCAAAGTGGCAAATCTACCGCACCGCTTTTGATTTGGGCGATTAAGTATTCTTGCGTGGAGGGCAACGAATCAAAAAATTTTATTTGCATAAACCCACCACCTTAATCCCATTCCGCAAGGGAGTGAGAGAATTTGTTTTGAAAGATTCACGCCAAAACTTGAAAGATTCGCGTTAGATTCGCCCAAAATCCCATTAGATTCGCTAAATTTATTCACGCCAAAATATCGCCCACTTTTAGTCGCGCTCCGTTTAGATAGGCTAACGCGCTCATTTTGTTTTTCCCTGCGCTTTGAAGGGATTTTACAATTATGCTACCATTCTCGCAACCCACCACAATGCTAGATTCACAAACCTCCAAAATCTCCCCCGCATTGTGCGACAATTCCAGCTCATTGATTTTTACGCCAAATAGTTTTAGTCCATTTTCAAGCGCGATTTGCGGATAGATTTCATAAGCTAGTGATTTTAAAAAAATCTCTTTTGCGCTTGTGAAACTCACGATTCCATCGTGCTTTGTGAGCTTTTGGCAGTGCGATGAATCGCAGTCATTTTGCTTTAAAGGCGCGATTTGGTTAAGGCGATTTATGACTTTTAGCGCAAGATTCGCACCCATAGCACTTAAAATCACACTTGCATTTTGCGCCCCAAAATCCGCATTTTTTATCGCGCTAAAACCCAAAATATCCCCGCTATCAAGCCTTTCATTCATCTTTATGACACTCACACCCAAAAACTCATCAGCATTCAAAATCATCGCATTTATGGGACTTGCACCACGAAATTTCGGCAAAATCGAGCCGTGAATGTTAATGCAGAAAAATTCATCAACCATAATCTTTGGCAAAATCTTGCCATACGCCACCACAAGCGCAATGTCTGGCTTTAAAGCGCGTAAATCGCTCAAAATCTCGCTAACTTTTTGTGGCTGAAAAATGGGGATTTGCAGATTTTTTTCAAGCACAAATGCCTTTGTCTCGGGAGCTTTTAACTCGCGCTTTCTGCCAAAAGGCTTATCTTCTTGCGTGATTAGCGCAATAATTTCAAAGGATTTGTGCGCTTGGGATTCACGCAAAAGCGTCTCTAAAATATTTTTTGCAAAAAGCGGAGTGCCAAAAAATGCGATTTTTAGGGGATTAGATTCTGCGATTTTCATATAATTTCCCCAGATTCCACGCTAAAAAGCGTCCCCTTTTCGTGTTTGCCATTCAATAAAAAATCCAAAGTAGGTTTCAAATCAAAGCCCGAGCATAGAAACATTTTGCGCCCTTTTTTTAGCAGAAAGTCCGCTGCATTTAGCTTTGTAACGATTCCCCCCGTGCTAAAATAGCTACCGCCCTTTTGTTCTGCATTTAAGCATTCAGCGCGAATCGCACGGACATTTTTAATTAGCCTTGCGTCTTGTGATTCAAGTGGATTTTTATCAAAATAGCCATAAATATCGCTCAAAATCACCAGCATATCGGCATTTGCAAGGTGTGTAACACTCGCACCCAAATTGTCATTATCGCCAAAATTATCCAAAAACATCATCTCACCTTGCGTCAGCACATCATTTTCGTTAATAATAGGCAGGATTTTATTTGCCAAAAGCGTCTCAATCGTGCGCTTGGCGTAGCTACTACGCTTAATTGAATCAAATATAAAGCCCATCACAAGCAACTGCGCGGGGATTATGTTATGCGCTTTAAGCGCGTTACGATATGCCTCCATCAAAAGTGGCTGCCCGATACTTGCCAAAACCTGCTTATTTTCGATGAAAGATTTATCAATTTTTAACTGCGTGTAGCCGCTTACAACCGCACCAGAGCTTACCAAAATCACTTCAAATTTCGTGCGGAGTTTTGCAATAAAGGCGCAGAGATTTTCAATCTGCCCTTGTGCTAGGGCATTGCCATCGGAGATTATGGAACTGCCGACTTTAATCACAATCCGTTTTATGTCTTTAATCTCGCTCATAAAATTTGCCTTTAAATTCATATAAATAAATATGGGATTATAGCATAAAAGTGGCATTATGGATTTTAGGCGAAATTTTGCCAAAGTTAATTATTTTTTGCTAAAATTGGTGCACAAGCCTTTTGTCCTCATAAATCCCAAGCAACACAGGCGAATCCACGCTTATTAGCAATAAATCATAGCGATTGCAGCCCAAATCCATTTTATCACCAAACGCCATTGCGAAACTCACAGCATAAATCCACTACTTTATTTGCATAATTCGCAAAGCCACACAAATACACGACATAAATCCTATACTTCCCACCACGCACACCTTTAACACTTCTTTTAAATGCAAATTCGCACTCGGTTCAAGCGCGGTAACTAAAAAGGATTTAGGCATTTTAACCTCTATTTTCTCGTTTTGCTGTATCTGGGATATTTTCATTGTAGAATTCTCTAATTTCTTTTCTGCTTGTCAGCACTTCATTAGCTATAAAATTTATCAATTTAAATAACTGAAATGCTATTTCTGGTTTATCTCTAATTTCCAACTCATTAGAATGCACAGCGCTATTTCCCACTACACGCACAGAATCTAATGCTTTTCTTAAATCCTCATCAATATTTTCTTGCATTAAATTTTTAATAACTCTATCAAGATTTTTGTCCTGACCTAAGTGTATCATCAATTTCTGTAAGGCTAAACGAAGCAAAGCGCAAGCCCCGCGTGGCGAATCTTGCACTATCAGCGAAGCCTCTTCATAGTCAGCTTTTATATCATCAGGCAAATCATCATTTGGTAGCGGTGTCAATCGTGGTTTTGGATAAACCATTTTTTCATCTATCCAAATGCTGATTTTTTGGCAACTTGGATTTTGACATATAGCAAACGCATTAACATATTGCCCATAGAAAGCTGCAAATTCAGCCATATTATTTATATCATTGTTTATATTCTCTGTAATATAGCCTATTCTTTTAATGTCTTGTCTTAATTTTTCCAAATCATTACGAAGTCTTTGTTGAATTCTAAATGGCACAACAAATTTCATTAGTGATAAAACCTGACAATACGGACAGGTAAAAGCATTTTTATCGAATTTAGGCTCTACAAATTTGTTGCTCATTTTTTACTCCTTAGTTTGGATTATTTTCTATCATCTGTTCTATTTTAAATTTAGCATTTTGAAGTAAATCTTTTGATTTTGCGCGCAAAGTAAAAGATTTTTGAATTTTTAGGGCGATTTGTTCTTGCGTGGCGGGATTTATCTTGGGGATTAGGATATTTTCTAGTGAAGTGTTTGAAATTTTAGGTTGCGCTGTTTGAGTAAATTCTCTTTGTATTTGTTCTTGCACTACAAAATTTCTTAACAATAATTCTAAAAATTCAGGGATTATAGATGTATCAGTTAGTCTAAATCTTGAAGTATTGTTTGAAATAAAACTTCCATTTAATTCTTTTGGTATCAAATTTATTTTGCCTATCGTGTTGCCTATGGTTGCAATTACAAAATCATTTTGTTTTACCATTGTTTCATTTGTCGCTTCAAAATTATCATCAATATAAATACATTCTTGTATTCTAATGGGAGCATTAAAAGACAGCTCTTTTATCCTAATATATGCCCTTTTTGCGTGTTGAGTATAAAGATTTTCTGGTATAAAACTACCATTTGTAAAAAAGCCTATATCTTGCAATTTACAATATCCGCCTTTATAATCTTTGATTTTAGTTTCCATTAAATCATATTTGCTTTGATAATACTCGCTATCTAAACGCCCGCTTTTGTGTAGGCTTTTTGAAAGTGGGCGCACAGAAATGTTTAAATGCGGGTATTTCTTGCTTATGTCGTTTATGTTTGCTAGCTCGCTTGGCTTTTTTGCTTGCAATGATGATTTTAGCAAGGATTTGAGTGGATTTTTAAAATCTAGCCCTAATTCTTTATACAAAAGCTCTTGCGCCTCTTTGTAAAGCACCTTGCTTGTTTCTAAAATTTCATAGGCTTTTTTCATTATTAAATCAATCTCATTATTTAACGCTAAAAGCGCATTTGGTATAGGCATTTCATTTAAAACAAATTCATAAAATCTTGGATGCTCTGTGCCGTATTGACTATGATTTAATATAGTTTGTATCTCTTTTGTTAAAGCAAATACCATAAGAGTATTTGCTGATAATAAGTCAGTTTTTGCACGATAAACTAGATATTCTGTTGATAATAATTGCCTAAAATTTTTTGGCTGAATGACCGCCATTTCTTGTAAGTATGACCTTAGCCTTGAAATGACAAAATCCCCTGCAATAGCTTCTTTTTTGGTGCTTCCTAAATCATCATTTGATAATTCTACATCGCTCATAAAATTTCCCAAAGAATGCGTTAAATCATACACATAAACAGACTCTTTAACTGATGATACAGTTATGTTTATTAAATCAAAATAATCATTTAGAGTTTTGCTTGAATTTATATTTAAAGTTTGTAAGGCTTGTTCTCTCGTGTTGCTATTAAATTCTGAGCCGAAAATTAAATGTGTTGAAACCTTTTTAAAATTAAAAATACTAATTTGTAAATGCGGATATTTAGCTTGTAAGGATTCGTTTAAGGATTTATTTACATTTTGACTTTGCATTTACTTGCCTTTTAAGGTTATTTTTAGGATTTTGTGTTATAATTGCGCTGTTTTCTAGGCGGGAACTTTTCCGCCACTCTTTCTCTCTAAAATTTTTCATTACACATTTTCTCCATAAGTTATCAATCTTTTATCAAAACTAGCGATTAAGTCATTTAGAAAATCTATGATTTTGTTTGGCTCTATGGCGATATATACGGATTGATTGTATTTGTTTGTGATTTTTACATTTAGGCGTGGATAGCCGTTATCTGTGAATTTATAGAGATTTTCAAAGTGAAATGCTCGGTTTCGTATTAGGCGAAAAAGTTGCAAAATCGTGCTCACTTTGTAGTAATTCGTAAAGTGCATATCGCGATTGAAGCGATTTTTATTTTTGAAATAATATTTTTTAAAATCTAGATTCTCTAAAAAATCTTTGTGAAAAATTGCATTGTGGATTTTGTAAATTTCAACGAGTCTTACCCAAAATCCTAAACTTTGCGTAGAGATAAATTTATCGCGCTTATGGGTTTGAAACTCACCCTTTGGCTCTAATTCGCGTGGTAGGGATAAAAGCCAATCTTGGCTTTGCGCGTTTGTCATAAGTGTATCGATGCGATTTCGTAGCACGATTTCTAAAATGCCTATTTTGTGTGAGATATTGCCAATAAGGGCTAAGTTTGCCTCGTGTTCGCGTGTGTTTGTGTAGTCATCTAGTCGCGTGGCAGAAAATAGTATTATAAGTTTGTCGCGTGAAATTTGCGTCATTTAAGATTCCTTAATGCGTTTATGACTTTTATTGCAGTGGCGCATTTTAGCTAAAAATCTTGCAAAGATTGCTACGCGCTCTAAAATTCTCATAATCTATTCTCGCCAAAAGCTTAAATTTTCAGCTCTTGCAAAGTCGATAAAGGCTTCTGCTATGCCGTCTTGCGTTAAACTATCGTGGTTAAACAAATCGTGCTTTATGATTTTATGTCCGTGAGAGTCAAGCACGAACTCGCCGTTTGAATCTTTTAGGTAAATTTTCTCGCCTGAGTTATCCTTACTAGGCTCGCTCATCGTGGCAAAGAAAATGTTGTAATCATCACATTTTGGGCATAGCTCTTTGCCGCTTTCATCAACACCGCCGTATTTTTGCAAAAATAAAACGCTGGTTTTCGTGCCTGTGTGTGGTTTAAAGACATTGCCGTGTAAGCCTACAACGGCTAAAATCCTTGCACGCTCTGCTATAAATTCGCGTATGTATTTATCACTAGAATTATTAAATCGCCCTTGTGGCAAAACGATAGCCATTCTTCCACCATCTTTTAGCATATTTAAGTTGCGCTCGATAAATAAAATATCACGCCCGACTTTGTTTCCAGCTTTGCCTTTTGAATTTTTGCCTAGCTCATAGCGGGCTAAAATCCTGCTTTCTTTAATGTCGCCTGCAAAGGGTGGATTTGCCATTAAAATATCAAAGTTAAAATCCCTATTTGCGTCTTTTTCTGCGCGGAGCTTTTTAAGCCTTTTCCACCCCTCAAAATAAATATCCTCCCATTCATCGTTTTTTGTCCATTCATCCCAATGCTCATAGTCGATAGAATTTAGATAAAGCACATTTGTATGCCCATCGCCTGCGATTAGATTGAGCATTTTAGATACGCGCACGGATTTGTCATCAAAGTCAATGCCAAAAATTTTTTCCTTGACATAATCAATACATTCTGGGATTTTTTTCTCTGCGGTAAAAAGG
>CAKUOH010000017.1 GCA_934668765.1 uncultured Helicobacteraceae bacterium | reverse complement strand
AAAAAATCTTACCAAAGCTCTGGTGGTGTAGGCAATAAAGTAATCCCACTTGCTTCAAGTGGAACAGTGGAGTTTTAATCTACAAGTGCGTCATTGCGAGTAAGCAAAGAAAACGAAGCAATCTAAAATATTCTACCCACCCCCTAGCCCCCTCCGCAAGGGAGGGGGAGAGAAATGCAAAAATCTCCGCAAGGGAGGGGGAAAATAAAGTTTGGATGCCACAAAAATCCTATGGATTTGCAGGGTTCGTAAGCGAATCTCACAATGACGAAAAATTTGGATTGCCACGACTTACCTAACGGCAAGTCTCGCAATGACGAATTTACTTTTGATTTCTTTTTTAGATTTTTCTTTTATCACTTCATACTTCTTTTATTTTTCACATTTTTCATAATTTCCACTTTGGAATGCAATTTGCTTTACAAAATCCAAAATCCCATAAAAAAAGGAATTTAGATGAGTTTTAGGATAAATACTAACATTTCGGCGTTAAACGCCCATACCATTGGGGTGCAAAATAATCGTAGCATTCATAATTCGCTAGAAAAATTAAGCTCAGGTTTGCGCCTAAACAAAGCGGCAGATGATGCTTCGGGTATGGCGATTGCCGATTCATTGCGCTCTCAAAGCGAGAGTTTGGGACAAGCGGTGCGAAATGCAAATGACGCGATTGGTATGATTCAAATCGCAGATAAGGCTATGGATGAGCAATTAAAGATTTTAGATACCGTAAAAGTCAAGGCGATTCAAGCCGCACAGGATGGGCAAAGCACCGAATCGCGCCGTGCGTTGCAGAGCGACATTCGCCGCCTTTTAGAAGAGCTAGATAATATCGCAAGCACCACGAGTTTTAATGGGCTAAAAATGCTCTCTGGCTCATTTTCAAACAAAGAATTTCAAATCGGCGATTACTCAAACACCACCATTAAGGCGACTATCGGACCCACAAGCACGGATAAAATTGGGCATATTCGCTTGGAAAGCTCAAGCTTTGCAGGGGAGGGAATGGAGCCTGAAAATGGCAAGGAAAACCTTACCGAAGTCGCGCTTAATATGATTCAAGTAGATGGCATAAATAGCTATGAGTTAGAGACGGTGAAAATCTCACACTCTGCGGGGACAGGCATCGGCGTCCTTGCTGAAATCATCAATAAAAACTCCGATACACTAGGCATTCGTGCTGCGTATAATGTAATGGCGACAGGCAGTAGCGCGGTGGTAAGCGGGACTATTCGCGGACTTACCATTAACGGCACACAAATTGGCAATGTCAATGATGTGCGCAAAAACGACAATGACGGACGGCTCATAAATGCGATAAATTCTGTCAAAGAAGACACGGGCGTGGAGGCATTTACCGACATTACAGGACGGCTAAATCTGCGCAGTATGGATGGACGCGCCATTAGCATAAAGACGCTTGAAGGGCACGAAGTGCTTGGTGGTGGGAACTTTACAGGCGTAGATGGCGATACTCACGCAATCGTAGGACGGCTGACTTTGATTCGCACGGATGCGCGGGATATTATCGTCTCTGGCACAAATTATAGCCACATAGGCTTCCACTCCGAGCAAGGCATCGCCGAATACACCGTCAATCTCCGCGCTGTGCGGGGAATCTTTGATGCAAATATCGCATCAGCTTCGGGCGCAAATGCCAATGTCGCTCAAGCACAACTAAACATTAACGGCATAGGCGCGGGAGTTACAAGCCTAAAAGGCGCGATGGTGGTTATGGATATGGCAGAATCAGCGCGCATTCAGCTTGATAAAATCCGCGCAGACATAGGCTCTGTGCAGATTCAGCTAGTATCCACAATCAACAATGTCTCCGTTACACAAGTAAATGTCAAAGCCGCCGAATCGCTAATCCGCGATGTAGATTTCGCCGCGGAGAGTGCGACATTTAGCAAACATAATGTTTTGGCACAAAGCGGAAGTTTTGCGATGGCACAAGCGAATTTAGTGCAACAAAATGTGTTGAGACTTTTGCAGTAGCGTGAGATTTGACGCGAATCTAGCGTGAAGTTTGGCAAAAATAGGTTGTTATTGCGAGATTTTGAGAAAGCAAAATCGTGGCAATCCAAAGGGCGCGAATCTAAAAGAAAGCCGAATCAATAATCCAAAATTGAAACGATAAATTATTTTTTAGAATCTACCCACAAATTCACCTAAAGCAAGCGATTCGCCTTTGATTCACAAGTCCCCTAAATAGATTGTTTCGTTGTTTTAGCTTTGCTAAAACTGCCTCGCAATGACGATTTATTTTGCGCATATTCGCAAAAATCTAAATTTATCTAATCCTATTTGCAATATATATCAACATTTCCACAAAGTCTAGCGAATAGCGACTTTTCGTAGTTCCGCTATTGCTTATGATAAAATTAGATAGTTCGCCCAACGCACCATTTTGATACTTGCCACAATACACGCCCATATCATAGCCAATAGAATCTAGCAAACTTTTAAGTGCATACATATCATTCATACTTCTAGCACTCTCAATCCTGCGCTCCAACTCTAGCACCTGCCTATGAATATTTGGGTTTTCTCTAAAACAATTCGCAGTGGCAATTATCACGCGTTTTTTGTCAGATTCGCTTAAAAGATTTAGCAAATCATTTGCGTTTAAGCAAAAACATAGCGTTAGGATTAGGGATAGGATTTTCATTTGCCTAACGAATCTAAAAATTTTCTACTAGATTCGCAATTTTGCTCTTGATTTGGTTTTATAATTTCACAGCCTATCACAAAACCGTATGCAACTCCCATAAAAAACAATTCCCGATTTTTCTCATAAAGTTCCCATCTTGCTTTCATTTGTTTGGATATGCCACCACAATTCTCTTTTACAGTGTAGTAGTCGGCATCAGCACTACTAAGCAATTTTTCATATTTATCTAATTTTGAATTCGCTAATTTCGTTAAAGCGTCCCCCGCCGCATATAAAAGCGAACTATATGCAGATGCTTTGTTGTATCCTTTGCTTTTCTTAATTCTTTCAAGTTCTTTTTTTATTTTTTTACAATCAACTTCGCAATAACTCCAATCAAAGGGCTTTTTTTCTTCTTCGTAAGTTTCTAATAGCCGCTCATACTTCTCCAAAAAATCCCCAGCGCATACATCATAAGCAATGCTTTGCGACACTATCACTCCAAATGCAACTATAATCTTTTTCATCTCTGCTCCCTATAAAATTCTCTTACAAACTTACCATTTTTGATATTTACCTTATAAAATTCAACGCTATGATTATGTCGCCCTTTATGCTGTTGTTTGATAATCTTTATAATTTCATCTACCTTATCTTGTGGCGTCCTTACACCAAAAGTGATAGATTTTAAGCAACTAAAATCATAATATAACTTTTGCTCCTGCAAATGTTGTTTAGGGATTGTGTATCTATATTCTTTTTCATATTTCCACGCTTTTAATTTTGTATTGTAGATAGATTCGTATTTATCGCTATATTTAAGTTGCAGTTGCTTTGGTGGTGTATTATTTATATCAAGTTTGTTCGCATTACCAGCTACACATAAGCCGACAGAGAATTGCAGATTTTTAATATCATTATTTCGGTAATCTATATCTTTGTGTGTAAGTTTATTTTGCAAATTCTCATCCTGTGTCTTAATCTCACTAAATTCCAAGCAAAATCCCTTAAATCCATCAGCATAATGCGCCCACATAAGAATCTCGCCACATTTTAAAATATCAGAGCCACCAATCTTACTAAAAGAGCAAATTAACTTTTCATTGATAACGCGCCCCTTAAGTTCTTTGATATATTTGTTGATTTTATGATAAATATATCTTTGTTTGCCATAATATTTATTGTAAATATCTGTCAAAGTGGGTTTTAAATCTTCTGCCCACAGCACATTATTTGCTAATTGCTTTATAGTTTCTTGTAAGTAATTATTGAAATGTGCGTTATTGTTATGTATGTATTGTTTGGCTATATCGTTGTATTGATGCATATTTTCTAAAAAATGTTTAAAGAGTTTCTTATATAATTCCTTATTTTCTTTAAAAAATAGTCTATAAAAACACTCCATAGGGTCGTTTAATTCATCAAATGTTGAAAAATACAAGCAAGAATCTCTTAACTCATCAATCCCATATTTTAAACTACGAAAACGATAGAGCGAATCTGACATATTTTGCCCTTTGAATCTAAAAAAATCAAAAAATTTATAGAAACGAATTTTACCCCCCCTAGTTTAAAGTTTGCTTAAAAAATGATTTTGGCGAGATTCTTATGAAAGGCGTGAATCTAAAACCAAATTTTGCTACAATCGCGCCAAAAATTTACCAAATCCAAATTAGATTGCCACGCCTTGCTACGCAAGACTCGCAATGACAACGCAGGGGACATAAAATGAGCATTTGGGAGAAAAATTTAAGCGCGATTAGCAAGGTAGATTCGGCATTCCATAAAAAACTCCGCCAAGTTACGCCAAATACGGACTTTGAAGTCTTTATGGGAAAAGATTCAGCGGATATAAATATTTTAGATAAAAAGCGCGAATTATTGCTTTTTAGTGGCAATAGTGTCGAATCTACCACGCAGATTTTTAACTCCCTTGCGTCCTATCAGCTTTATCCATATCTTTACTTTTTTGGGCTTGGCAATGGGATTTTGTATAAAATGCTTCTATCAAATCCAGCGCACAAGCGTATCCTAGTCTTTGAACCAAATGTGGAGATAATTTTTATCGTGCTAAATTTGATAGATTTTAGCGATGAGATTAAATCGCTTCGATTCGTGATATTTGACGCAAATGCGGTAAATATGGAGAATCTATCCCCATTTTTTAGCCAAAATAGAGATGCACTAATGCACGGCAAACTTTACAATCTGCATTTTTTTAACGCGTATTATGATAATTTTTTGGATTTAGCAAGTGCAATAAATAAGCTTTTTGTTGGCATTATTGAGCATTGCGTGGTGAGTTTAGGCAATGATAGCAATGACGCGATTACAGGCATAAAGCACCACATCGCAAATCTCCCGCTAATGCTACAAAATCCTAGCCTTTATGAGCTAATAGGCAAGGCGAAAAATACAAATTGCGCCGTGATTGTATCAACGGGACCATCGCTAAATAAACAACTTCCGCTTTTAAAAAAAATGCAGGATTTTGTAACGATTTTTTGCATTGATGCGTCCTTTCCTATTCTCTGTAAGCACGGCATTAAGCCCGATATTGTGCTTTCAATGGAGCGAGTAGAGCTAACAGCGAAATTTTATGAAGTGGTAGAAGCGGAGTTTTTTAAAAATGTCATTTTTGCAATCACTTCGATTGCGCATAAAAAATTGCTTGGTGAGATTGTCAAAAAGGGCGGAATCTTGCAAATCTCAGAGCGTCCCTTTGGCTACACGAGCTATTTTGGACTTGAGCCTTATGGCTATGTCGGCATCGGGTTAAGCGCGGCAAATATGGCTTATGAAATTGTGGTGCATAGCGGATTTGAAGAATGCGTGTTTATAGGGCAGGATTTGGCATTCGCAGATGATGGAAGTAGCCATAGCAAGGGCGCGGTGTATGGCGAAGATGAGATTGGGCGCGAAAGGGCGGTGGTTACGCTAGAAAAATATGGCGGAGGCGGATTCGTGCAATCCACGCAGGTTTGGGATATGTTTTTGAAATTTTTTGCCAAAGATATTTTTGATACAAAGGATAGGATTCGCGTGATAAATGCCACAGAGGGCGGTGCGCGAATCCCGCATACGATTGAAATGAGCTTTGAAAAGGCAATGAGTAGCGTGGATAAAAGCGCAAAAAAAGCGCGAATCGTGCTTGAAATGCCAAACGAGCGCGAAACAAAAGCGAATCTAAAAAAAGCAAAGCAAAAAGTGCAAGAAATATTAAAATATGGCAGTGCGAAAAAGGCAAAAATCGAGACATTATTTTTAGAAGTGGCGGGGCTTTGCGAGGCATTAGAGAATGCAAATAAAGAGGGTAAATTAGAGGATTTTGACTTTAAAAAGTTGGATTCTACGCTTGAATCGATTGAAAAAATTAAGGGACTTTTTAAAAGCCAAAAATTCCTGCAAATCTTTAATGAAGCCACGCAGAGCTACATTTTCCACCAAGAAATGGAGCTAGTCAAAATCACTACAAAAATCGCAAATGATGAGATGAGCCAAAAGGCAAAGAAATTAGAGTGGCTTTTTGCGCATAAAATGTGGCTGTTTTCGCTGGCTGGGTGTATGGATGCGGTGCTATTTTGCGTAAAAGAGAGTTATGAATCGTGGAATTAGGGGCAATTTGTTCTGGGGTAATCATTTGCTTTGTTTCTACACAAAACTGCGCTCGATGGACGCCAAAGTCCTATCTCGCTTGTTTTATATAAAAACAAAGCAAAGTGCTTACCGCCATTACTTCGATTGTGATTGCAATTAGATTCTCTTTGAATCGAAAAATTTCCTCCTCCCTTGCGGATGGGGATTAAAAAAAAAGGGGGGGGGTAAAATCAAAAAATCGTCATTGCAAGGCGAATCATAGATTTGCCAAAGCAATCCAAAACACGCGAATCTAAACGCTAGATTCACGCAAATCCAAAATTTCACATTTCTTTACTTTTTATTGACAGGGGGGGGGATTTTGTTAAAATCGTGCTTTTAAATTTTAACAAAAGGACAAAAAATGAAGCTAATTTCGTGGAATATCAATGGATTAAAGGCAAAGTTAGAGAGTAAAAAATTACAAGATTTGGTGGCAGAGCAAAAGCCAGATTTACTATGTTTGCAGGAAGTAAAAACTACCAAATTTCCACGAGAACTCCACGCACTTGGATTTAAAAATATCTTGCATAATACGCAAAAGCAAATTAGCGGTGTGATGACGCTATGCAACCTTGAAGTTGTGGCTGATAAAAAGTGCGAATTTGCAGATGATAATGAAGCAAGGGTGTGTGAGAGCCATTTTGATGATTTTGTGCTATTTAATATCTACTTTCCGCTAGGCGATAAAGAGTTAGATTATAAACTAAAATTTTATAAGGATTTTATCGCTTATCTTGATAGATTCAAAGATAAAAACGCCATAATTTGCGGGGATTTTAATATCGCACATAAGGATATTGATGTAACAAGCCAGTGGAGTGGGCTTGGCACATTTCCACAAGAAAGGGCGTTGCTTGATAAAATCGTGGATTTGGGCTTTGTGGATTCATTCCGCGCACTAAATGCAAATGAGCCAAAATGCACTTGGATTAGCCACCAAAATCGCAATGAGAAAAATTATAAAGGATTAAGGTTGGATTATATTTTCATTAGCCAAAATCTACGCCCTGCGCTAAAAAATGCCTTTATTGTGGATAGTAGCTTTGAATCCGACCACAATCCTATCGGCATTGAGATTGATTTGTAAAAGTGGCAAAAGAATACAAAATAAAAAAGATAATTTTTGCCATTGTGGTGGCAAGTGTGGTTTGTGTTGCTAATGCAAGAACAAGACAGCAAGATTTTTGTGTAAATAAAAGTTTATCATACTGCATAAATCATTATGACAAACAATGTGAGGCTAAAAATTATAATGCTTGTTGGATTGTGGGAGAGTTACACTTTGAACAAAAGCAATATAGCAAATCTAAAAAATACTATGAAATGGTATGCGATAAGGCAAATAGCAAAGATTCCTATCAAGTAGAGATGATAGATGGTCGCTTAATGGCAACATTCTCTAATACTGCTTTTATGATGCAACTTGCTTGTCGCGATTTAGCAAGATTTTATTACAATGGTTTGGGCGTTAAAAAAGATTATAACAAAGCGTTTAAATATTTTGAAAAGGATTGTAGTTTTAGCGGTGTAAAATCTAGTAGTGGGGCACAATCTTGCGCTATGGTTGGGAGTGCGTATTATTTAGGTAAAGGCACAAAAGAGGATTTAAAATTAGCAAAAAACTATTTTGAAAAATCTTGTAAAATGGAATCTAGCATTGGCTGCAATAAGTTAGGTGCAATGTATGAATATGGCGATGGCACAGCAAAAAATCTATCCAAAGCAAAGGAATATTATGGCAAATCTTGTAATTGGGACTATCAAAATGCTTGTGATAATTATAAAAGGCTAGATAAGGTGCGATATGAAAAACCTAATGCTGATAACAAACAAAAAGCAAATTGTAGCAATAAAAGCCTTGATGATTGCATAAATCATTATGATAAGCAATGTAATGCTACAAGCTATGGTGCTTGCTATGAAGTAGGGAGTTTATATAGAGAACAAGAACAATATGACAAAGCAAAAAAATACTATGAAATGGTATGCGATAAGGCAAATAGCAAAAATTTAGGTCAAGTAAAGTATGTTGTTGGCAGTTTGACTTGGTGGCATACTACTTTTATAATAGGAGTTGCCTGTTACGATTTGGCGAGTTTTTATTATAATGGATTAGGCGTTAAACAGGATTATAGTAAAGCATTACACTATTATAAAAAGGCTTGTGATTTAGGTAATGCAGATTCTTGTGGTGGAGTTGGATTGTTATATTATTCAGGTGAAGGCGTAAAAAAGGACTATAAACTAGCAAAAAGCTATTATAAAAAATCCTGTGAAATGCAATCTGGCATTGGTTGCGGTGTGCTAGGCACAATATATCACGATGGCGAGGGCGTAGCAAAAAATCTATCCAAAGCAAAAGAGCTATTTGGCAAAGCCTGTGATTTTGGGGAGCAGGCTGGTTGCGATGCTTATAAAAATCTAAATAAATTAGGTGTGGAATAGGCTGTTTGTGCTTTGCGCGAATCTACGATTCGCCTTGCAATGATGATTCACACTCCACTTTTATTGCAAAATTTGGCAGCACAAAAATCAAAGCAACCCAAAATATTTTAGGCAAATCTAAAAAACATTTCTGCTAAAATGCGCCTTTAAAATGCTAGATTCCAAAGCAAAAAATTTTTTCAAAGGATAGCAAAGTGAAGCAAAAACTATATCTAATCGCCATATTTTTATTGAGTTTTTTGGCAGGGACATTGTATTTTAGTGCGCAGTATTATAATTTTGGTTTGAGTATTGACAATCTGCTTTTTGTCCTTGCAAATCCGCTAGATGGGACAGACCCAGCCGTTATTAAAATGATAGTCATAGACACGCTACGCTACATTGCGATTCCTAGCATTTTTGTAGCGATTTTTATCACTTTTTTGCCAAAAATATTGCAACATAAATGGACGCTAAAATGCTATGATTTCATCGCAAAATTTTTACGAGAATTAGTTAGTCGCAATATCGGTTTTAGTCTTTGTGTAAGCATTTGCTTTTTGATTATAGCCTTTAATACAGTGGATTTAAAGATTTCATTTAGTGAATATATAAGCAATAAATTTTTTAGAAAAGTAACCTATTCATCATTTTATGAGGACAATTATATCACGCCAAAAATTAGCGATTTTAAAGCACAAAAAAATAAAAGAAATTTGATTGTAATATTCTCTGAATCTATGGAATCTACCTTTAGTGGCAAAAATATTCCGCAAGTGGAATGGGGGGGGGGATTTAGGCATATATCGCACTATTCCCCGCACGGTGAGCTAATCCCAAATCTCACGCACTTCGCCCAAAGTGGCGTAAATTTTAGCGCAAATAGCGTCATCGGCGGACATTTTGAGAGTTTTGGCGCAAAGCCCACATTCCCCGCTATCACTTCATATATGTGCGGTTTTCCGCCACAATTTAGAGTTATTGAGCACGGTTTTAGGCGGACAAATACTACAAACGCCACTTGCATTAGCGATATTTTGGATTCGCAAGGGTATTTTCAGGCGATTTTCACGGGCGCAAGAGGCACTTTTGGCGGATATGATGAGTTTGCCAAAGACCACCATATAAATGCCTTTGATGTGCGCTATTTCAAGGAAAATGGCTACATTTCGCAAGAGGGGCATTGGGGGATTGAAGACGCTAGGCTTTTTGCGCTGACTAAAGATTTTCTGCGCACTTATGATAAAAAAGAACCTTTCGCGCTGTATATTAGCACGGTGGATACGCATTTTCCCGGCTTTGTCGATGGAGAGTTTTGCGCTGATTTGGACTTTGCGGGAGAGGATTTTGGCGGTGGGAATGCGCTGTATGAAAATGCGATTCGCTGTGGAGATAGGATTATCGGAGATTTTGTGCGATTCGTGCAAAGCTCACGCTTTGGGGAGAATACTAGCATTGTCATTTTGGGCGACCATTTGAGTATGCAGCGCGACTTTATCCCGCCAAATACGCATCGCTACATTTACAATGCTTTTATAAATCCGCGTTTTAGCAGAAAGCCCACGAGAAATTATGTCAAAAACCGCGAATTAACGCATTATGACTTTACGGCGT
This sequence comes from uncultured Helicobacteraceae bacterium, assembly GCA_934668765.1. Taxonomy (GTDB): domain Bacteria; phylum Campylobacterota; class Campylobacteria; order Campylobacterales; family Helicobacteraceae; genus NHYM01. The sequence continues at coordinate 38,115 of CAKUOH010000017.1, read as the reverse complement.
TGATGTTAGATTCGCTTGGATTTAAAGTGGAGGCATTTGGACTAGGACGCAATCCGCTTTATGGGCAAACGCTAATAGAAAAATACGGGCTAGATGAGCTAAATAGGCAGTTAAAGCAAAAGACGAAGTTTTGGGAGTATTAGTGGCGTATTTTGCGCTTAAAGTAAATATACACGCCTAAAATCCCTACCGCACTTATTAGCGTGAAAATGACGGCTTGTTTGACATAGCCTTTGATTTGCAATTCTTCCGCGCTTAAATCCTTGCTAGTAAATGTGTGGATAATTTCATTTATCTCCATTCCGCCACTAAAAATCGCGCCTATATAATATCCCAAAATCGTTAGGATAATTACCCAAATCCCCGCACCAAGCGAAGTATAAAGGCTAAATTTCGCTAGATTCATACGCGCCAAACCCGCAGGGAGTGAGATATATTGCCTAACTGCTGGGATTAGTCGCCCGATAAAAGTGCTAATCTCCCCGTGTGCTTTGAAAAATGCCTCCATTTGATTCATTGTAGATTCGCTAAAAAAGAAATATTTGCCAAATTTTAGCACAAAGATTCGCCCAAATTTGAGTGCCAAAAAGTAATTAAAAAGCGCACCTGCCAAAGAGCCTAAAATTCCCATAATTACAGCTATAATGGCATTCATTTCGCCCTTATACGCCAAGTATCCTGCGGGAATCATCACCACTTCGGAGGGGAAAGGAAAAAAACTAGATTCTAAAAACATCATCGCAAAAATTCCTAAATATCCTAGCTGCCCTACAATATCCACGATAAAATTTACTATTTCGCCCATTTATGCACCTTAAAATCACAAAAATTAAGCTATAATTCTACCCAAATTTTTTAAATAAAAAGGTTTCGCGTTGGCTAAAAGAAAGATTAAGCAAGAGGAAAAAGGTGGCGGATTACCGCTATGGCTTGGAACTTTTGGGGATTTGATGAGTTTGCTTTTGACATTTTTTATCTTGCTTTTATCGATGGCGACTTTTGATGAGGAAAAAATCGACCAAGCAATCGGCTCACTGCAAGGGGCTCTTAGCGTTTTGGAATATGGAGTAGAGACGGAAATCACGCCGCCAAATCCCATTCAATCTTCGCCCATTCAAGTGGATAGCACTAAAGAAGATGTCCTAAATGTCCTTGCTAGCCTTATGAATGAATACACCGAGATGACAGAGATTAGCGATGGACCGGGCATTGAGCTAGAGGAATCGCAAGATGGATTTATCATTAGAATCCCCGATGATTTGCTCTTTGATAGCGGTGGCGTGGAGATTGTAAATCCTAATGGACGGCTATTTTTGGAGCGATTGGCACTAGAAGTGGAAAAATTTAAAAATATCTTAAACTTGCGAATCATAGGAAATACCGACAATCAACCCTTTCGTGCGGGTAGTGCTATGGATAATTGGGATTTGTCTAATAAACGCGCTTTAAGTGTAGCAAATACCCTGCTATCCTTAAATATACCGCCAAATATTATGCAAATCGGCGGCGATGCGGACTTTAATCCTGTGGCAGACAATAATACAGCGGAGGGCAGGGCGAAAAATCGGCGCGTGGATTTGAATTTTAGCTTTGTGGGCGATGTGGGCGACAAAGAGCAAAAGGCAAAAGAGATTATAAGTAATATGAGTGGCGAATCTAATGCAAATCAAAGCGTGGATTCAAACGCAAATAGCGCGAATCCAAGCGTTGATTCTAGCGTAAATCCCGCGAATCCAAACACAGATTCAGGTGCGAATCCCGCGAATTCAAACTAAATCAAAGGCAAAATATGAGAGAATTATTTGAAGGTGCAGTAAAATTTAAAGAAGAGGATTTTCTAAGCCATAAAGAACTTTATGAAAATCTCGGCAAAAAGCAAAATCCGCATACGCTTTTTATTGGATGTGTGGATTCGCGTGTCGTGCCAAATCTCATCACAAACACGCTTCCGGGCGATTTGTTTGTCGTGCGCAATGTCGGCAATATCGTCCCACCATACACAGATAATACAAAAATGCGCAGTGGCTATCTTGCTACAACTAGCGCGATTGAGTATGCTTTAAGTATTTTGAATATCAAAAATATCATAATCTGCGGACATAGTAATTGCGGTGCGTGTAGCGCAATATTTGAGAAAAAAGGCAAGTTAGATTCGACACCTTATGTGCAAAAATGGCTTGAATTATTAGAGCCTGTAAAGGCAAAAGTAAGTGCCTTAAAGCCCGAATCGCACTCCAAAAAAATCTGGCTTTGTGAGCAAATCAATGTCGAATATCAGCTTGAAAACCTAATGACTTATCCATTTGTCGAGGAAAAATTCGATTTGGGTGAGTTAAATATTTATGGGTGGTATTATATTATCGAAACAGGCGAGATTTTGAATTACAATATGATTAAGCGCGAATTTCGCCCGATTCCTAATCCTGCGCATAGCATAAAAAGCGATTCGCATTAAAGGGGGAATTTTATGAAAAAAATGCAAAAAATGATAGTTATGGCTGGACCTTGCGTGATTGAGAGCGTTGATGGGTTAAAAATTATCGCGGAGGATTTGCGCGAATTGTCGCAAAATCCACGAATCGACTTTTATTTTAAAGCAAGTTTTGATAAGGCAAATCGGACAAGTTTGGAGAATTTTCGTGGAATCGGCATTGATGCGGGATTATCGGCACTAGATTCAATAAAAAAAGATTTTGGCTATAAAATTATTACCGACATTCACGAGCCTTGCCAAGTGGCACAAGTAGCGCAAGTGGCAGATATTTTGCAGATTCCTGCTTTGCTTTGTCGTCAAACGGATTTGATTGTAGAAGCCGCAAAGAGCGACAAAATCGTAAATATCAAAAAAGGGCAGTTTGTAAATCCACGCGATATGCAATATGCCGCGCTTAAGGCACTAAAAACGCGCGATTCATCGCTAAAAAATGCGACTTACGAATCCGCCAAAAAACTTGGTGTATGGCTTACAGAGCGCGGAAGTAGCTTTGGCTATGGGAATTTAGTCGTGGATATGCGCTCCCTTGCGATAATGCGCGAATTTGCGCCTGTGATTTTTGATATGACACATAGCATTCAAATGCCCGGTGCAGGTGGCGGCAAAAGTAGTGGCGAGAGGGAGTTTGCGCCTATTTTGGCAAGGGCTGCGGCTGCTGTGGGGGTAGATGGATTTTTTGCTGAGGTGCATAATGATGCGCAAAATGCGTTAAGCGATGGCGCAAATATGCTTGATTCTAAAAAAATAAGTGATTTGGTAGAGCAACTTTTAAAAATTGCAGATTCGGCGGAAATGAGCGTGGATTCGGCGGATTTTAGCGAAAAATGCGCAAATTAAATTTAAAATCAAATAAAAGGACGGAAAAATGACAACTTTTGAAGGAAATTTACAGCTAAATGGTAGCGAAAAAGTCGCAATCATCGCATCGCGCTTTAATCATCTTATCGTGGATAGGCTAGTAGAGGGCGCGAGTGATAGCTTTAAGCGACACGGCGGAAATATGGACAATCTAAATGTGATTCTTGCGCCCGGTGCGTATGAATTGCCTTTCGTGCTAAATCGCATTTTGAAGCAGGACGAATATGATGGCATTTGTTGCGTGGGAGCGGTGATTCGCGGGGCTACGCCACATTTTGATTATGTGAGTGCGGAGGCGACAAAGGGCATTGCAAATGCCACGCTAAAATACGATGCGTGTGTGAGTTTCGGGCTTTTGACGACAGATAGTATTGAGCAAGCCATTGAGCGCGCAGGGACAAAGGTCGGCAACAAGGGCTTTGAAGCGATGAATGCGCTTATTGAGCTAATGAATCTTTATAGCAAAATGTAGGGCGCATTATGGCGACTAGAACCCACGCGCGCGAAGCGGTTGTAGAGCTTTTATATGCTTATACGATGGGCAATGAGCGCATTTTTGACTTTGTAGATGAGCTTTTGGGTGCAAAAAAGATTCGCAATGCTCAAGCGGACTTTGCAAAGGGCTTGTTTAAAGGCGTGGTGGCAAATCTAGCGAAAATTGATAGCGCCATTTCGGCGAATCTGCAAAGCTGGGAGATAAGTCGGCTTGGTGTGATTGATAAGTGTATTTTGCGGCTTGGCGTTTATGAAATCCTAAAAGGCGAGATTGATGCGCCTGTGGCGATAAATGAAGCCATTGAGATTGCTAAAATTTTGGGCGCGGAGCGGACTGGGGGATTTGTCAATGGCGTGTTAGACGCGGTTAGCAAGGGCAAAAATGTTAATGCAAAAAAAGTTGTAAATGATAAAAAGGCTACAAATCCTGCGAATCCAAAAAAGAGCGCGAATCTTGACGCAAAAAGTGGAGCGAATCTTAAAAGAAATACAAAGCCAAAAAGCACAAATCGCTCCCACCCAGCCATTGCGAGGCGCACGAATGAAATGAGTGCAACGAAACAAACCAAATCACGCAATTCTAAAAGCAAAACAAAATAAATGCCCATAGATTTATGGCTAAATCCCGCGAAAGCAAGGCATAGCCGAAGTTTCTTTAGTAAATCCTCAAAGAGACAAACGCGCTTTTTAGCTTCGATAATCTGAATTGATTCTCACATATTCATTTCCCAAATCGCACCCATACGCCGTGAATCTACCCTCACCTAACCCTAAATCGCAGGTGATTTTAAAGCTATCCCCTTTCATAATCTCTGCGCATTTTGCTTCATTTTCAAAATAAATCTTTTCGCGCTCAAAAATTACCACTTCGCCGATTTTGATAGTCAATTTGCTAGATTCAGCACTTATCCCGCACGAGCCGATTGTGGAGGCGATTCGCCCCCAATTTGGGTCGCAACCAAAAAGTGCGGTTTTGATTAGCAGTGAGTTTGCTAGTGCTTTGGCGCAGGTTTCTGCCTCGCGCAAATCAACCGCACCCACCACTTCAAACGCCACGACTTTGGTGCTTCCCTCGCCGTCCTTTACAATATCAAGGGCTAATTTTTTCATAATCATTTCAAGTGCAACCCTAAAAGCGTCCTTATCAAAGGCATTTGTAGCGTTAGTGCTCATCAAAAACACGCTGTCATTGGTGCTAGTGTCGCCATCTACGCTAATGGCGTTAAATGTAGTTTTGACGCAAGATTGTAGCAATTCACGCATATCGCCTTGTGGAATCGTGGCGTCTGTAATGATATAGCAAAGCATAGTCGCCATATTTGGCTCTATCATTCCAGCACCCTTGGCAAATCCAGCGATTTTAAAACTTTTGCCATTTTCTAAATCTACCTGCAATGCGATTTCTTTGGCGAATCTATCTGTGGTGCGAATCGCATTTGCCGCATTTGTGGCGTTTCGCGCATTTAAATCAAATTTTTCAAAGGATTCGATGATTTTTTCTTTTGGCAAATACTGCCCAATCACGCCTGTGCTAGACATTATGGGATTTTGCACTTGCGAAAATCGCACTTTTAGCGCGTCCAAAATCTCATCAATATCTTGCAATCCACGCTCCCCTGTCATCGCGTTTGCATTTTTGGTATTTACCAAAATAAAATTGCTCCCATTGCTTTGAATTGCCTCAGATTCACGCAAAAAATGTCGCAGTGGCGCAGCTTTGAATCTATTTTGTGTAAAAATTGCCTCAACACTCATCATTTTTTCGCTGTAAATAAAGGCAATATCAAGCGCACCATTTGCCTTTAACCCTGCACTTACTCCATCGCAGTAAATGCCATCAATCGCGCAGATTCCGCCACTAATAGGGATAATATCAAACATATTTTAACTCCTCAGGTTTTTGTCGCTTCATTATGAGTCGTTTAGCAGCGCGGATATTGTTTGTCGTGCCGATGATTAGCATTTTGCATTCACTTGAAATCACCACATCTCCCATAGGCATTGAGATATATTTGCCGTCCTTTTGGCGAATCCCTACCACTGATACCTGCGTAATATCGCGCAAATGCCCTTCGCGCAGTTTTTTTAGCACCATCCAGCTGTATTTTGGCACGATAACTTCCTCTAAACTCAAAGCCATTTCATTTGTGCTCATAAAATGCTCAATGATATTTTCGCTACCCGGTTTTAGGATAATGGAGCTAATGCGCTGTGCGGCTAGATTCGTAGGTGAGATAATATAATTTGAGCCGATTTTTTTTAGCTTTCGCACCTCATCATCGCTATTTGCAATCGAAATGATATTGTATTCGCTTCGTTTTAGCTCATTTTGATAAAGACGGATTGAAACGATAAGCGCGATATTATCCGTAGTATTTTTGGAGAAAATTACCGCACCTTTTGCACTTGATAAATGCGTCTTTAAAATCGTCTTTATATCGTGCGGGTCGCCGTTAATGTAGTATGGATATTTGTGCTTTTGCGCCTCAGCCTCAAAATTTGCGTCATTATCCACCACCACAAAAGGCACTTGTGCTTCCAAAAAGTGCTTTGAGAGCTGATGAGAGAACTCATTGTAGTAAAAAATCACATAATGATTTTTTAGCCTTGCGATTTTATTTATCATTTTGATTTCCTTAATGATTGAAATTAGCCTCCCGCCCATAATGACATTTACCACCACAGCCACGCAAAATGCGATAGTCGCCGCGCCTATTAGCATTAAAATCGTAGTGAAAATAATCGTAATGGGGGAGAATTGATGCTCTTTTAGCGCACCAAAGCCCGTATTTGTGAATGTATAAGACGCTTGGAAAAACGCCTCAATAAGCGTGTAATCTTCCAGCATCAAATAGCCCAAAGTGCCGATGATTAGGAAAAACTGAATGATTACAAGCGGGAATCTAAAGCGCGATAGCTCATCTAAAAGCTCGTTGGTTAAGTCAATATCTGGCTTTTTGCTTTTATCAACGCTAAAAAGTTTAAACATAACATTTAACCACATTAGATTCGTAGCGATTAGGGCTTTTAGTGTAGATTCGCAAGGACTTCGCCTACAAATCCACAAAGATTCGCCACAAATCGCATAAAATTTAAGAGCTTTTTTTCATTGTTCTAAGTGTCGAAGCAGCGACTTTGATGCGCACTCTCGTGCCGTCATCAAGCGTGATTCGCACGGAGCGCAGGTTTGGATAAAGTCTGCGCTTTGTTTTGTTGTTTGCGTGGCTTACATTGTTTGCCACCATCGGAGATTTGCCACTAAAAAAACATTTTCTTGCCATTTTTTTGCCTTTCGTTTTAAAATAAAACTTGCGATTCTATCGATTCGTCCTAAAATTTTAGCTTAAAGCAAAAGAAAAATAAAACAAAATCGCCACCATAATATCGCAGTAGCGCACGATTCGCGTAAATTTTAAATCTCTTATTTTTTGCCTAGCAATTTTTTGCACATATCATTACTTGTATCACTGCAAACAATGCTAGGCGACTTGGTAATCGCGTCTCGCTCGGTTTGTAGCTTCATTGTTTTTTTGCCAACATTCATTGTTATATCAGCCACGCCATTTGCTACATTGCCCACCGCAAAAGCGCAACCACTACTTGTATTTGCGACAAGCGTATCATTTAGAATCTTTTTTAATTCATTATCTTCAATACTTGAGCCTTTCATAAATCCTCTTGTATAAGTCCTTGATATATCGCTTTGCGCTTCGGATAGATTCGCTCTCAGTTTTGCATAGCAGGCATCATCTCTGCTCATCATCATTTTTGGCACTGCTACCGCCGACAAAATCCCTAATATAACTATGATAAATACAAGCTCTATCATTGTAAAACCAAGTCTTCTCATTGCATTTACTCCAATATTTATAATTCGTTAATTATAGCAAAATTTTCGCAACTAAACTAAAATTTACCAAAAAAATGCAAAAATGCGATATTATCTTTTATAAAAAATCAAAGGAAAAAGTATGGAACAAGCACAAGCACGAGTGAATCCAAACAATACTCTAGCCACTGCGCGCCCTATCCCGCAGACGAATCGCACAGCGGTAAATCAAGCGCAACAAGTAGCACCACAAGCCACGCGGATTGCGCCAAATGTAGCAAATCAAGCAAATACACCGCGCCCAAATCCCATAAATCACCCCGCAACCCAAGCAAATCCTACGAATCCAAACACAGGCGCAGTGCAAGGAATCCATATCGAGCCAGAAGCCGTTACGCAACCTATAATCGATGAGATTGTGAATCCAAACATAGGGCAGCTCAAAGTCAATGTCGAAAAGCTTGATTTCGCCGTTACGCGCAAGATTCGCGCTTATCTCAAAAAGCTCATTGAAATGGGCGGGAGCGACTTGCATGTGAAAGCTGGTTCGCAGATTCGCGCTCGAATCAACGGCGATATTATTGTCTTTAGCAACGAGATTTTTAGCAAAGAGGACGCCATAACTTTCGCCAAAGAGCTGACACGCACCCGCTACCCCGAGTTTGTGCAAAATAAAGAAATGGATATGACTTACATTTATGACGCATCAAGCCGTTTTAGGCTAAATATCTTTTTTCAAATGGATGGCGTAAGCTTTGCGTTTAGGACGATTCCTACGATTCAAAATACCATTGATGGGCTTGGATTGCCAGAAGCGATTCATAAAATCACTGATATGGAGCGCGGATTAGTGCTTGTAACAGGTATCACAGGCTCGGGTAAATCTACAACTTTGGCATCGATAATAAATGAAATCAATCACAAACACGCCAAACATATCATCACCATCGAAGACCCCATAGAGTTCGTGCATAAGGATATAAAAAGCATTATCAATCAACGCAGTGTGGGAATGGATACAAACTCCTTTGCTAACGCGCTAAAAGCCGCTCTGCGCGAAGACCCAGATATTATTTTGGTGGGCGAGATGAGAGATATTGAGACGATTGAAATGGCACTACACGCCGCTGAAACAGGGCATTTGGTGCTATCAACCTTGCATACTTTGGACGCCAAAGAGACGATAAATCGCGTGATTTCCGTATTTCCAGCTACTGACCAAGCGCGGATTCGTGCAATGCTTGCTAGCACACTAAATGCCATTATCTCTCAAAGGCTACTTAAAAATAAACAAGGTGGGCGCGTGGCGGCAATCGAGCTACTCTTTAGGACACCGCGAATCGAGCTTATCATCGCTGAGGGACGCGATGGCGAGATTGCGGAGGCGTTGGCTGAAGGCACGGGCATTTATAAAACGCAGACATTCGACCAGCATTTATTTGAGCTAATTGTAAATGGCGTTGTAGATGAGGAAATAGGGCTTGAAAAGGCGACTTCACCTTCAGACTTGAAACTCCGTTTGCAAAATATCAACTTTGCAGATAGTCGCAAAGAAGATAACCAAATCTCACTAAAAGGCTAGGGCTTACAATCTATGCTTTGGTTAGAATCGCCAAAGCAATCCACACAAAAATAAACTTTTTTTTAAATCTCCAAAAAATCATTTAAATCTCAAAAAAACCTGCCAAATTTTTTACATTTTGATTCGCATTTAAGCAAACTTTAATGGGGGGGGGTAGAATACTATTTTTATTTCACTTTTAAATGGAGGCACAAAATGACGGAGAAAAATGAAAGCGCAATCGCGGAATCTACGGATTTCACAGACTTTTTGCGTGAGGATTATGAGTGTATGGCAGATGAATTAGAGATTTTTTCTCAAAAAGAGCAACTGCGCATAGAGATAAATAGTGGGCTAGAAGAGGCGATGAAAGACCTTGAATCGCTAAAATCTAAACTCCCTAAAAACCAAACTGCGACTTTGCTAAATCTTTGTAAAGACAATGTTTTGCAAACGATTGAGGGGCAGTTTGGTTTGGCAAGTCTTGTGATTACTTCAAAAGATGGTGGCAATGTAACTACGGCATATAATTTTGAAAAAGGTGTGGTAGCTACAAAAGCAGATGAGGCAAAATATCAAGCATACAAGGCAAGTCAAGAGGGCGAATGGAGTGAAGTGCGCAAAAATGCAGGATATGACGATACACTTCCGCAAATGCGAAAAAAGGCATTTCAAACGCAAGATAAAATCATTGACGCATATTCGGGCAAGGAATTACCAAAAGACGGCAGGGCGCATTTAGACCATATCGTCTCAGCAAAAGAAATCGAGTCAAATGCTAAAGCGCATTTATCTTTGAGTGTAGAGGAAAGGGCAAAAATCGCCACAAATGATAAAAATTTGGCGTGGAGCGAAGCAAGTGCAAATCAATCCAAAGGCGACAATAAAATGAGCGAATGGATTGATAAGCACGATAAAAAGACGGGGCAAACCAAAGGCGAAAAATACGGCATAGACAAAGAAAAAGCCTTACAAAAAGACAAAGAAGCTAGAAAATATGTCTATAATGAGATTGATACCGCTACGCTTAAAAAATACTCAACCGAATTGCTATCCACAGGTGGCAAAGATGCGGCAAAAATGGCGGCGTATTCAGCTATCGGTGTGATTTTGCGTGAGCTTGTGGCTGGGCTTTTTGATGAAATAAAAGCAACTTTTAAAAATAAGGGCGAAAGTTTGAAAGAGATTTTTAATCGTTTCAAAGAGCGATTGCAAAAGATTTTGGCAAATATCAAAGCAAAATGGAAAGAAATTGTGGGAGGCTCGATTGAAGCTGGGATAATGGCATTTTGCTCGAATATTGTGGTATTTGTGATAAATCTATTTTTTACCACATTGAAGCGTGTGGTTTCTGTGATTCGTGCGGGATTTGTATCCATAGTCCAAGCGGTAAAGATTTTGGCAAATCCGCCCAAAGATATGCCAAAAGATGAGGTGGGATTTGCCGCACTAAAAATTCTAACCACAGGACTTATCGGGGCATTATCATTAGGACTAGCAGAGGGGATAGAAAAGCTTTTGCTGTCTGTCCCTGTCCTAGCACCGATAATGGCTTTTCCCGTGCCTGTGATAAATGAATCTATCGGCACGATTTTATCTACGACTTTATCGGCGATTATAGGCGGACTACTATCCACAATCGCTATTTATTATATGGATAAGTGGGCAAGTGGCAAAAAAGAATCAAATTTGCAAATCCAAATAATGACAAAGTCTTGCGAAGTGGTAAATTATAAATTACAACAAACTTGGTTAGCTTTATGGGACGGATATGACGCGGTTTTAGGTGGAGCAGAGCGCACAATGGGTAGCATAGAGCAACTTCGCGCTACGATAAATAAACATAAACAATAAGGAGATTAAAATGAGCAAAGAAGTAACAATTACAGAAGCATTTGATGTAAATATTTTACCTGCAAATGCAAATGAGGGACAATTAAGGCAAATCGCTAAAGAAAAGGCAAATTTTATATGTCAGCAAATACATAGTCTAGCAGAAAAATTAAAAGAAGCAGAGCGATTAAGTGTCGATGCGGAATATGCCGATGATGATGGATTTTTGAGCAGAACATTTGGCAGTGGTGAAACTGCTACTGAAAAACGAAGCAAACTCAACACACGAGTAAATACTTTACAAAATGAAGCTATTGCAGAACTTGCAAATCTTGTGCAAGCAAGTATTCAGTTTGCAACAGCTAGTGCGCTACTAAACCAAGCAATGTTAGATGAAATCGCCAAAATTTCAAATAAAGGTTTTCTTGATGTGTATGGCGATATAAAACAAATACAAGATAAGCACGAAAAAGAATACCTTAAACAAATTGAAGAGGGATTAAAGACAAATCAACAAGCGCACAAACAAGGCAAATTAGTTAGTAGGAATTATGAACTCATCTCACAAAATCAACAAAACATTAGAGGCATAAAGATTTTAGCGTGGATTGCTATCATTTTGTCATTAGTTAGTTTGGGTGTGAGTTTGGCGAGTAAGTTTTAAAAATATAGTTTTGCTTTGAATGTAGAATTTATTTAGATTCGTAACGATTCACGCCTAGATTCAAAAAAAATCTGCTTGATTCAATCGAATCCAAAGCGCGAATCAAATTTTTGGTTTTGTGGATTGCTTCTGGCTTTTTCAAAGTCATCGCAATGACAAAATAGGCACGATTCACGCGAATTTAAAAAATTCTGCGAATCGCTACAAATACAAGGCGCGTCAAACGCACGCGACATCGCCACCGCGCTTATCTGCACCAATCTCATCGCGATTGATGCTTCCTAGCGCACTCCACACGATACAGCCATCAGTGGGACACGCCGTAGCACACGCTGGAGCGTCATTATGCCCCACGCATTCCACGCATTTATCGGCATACACATAGTAAATCCCTTCACCTGTTGGATTATCATCATCATCGACAATCGCGCTCACTGGGCATTCATCGATACACGAACCACACGAAATGCAAATATCAGTAATCTTAACGGACATCATATCTCCCTTACTTTAAAAAATTTTTGGCTAAAAGCCGAGTGTAATTGTAGGTTTTTTTGCCAAAAAAAGCTATAAATTTTGCAAATTTTCTTTGGAATCTGTGGTAATTTGCTATACAAAATCACATCAATTAGCATTGCATAAAATCATAAAAATGTGAATCTATTCACGCAAAAACTAGTATTTATATAAATCTTTGGTGTGATTTAGTGGCTAGATTTTGGAATTCGTAATTTTTTAGATTTGTGCAAATCTTAAAAAATATCGCAAATCTCGCATAACTCGCGCAAATTGCCCTCGATTTCAATGCTATCTACGCCGTTTTGAAGTGCTTCATTTAGCTCTTTTTCATTTGTAATTGCCATATTTATCCTTTTTTAAAATCTAAATCTATTCGCGTAAAAATTCGTATTCATAAATCTTTGGCTCAATTTTGGTGGCAAGTGCATTTAGGGCGATTCGTAAATCCGCAATCAAGTCATTGTAATGCGAATCGGTGCTTTTATTATTCATTTTGCCTTTTTCGTTTCTACCTTGAAAAAACTCTTTTATGTCATAAAGTGAAGCGTCATTTAGGTATTTATCCGTATTTTTTGCGCATTTATGATAATATCGCCAAAGCTCACGCCCTGCGTCAAAAACGGCGCTAGATTCGGGCGAAAATGCAATTTTTGCGCTTGGGATAAAGCAATCATCTAATTCGCCGTTTTTCACTTTGCCATTGATAAATCTAAACATAAAATCGCTTTTAAATCGCCCTTTTGCACCCACTTCCACTTCGCTAAATGGGATAAAGTGATTGATATATTTTAACCCACCCCCTTTGTCCCCCTCCGCAAGGGAGGGGGAATGTGAATAAAGTCCCTCCCCTTGCGGGAGGGATTTAGGGTGGGGTAGATTTGCGCTAATGCGATTTTGTCCGTGAAATAGCGTGTAGGTCAAACAATCATTGTGAAATTCGCTGTCTTGTCGCCATTTGTGTTTTGGGCAAAGAAATTGGTCGCTATGATTTATCCAAGTATTAGAAATAACACGGCGCACGGCAAAATAAACACTAGCTGGAATTAAATTATACGCATTTATCCATACACCGCGCGGATTCATAACTTGCTCTTTTTGATTTACAATATATACAATGTTATTATGTTGAAAATCATTGCCATTGATTCCATCAAGCCAACCTATATTGTTGTTTTTGTCATTTTTGTATTGATTTATCCATTTATTGATAACCTCATCTTTTGCAAATAAATAGAAATTCTTTTTGCCGATTCGCTTATTGTTTTCGTTAAAAATATCAACTTTAACTTTCTTAATATCCACTTTTTCGCCCAAATTCCACACTAAAAAGCCGATAGGAAAATTACCTTTGACATTATCGAAAGTCCAAGCAGGAATAATAAATCCCCGAAAAAACTTTGCCTTAAATTCTTTTCTAAAATCTGCAAAAGCACTACCATTTACATATTTAGGGGTAGCAAAACTCCCCAAAATGCAATTTGGAATCTCTTTGTAGATTCGCATAAAAAATTGCGCAAAAAGTTCGCGCCCTGCAGTTCCTAAAATATCTGTATATTTTGCGTGTGTATTTGTGATATTTACGCCTTTTTTGCCTTGTATCTTTTTGCTAGAAACTTCCGCATACGGTGGATTTATAAAAATCACTAGCTTTTGTGGCTCGTTTTTGATGATTTCTTGCAAAGATTGTGGGAGTTTTGATTTTGCTACAATTTTGCCCTTGCTATCGACTTTGTCAAAAAAATCATCATTTAAAAAATCAAACTGAAAAATATTTGATTCTAAAAGATTTGCACCATTTTGTCGTCTCTCTTGCATTACTTCCACATCTGCACTATCAAGCGTAGAAGCGTAAATATTTCGTGCATTTGTTAATCCCGCTAGTAAATTCCCTGTCCCAGCGGCGCAATCCCAAATGACATATTCATCTTGCCACGATTCGCCCAAGCAATCTGCCAAATAATCTTGTGCTTTTTGCACCCACACTTGCGGGGTGAAAAATGCCCCTTTGCGCTCACGAATATCTTGTGGGACAAGCAAATCACGCCGTTTAATAATATAATCCCAAAATTCCTCTTTGGGTGGACGCTCATAAATTCGCCAAAAATCTCTGTGTGCGACTTGATTGTCTTTAAAACCAAATTCAGTGAAATTAAATGACTTACGCGCAATATCACGCGACTCCAACTTGACTTTGTAATAATTACCATAAAGCAAAATCCGCAAATTTTCATAAATTTCTTTGGTGGAATTATTGCGACTTAGCAAATCAGCCAAATAAAAATCGCTATCCAAAATATCGGGCTTTTCAACCTCCCAATCTACGCTAATGCTAGGTTTCACATAATCAAGCCATTTTAGATAAATGCCAAAAAAGTTATTTTTATTTATGTGGATTTTTTCGGTGTTTTGCAAATCTAGTATAAAATTGTTTTTGATAAACTCTTTTAATTCATCGCTTTGCGTGGCGAATCTAAAAAGCAAATTTTTATCTTTTAGCGTGTTGCTTGTGAGTTTGTAAAGTTGCTTAAATTCCTTTGATTCGTGATTGCTAGGCGTGATATTCCAATTAAAATCATTTTGGCTAAAAATATGTGCGATTTCGCTAAACTCGACAAATGCGAATTTTTCGGCATCAAATGCGCCCAAAAAGTGCGGTGGGATAAGCAAATCTTGTAATTTTGCCTTGCCGATGGTTAAAATCAGTTGGATAAAAGATTCGACAATGTCGCTTTTGCCACGCTTTGCCTCTGCCCAAAGAAAATATTGCGATTCGCGTGTGGCTTGAATCAACGGCGCAATCACAAAATCGACATTATTAAATCGCGCTGTCGTATCAAAATCGCTAAAAAACTCCATCGCCACTTTGTTTTTAAGCTCTTCTTCTGGGATATTTAAATCGAACATTTTTTGCCCTTTTGCCTGAATCTAAAAAGTTTGTGATTGTAGCGTGAGGTTGCTTAAAAGTTTGAAATTTGGAGTGCGAATCTAAATCCTTGCGAATCTAACACGATTTACGCAATTACGCGCTAAATGTAGTTTCATCGTGCTCATCAAACAAAATCTCGCAGTTTTCATCTAGCGCGATATGAATCTCATTAAAATCTAACGCATTTTTGTTTGAATCTAGCAGTTTTTTGACATTTTCATACTGCACGACTAGCTGCAAAATCTCATTTTTATAAATGCTACCATTGATAATCCCAAGATTGCTAAAAATCGCGCTAAAATCAATTTTATCATTTTTTTGCCGTTTGATTTGAAGCAAAATATCACGCATCCCATCTTTTATAGCAAGGTTTAAAATGCCCTGATTTAGCGCAAAAAGTGAGTTTGCAAGGAATGTAAAGTCGTCCTTAAACTTTGCATTTGTGATTTTATCAATGATATTTTCGTAAAATTCGCTCACAAAGTCCGCGCTTTTGGCAAATTTCGCATTTTTAAAAAAATCCATTAGATTTTCTAGCTCATATTTTATGGGGCTATTTTTGGCGGATTCGGCGATTTTAGGGCGCATTTTTAGCTTTGAGATAAGCAACTCGCCCCCTACATCTTTCACAATCGCCCAATATTGCGCGCCAATTTGCAAATTTGCATTGCTTTTTGCCTCTATGGTGGTATTTCCAAGCTTTAGCAAATAACCCATTTTGCTTTTTTGGATAATGGTAAGAAGCAGCGGGAGCGTGGTATTAAAGTTTTTTACGCTACTATTTTGCGTGCTTTGTGCGATTTTAGCGATATTTAGAAGTTTTTGAATCATCTTTTTACAAGATTTTTGGTGATATTTTGCGCGATTGCAAAGGCGATATTTAGCTTTGAATCTTGCGGAATTTCTATGCTAGATTCGCGCGTAAAAATGCGCACTTCATTGCGCTCCCCGCCGATTTCATTATCCTTATCAATGATATTTAGCACCACCATATCACAACCCTTTGAGTTAAGCATTTTTTGAGCGTTTGGAATCGCTAAATCGTGCGCCGATTCGGCTTTAAATCCCACAATATAGCAAGATTCGCTAAATTTGCTAGATATTTGCGCTAAAATATCAGTATTTTGAATTAAATGCAAATCCCATTCTTTGCCTAAATTTTCTTTTTTTAGTTTGCCTTGCGCGGGTTGCGCCACCACATAATCGCTAATTGCCGCAGTCATAATAAAAATCGTATTATCTTTTGGCGAATCTTTGCTGTGATTCGCGCACGAATCTAGCTCGGTGCAAATCGCTTCTTTAAACTCCGTGCTACTTTTCACAGCGATTTTTTTCACACCAAGTGGGAGATTTAGCGGAAATTTTGATGCGATTAAACTCACATTCGCACCCAAAAAATAAAATGCCAAAGCCAAGTTTGACGCCTGTTTGCCACTTGAATCATTTGAGATATGCCTAATCGCATCGATTCGCTCTACGCTCCCGCCACCCGTAAGGACGACATTTTTACCACACCAAAAATCGCCATTTGTTTCAATGCAAAAAGCGCGTTTTAGATGAAATATGATTTCGCAAACCTCCGCCATCGCGCCATTTGCGATGATATTACACGCTAAAAGGCTAACGCGTGGCGGGATTATATAGTAGCCCATTTTTGTTAACAAATCCATATTTGCCCTATTTTGCGCAGATTCAAGCATATTGACATTTGCGCTAGGAGCGATAAAAACGGCGCATTTACACGCCAAAAGTGTCTCAATTATCAAGCTATCGGCGATTCCGTGTGCGAGTTTGGCGATGGTATTTACACTAGCAGGGGCGATAATGGCTATGTCAGCGAGATTCGCATAAGATATATGCGAGATTTTGGGGAAAGATTCGGTATCTTTGCAAAGCACAGGATTGCCACTCATCGCTTCAAATGTGAGTGGAGCGATGAATTTTGTGGCTTCTTCGCTCATCACCACGAAAATCTCCGCACCTTCTTTTTTTAGCGCACTAATTAAATCAAGCGACTTATAAATCGCGATTCCACCACTTACAAGCAGTAAAATGCGTTTTTTGTCTAAATTTAAATCCAAAATAACCTCCTTTTTGCAATCACTTCTTGCCTAAAAGTTTTTGCAAAAACCCCAAAAAATACTCTCGCGTGCTTTGACTAACTTTTTTAAGGTATTTTTCCACCACCCTTTTGCCATCTTCGCTATCAGCGATTGCGCTTACTCTGCCCGTTTTATCATACACCCACCTATCTCTATCAGGGCGGTTACATACTTGGCATTGTGGAATGATATTGCCAGAATCTAGAGGCAAGGCAGGATTTATATGTCCTGCTTGAAGTTTGGTTATTTCATTTTTGCGGTGATTGTGGGGCTTACCCTCCACACTCCCGCAAGTCGCACATTTATAGTCGTATTCTTTTTTGAGTTCCTCGAAACTAGCAGATTCTATACCGATTCGTCTATCGGGTTTATAGGACGGATAGGGTTTTTCTAATGTAATAAGCTGATAATGCCCAGCCTTTAATCTCTGTCCTATATCGCCCCTTGTGCCTGAGATGATATAATAGCCCTTTTGTTTTGCCAAATGCCTTGCTTGTTGCACATCGGTAGTATCAGGGTAAAACTCTCTCACAAATGCAGTCAAATCATTTTTTGAAACAGCTTTTGTGTTTGGATAATTTTGCGCTAGATAGCACAGCACAAGCGCGTCTTTGGTAAAATTTCCACTTTTATCTTGTAAATTTATGGGCTTTACTTGATAGCTTTTTAGATGCTTTTCATAATGCTTTTGTATAAGTTCAAAAATTGCTTTGATTTCATTTTCACTCATTTTTTTAACTCTTTTTCTATGCGATTTTTGGCGATTTCAAAGTATTTTTTTTCAATTTCATAGCCTATAAATTTGCGTGTATTTTGCAAGGCTGCTAATGCGTGCGAACCAGAGCCTAAAAATGGGTCTAAAACAATTTGATTTTCTTGGGTAAAAAGACGGATTAAATGTGAAATGAGCTTAATAGGCTTTCGCGTTAAATGCTCGATTTTTTCCTCGCTTTCTTGCTTTCGTGTTTGCTTTGAAACTTCCATTACATTGCTTGGGAATCTGCCATTTAGGCTTTCTTTACTATTTATAAGTCCTAGTTTAAATTCTCTATAATTTTCTACAAAAGTGCCAATGCGGGGCTTTTGTGCTAGCACCATAGGTTCAATTTGCGGCTTTAATTGCGGGGTTTTTAAATCCTGCATTTCAGCTATTAAAGCCTCTTTTTGCGCACAAGTTAGATTTTTATCTTTTTTAATAAAATGCGTTTGACTAAAAGCCTTTGCTTGCCCCTCGTATTTCCACGCAAGCATATCACGGATTTCAAAGCCTACTAAATCTAAGCTCATTGCCATTCGATGATAAAGTCTGCCTTGTGAAAATACGACACAAAAGCCACCGGGCTTTAGAATCCTAAAAAACTCTTTTGCCAAAGGAGTCATAAATTCTTGTAACCTCTCTCCCTGCGCCCTGTCAAATTTCATACCGATAGGCAAACCACCTACTATGCCTGATTTACTAGCTTTCTTGCTTAAATTTGCGTCATTCCATTCACACCCCATTCCGTCAATAAAATATGGCGGGTCTGTAACGATAAAATCAATCGATTGTGAATCTAAATTCTGCAAACCTATGCGACAATCTTGGTGATAGATTTGCAAATTTTGTGCAAAAAATCCATTGACAAAATTGCCAAAATTGTCCTTTAACGCTAAATTCGTCATCAAAAACCTTAAAAAATAAAAATTTTGCGATTGTATAAAAAAATGCCTTAACAAATCAGCTTTGTTTTTCTTGTAAAGCTAAAAAAACAAACACGATTCCATTAAAATTTGCCACAATCTTTGTTTACAGCACATTTAGCATTAAACTCACGCTATGGATTATTTGATTGCCTAATCCACCATTTTTGCCATACAAACTTGCACGATAAATTATGTCAATATTTAGCGGAAAATACTTAAATAACGCGATTCCAGCCTCCACATAGCCACCATTAAAGCTAATCCCTTGTGGCGTTTTGGTATTTGTATAACCAGCACCCACTAGGAAAGATAGCGGTTGAATCACACGAGAATTTCGCAAGATAGGATAAGTATGCGGGTGGATATATGTGATAAATCCCACGCCGTGCGTCTTATAGTCGCTTTTAGTGTAGATATATTTTAGGCGCAAACCAAAGTCTATTTCATCGTCATCTATCTCAAAATAATTCCACCCAAAACTTCCGCCCAAATCCATCGCAAATTTTTTGCTATCTGCCCCAAACGCACCGCTATTTAGGCGACTTACAAGGAAATTGCCACCGATATGAAAACTCGCCATCTGCAAAATACTGCCATAAAGGAATTTCATCTTTTCACTAGGGCGCGTGTAGTTAGCTGCCACAAGCAAATCTACGCTAAAAATCGCACATAGCAGTGCCACTGCAACTAATTTTTTCATCATCAATACTCCCATTTTTTAAAAATAAATCGAATATTGTAGTCAAAAAATTGTGAAATATTTGTGAAATTTGGGCTACTTTGAATCGCATCGCAGAATCGCATCGCAAATATTGTAATAATAAATCTTTTTTGATTCTCACTAAAAATTTATGCAAAATCACTAAATTTTTAGGCTAGAATTTCACTTTTAAAATTTAGGTGCGATTCGCGTTAGGATTCGTTAAGATTCGCATTGATAAAGGATTTTTATGAGATTAGAAGCCCAAGAAAAAGCCCCTAATTTTTGTGCTATAAATCAAAGCGGACAAAAAGTCGAGCTCAAAGACTTCAAAGATAAATTTGTCGTGCTTTATTTTTATCCAAAGGATATGACAAAGGGTTGCAGTATTGAAGCAAATGATTTTAGTGCATTACGCACGGAGTTTGGCAAATTTGGAGCAGAGATTTTAGGCGTTAGCCCAGATAGCGCGGAATCACATCAAAAATTCATCGCCAAAGAAAATCTAACAATCAATTTGCTTTGCGATGAAAATCACGCAATCGCCGAATCTTACGGCGCGTGGGGACTAAAAAAGAATTACGGCAAAGAATATTTTGGCATTATCCGCTCGACTTTTATTATCAAAAACGGCATTGTTTTAAAAGCATTTTATAATGTAAAAGCGGCGAATCACGCGCAAAAAGTGCTTGAATCGCTAAAATTGATAGTGGATTCAAAAAAATAGATTTATCACAAAAGCAAGTAAAATTATGATAAAAAATATTCACTCAAAAAAGGCTAATATTCAAGAGTTAGCGGAGTTTATTATGGATTATACTCTTACAATGCTATCTATTGGCTCTTATACTTCGCGCGTGGAAAAGTGCGCTAAACGCATAGGAGAGGCATTTGGCTATGAAGTGTATATCACTATTTTGTCGCGCTCTATAAATATCAGCGTCCTAGCACACGACGATTACACCAAAAGCAAAACTTTTGTGCGCGGATATAGCGATAACACCATTGATTTTAACAAAATCGCACTTCTCTCTGCGCTCTCGTGGCACGCCTATGATGATAAAATCACCTTTAAAAAGCTAAAAGAAAACTATGACAAAATTATGCAAAAAAGCAAATATAGCTTCATATCCACGCTATTTTTATCTAGCTTCGCATTTGCGGCGTTTTGTAGGCTATTTGGCGGGGATTTTGGTGCGATGGGAATCCTTTTTGTATCCACATTTATTGGCGTTTTTGCAAAGCACTTTTTAAATAAAATCAAAATGGATTTTCGCATAATTGTCGTGCTTTGCGCCTTTATCTCATCAATGATTGCCTACATTGGCGGGGGAATCTTAAAGCTAACAAATACGCCTGATGTTGCCATAGGGACAAGTGTGCTATTTCTAATCCCGGGCATTTACCTAATCAACGGCGTAATTGACATTCTAGATGGACACTCGCTAAATGGAATGTCTCGCATAATCCGCGTAATAATCCTAATCTCTTGCATTGCAATCGGGCTATATATCACGCTAAGTTTCTCAGATATACGAATGGAATATTAAGCGATGAGTTTAATTATATCTGCGCTAATTGACGCGGGATTTGCCGCGGTGGCTGGGCTAGGATTCGCCTATGGTTGCTCTCCACCAAAGCGCACCATTATTGCTACTGCGCTTTTGGCAGCAATCGCGCACGGCGTTAGATTCTACTTGCAAAAAAGTGGGTTTGGCATTACAAGTGCGACATTTTTTGCCGCGCTAATTGTAGGAATCTTGGGCTTTATGTGTGCTAAAAAGCTTAAAACGCCCACAGAAATCATCACATTTCCTGCTATTTTGCCTATGATACCCGGAATGTATGCCTACCGCACGATATTATCAATAGTTAGCTTTTCAAGTGAGGGCGATTTGGAGGCACAAGGACGGCTATTAGTCCAAATCACAAACAATCTAATTACCACATTATCCGTAGCTCTTGCCATCGCAGTGGGAATCTCCATAAGCCTAGTGATTTTCTATGAGCAAAGCTTTATGATGACAAGAAAAAGCGTGAATGAGAATTTGCGTGGATTGTAGAATGCTCGATTGTCTCTTGCAGGTAAAAATATGTCTATCTTTAAGCGCAAAATGATAAGATTTGCATTATGAGCAAATTTTATAATAAAATCATCATCGTCTTTGCACTTGGAATCTATGCGCTATATGCGCAAGATTCACGCGAATCTAGCCTTGAATCTAATCGTCAAAATGGCTTTGTAGGACGAATTGGAATCGGTGCAGATTATCTCTATCACAAGGCGGATTCAAGCAGCGTAAGTGGCGTGGTAATGTCTGCAAATGGCGCACTTGGTTGGAATTGGCGCGACTATGCCAAAATGGAAGTCGCAGGATTCATAGGCGCAGCACCTAATGACATAAAGGGCGCATATCCCATAGGTGCGATACAAATCGGTAATCAGCCTTTAAGCAATTTTAATTTCAAAGGCGGAATATTTTTAAACTTTGGCTTTGAGGCAAAGGGCGGATACAATATCAGCTCTGCGTTTAAAGCGTGGGATAACGCGCTTTTTATAAACGCAGGGGCTGAAGTGGCTATTTTGGCGCACTGGGCGACTTATGTGCCTTACTCCACGCAATTATCGTTTTTGAATCTCTTTGTCGAGTTAGAGGGTAGAAGTGCGCTCACGCAAAAATGGGCGATTGATTATTTTGTGCGTGGATTTGGCGGGACTAGCTTGATAGGAATCAGCGGAGAGTTACAGACAAGTGAGAGTGAAATTTTCTCGCAAACAAGCCTTTGGGGCGTTAAACTAGGCATCGGCACAAGGTATAAAATTGGCGATAAGGCATTTGTTTTTGTCCGCCTTATCACTGCATACTACAACTCGGGCGCAGGACAAGATAAACGCATAAGCGTAAATCAAAACGCCACATTAAATGGACTAAATAAAGGCGCGGAGGCGATTTTCAAATATCCAAAAAGCCACTCCATTTATGGCGGAGTGCAGTTTGGCATAGGAATCTAGCGATGAAATATTTTAGAATCTTGCTTATTTTGCTCTTGTCTTTGTCGATAGCCAAATCTACTGAAAACTATGAAGTCATCATTGAGCCTATTAAACAAAGAAAATCTAGTTTAGATATAAATCCATATTCGCGCCTAAATCGCAAATCTAGCGATTTATTAAAAAGCGGATTTTATAAATCAATCGCTTTGGGCGCAGGATATTATCACTACGGCGAAGTAGATATGCGCGGAAAATTTGTAATGCGAATGGATATGGTAGCACTAAATATCGCGCTAAATTTGGGATATGCCAAAGGTGGTGGGAAAATCGACTTTTATGCAGATGCAAATGTCGCAATGGGCGCATATACGGGCAGTGTGCTAGATACAAGCAATGAGACAAAGAATGGCAAAAGGCTTGTGGCGTTTGATTTAAATAGCTTTTATCATTTGGAATTAAAGGGTGGATATGATTTGCTTGCGCAAAGTGGGTTTGATTCGGCTTTGTATTTGCAAAGTGGCATTGGATATTATTTTAATCGCAATGATTTTAGTGCGATAGAGCGATTGCAAGGCTATCTTTATATCCCAGTGCAGGTGGAGGGCGAAGTGATTTTAAGCCAAAATTGGGCGTTAAATCTAATGGGCGGATATAATTTCTTTATTTTTGGGCATCATCATTCTAAATCTACAAAGTCGCAGTTTAGCAAGGATTTGCGTGTGATTCAGTGGGAGGGTGCGGGAGCTAGTGCCTATATCGGTGCGACTTATCGCACGGCAAGTGGGAATATTAACGCATTTGGGCTAAAATATGAGTTTTGGAGTGTTGGCGGTTCGCCTAGTAGTGAGCTTATGACGGATTATAAAGGCAATTCTATAAGGCTCTATGAACCAGATAATGTCTCGCATATTTTGGCGTTGCAATATGTGTGGAGATTTTAGCGGAATCTAAATTGATTCAATGCTCACATTTATCGCGCCACTCTTTTTCATTGCATTTAGAATTGCAATGATATTTTGTGAAGTCGTGCCGATGCGTTGCAATGCGCTTACTAGCGAAGCAATAGTGGGCGTTTTCTCGCTGACATTAGGCGCAGGATTTGCGCTATCTCCCACGCTTACGGCAGAATTTTCGATATGAATCGTTATATCGCCGTAGCTTATGGTAATAGGCTCGATTGTTATATCTTTGCCCGTGATAATCGTGCCGTTTGTCTCATCAATGATAATCTTATCGCCCTTATTGTAGCTAACTTCGATGTCGCCAAGCAGCGAGAGAAACTCAACCATTCCCATTCCCTGCGGTTTGGTTAGTGCGATGGTGCGCGGGTCTTTGGCAAGGGCGACTTGCTCTTTGAAATGCGCATTTATGCTTTTTTCAATCCCAAAGGCATTTTTAAAATCCGCGTCTTTTAGGCTCAAAGTCGCATTTTGCTTATGGTAAATATCATAGACTAGCTCCCGCTCGATAATCCCAGCATTAGCAATCGTAGCCGTAGGTGCGTTTGCGTTTAGTGAGATATTGCCCTGCGCTATGGCATAGACATTGCCATCGATGGCAGTTAGTGGCGTAAGCACGAGCGTCCCACCTGCTAGTGATTTCGCATCTCCGATAGATGATACAAAAACATCGATTTTGTCGCCAGAACGCGCAAAAGGTGGGAGCTTTGCGCTCACAATCACAGCTGCGACATTTTTGGATTTTATATCATTTGGCGAAACCTTGATATTCATCGTCTCTAGCATATTTGCGACTGCTTGTGCTGTGAATTTTGAGCCACTTTTATCGCCTGTGCCATTTAGCCCGATGATAAGCCCATAGCCTGTAAGCTCATTTTCTCTCACACCCAAAATGCTACTAATGTCCTTTATTTTCGCACATAGCGCGAAATCTAGCAGTAGAAATAAGCCTAATAAGATTCGCAAGATTTAGTCCTTTTGAAAGTGATTTTATGTGAATCTTTTAAGCAAATGGCATTCCGCGTGATTTGCGGAATTTAGATTTGTGGCATTTGTGGGGCTGAATTGTCATTGCGAATGCGAACAAAGTAATATAAATTTTTACCCACCCCCCTTAATCCCCCTCCGCAAGGGAGGGGGAAAGTGCGGTGTTACCACGCGCAAGGGAGGACAAGATAATTACAGCTCCGCAAGGGAGGGGGAAAGTGTGGTGAGTTTCGCATTTGATTCCCCCTCCCTTGCGGAGGGGGATTAAGGGGGTGGGTAAATCCTCTCAATGATAATACTTTGGATTGCCACGAATCGCTTTGCGATTCTCACAATGACGAAAATTCTTGGATTGCTTCGGGCTAAAACCCTCGCAATGACGGCGTGAGATTTGCACTTTTTTGGATTGCTTTGATTTGGCGAACGCCAAATCTCGCAATGATTAGAATTTTTGCTTTTTAAATTTTTTAAAAATCTATGATATAGCGCAAAGTTATCCTATACGGATTATTTATCTTATATCCCGGGCGGTTGGCAAAAGTATTGCCGCCACCATTAGCTCTAATTACATCAGGATTTGGCGTAGCTTTGTAGTCAAGCAATGGGAATTTCACATTAAGCTCGATATTATGCCCTATGTAAAAGATAGGCACACGGCACACGCGTTTACCATTTACGAAATCATCACAGATTCTAGCTCCCGTGCGCCGAACTTTTTGAAAAATCGCGACACGAAGCCCAAGAGAAGCATTGACATTAAAGAAATGCTTTTGCACATTTGCCAAGCCCAAATTCCTGCCTGTCCTTGAGTCATACAATGCCAAATATTTACTAATGGCATCTTTATCAAAGCTAGTCCCGCCAAAGCCCATTCCGCCTACCATACCGATAGCCCACGCAGTAGTCTCATAAAAGTCGATTAGCAAATCCGCATTTAGCGTATAATCTACAAATCCTATCTTTTGCTCTTTGGATTTAAAGGATATAGGTTTATAATGCTGAATGCCGACATTTGCATAGTAGCGAAATCCTACATAGTCATTTATAAAGTGCTTATATCCTACCATAAATTCCCAAGACAAAGCCCACGAGGATAGAGAGCTATCTGTGATACCACTTGCGGTAGGTGTTTGTTGATTACCGTTTATGGGGTATTTTATGATTTGTGGATGTTCAATGCTTAGTTTGCTTTGCCCACCGCCTATGCCAAAGCCTATCAAAATATTTGTAGGCTCTTTTGCAAAAAGGGGCAGATTCGTAAATGTCGTTATTAAGAATGCTATTGCAAATAATGTTAAAATTTTTTTCATTTTTCGCCCCCTTTCTTAAAATGCAAATATATATCGCAAAGTAAATTTATATGGATTTTTCACTTCATAGCCCGGACGCGGAGTAACGGCATTATATGCTCCTCCGTTAGCTGCATTTACACCTAATAATTGCCCATATTTCGTAGGATAATAAGTAAGCATATTAAATTTTGCGTTAAATTCTAAGCTATGCTCAAAATAGCTTATAGGCACTCTACAAGTGCGCCTACCATCCGCGCCATTATTACACACTCTTTGCTCTACATTACGAATCTTTTGAAAGATATTTGCTCTAATGCCCACAGATAAGGACGCGCTTAAATGATGCTTTTTGATTGTATATAAATCTTTGCCAAACCAATGCTCTGCAAAGTTGTTTGGATTGTTTGCGGTGGGTCCAAATCTATTTCTAAATGCTTTAAGCGCAGGACTATCAAAGTAAGCCCCACCTATGCCAAATCCACCCAAAATCCCAAATGTAAAAAGTTCGCTATTATAGAAGTTTAGTAAAATATCTGCGTTTGCGGTGTATTCGATAATATCGGCTTTGACTTTGTTAGCGGTAACAATATAATCATCTTTGAACATCTCACCTTTGTAGTGTTGCGCCCCGACATTTGCATAGTAGCGAAAGCCTACATAATCGTTTAAAAAATGCTTATACCCGACTAAAAATTCCCACGCTACGCCCCAATGCTTTGTGCTTAAATCTGGTAGTTGTTGAAAGCCTGGCACTCCTGTCCCAGCTCCCGTCCTAACTGAATCGCTAAATTTCAAATCAAATTGACTTAATCCAGCACCGATTCCAAAGCCAAAAAGCCAATTTGTAGGCTCTTTTGCGGAGAGTTCTGTGCCTAAAAAGCCCCCCCCCAAGAGCATAATCAGCAATGCTTTGGGTAAAGTGGCAAAAAATCTCATCATAAACCTCCTGTTTTGTGATAAAAATTAAAAAACGGGTGCTAATTGTATCACAAAAATTAGGCTTTGTATATAAATTGTCAAATCGTAAATATTTTTTTAGATTCGCACCTTTTGGATGCTTTGAAAAAGTGGAATGTAGCGTCATTGCAAACGCAAACAAAGCAATCTAAATTTTTACCCACCCCCTTAATCCCCCTCCGCAAGGGAGGGGGAAAGTGTGGTGTTACCACGCGCAAGGGAGGACAAGATAATTACAGCTCCGCAAGGGAGGGGGACTTTTATCGTCATTGCGAGACTTGCGAAAGCAAGTCGTGGCAATCTAATTAGATTTGTCATTGCGAATGCGAACAAAGCAATCTAAATTTTTACCCACCCCCTTAATCCCCCTCCGCAAGGGAGGGGGAATCAAAAGCAAAACTTACCGCAAGGGAGGGGGAAAGTGTGGTGTTACCACGCGCAAGGGAGGACAAGATAATTACAGCTCCACAAGGGAGGGGGAACAATAAAGGTTAGATTGCTTTGGCGATTTGTAAAATTGTCTTGCAATAATAGAAATTTCACTTTATCTTACTAAAATCTATCTCAAAGAGCGGTTTATCAAAGACTATGATATGGAAAATCGCATCAAAAATTTTGATATTATACAAAAAGCCCTCCACGCTAATTTCGCGCTTTTTTAAGTCGCTGTGTGAGGAGTTTGCCTTGAAAATCACTTCATTGCCTAGCTCTAGTGGCGAGAGAAATTTCACCTCCGAGTAAATGATAATGCTATTTGGCTCATTTACCGCAGCCATCGCACAAAATGACGCCGAATTAAAGATGAATCCATAATGGATTAGCATTTTATCATCTGCCACCATTTTTTCATTTGGTGTAAATTTCACTACTGCACGGCTTTTTTCTAGTGGCAGGACAAGCTCCCCGCAAAACTCGCGATTGATTTTTTTGTAGATTCGTAACTCATTTATTTCCTCAAAATACTGCTCTTGCTCTATTTGCTCTTCTGCCATAAAATCCTCCCTTAAATTTTTGCCTTAAAATACGCGCGAGTGGGCGCAGGATAGCCCTCAATGGTTTTGCTTTCATCATCTTTGTCTAAAAAATCGCTCAACGATTCGCCATCAATCCACGCTGTTTTTCTTTGCTCATCGGCTGTGGTTTTTTTTACTGCAATTAGCTCTATGTCCCTAAATCCCGCGCGTTTTAGCCAATTTTCAAACGCGCTAATGGTTGGGATAAAATAGACATTTTTCATTTTAGCATAAATTAGCGGAGATAGCACGAAATCGCGCATAGATTCGCCTTTTAAATCGCAAGGCGATTCGATTATGAGCGTATCCAAAATCACGCTCCCACCCGCATTTAGCGCGTTTTTAAGAATATTTAAGCAATCTATGGGATTTGTGCGATGATAAATCACACCAAGACAAATAATGCAATCAAATTTTGTGTCATAATGCGCCAAATCTTCGATTCCTAGCAACTCAAAGGCGATTTTGTCGCTTCGCACAAAGCTATTTATTAGCTCAAATTGTGCTTTGCAAAAGGCACTCGGCTCAAACCCTACGATTTTGCGTGGCTTTAAAGGTAGCATACGAAACGCATAATAGCCGTTATTGCAGCCTATGTCAGCGATAATTTTATCAGTGATATTTAAGTGTGGGGCGATTAGATTAAACTTTATCGCACTATTCCACTCGCTCTCAATCGTTGTGCTAAAAAAGCGAAAATATCCCTTGCGCCAAGGTTTTAGTGATAAAAGTAAGTCGTAGAGATTTTGTGAGATTTGCGAATCTATGGGCGATTTGTATGAATTTTTGTTAGATTCATACCCACCCCCTTTATCCCCCTCCGCAAGGGAGGGGGAATCTATGGCAGAACCTCCACGCGCAAGGGATGGAGAATCAAATGCGAAACTCTCCGCAAGGGATGGGGAATCTATGGCAAGTCCTTCCACTTGCGGGAGGGATTTAGGATGGGGTATTTTTAAAGAATCTTTTGCAAAATCCACGCTCACAATATCATCAAATCTTACACAAAATTCACACGCTTTTAACGATTTGCGCATTTCATAGATTCGCTCCATCAAAGGCGCGATATTTCGCGCCGTGAGCCGTTGTCTAATGGAATCCTTATTGTTTTGGATAAACAAAAATGCTCTCTTTTATAATGCTAATATTTGAATCATCTACGCTATATGCCATAATTTTTATGGGGATTATCGTATCTTTTGTGCTACTTTGCGCTAAATTGCTATTTGTGATAAGGAAAACGCGCTTTTTTGCCACTTGATGTGGGTTTATTTTAAATGGTTCTGTTGGCTTTTTAATGGTAATGTTTGGATTGTCAAGCACCTTGAAATAATAGGTGTGTGCGACATTTGAAGTATTTTGAAAAAGCATTGTATAGTGATTTTCCACCGCACCATCTTCTAAAATCTTGTAAGATTCAGCTACACGATTGATATTTAAAAGCATAGTAGATTTGCCTTGTGAGAGAGTAAAAGCAATGGTTAGCGCAATAGCAATCACGCAAATATAGCCAATGGTTTTCCCGCGAAAATATCGCACCTTTGCATTTTGCGCCAAAGCATTTGTGCTACTCCAATAAACTAGCGATTTTTTCTTTAACTTTTGCATTATGCTTTCACACGCATCGGCGCATTCAAGGCAGTTTATGCACTCTAATTGAAGCCCTTTGCGAATGTCAATGTGCGTAGGGCAAACGCGCACACATTTATCACACGCCACGCACTCGCCTGTAATCTGCTCTTTTGGAAGCAAATGTCCGCTCTCATCATACACCGCTGAGCCACGCGCTGTATTGTAAATCACGGTCTTTGTGTCATTGTCATAAAGCACGGATTGAACACGGCAATATGGACACATATAAATGCAGAAATTTTCCCCAACAAGCGCGATTTCAAAAGTTAAAAATGCAGTTATTGCCACAAGAAAGCCAAGAAACACCAAATGATTGCCAATATCGCCCATATATGCAAAAAAATCGCTAGGTGGCACAAAATACCAAAGGAAGTTTGACGCAGCCACAAAAGAGATACAAGCCCAAATAAGAAGTGCTAAAACCTTTTTGATTTTTGCACTAGGACTTGATAAATCAATAACTTGCTGTTTGTTGTCCGTGCTACGGCGAAGTTTTAGCAATTTTGTCTCGATAAAATCCCTATAAATCCCGCGAAAAATCGTATGCGGACACGCCCAGCCACACCACACGCGCCCTGAAAGCGTTGTAAGAAAAAATATACTCACAAAAAGCGTAATTAGCAAAAATGGCATAATATAAAGTTCCTGCATATCAAAAGAAACGCCTAGCAAATGAAGCTGCAATTTATCAAAAGAGAGCAAAAAGATTTGATTGCCGTTAATTTTGATAAATGGCAATGTCATTATGATAATAGTAGTGATAAAATACAATATGTATCTTTTCTTTTTATAATATCCCATTTCTTACCTCAAACTTTTAAAAATTTAAATGCGATTTTCACATAAATAACTTTAAGATTTTATAAATCGCACAATAAATTCTAATATATCACGCTTTTGGCATTGAAAGACGAAATTGCGCTCCAAATTGCGCAAAAATGGATAGCTAACTTGCATAAATTGCGATTCATTAAAGAGATTCACAATGCTAATAAAGTCGATATTTCTACGCGCTAGTGCCTCTCTATGCGATAAAATCATATCAATGCAGCCTAATTTGTCGTGCGAAATTAGTAGGCATAAAAGTTTAGATTCACGCGATTTGCTCCCCAAATCGTTTATTAAATCAATAAAAAAATAATTGTGCTTTATTGGCACAAAAAGCCCACCTGCACCCTCAACTAGCAAAATATCGCATTTTTTTTCTAATGCTTTGATTTTATTTTTTAAAAAATCTATGTCAATTATATTTTGCGAATCTGCCACAAACGGCGCAGCAGGAAGCGCGAATCTATAAAAGCAAATTTCATTAATATTTTTTGGCACACTTTGATTTTGTGCGTGGAGATGGGCATCGGTTATGGATTGTTTGTGCGATTTTGTCGCATCGCAATGACGATTTTTAGCACAATTTTCTATCATTGCAAGACTTGACGCAGTTAAGTCGTGGCAATCCAAATCACACAAATCATTACTAATTCCCGTCTCTATGGGCTTTATTGAGATGATATTATATTTGCGCGACATTAAAAGCGTGTTTAGCTCCATATTCACATAAGTTTTGCCGACATCTGTCCCTGTCCCGCTTATAAATATAATCATCGTCCTACCTTTTTAGTCGCCTTATCGTTCGTTTTAGCGCGTTTAGAAAAATCTCAATATCATTCATATTGTGGCTATAATGCAAACTTACGCGCAACCAAGCGGGTTTCATCGCATCTCCTGAATCTAAATGCGCGATATTTTTGATTTCCTCTGCGCCCATCAAATAATGCCCATAAACCCCAGCGCAACTGCACCCAGAGCGCGTTTCTATGCCATAATTATGCGATAGTTCCCACGATAAATCATAAGGCGACACACCGCTTACATTAAAGCTAATTATGGGGATATAGTTAGCCTCCAAATCTGCGCCATAGAGCGTGATTCCGTCTATTTTTTTTAGCTCACTTAAAAGTAAATTATAAAGCACATTTTCGCGCTTTTTGATAAAATCTAGCCCGATTTCATTGCGATATTGATATGCCAAAGTCGCTTTTAATAGTGGCAAAATCGGCGGTGTGCCTGAATCTTCGCGACTTTCAATATCATCGATGTAATAATGCGAATTTTGGCTTACATATTTCACGCTCCCACCACCGCTAAATGTCGGTGGGAGCGATGATTCAAAGCTATTTTTGCGAATGCAAAGGATTCCACAACTGCCGATTCCACCTACTAGCTTGTGCGGGGATAAAAACGCGCTATCAAAAAGAGCGCAATCTAGATTGCTATGCGGGGAAAGAGCTGCCAAATCAAAGGCAATGTCGATATTTTTTTGGCGTAAAATATTAGAGATTTGCGCGTAAGGTGCGATGATTCCGCTGACATTTGAAGCGATATTGATAGATGAAAAATCAATTTTTTGCGAATCTAGTAGCGATTCAATCGAATCTAACGACATTAAGCCATTTTTTAGCGGGATTCGCACCAAATCACAAAATGCCTCACGCAAGGAAATATCATTTGAATGATGCTCATATCCGCCCACTAACACGCACTTTTTTTGCACATTGCGAATCGAATCGCCCAAAATTGCGCGTAATTTTGGTGGCAAATAAAGCCCCTTTATCTCTTGATATTTTTTCATTGCGCCACTTGCGCCATATCCGCTAGGAATCACAAAAAAATCTTCGCTTAAACCCAAAAGCTCTTTTAGTCGAATCTTCGCGCTTTTATAAAGTTCATCTATAAAATTTGCATTGCGCGAATTTGCCGAATGTGTGTTTGCATATCGCCCCAAAATGCTTTGCATTCGATTTGCCACAGTGCGAGATTCTAAACCACTTGCACTAAAATCAAAATAAATGCTATCGCGCTCCAAAATAATATCATTGCGAATCCATTTTAACTCATCGCTTTGCACAAGCGGGGCAAAAAAATCCATTTGTAATCCTTAAAAAAGCAAAATTATGCAAAATGTTTAAGTGCGAATCAACACAAAATTAGTTAATATTGTAGCAAAAATTTTAAGGCGCAAATAATGAAACATTACATAAGCTTTATCAAATCCAAAAATTTGGCACGAAATGGGCTAATGCAGAGCCTAAATTGCTCTTTAAATGAGGGCAAAATCTTACAATATATGTCAAAAATGCTACTTGAAAATCAAAATAATTTTTTAGTGGCAAGTGTGATTGAGAGTGTCTTTGGCAAGAAGGGCGTGGAGGCGACAAGCTATATTCATCATATAAAATCTTTGCTAAATTTGGAGTTTATTTATCTCACAAATGACGCGCTAAATAGCGAGATTATGCTACTTGAATTGCTAAATAGTTATGTGGCTTTGACGCCTAGCTTTTTAAAGATTTTAGAAAATGGCAAAAGCGATTTTGAAATGCCACAAATTAGCGCGTATAGCGATGATTTAAGCTATCTTAAAGATGAGTTTGCACGAATCGAAATCCTAAAAAAACTTGCATTTTTGCGCCGAGTAAAAAAGGAAAATTCTAGCGTTTATAGCGAGACAAAAAAACAGCTAGATTTAATAAATGACTGCATAAAAACGCGCCTAAATATGACGGATAAAAAACTAAATGTGATAAATTTTATCAAAACAAACGCGCTAAATGATGATGAAAAAGTGGTATTTTTGGCACTTTTGAAAGAAGAATATTATGCCGAAAATGAGCGAATGCACGAGATGGGCGCACTTTTGGAGCTAATAAGCGAAGATGAGTTTAGCAAAATCAGCAATAAATATATATTTGATGACAAAAGCACACTACTTCAAAATGGGCTAATTGACTATGATGAGGATTTTTTGAACGCATTTGGTGGTGTGGCAAAGAGCTTTTTTATCCCTTCTCCTGTGCTTTCAAAGATTATTCACTCTAAAAAAAGTGCGAAATTGCCCATAGATTCGGTGCTAAAAAATCAAGATATTTTTGAGCTAGTGGATAAAAAGATGGATTTAAAAAATATCATTTTGCCAAACCAAACGCAAGAGCGGTTAAATTTACTTATTCAACAGCTTGATTTGCGTGTTATAAATCTATTAAAACAATGGGGCATAAAGGACAATAATCGCGGGATTGACGCAAAGATTATCTTTTATGGGCACTCTGGCACGGGCAAGACGATTACGGCTTACGCGCTTGGCAACGCGCTAAAAAAGCCTATTTTAAGCCTAGATTGCTCTAAAATTCTCTCAATGTATGTGGGTGAGAGCGAAAAAAATGTGCGGAAAATTTTTGATAGTTTTAATAATATCACGCGTGATTTGAAAAAAGATGCGATTTTGCTACTTGATGAAGCTGACCAATTTTTAGGGCAGCGAAGCACAAGTGGCAGTAGCGTGGATAAAATGTATAATCAAATGCAAAATATTTTTTTGGAGCAGATTGAGAAATTTGATGGGATTTTGATTGCCACGACAAATCTCATCGATAACATTGACGCGGCGTTTTCAAGGCGATTTAACTATAAAATTGAGTTTTTAAAGCCAGATTTTATGGAGCGCGTTAGGATTTGGAATAAACTTTTGCCTAAAAAACCGCAAGGCAAGGGAAATTTAAGTGCTATTTATGAGCGCGGATTTGATGTGAAAAATTTGGCAAAATACGCGCTTACAGGCGGACAGATTAAGATTGTGATTAAAAATACCGCTTACAAAGTCGCCACGAAACAAAAGCCCATTTTTAGCGAAGCGGACTTTGTCGCCGAAATCAAAAAAGAGATGGAATCTAGCTTTGAAAACGACAAATCAATGGGCTTTTTGAAGTAAAATTTGTAGAGATAAAAAGATTTATGATTTATTTTTAGATTCTTTTAAGAGATTTTTGCTTTTACTAGCGCAAAAGTTTCTTAAATAAAATCATATAAAGATATAAATCGCGTTTAAATCCCCCTGCACCGATAAACTAATGCCGTAATATTCACTTCATTACTTGTTTTTAAGCTATCGTCTAAAATAATGCTATTGCCTGAAGAGCGCACACTAAATTTATTTTGATTGGTTAGGAAAAAGATGGTATCTCCGCCGATTTTATGCGCCTTGTTTTTCGTATCATTGATTGCGCCCTCATTTAGCTCAGCTTCGCTAAAAAATCCATTATTTGTCTGTGTCCCATACACTTCGCCCAAATATTCGCAATCTGGGCGTGGCTCGTTTGTGGTAATGCGGACGATTCGCGCATCAGAGTTTAAAATATTTATCGTGCTACTGCACCCCCCCCCAACAAGTATCGCACCTATCATAAATAAAGCCATTTTTCTCATCGCAACTCCCCTTAAAATAAAATGTGAAATTCTAGTGAAAAAACCTTAAAAAAATCGTCATTTTTCGCCATTTAATTTTTGAAATTTAAACTTCAGTTCATCTATGCTCTCCACATTATCAGGGTCGGGGATTATCGCATCGACAGGGCAGACGGTAACGCAGTTTGGCTCATCGTAATGCCCGATACACTCCGTGCATTTATCAGGGTCAATCACATAAATTGGCTCTCCATCATCAATCGCTTCATTAGGGCATTCTTCCCTGCACGCATCACAAGCGATACATTCATCATTTATCATTAAAGCCATTTGCTTCCCCTTTTAAAATTTGTAAATTAAAATAAATTCGCATTTATAGCAAAAAATATTTAAGTTTCGGTGCAAAATCGCGTTTTTAAAGTGCCAAAAGTTACGAATCTGCCAAAAAATGATATTTTAAATCTCACTCCACCGCACTAATATCTAAAATCATATTGCCACGAAAATACTACGGATTTTCTCGCAATGACGATATTTTTAGATTCGTGGCTAAGCCACAACAATCGAAGTAACGGCGGTGTGGGTTTTGTATTTGTAAGAATTTTTGGGATTGAGACTAGACTTGGAGTCTGCGAAATCCCAAAAATTCTTATAAGTGCGAAATTGCATACCCCAGAACAAATTGCCCCTAACTTGCGCATTTTCTATCAGCGATAAGATTGCCTATTTTTAGATTGTAGTTTGAGAGCATTGATAAGTCCTTGTGTGGGGCTTCGCCACTTGTGGTTAGATAATCGCCTAGCACAATGGCGTCAATGCCGTATTTGAAAATCTCGCGTTGATTATCGCCAAATACCACTTCTCTCCCACCTGCAAGCATAAGAATCGAATCGCGTAGCATTTCCCGCGCCATTATAATCGTTTCTAGTGCTTCATCGCGTGTCATTACGGCGTTTGCCAAAGGCAAAGCGGGGTTTGGAATATAAAAATTTATCGGGCTTGAATGTGGATTTAGACTTTTTAGAGCGGATAATAACTCGATTCGTTGCGCCACACTCTCGCCCAAACCATAAATCCCGCCACTGCAAAGTTTTAGCCCCGCGCTAAGCGCGTTTTGGCAAGTTTCAAAGCGCGATTCAAAGCTATGCGTGGTGCAAATATGCGAAAAATTACTTTGTGCGGTTTCTAGATTGTGATTGTAGCTATCTATGCCGTTTTGCTTTAAATGCGTAAGCGAATCCTTATCGGCAATCCCGCAACACGCAATTAGTAGCATTTTTGGTAGCTTTGCCTTTATTGTATGCGCCAAATCCGCGACATACTCGCACTTTTTGCTATCCAAATCTCGCCCTGAAGTTACCAAACAAAAGCCACTTGCGCCAAATTTAGCAAGATTCACAGCTTCGCTAATCACCTGCTCTTTGGGCTTGTATTTGTAAATCTGTGCATTTTTGCCATACTTTACGCTTTGATTGCAATATGCGCAATCTTCCGCACACGCGCCACTTAAGACATTGCTAATAGAGCATAAAAAGACTTTTTTCATTGCGATTTCCTTATAATAAAGCGAAATTTTAAAGGTGCGATTCTAGCATTTTTAAAGTTTAGATTCG
Source organism: uncultured Helicobacteraceae bacterium (assembly GCA_934668765.1). Lineage (GTDB taxonomy): Bacteria > Campylobacterota > Campylobacteria > Campylobacterales > Helicobacteraceae > NHYM01. The sequence continues at coordinate 1,765 of CAKUOH010000017.1, read as the reverse complement.
TAGAATTAAAACATAAAATTACATTTTTATACGCAAAACAAAGGCTTAAATTTTTACCATTCTACACATTTGCATATTTGGATTTTTTGCATTAAAAGGCTTTTTAAAAGTATTTTTTTATAAAATGCTTTGTCTTTTTTGACATAAATTTCTACTAGGAGCTTTGAATGGTATGGACGCAAAATTTTGATCCATTGGGTAATATTTTTGTAAGTGCGCTTGTGGCTTTTTTGCCCATTGCGTGCTTTTTACTTTGCTTGCTTGTCTTTAAGATGAGAGGCTATGTGGCGGGCTTTATCACCGTGATTGTGGCGACACTTGTGGCACTTTTTGCCTACGATATGCCCTTTTCACTTATAGGAGCGAGCTTTATCCACGGCTTCGCGCAAGGTATGTGGCCTATCGCGTGGATTATCATCGCGGCGATTTTCTTGTATAAACTCTCTGTGAAATCAGGCAGTTTTGAGGTTATCAAAGAAAGCGTTATGAGTATCACGCCAGACCATAGAATTCAAGTCATTTTAATCGGCTTTTGCTTTGGCTCGTTTTTAGAAGGGGCGATTGGCTTTGGCGGACCTGTGGCGATAACAGCAGCCTTGCTTATGGGCTTAGGGCTTAAACCACTCTATGCAGCGGGGCTTTGTCTCATCGCAAATACCGCACCTGTGGCTTTTGGAGCGGTTGGAATTCCTATCATCGCTATGTCAAACCTTGTGGGCGTTGAGCAGCATCAAGTTTCTGCTATGGTAGGGCGAATGCTCGTGCCTTTGAGCTTAACCGTGCCTTTTTTCATCGTCTTTTTGATGGACGGTATCAAGGGCGTGAAAGAGACTTTCCCAGCGATTTTAGTAGCAGCTGTGAGCTTTACAGGCACTCAGTTTTTAAGCTCAAATTTTCTTGGCGCAGAGTTGCCAGACATCGCATCAGCGGTTGTTTCGCTTGCTTGCACCACAATCTTTTTGAAATTTTGGAAGGTTAAAAATGTATTTCGCCTTGATGATGTTAAAGACTTTACAAACCACTCCAAACTCTCGCTTGGCGTAGTGTTTAAAGCGTGGTTGCCTTTTATTTTGCTGATTGCTTGTATTGTCGTTTGGACGCAAGATTGGTTTAAGGCATTCTTTAAAAAAGGTGCTGTGTTTGACTACACGCAAGTAACAATGGTGTTTAAAAATATGGAATCAACTATCCAAAATGCCGCTGGCAACGCTGTCAATTTGGACTTGGCTTTCAATCTCATCGCCTTGCAAGGCGGAACGGCGATTTTACTAGCAGCTGTGCTTACTATACTTTTCTTACGCATTAAATTAAATGTCGTAGAAGAAGCACTTGGCGATACGCTTAAAGAAATGGCTATACCTTGCATCACTATCGGCTTGGTTGTGGCTTTTGCCTTTATCTCACGCAACAGCGGAATGAGCGAAACGCTAGGACGCGCATTTGCAGAGTCTGGCAGTGCCTTTGCCTTTTTCAGCCCCATTGTCGGCTGGCTTGGCGTTTTCATCACAGGAAGTGATACTAGCTCAAACTTGCTCTTTGGCACACTCCAACAAGTAAGCGCACAACAACTTGGCATTAAAGAAGCGTTGTTTTTAGCGGCAAACTCCGTAGGTGGCGTTGTCGGTAAGATGATAAGCCCGCAAAGTATCGCCATAGCGTGCGCTGCGGTGGGCTTGGTAGGACGAGAAAGTGAGCTGTTTAGATTTACGCTCAAATACTCCATAGGCTTTATTTTGATTATAGGCGTTTGGACGGCGATAATCGC
>CAKUOH010000016.1 GCA_934668765.1 uncultured Helicobacteraceae bacterium | reverse complement strand
GTGAATTTGACTTAGAGCAATTTAACGCGCTAATTTGGCAACGCAATAAATTCTATGATACTTTTTGGGAAGTGAAAAAACGCGAATGAATCGTCATTGCAAGATTTTGCGTTAGTAAAATCGTGGCAATCCAAAATTTGATTCATGGATTGCTTTGACGCTTCGTGCCTCGCAATGATGGGTATGGTGGATTGCTTTGCGCAAATCTACGATTCGCCTCGCAATGACAGCGTTTTTGCGCTATCAATCAGTTTTATTGTTTATTTCAAAATCAGCGATATACCTTTTCATATAATCAACACTTGACCAAATAGTAAGCAATATACACAACACCACAATGATTATCCAAATAATGCCACATATCATATCCGAAAATTTAGCAAAATTTGACAATATAACGGCAATAATAGTTGCCAAAATAACGCCAAATATCGCTCCACCAAAGATTCCTTTGATAACAGCTCCAAACATACCTTTGGGTGGATTATCAAAATAAGAATCTGCTTTGGTAAAATTGCGTGTAATATTTTCTATATATTTTACTTTATAATAGCCTTTGTCGGTTTTATCGGCATAAAACTTCACGCTATCGCCATCTTTGAATATTAAGTCGCCATAACAGCGAAATATTTTCTCATCTAGCTCAAAATTAGTGTAGTGTTCGTGTTTGGTTTCTGTTTTGCCCCCCCCCAGAAACATTACCATAAATGTCCGTGCTAACTTTTACATTTCCGCTTGTATGCGACAAAACTTCTTTTTTACAATTACTAATTGTGCCTTTGAAAAATTTCATTTTTCTATCCTTTGCGCTTAAAAATTTAAAATTTGTAATTCTAGCAAATCTTTTTGGTTTTTGCGCTATGAATTTGACATTTCACGCAAACCCAAAGGCGCACTTTGCATTTGCTGTGCTAATCTCTGCGATTTTTGCCACGCTTAAATCCAAATGATTTGCCAAATGCTCGGCGATTAGCGGGATAAATGTCGGTGCATTACGCTGTCCTCGATATGGCGTGGGCGCAAGATATGGCGCATCGGTTTCTAGCACTATGCAATCACGCGGCAGTTTTTTCACGCTCTCTTGCAAAATCCGTGCATTTTTGAAACTAATCACACCGCCGATTCCATAGTAGCAAGGGCATTTTAGCGAATCTACCAAATTCATATCGCCACCAAAGCAGTGAAAAACCACGCATTTTAAGGTAGATTCGTAATCTTTCAAAATCCTTATAATATCTGCGTTTGATTCGCGTGTGTGAATGATTATAGGTAGATTTAGGGCGATTGCAAGTTCAATCTGTGCGCGAAAGCCACTCTCTTGAGTTTTTTTTGTCGGCTCATCATTTTTATAATGATAATCTAGCCCGATTTCGCCTACTGCAAGGCATTTTGGATTATTTGCTGATTTACGCAAAGCCTGCAAAGCGTGTGAATCAAGCGATTCAATCTCATTTGGGTGAATCCCCACCGCAAAGTAAATCTGCGCGTATTGCTCCGCTAACTCAATCGCCTTTGGCAAGTCAGCCAAATCCGCACCGGGAATTAGCATTTTTTCCACGCCCAAATTTGCGCAACTATCCAAAATATCGCCAAAATCGCCCACAAAATCCGCACCATCCAAATGACAATGCGTATCAATAAATCGCAATTTTTGCACTTCCAAATCCGCTCCCTTATGAAAAAATTTTGCTAAAATAATATCAAAATTTTGTAGAAAAAATGCGCGTAAAAAGCGCGAAAAAGGTGCGAAAATGTTTAGCGGACTAGTGAAAAATATCGGTGTGGTGGAGAGTTTTAGTGGCGAAGTGATTGCGGTGCGAAGCTCTCTGCGTCCCAAAATCGGCGCAAGTATCGCAATAGATGGCATTTGCACGACTGCAATTTCGCTAAATGGCGATGTTTTTCGCGCACATTTAAGCAAAGAGACAAGAGATTGCATTGCACTAGAAAATCTGCTAAAACCACGCGCACAAGTGCATTTGGAGGAAGCATTACAGCTAAAAGATAGGCTAGATGGGCATATCGTGCAGGGGCATATCGATAGTATCGGCGAGATTGTGCGTGTGAAGCGCAGTGAGAATGGATTTGATTTTATCATCGCATATCCAAGCGCGATTCGCGCACTGCTCGTGCCAAAGGGCAGTATCGCCATTGATGGCGTGAGTCTTACCATAAATGCGGTTACTTCGCGCGATTTTCGCCTTACCATTATCCCGCACACCTTTCATAATACGCTTTTTCACACTTACAAACCCACACGGCGCGTGAATATTGAGACAGATATTTTTGTGCGAAGTGTGTATCATATCTTGCAAAATATGCGTGATTCTGGTGTGAATTTAGGCGATTTTGGGCGCGAATCTACGCTAGATTTAGCTAAATCTAAATGGCAAAAAATTGATAATATTTTGATGAGCTACTAATGCAAAATTTTCAAAACGCCACCAAAGCCGTAGCACTCGCATACAACAAGCATTTAAGCGCACCAAAAGTCGTGGCAAGTGGCAAAAACAAGTTAGCCACCCTGCTAATCCAAAAGGCGCAGGAGTTTGACATTCCCATCTTTCAAAACAAAGAGTTGGTGGATTTGCTACTAAATATCGAAGTCGATGATTTTATCAGCGAAGAGAGTTATTTGGCGGTGGCAAAGGTGTTTGTGTGGTTAAGTGAAAATGAACAAAGAGCGCAGTTAAGTTAGTGGCAATTTGTATTTGGGTATGCAATTTGTGCCGTTTTCACACAAAACTGCGCTCAATGGCACATAAAATAAAAATTTCTCGTCATTGCGAGATTTTGCGCAAATATTATCGTGGCAATTCAATGCCACAAATTCACTACGATTCCTTGCCAAAATCTAATAAATTTTCAAAATTTCACAAATATTTCACACCCAAAATATAATATTTTGCTTGAAATTGTTGAATTTTGCCAAAAATTTAATGATTTCAAATCTACTTTTAAAGGACTTACTATGAAGATTCTTGCTATTATTATGGCGTTTTGCGCCTTTGCTTTTGCGGAAGTTACGCAAAATCAGCCAAATCCCACACCCCAAGCTACGCCAAATCCCGCCCAGCCCATAGCTCAGCCTATGGCTATGCCATATCCAAATCCAAGTATTCAGCAAAATATCATTGCGCAGATTCAGCAAATGTATCCGGGCGCATTTATCACGGATATGGACTATGAAGGCTGGGGATATGAAGTTGAGATAAATGACCATTTGGATTTATTTTTTGATAACAATGGCAAATTTTTAGGGCAGAAGTGGGATTAAATCTTTTAGAATCTGCGCTAAATAAAGGCGTAGATTCGCCCTTGCAAAATCAAATCATTGCTCCACACGCAAATCTTTCCTATCAATCTTTAAAATATCGCTATCAATAATTTGCTTTATATTATTATACGCCTTTGTGATTACGCGAAACTCCACACGGCGCGACTTTGCCTCGCTCTCAAGCTGACGCGAAAAGCTCATTCCATTTGAATGCAAGACGCCCATAAGCCACCGCTTTTCATCGCCCTTTGTCGCGTTCAAAAAGCAATATCGCATAACATTTAGCGCACGATTTTGCGAAAGCGCGGCGTTAAAGACAAAGCTATCATTCACACTACTTGCACCCCGCCAAGTGTTTGAAGCGTGTCCTTCGATGATGATTTCCTCAATATCATCGCGGTATTTGTTGATAATACTCATATAGCGCGGGAAAAACTCACGCAAAATCGCCTTAAAATCCCCGCGAATCTCCGCGCTCCCGCTCTCAAAAATCGCCTCAATATTATTAAAGCGAATCGTGTTATTATCATCGATACTCGCCTCCCACTTGCTAAAATCGCCCCCAAATTCACGGACTAAATCGCCATTGATTTTTAGTTGCAAGTCTGAGTATGCGCGTAAAATGCCACTCATTTGCTCATTTAACTCGGCTAACTCTTTGTTTTTGCGAAGCAACTCCGCGCTTTGCTTTTGACTTACAAACATAAAGGCGATGGCAAGTAGCAAAAATACCATCATTATCCCAGCGAACATATCAGAGATACTAATCCACTCAAAGTTGTTTTTCAAAATGCGTCCTTTTGGATTAAAGTTTTTTTAATTTGTCTTTGGGTATGCGATTTCGCACTTGTAAAAATTTTTGGGATTTCGCAGACTCCAAGTCTAGTCTCAATCCCAAAAATTTTTACAAGTGCGAAACAAGGCAAAGCCGAAATTTCTTTATCCAAAGCCGCACCGCAACTACTTCGATTGTTTGTCATAAGAATTAACTATAAACAAAACATATAATAAGTAATAAATTTTCACAACCTAGCTCCGATGATTTCGCGCACACGGCGTAAAAACCATTCATAGTCCCCCTTAAAGCTATCACTTGCCTTTTGCAGTGATGATTCCAAATCCACCATAAAATCACGCGTAGTGTCCTGCATTTCATTTGTGCGCTCCGCAGCAATATCCACTTGCTTTTGCAATACTTCTAGTATATTTAGCAATTCCACGCTTGAATCTTTCATCACATCGCTATTTTTGCGGACATATTTGGCGATTTCATCATTTAGATTCCGCACACCTTCGATATTTATGAGATTCAAATCCTTACTTGCATTCACACTTGAAATGCTTATCTGCTCCAAGCTCTCCAAATACTTCGCGCTCATCGCAATTAGCGTGGCGTCTAGCTCTTCGTGGTGCTTTGTGATTTGGTGCGACATAGAGTTTAAAATCTTGCTTTGTGCGATTGATATATCATCAAAATAAATCTTTGTCGTGCTTTTTAGGTGCTTTATGCCGTCCTTGTTGATTTCGCTAATCATCTCGCTAGTATTTTTAGAAATGGCGCGTGAGTGCAATTCAATGTCTTTATTTAGCTTCTCATAGCTCTCATTTAAGGCTTTGTTATGTGAAATCATCATTTTTATAAGCTCTTCTAAAAAATTTTGTGCTTTGCTCATCTGCGTGTGAATCGCACTATCTCGCGCCCCTAAATCCGCGATAATTTGCTTGTTTGCGCCTTCAAAATCTTTTATCACGCCCACAAACACGCCATCAATGCTTTTTTTGATATTGTCAATCAATGCTTCATTTGTGCTTTTTAGATTCGCATTTAGCTCAGTAAAAAACTCACCCATAAATTTGAGTGCTTCCATCGCACCGCTACCCAAATCCCTAATCGCGCTTAACTTTTCGTCCAAAATAATATTTTGTGCCTTATACTCACGCATAATACCGCTTACTTCTTTATATAGTTCGATTGTTTTCTCATCGCGCTTTAAAATGCTATCGGTTATGGCAGAAAATTGCTTGGTATTTGCCACAGAATTTTTCAAAATCTCATTTGAATCCACCACGCTTTGGCGGTATTCAATCTGCCAAGAGAGCAGGTTCTCCACCGCACTATTAAATCTCTTGAAATTCTCGCTAAAATGCACCGAAATCGTCTCGCTATATTTGTTTGATAGCGAATCAAGTGCGTTTATCACATCTGCGCTAAAATTCGCGCTTAATTTTTCTACTTCTTTTTTGAGATTAAAATCTAGCTCTTTTATAGTGGAATCAAGCCCATTTAGTTTGGCAATCAGCGATTCGTGGTTTGAATCTAGATTCGTAGCAGTCGTTGTAATCGTAGAAAAAGACTTTTCAAGTCCATTTAAAAATTCGCTAGTCATATTTGCAATGGAGCGCGTAAGCTCCGTGTTTGAAGCGTTAAGCTGTGCTATTGCGCTTTGCAAGTCTTTATTGCTCTGCGCGACTAAATCCAAATTATCAAGCTTTTTTGTCTGCAAAGATATAAATTCAAGGCTATCCGTGCTACTTGCCTTATAACCGATACTGCGCTGATACACGCTAATAAGGACGCTTAAAGTCATACCAACGATTGAAGTATAAAATGCGATTTTTAGCCCATCTAGCAAAGGCGGAATCGAATTTTCCATACTATTTATATCAAAATCTAGCAACCCCACAAAAATCCCTACAAATGTCCCCAAAACGCCGATTGTTAAAATTATCGACTTAAAGTCCCTGTGCGCTGGGCTTTTTGTCGTCTTTATATCCGCGTAAGCCAATCCCAGCATTAGAATCGTAAAAAATATATTGATAATCAACGCACTATTTTCCTTTCATATCAAATCGCTCATCAAAGTCCTTGCCTAGCCAATCGGGCTTTTGAATCTTGCTCTTTTTATTGACGGCTTTGAGATAGATTCGCACACAAAGCAAAATCACACCCATCGTAACGACTGCCGAAGCGACCAAATCAAGCGAGTAGCTGTCTCTAATAAACATTATTTTTCCCCTGTAATTTGCCAAATTGCGTCTTATTTTCATCAATCAAAATAAAAAGATTTTTGTATTCCAAGTTCTCCAACATCGCCATAATCTTTACAAATGTATCAAAATTGCTCTTTTTATCGCCATTTAGCACGATATGCGTATCCTTTGGCAGACGCGAAATGTGAAATCGCAAATCCTCCAAACTCACCTCTGTGTCATCATAAAAAATCTTATTGTCGCTTTTTATGCTGATGATTTTGTCCTCCTGTGTGAGATTCCCGCTATTTTGCACTGAATCTTTGACTTGCGGAATATCTACCGAAATACGGCTCTGCTCGATAAAACTCGCAGTCGTAAGCACGATTACAAGCAACACAAGCACAATATCAATAAATGGGATTAGATTTAGCGAATCGATTTTTTTCATAAAATTGCCCTAAATGCTGTAATCATTGCGCTTATGTTCTATATCCCAAAGCGACAAAATCACTTCGCTTTTTCGTAGCAATAAATTATAGCCTACGATTGCTGGAATCGCCACGATAAGCCCAAGCGCAGTGGCTTTCAAAGCAAGTGCTAATCCGCTCATAATCGCCGCTGTGCTTACCAAATCGCCCTGCGAGATTTCTAAAAATGTCAGCATTATCCCGCCAACCGTGCCTAAAAGCCCGATATAAGGCGCGTTTGTGCCGATTGTAGCAAGTAGTGTTAGATTGCGTGTGAGTTCGATTTCAAGCAGTTTTTTATCATCAAAACCCAAAATATCGACTTTTTTATAGGCAAGGATTCGCTCAACTATCAGCGTCAAAACGATGATACTTAAAATTATCAAAAAGCCCAAAATGCCGTATTCTACGCAATCTTTTAACATTTATTATCCTAAAAATGATGATTTTTCACAAAAACGCAATTCTAGCGCAAAAAGACTTATTTTATTTGATTTTATTTACTATTTGTCGCAATTTTCGCTACAATCCCGCTTTTATATTTCAAAAGGACACACTATGCTTTTCTCATCATTCACATTTATTTTTATCTTTTTGCCTATCGTGTGGATAATCTTTCATTTGCTTAAAAATGCAAGATTCAAAGCACATTTTCTTTATGCTAAAATCTTTTTAATTGCTTCAAGTCTATTTTTCTATGCCTTTTGGAAAGTGGCATATTTGCCTATATTGCTTGGCTCAATCATTGTAAATTATCTTTTAGCAAAGGCAATATTAAAAGATTCGTTAAAGTCTAATCACTTCAATCAATCTATTATAATGACAAATGGGGGGGGGGAATCGCCTATTAGATTCGCATAATTTTGCTAGATTTACACCAAAATTCTTTTTCATTTTAGGCATTATCTTTAATCTCTCCCTTTTAGGCTTTTTTAAATACACGGATTTTTTATTAGAAAATTTCAATGCGTTTAGCCAAATAGCGCGTTTAGATTTTAATATCCCACTACCACATATTCTCTTGCCACTTGCATTAAGTTTCGTTACCTTTCAGCAAATCGCATTTTTGTTTGACTGCTATAAACACGCGACAGGGCAATCAAATGAGAATCTACATATTGATTTTATTGATTATGCGTTGTTTATTAGCTTTTTTCCGCAGCTGATAGCAGGACCGATTGTGCATCATAGAGAAATGATGCCACAATTTGCTAAAATGGGCGCAAATTCAGCTTGTAGCGACTTTTTAGGGAGTGCTTCAGCTCACTCACTGCAACGCACAGCAAGTGCGTCTCATTCGTTCGCTTCGCACAACCCTAAAAATTCATCTACAATCTTGGAATTTGCAGATTCAAAGGATTCTAATAATCCGTCATTGCGAGATTTGCAAAGCAAATCGTGGCAATCCGCAGGATTTGTGAGCAAAGCGAAACAACCATCCAAACATTCCCCATCTCAAACCCCTCCTGCAAGTGGAGGGGTTTCTTTTGATTCCCCCTCCCTTGCGATAGAGTGGCGCAGTGGGTGGGTAGATTCCACGCAAAAATCCACCATAAACTACGAATTCCTAGCAAAAGGCATTTTCATTTTCTCAATCGGGCTTTTTAAAAAAGTCTTTATCGCTGATAGTTTTGCCAAATGGGCAAATGCAGGTTTTAGTGTGGTAGAAAAAGGCGGATATTTAAACATAGCTGAATCTTGGGCGACTTCATTAAGCTATACCTTTCAGCTCTACTTTGATTTTAGCGGATATTGTGATATGGCGATAGGACTAGGGCTAATGTTTGTCATAGTTTTGCCGCTAAATTTCAACTCACCTTACAAATCGCTAAACATAGCAGAATTTTGGCGTAGGTGGCATATTACGCTAGGACGATTTTTAAAAGAATGTTTATATATTCCTTTGGGTGGGAATCGCGGAAAACCTATTTTTAGAAAAAAGAGCGGAAGGATTTTGGATGAGAAATCTGGGTTGTGCAGTTGTGAGCAAGGAAATAGAACTGATAGTTCATTGACGAAGCGAACAACAAATCTCCCCGATTTGTCGCCAAAAGCCAACGCGACAACTTTACGCAATCTATTCATTGTTGCCTTTTTAAGCGGAGTATGGCACGGAGCAGGGTGGGGCTTTGTGATTTGGGGAATCTTACACGGAGTGGCAATGGTAGTGCATCGCATTTACTCGTGGTGGATTGGCACAAATTCCCCCTCCCTTGCGCGTGGAGATTCTACCAAAGATTCCCCCTCCCTTGCGGAGGGGGATACAGGGGGTGGGTATGATTCTGCACTAAATATTAAAAACGCAAAATTTGCAAATAGCGATTTTACCCTCCCCCTAACCCCCTCCGCAAGGGAGGGGGAACAAGTTGGCAAATCGCGCTTTTTAGCATTCACCCAAAGCAAAATCTACAAAATCCTTGCGTGGCTTATCACATTTAATTTCATAAATATCGCTTGGATATTTTTTAGAGCAGAAAATCTAAGCGGAGCGGTGAATCTACTCAAAGGTATGTTTGGAATCGTATGGGTAGATTTGCCACAAAAAGCATATAAGGCAAATCAACTTTTAAAAAGCATAGATGGCACGGATAGGACATTTGCTTATATCATCATCGCTATTATTGTGTGTTTGGTGTATAGGAATAGTTTTGAAATACTAAAAAGATTTGATAGATTCACGCTTTTAAAATCCGCATTTGCCACAATCCTAATCATTGCTAGTTTTAGCACAATGCTTTTTGCAAATCGCAAAATCGAATTTTTATACTTCAACTTTTAGGACAAATCAAATGCAAAAATATAGACTTGCTACGCTTTTTATGATTCTAATCCCATTTGCTATAAGTGCGCTATTTGTGGCGTTTGTGATATTTGGCAAAATCGTATATATGAATGTCGAATATCCCACTTACAAGGACACGCATTTAAAAACGCACCAAACGCACAACGCACAAATCATAATGCTAGGCGATTCACGCGCAAAGGCTGGATTTATCCCGCAAGATTCTACGCAACTAAATCTCTCTATCGGCGGGACAACGCCCATTAGTGCGTATTATACTTTGAAGCGATATTTGACACATAATGCACCGCCAAAAGTTTTGATTTTGTCTTTTATGAGCCAACATTATTTAGACGAATATACCTTTTGGGAACGCGCAATAAAATTTGATTATTTAAAATTTAGCGAGTTTAGCGAGATTATTGATAATGCACAAAATATAGGGCAGTGCAAAGTTATCAATACTAATGGCAAATGCAAAAAATATTATTTTTTCAAATATAAAATGCGACTTAGTAATTTTACTGCTGAGATTTATAATGCGTGGCAATACTTAAAAAATGGACATAGTCGCTACGCGCTAAATTCGCAAGTTATGAAAGATTTAGCGCAAAATGGCGGACATTTTTTCTATGGAAAGGAGATGGGATCAAAAGATTTAAATTTTGAGACAGAGTTAAAGGGCTTTGCGCCAAATCCGCTTTATGATTTGTATTTGCAAAAAATCGCAAATATGGCTAGGGTGCATAATATCGCGCTTTTTCATTATCAAATGCCTTTTAATAGGGCAAGTTTTGATGCGTTAGATTTGCGATTTGTGCGTGAATATAATGCGTTTTTGGATTCAATGCAAGAAAATTACGGCATTATCTCGCTAAATCATATTTGGGCACTGCCAAATAGCGACTTTGGCGATCCAAGCCATTTATATCAAGGCGCACATAAAACAACAGCGGATATTTTAGATAAAATCAAAGTATGGGAAGCGAAAAGCAAGTAAGATTCTGCTAAATAAAGTGCGTTTTTAGGATTTTTGAATAAAATATCGCATTTTATTTTTTAAAGGACAAAAAATGACTACGATTTTGATACTAGAAAACCCTAGTGATGAGCTTTTGAGGGCGTTTAAAAATATGGCAAAAGCCGCAAATGTTAAATGCAAAATAGGCAAAAAATCAAAAGAACCAAAATATTATGCGCTAGAGGATTCACCAGCAATAAAAAAGATTGACAAATGGGCGCGTGAAAACCCTGATTTAGCCAAACAAGCTAGACTAGAATTAGAAGCTGAAATGAGAAGTTATGCAAGTAATCCTATCAAATAGTGCCGAAAAATTTTTAGATAAACAATGCAATGGCGACCCAAAGGGGATTTATAAAATTCGCGTGTTTTTGGCGGATTTAAGCAAAGAGCATAATCCCACCGCTCTATCAAACTGCAAAAAAATGCAAGGAAGCAAAGATTTATGGCGGTGGCGCGTGAGTAGCTATCGCATTATAGGGCGCGTAAAAAACGCCGAATTGCTGATTGAAATCATCAAAATATCCACGCGTGAGGGTGCATATTAGAATCATCACATTTAAACATTTTTGCGAATCCGCACCAAAAAAATTATCGCAAGTTACTATTTCGCCAAAATACTATCAAGATTCGCGCACATTTTCACAAAATCATCGCATTTAAACTATAATAGCAAAATATTTTTTCAAAGGAGATATGTTATGGATTTCAAAGCAAAGTATTTAGAAAATATCGCACTTCGCGCAAAAGATGGCGTCCCACCACTGCCACTAAACCCAAGTGAAACAAACGCAGTGATTGACTTGCTAAAAAATGGCAAAGAAGCGGATTTTGCCAAAGATTTGCTTATCAATCGAATCGCGCCCGGTGTCGATGAGAGTGCGAAAATCAAAGCGGAATTTTTAGGCGAGATTGTGAGCGGAAAAATAGCACTTCCAAACATTGACAAAGTCGAAGCGATTAAGATTTTAGGCACGATGGTGGGCGGATATAACATTGCGCCTTTAATTAGTGCGCTAAACGATGAATCTATCGCGCTACACGCTGCAAATGCGCTAAAAGATTTGATTTTTGTCTATGATAATTTTGAGATTATCGCCAAACTCAGCAAAACAAATAAATTTGCCAAAGAAGTAATAGAATCTTGGGCGAATGCCGAATGGTTTTTGAATAAACCCGCGCTTGATGAAAAAATCGAACTTTTTGCCTTAAAGATTGATGGCGAGACAAATACCGATGATTTAAGCCCAGCTAGTGATGCTTTCACGCGCAGTGATATTCCGCTTCACGCCAAAGCAATGCTTAAAAATCGCGTAGAAAATTATGAAGCGCGAATCAAATCAATAAAGCAAAAAGGCAAAGTCGCTTATGTAGGCGATGTAGTCGGCACAGGTAGCTCGCGAAAAAGCGCGTGTAACTCGATAATGTGGCATTTTGGCGATGAGATTCCATTCATACCAAATAAAAAACGGCGTGGCGTGGTGATTGGTAGCGTGATTGCGCCGATTTTCTTTAATACTTGCCAAGATTCAGGCGCATTGCCGATAGTAGCCGATGTCAGCGCAATCAAAGAGGGCGACAATCTTACGATTTATCCATATCAGGGCAAGATTATGCGTGGAAGCGAAGAAGTATCGCGTTTTAGTCTAACGCCAAATACGATTTTTGATGAAATGCGCGCAGGTGGGCGAATCAATCTCATCATAGGACGCAAACTCACCGCAAAAGCAAGGGCATTTTTAGGACTTGATGATGGCGATTTTTTCACAAAACCAACCGCGCCAAAAGAGAGCGCGAAAGGATTTACCCTAGCGCAAAAGATTTTAGGCAAAGCCTGTGGCAAAGATGGCGTCAGAGTTGGCGAATATTGTGAACCAAAAACTACCACCGTTGGCTCACAAGACACCACAGGTGCGATGACACGCGATGAAATTAAGGAAATGGCGGCACTAAAATTTAGCACGGATTTTGTTATGCAAAGCTTTTGCCACACGGCAGCCTATCCTAAACCAGCGGACATTTCGCTTCAAGCGACTTTGCCAGAGTTTATCACAAGTCGCGGTGGCGTGGCTTTACGCCCAAAAGATGGCGTGATTCACTCGTGGCTAAATCGATTCACTTTGCCAGATACAATCGGCACGGGTGGCGATTCGCACACGCGATTCCCTATCGGCGTGAGTTTTCCAGCAGGTAGTGGGCTAGTGGCGTTTGCAGCAGTAAATGGCATAATGCCTCTTGATGTCCCACCATCCGTGCTTGTGCGATTCAAAGGGGAGATGAATGATGGCATAACTTTGCGCGATTTAGTTAATGCGATTCCCTACTACGCGATTAAAAAAGGCTTACTAACGGTTGAGAAAAAAAATAAGAAAAATATCTTTAATGGCAAGATTTTAGAGATTGAGGGACTGCCAAATTTAAAAGTCGAACAAGCCTTTGAATTAAGCGATGCAAGTGCGGAGCGCAGTGCAGCAGCGTGTGTGATAAAGCTAAATAAAGAGCCAATTATTGAGTATTTGCGCTCAAATATCGCGCTAATTGAAGCGATGATAAAGGACGGCTATGAATCGGCGCAAACGCTAAAAAATCGTGCTGAAAAAATGCGTGAATGGATAGCAAATCCTGTGCTTTTGGAGGCGGATAAGGACGCAGAGTATGAGGCGATAATCGAAATTGATTTAGCTGAGATTAAAGAGCCTATTGTGGCTTGTCCAAATGACCCTGATGATGTGGCGACTTTAAGCGAGGTTTTGGCAGATACAAATCGAGCGCATAAAATCGATGAAGTATTTGTGGGGAGCTGTATGACAAATATCGGGCTTTTCCGTGCGTTTGGCGAGATTGTGAAAGATGAGGGGCAGTTAAATAGCCGAATATGGATTGCGCCACCGACAAAGATGGATGAAAAACAGCTCACAAATGAGGGTTATCTATCCGTCTTTGGCGCAAGTGGAGCGCGAATCGAAGCCCCCGGGTGTAGCCTATGTATGGGCAATCAAGCGCGTGTTAAGGATAATGCTGTGGTTTTCTCCACTAGCACGAGAAATTTTGATAATCGTATGGGTAAGGGCGCGAAAGTATATTTGGGTAGCGCAGAACTTGCCGCAGTGTGCGCGATACTAGGCAAAATACCAAGCGGTGCAGAGTATTTGGATATAGTTAAGCGTAAAGTGGTGCAAAAAGAGCGCATTTATAGCTATCTAAATTTTGATAAAATAGAAAATTTCGCGTTATAGGGGCAATTTGTGTCTTGGGTAGTCATTTGCGCAGATTTGGTGAATCGCTACAAGGCACGGATACAAAGTCCGCTATCCTTGTGTCGATTCTTACCAAAAACTACGAAAGCACTACTGCCATTACTTCGATTGTGATTCGCTACACGAATCAAAGTGCAAACAATCCATCATTGCGAGATTCGCAACGCGAATCAAAGCAATCCAAAACGAAATGTAAATAAACTTATACAAAATTATCTGCAAAAAAGCAATTTATAAAAAAATATGCTATAATCCGCATTTATTTTTTGATTCAAGGATAAGGGACTTGCTAACTTTCAAGTGGAACAAAGCATTTGTTACAAACATTGAAACCGTCGATGAACAGCACAAAATGCTAGTAGATATGATAAACAAGCTAGGGGAGAGCATTTACGCCAAAGAGGAATTAGCTCCCGAAGTTTTGGATAAATATTTTGAAAATCTAGCCCTTTATGCAAAGGTGCATTTTGGCGATGAGGAAGTCTATATGGCGGAGTTTAAGGTGGATTCGCGCCATCAAGATGCCCATAAACACGCCCACGAAATGTTTTTACAAGAAGCCACTAAACTCTATGAGGGCGTGAAAAACAAGCTTATTGGCACAGAATTTCTCTTTCACTTTTTGGCGAATTGGATTACCGTGCATATTTTAGGCACGGACAAGATTATGGCAAGGCAGATTAAGAATATCCAAGAGGGCAAAACTCCCAAAGAAGCCTTTGACGCCGTGCAAGATGTCGTAGATGAGACTGTCGCGCCTTTGCTTTATGCGATAAATCAGCTTTTTACTCGCACTACAAATATGAATCACAAGCTAATGAGTCTAAACCGCTCCCTAAATGAGCAAGTCCAGCAACGCACACAGCAGTTGCAGCGCGTGAATGACACGCTAAAAGCGATGGCTTTGACAGACACGCTTACAGGGCTTGGCAATCGCCGTGCCGCTGTGGCTTACTTGCAAAATGAGTGGAAAAAGCCCTTTGATGAGCGCATCACGCTTACTTGCATAATGATTGATGTGGATAAGTTCAAACATATCAACGACACGCAGGGGCACGAGTGCGGGGACAAGGTGCTAACCACCGTGGCTACTAGGATTCGTGATTCGGTGCGGAATGATGACTTTGTGTGTCGGCTTGGGGGCGATGAATTTGTCGTCCTATCAAATAACACGAATCTTGCCTATATTATGCAGCTTGCCGAGCATATCCGTAAGCAAATTGCGCAAATTCATATCAAATTCGCCACTGATGTGTGGGACGGCAGTATTTCGCTAGGCGTGGCGCAACGCGATGAAAGCACACAAAGCTATATTGACTTGCTAAAACGCGCCGATGAGGGCTTATACAAGGCAAAAGAGGGTGGACGCAACCAAATCGGTTGTGTGCAAACCTTTGGATTTTGCTCACTTGAATATGGCAAAAGGCATTAGGGGATTTTGCAAAAAAAATAATCTTGTGGATAGATTTTTAGCAATCGTTTTTTGTGATAGTGCGATGAATGCGGGATTTATATTTGCACGGATTTAGCTTTAATCTTGAAAGCGCATTTGGTGTGTGAGAACGAGAAACTCCTCTGAATTTGCGTGATTTTTAGTAAATGCAATTAGTGTAATGCCAAATTTTTGGGCAAATCTAATGGTGCTAAATGCAGGTTTTTCGGCGCACACGATAAAAGTGCATTTTTGCAAAATTAGAATTTTTAAGCATTCGATTTCAAGGCGAAAGTTTAGAAATATCGTGGCGTCTAATAAATTGTTTGCATTGCCGCGATTTGCCTTTGCCAAATCTTGCAATGATAAATCTAATGCTTTGCCGATTGCTTTATAAATGGCGTTTTTGGGATTCGTATCAAAGGATTCAACGGCGTTTGCACTAGATTCGCCACACACGATTCGCGCTAAAAATTTGCCTGATTCAATGTTTGAAGTCGCAAAAAAATCATAATTCGCTTCCAAAATCTCTCGCGAAATTTTCGCCCTTGAGCTATTAAATGGCATTATAATAGAATCGCTGTTTATTTTTTTATCACTCATTGTGATTTGTTCGCAAGATTGAATAATGTCTTTTTGCGCTAGGCGCGAAAGAATCTCATCTTTACTCAAAGGCGTATCTATAAAAATCGCATTATTTTCACGCTTTAGATTCACATAAGAATCTAACCCCAAAAATGTCCCCAAATATCCACACACAAGCGAATCTATATCATTTTCTAATGCAAAAAATGTGATAGTGATTTGCGAATCGGCATTTGATGTGGATTGCTTTGTTGTTTTTTCTTCGCTCAAACTGCCTGACGAATTTTTCCCACAATTCACAATGATTTTCCACTCTTTGTCATTAAAAAATGCCACTTCTACTTTGCCACATTGTGCTGAATCTAACCCCACGCTTTTCACAAAAACGCACTTATTCATAACCAAAACTCCAAATCGCTAAAATTTCTAAAAATTTTTTGCAATTTTAAGCAAAAATTCCTAATTTAAAATTTATAATATGCCTTTATTTTTTAAAGGGAGTTTGCGATGAAATATATCAAGTTTTTCAACGAGCTAAACAACAAAGATGTGTCGATTGTCGGGGGGAAAAATGCAAGTATCGGGGAGATGTTTCAAGAGCTAATCGAAGTGGGAATCAAAGTGCCAAATGGCTTTGCAATCACTAGCGAGGCATATTGGTATTTGCTTGATTCAGGCGGGATTCGCCAAAAAGTCGAAGATTTGCTAAAAAATGTAGATGTCTCCGAAATCGATGTATTAAAGGCGCGTAGCAAGAAGATTCGTGAGCTTATTTTCACTACGCCACTGCCAAAGGACTTGAAAGATGAGATTTTGGAAGCGTATAAGATTTTAAGCAAAGAGTATAATATGAAAGAGGCAGATGTCGCCGTGAGAAGCTCTGCTACGGCAGAAGATTTGCCCGATGCAAGTTTCGCCGGACAGCAAGATACTTTCCTAAATGTCAAAGGGACGCAAAATCTAATCCACTATGTAAAATCTTGTATGGCGTCCTTATTCAACGAACGCGCTGTGAGCTACCGCGCGTCTCGTGGCTTTGACCATTTTAAAATCGCGCTCTCTGTGGGAGTGCAAAAAATGGTGCGAAGCGATATAGGTTCAAGCGGGGTAATGTTTAGCATTGATACGGAGACAGGATTCCAAGATGCAGTCTTTATCACATCTTCGTGGGGACTAGGCGAAAATATCGTAGGCGGGACGGTCAATCCTGATGAATTTTATGTATTTAAGCCCACTTTAAAGCAAGGCAAACGCCCTATTATAAAAAAAGAGTTAGGCAAAAAAGATATAAAAATGGTTTATGCCCCAAGCGGAGCTGAACGCCCTACGCGCAATATTCCTACGACTATCGAAGAATTAAGTAGCTTTTCAATCACTGATGAAGACATTTTAACACTCGCGCGGTATGCGATTTTAATCGAAGAGCATTACACAAAAGAAGCAGGCGAATATCGCCCTATGGATATGGAATGGGCAAAGGACGGCAAAAGCGGAGATATTTTCATCGTCCAAGCGCGCCCTGAGACGGTGCAGAGCCAAAAACACAAGAAAAAAGTCGCAAATCGCATAGAAAAATACAGCTTTAAAAAACCCGTAGATAAGATTCACACGCTAGTGCAAGGTATGGCAATCGGCGATAAAATCTCACAAGGCAAAATCAAAATCATACAAGACATCGAGCATATGGGCGAAATCAAAGAGGGCGATATTTTGGTAACGGATAATACCGACCCAGATTGGGAACCAGCGATGAAAAAAGCCGCCGCAGTTATCACAAATCGCGGTGGGCGCACTTGCCACGCAGCGATTGTAGCACGAGAAATCGGCGTCCCTGCGATTGTAGGCGCAAGTGGTGCGACAGAGAAGCTTGCAAATGGCATAAAAGCAACCGTTTCTTGTGCGGAGGGTGAGCAAGGATTCGTATATAATGGGCATTTTGACTTTGATATTGAGGTGGAGGATATTTCGGATTTAGGCAAAACCGATACCAAAATCTATATGAATGTAGGCAACCCTGAAAAAGCATTTAGCTTTGCACAGCTCCCAAATAACGGCGTGGGACTAGCTAGAATGGAACTTGTCGTCATAAATAGCATAAAGGCGCACCCTGTGGCATTAGTCGATATGCAAAATGGCAAAAAAGATGTGCAGGATTTTGAAGCTATTACCAAAATCATAAGCGGATATGACAATCCAAAGGACTTTTTTACTAGCAAAATTGCCGAAGGTATAGGAATGATAGCATCTGCATTCTATCCAAATCCCGTGATTGTGCGCACTAGCGACTTTAAGACTAATGAATATCGCAATATGATAGGCGGTGCGCCCTATGAGCCACACGAAGAAAATCCAATGCTAGGCTATCGCGGGGCGAATCGCTACTATTCAGATACTTACCGCACTGCATTTGAGTGGGAATGTCAAGGATTAGCGCGTGTGCGTGATGAAATGGGACTAACAAATATGAAAGTTATGGTGCCATTTTTGCGAACGCCAGAAGAGGGCAAAAAAGTGCTAGAAATTATGCGCAGAAATGGGCTTGAATCAGGCAAAGATGGACTTGAAATCTATGTAATGTGCGAACTGCCCGTAAATGTGATTTTGGCAGATGAATTTTTAAATCTCTTTGATGGCTTCTCAATCGGCTCAAACGACTTGACACAGCTAACTTTGGGCGTGGATAGGGATAGTGAGCTAGTTAGCTCGATTTTTGATGAGCGCAATCCAGCGGTATTAGAAATGTTTAGACGCGCCATTGTTGCGTGTAAAAAGCACAAAAAATACTGCGGGATTTGCGGACAAGCCCCCAGCGACTACCCAGAAATTGCGGAATTTTTAGTCAAAGAGGGCATTAGCTCTATTTCGCTAAATCCCGATTCAGTCATATCTACTTGGCGCGTGGTAGAAAGGCTTGAAAAAAGCTTGAAAAAATAAATTTTTAGATTCGCGTGGATTTGTGGCTTTTTGGTGCGAATCTAGCGCGAATTGCAAAATCTACGAATCTAAAATGCGGGGCGCAAATGCTTTTAATTGATAGTTTTAGAGACAAAGACAAAATTTTTGGGATTCTTAAAAAGATTCGCGCTAAATCAAAGCACCTGCAAGAAAAGCTCAATATTATGGAAGTTTGCGGGGGGCATACGCATAGCATTATGCGCTATGGGCTAAATAAACTACTCCCAAATAATATCGAGTTTATCCACGGACCGGGCTGTCCTGTGTGCGTAATGCCAAAAAATCGCATAAATGAGGCTTATGATATTGCGATGCAAAAGGGTGTGATTTTGCTAACTTTGGGCGATATGATTCGTATTCCTTCAAGCAAGGGTAGTTTGGCAGAGGCGCGTAGCAAAGGCGCAGATGTGCGATTTCTCTACTCGCCACTTCAAGCATTGCAAATCGCAAAAGATAATCCGCACAAAAAAGTCGTCTTTTTTGCAATAGGCTTTGAGACGACAACGCCTATGACTGCGGCTCTAATCGATAGAGCCTTGCAAGAAAACATTAAAAACTTATATTTTCACATAAATCACATTTTAGTAATCCCACCGCTAAAAATTCTGCTAGATTCAAAGCCCTGCAACATTCACGCACTTATCGCTCCAAGCCATGTGAGCGTGATTAGTGGGGCAAAAATCTATGAGGAACTTTTGCCTTACCAAATCCCTATTGTGGTGGGCGGATTTGAGCCATTAGATATTTTAGATTCTGTATTGCGAATCGTATGCCAAAAAAATAATGGCAAATCAAAGCTAGACATTGAATATAGTCGCGTGGTTACGCGTGATGGCAATCTCACTGCGCAAAAACTCATTGATAAATATTTGGAATTACGCGAGGCATTTGAATGGCGAGGGCTAGGAAATATCGCAGATTCGGCACTTAAACTAAAAAGCGAATTTTCCGCGCTAGATGCAGAAATCGCATTTGCAGATATTATCGATAAGCGCGAGGTAGCGGACAATAAAAACTGCATTTGTGGAGAGATTTTGCGTGGGCTTAAAAAGCCACTTGATTGCAAGATTTTTGCCAAAGTCTGCACCCCGCAAAATCCCATAGGAAGCTGTATGGTAAGCAGTGAGGGCGCGTGTGCGGCGTATTATAAATATCAGTAATTTTATGAAATTCCTGCTAGAATATGCGAAATTTTTTAGATAAATTATGGAGGCAAAAATGCAAGAAATTTTAGATTTAGACAGAGGCAAATCTTTGCTATTAGTAATCGATATTCAAGAGCGACTTTGCACGAGTATGGCACAAGATGAGCTTGATGCTATACTTAAAAATACAAAGATTTTGATACAAGGTTGCGATATTTTGGAAGTGCCTATTTGGCAGAGTTTGCAATATATAAAAGGGCTTGGCAATAGCGTAAATGGGCTTTTTGATAGCGCAAATGGCGGAGAGATAGCGCATAGCGATTTTGAAAAACGCACTTTTAGCGTTGTGTATGAGGGAAGTCCGCTTCTTGCATATTTGACACAAAATCCGCATAGGACGCAAATCATCATTGCGGGAATGGAGACACATATTTGTGTGCTTCAAAGTGCGCGGGATTTGCTAAATATGGGCTTTGAAGTGGTGATTGCAAGTGATTGCGTGATTTCTAGAAAAAGTGCCAACAAAGCTAACGCGCTTTCATTTCTATCGCAGTGCGGGGGAATTGTGCTAAATACCGAAAGCATATTATTTGATTTACTAAAAGATTCTAAATCACCGCAATTCAAGGCGATTTCAGCGTTAATCAAATAGCAAAAAGGGGATTTTATGATAAAAAATATTGGTTTTTTGATTTTATGTGCTTTATTTGTGGGTATTTTTGCAGGTTGCGATAAAAAGACGCAAGATTTAGACGCAAATCAAGAGCAAAGTGTAACAAATAGCTTTGATTTTGGCGCACTAAAAAGCGAGGCGGAGGCGCAGAATTTTGATTTATCCAAAATTACGCTTAAAGATTCAAAGGATTCAAATGCCACCGCTCCGCAGATTGCCAAGTCATTAGCGAAATTTTATTTGCTTAGTGG
This sequence comes from uncultured Helicobacteraceae bacterium, assembly GCA_934668765.1. Taxonomy (GTDB): domain Bacteria; phylum Campylobacterota; class Campylobacteria; order Campylobacterales; family Helicobacteraceae; genus NHYM01. The sequence continues at coordinate 27,848 of CAKUOH010000016.1, read as the reverse complement.
CGAAATTTTGGGCGCAAAGGCGATGCTATATCTTAAAATCTCATCTACGCCGGATTTTGCAAATGTGGGCGAAAATCAAAATAATAATTTGGCATATATTTCGGGCAAAATCGTGCGTGGTGGGGAGATTTTCACGCTAAATGGCGAAGTGGATTTTGCGCAAAATGCAAGTCAAAATATGGCGCAAAATGCAAATCAAAATTCAAAGCAAGATTCTACGCAAAATAGCGATTTAAAAGGCGATTCAACACAAAAGCAAGATTTGGCGCAAAATAGCACAAATTCCGCAAATCCACAAATCATTCAGCTTGAGATTAGTAGTAGTGGCAATCAAAAAGACTCAAAAGAAACAAAGCAAATAACGCAAATTTTTGAAGCGAGAATCGCTAAAAATGGCGAAGTTAGTGGGCGATTCGTAGGAAGTGGATTTTTCAAAGACGGCACTAGCGTGAATTTCAAACGCGCAGAAAATCAAATCAATGAAATTGCGATTTTTGGTGTGAGCGTGGCACAAAAGCACACAGGCAAGGACTTTGATGGCACAAGCAAAGAGTTTAATTTCAATACTTCCTTACAGATTCCTGTCATCGTATCAACTAAACTTAATTTCGCGCTTGACAAGATAAATGCGCATTTGCGCGACATAACGGATTTTAGCGAGTATGCAAATGCGGAAGATTCGTTTAATTTCGATGGCATTTCGGCGTTTAATGTCGCTTATATCGATGAAAAAGTGATTGTTTTTAGCAACTACAATTACATTTATAGTGGCGGTGCACACGGCATTTACAGCGATGAAGCAGTGGCTTTTAGCGTGGAAGGCGGAGCGCGAATCGCAAATGAGCCAAAAATCTTGCTAAAAGATGAAAATGACGCGAAATTAAGGGCGATGATAAAAGAGCGATTGGTGGCGGAGTATGAAAATAGTGTCGATGAAAACGCCCCACTATCAAAGTTCAAAATCACCCCAAATGGCGTGGAATTTTATTGGGGCGTGTATGAAATCGCCGCGTATGCGGTAGGAATCGTTAGCATTCACTTTGACTTTGCCGAACTTGCGCCTTTTGTGCGCGAAGATTCGCCGTATTATTATTTATTTGCGAAATAAAATTATTTGTTTGTCATTATAAGAATCGCTTGCTAAAAGAAGCGAAAAATCTAAAAATCCACTTAAGTTGGGTTAGCCAAAATATACTTTATAAGATTTGCGCAAAACTACGCAAATCTAAAAAGTGTTAAGATTTTAAAGCTAAAATCTATCATTTTCAAATATAAATGGCGTAATTTTTGATTCAAAGTGCTAGAATTACAAATCAATTTTAAATAACGGAGCGAATTATGGAATCTGTTTTTGATATGGCTGCGGGGCTTACAGACGCAGGACTTGGCGAAAATATCAGCCAAAAGGACAAGGAATTTATCAAGCTTTATTACGGCGGAAGTGGCTTGGTTGAGTGTGCGAACTACTATGCGAAGCGATTCAATGCCGAGCACGATTACTTTGCGTGCTTTATTGTGGCGGAATTTTGTCGCATTCAGGGTGGATTCGCAAAGGCGGTGAAATATTACGAATCCATTTGCGTAGGCGTAAATAGCGAGACTAAAAGCGTTTTTCGGCACATTGATGGCAGGGAGTTAAAGCTAGATTGGCGGACGCTAAAGCCCATAGTCGCTGAATCTTGTCGCAAACTAGGCAAAATCTACAATGACGGCGCATTAAAGGACTATGCCAAAGCGGCAAAATTTTTCAAGCAAGGCTGTGATTTAGGCGATGCGGAATGCTACCGCGCTCTTGGCTTTTTATGCGAGGAGGGCAATGGTGTGGCACAGAGCTATGAAAAAGCCATAGAATTTTACCAAAAGGCGATAGCTTTGGGCAGTGCAGAGGCGTATTGTAGCTTGGGCTTTTTATATGAGGAAGGCAGGGGTGTGGCAAAGGATTACAACAAAGCCGTAGAATTTTACCAAAAAGCCGCAGACTTGGGTAGCGCAGGGGCGTATTTCAATCTAGGCTATATGTCGCAGTATGGCTATGGCGTGGAACGGGACTACAAAAAAGCCATAGATTTATACCAAAAAGCCGCTGAAATGGGCGTTGCCGAAGCCTACTGCAATCTAGGATATATGTATAGTAATGGGCAGGGTGTAGAAAAAGATAATGATAAGGCATTAGAGCTGTATAAAAAAGCAGCAGATATGGGCTACGCAGGGGCGTATCGGCATTTAGGTATAATGCACGAGGAAGGCGATGGCGTGGAGAAAGATGATGAAAAAGCTATCGAGTTTTACGAGCAAGCCTGCACTTTGGGTGGCGACTGCAATAATTACAAGCGAATGAAAGGCACAAGCAAAGATTCGTAATCTCTATGGTGGGCGATAAATTTTGCCTAAAAATTTATAAACCGCTAGTATAAAAATTTAGATTTGATATTTTAGCGGTAAATAGCGGGGATTTAGCGTTTTTGATGAAATTTTATAAGTTTCATTTAAGATAAAATTAAGGTTAATTTAATGTTATTTTATCTATCATTTCGTTTCGTTTTTTGAAAATGGCGTTTGAGATTTCACAAAAATTTCACAATTTTAACGCTAATATTTCGCGTTTTCAGTCTCATTTGCGAAAATTTTATAGGAGAAAAATCAAAATGTTTAGAAAAAAAATAGCAGTTTTTTGCGCTTTTATCACCATAAATGCGCTAAATGCTGCAAGTGATATTGAGATTCGCAAAAATGGTGGCACGGATATGAATCTCGCAAAGCCTTTTGAGGAAATCTTTGCCACGATGAGTCCTAGCACGGAAATCAAAGATTTGCTTGATAAATATGACAATAATGAGGGTGTTTTGGATTTGAAAACGCTACTTTTAAAGGCAAAGCAAAATTATCAAATGCAGGCAAAAGATTTAGCTATACAGCAAGCAAAAGCCACGCGGGACGCGGTTATCGGGCGATATTTACCTAGCATTGATGTGGGATATAATTTTAATATGGCAAAATCCTATCCGCAAGATTCGTGGAGTAAATCGCTAAACACTCATCAGCTTCAAGCCACTGCTTCGTGGGTGATTTTTGATGGCGCGGCGCGGGAATATAGTCTGCTTTCAAATAACGCCCTGCTTCGCGCTGCGATTGCCGATAAGGGATATAGCGAAGAATCAATGTTTCTGCAAACAATTTCGCTTTATTATCAGTATTTTTCGCTAAAAGGGCAGATGATTGCAATGGAGCAGAAAAAAATCAATATCGCCGCAAATGTCGCGCGAATCGAGATTCTTTACAAGGCTGGATTGCAGCCTTTGGACGCTTTGGAGCGATTAAAGGCTGAGTTAAGTAGCACGGAGTATCAGCTTGAATCCATTCGCTTAAATTTAGAGCAAACAAAGTTGCAACTCTCTCTTTTGGCAAATGATGAAGTGCAAAAGCTAAAACTTGTAGCGATTAGGACGCCAGAAGATAAAGAGATTCAAAGCCTAAATATTACAATGCAAGAAGAGCAAGCTTTGAGTTTGGATTATCAAGCTGGGATAATTTCATATTTTCCTACCATTTCGCTAATAGATACTTATTCATGGAATTTTAAAAATAATGCGCAATCCATTCTTGGTGCGACTTATTATTCTAGCTATCCAAAGCAACAAAATGTCTTTGGCGTAAGCATTTCGTGGAATATTTTTAGCGGATTTACTACGAATCGCCAAAAAGAAGCATTAAAATTATCTAGCCTTATGACATATAAAAATATCGCATACTTGCGCGATGAGCAAAAAAATAATATCAAATTTTACAAAAAGTCCATTATCGCAGCGGAATCGCAGATTCGTTCAGCTAATGCTACGCTAAAAAGCGCGACAACTTCATTTGAGACGATTTTGCAAAAATATCAAGCGCAATTAGTTAGCTATAATGATTATTTAGATTCGCTTATCGCAAAATATAATGCCGAATCTACTTATATCCAAAGCCTAAATAATTACGAATTGCAAAAGGCAAATTACATTTTTTATAGCGGACAAATGCTATTAGATTATATTGATTAAAGGAGAAAATGATGAAAAAAATAGCAATTTTACTAGCTGGATTCGCATTTTTTAGCGTGAATCTAGTGGCAGAGGAAGTTTATGCGACTTTTGTAAGCTATGGTGTAAAAGAAGCGTCTTTAAAGCTAAATGCCTCTGGAATCGTAGATACAATCAATGTCGATGTCGGCTCAAAAGTCAAAAAAGGCGATGTGTTGCTAAAAATTAAAAATAACACACAAATAGAAAGTGTCAAAATGCAGCAAGCCCAAGCAGATGCAAACGAGCAGACTTATCTATTTCAAAAAAGTCAGTATGAGCGATATGAGCAAAGCAAAAGTGTGATTGACAAAAATACTTTTGAGCAAATTTACTCTACATTTAAAAGCGCGGAAAATCAATATAAGACTTCGTTAGCTAGTCTTCAACTGCAAAAAGAAACGCTAAATAATACCTATCTAAAAGCTCCATTTAGTGGCACTATCGCTACTAAGAGTATCGAGCTAGGCGAGGGCGTTACGCAAAATTCTACCGAACTTTTTACGCTAATTAGCGATGAAATCAAGCTTGTGCTAGAATTTGACTCCAAATATATGGGCAAAGTCAAAGTGGGCGATGTTTATAATTTTTCAGTGGATAATGCCAAAAATAAGCAAAGCGCGACTATTAGCAAAGTCTATCCTAGTATAGATTCGCAAACGCGCAAAGTAAAAGCAGAGGCAAAGGCGCAAAATATGGTATCTGGCGTATTTGGCGATGGATTTATCATTACAAAGTAGGTGCGAATCTTATGCAAAATGTGCCATTATTGAGAAACTTCACATTTTCCCCCTCCCTTGCGGAGGGGGAAAAAGGGGGTGGGTTAAAAACACAAAATCATAGTGGCATAAAATGTGCAAATAGCGATTCTACCCACCCCCTAACCCCCTCCGCAAGGGAGGGGGGACAAGTGGGTTCAATCTCCGCAAGGGAGGGGGAATCCATATTAGATTCACGCAAAAATAAATTTTCAAAGGACATAAATAATGTATAAAATAGCGATTTCAAAGCCCATTTTAACCCTTGTCTTTGGCTTAATGTTGGTATTTTTTGGGATTTTGGCTCTATTTAGATTTCCTGTGGCTTTGTGGCCTGATATTGATTTCCCTGTGGCAGCGGTAGTTACAACTTATCCGGGCGCAAATGCCGAAACCATTGAGACAAAAGTAACCGATAAAATAGAGCAAGCATTAAGCGGAATTGATGGAATGGATAAAATTACCTCCATTACTTCGCAAAATGTCTCCCTAGTCATTGCGCAATTTGTGCTAGAAAAGGACAAGCAAGAGGCGATGAATGACTTGCGCGACAAAGTGGGAGCGATAAATTTTGCCGATACAAATATCCAAAAGCCTAGTGTGTTAAAGTTTGACAGCTCATCTACGGCGATTTTGAGCCTTTTTATTAGTAGCGACAAAGTGCCGATTCAAACGCTTATGCGTGTTGCAGATGAGGTTATTAAACCAAAATTAGAGCGAATCTCTGGCGTGGCAGGGACTAGCGCGATTGGCTATCGCGATAGGGCGATTCGCATTCAGCCAAATGTAGGGCTTATGAATAAATATGGCATAACTTACGCGCAATTAGCGCAAATAATCGCACAAGAAAATGTCGAAATAAGCGGTGGCAAGGTTAAGACAGATTCAAAAGAATGGGTTGTTACAATCGATGCAAATGCTAAAAGTGTAGATGATTTGCGCCAGATTCGTATCACAAACAATCTCAAACTTGGCGATATTGCGGAAGTTAGCGATTATATCAATGAAGATACGACTATCGCTAAAGTCAATGGAAAAATGGGCGTGATTTATGATGTGCAAAAACTAGCAGGGCAAAATGATATTCAAATCGCACAAGGTGTGCATAAGATTTTGCCTGATTTAAAAGAACAATTAAAGGACTATAATATCGAAGTGATTCGTGATAGCACCCTTTATATCCAAGAATCGATTGATGATGTGAAGTTTGACTTACTTTTGGGCGCGATTTTGGCGACTTCAATAGTATTTTTGTTTTTGCGAAGTTTTACTATGACAATCGTTGCAGCGATTTCACTGCCTATCTCAATCATCGGCACTTTTGCAGTAGTGCAGGGAATGGGACAGAGTTTAAATATGCTTGTGATGATTGCGCTAACTTTGGCGATAGGAATCATCATAGATGATGCGATTGTGGTAATTGAAAATATACATAAAAAGCTAGAAAAAGGAATGCCGCGATTAGAAGCCGCTTATGAAGGTGTAAGCGAAATCGGCTTTGCGATTATTGCGATTTCTGCAATGCTACTTGCTGTATTTGTGCCGATTGCTACGATGGGAGATTTTATCGGGCGCGTGTTGGAGAGCTTTGGACTTGCAGTTGTATCGGCTATTATCATCTCATATTTTGTTGTAGTTACAATAATACCCACCATTAGCTCACTTGTAGTTAGCACCAAACATAGCAAATTTTATATCGCTACCGAGCCGTTTTTTAAGGCACTAGATAGAGCTTATGTGCGAACTGTTAGTGTTGTGATTCGCCATAAATTTATGACGATTTTAGCTGTTACGCTATTTTTTATTTTGTCGCTTTTGCTAATCTCACGGCTAGGATTTAACTTTATGAGTAGCGAAGATACAAGCGAATTTAATGTCTTTGTGGAATCAAAGCCCGGTATTACAATGGAAGCAATGCAAGTTGAGATGGATAAAATCTATGAAGAGATTATAAAAGACAAGACGATTGATATTGCAAGTGTGCAAATTGGCTACAATACTTTGCAAAATCCATTTCGCGCAAAAGTCTATGTGAAGTTAGTAGAGCAAAAAGAGCGCAAAGGCAGAGACCAATTTGCTATTATGGCGGATTTGCGTAAAAATCTGCGTGAAAAATTTGGACAATTTACCATTTCTGCTTCTGAAATTTCTACAATGGGCGGGGGACCAAATGCGCCATTGCAAGTTATCATCAAAGGCGATAATCAAGACAAAGTTACCGAATCTGCCGACAAACTTGTCGCAATGCTTCGCAATGTCAAAGGAATCACCGATGTGCGCACAGATACGCCAGACTTTTCGCCTGAATATCGCATAAATATTTTACGCCAAAATGCAAATCGCGCAAATGTCTCCGCACAAACGATTGGCGGTGCGATAAATGCAGCATTTTCAGGGGAAAGCACAGTATCATACTACCGCGAAAACTCCAAAGAATATGATATTTTATTGCGTGTGCCAGATGATGAACGAAAAAAGCTAGAAGATTTGCGATTTTTGCAGATTCCTAATGCAAATGGCGAAATGATATTTTTAGACGGGCTAATCGAAATCAAAGAAACCTCTCTCCCTAGCTCAATCAAACGCTATGATAGAGAGCGCAGTATCACAATCTATGGCAATATCAATCAAAGTGAAAACAATTTGCAAAAAATCCTAAATGAAATGAGTGAGCGCAAAAGTGAATGGCTAATGGAAGGCACAAATTACACGCTTGATGGCGAAGCAAAATATGCTAATGAAACAATTAGCCAGATTTTAATCGCTATTATCACAGCGTTTATTTTGATTTATTTGATTTTAGCGGCACTTTATGAATCGCTTGTGCAGCCTATTATTATTATGATAACCCTGCCTTTGTCGTTTTCAGGCGCTTTTATCGGGCTTTGGGTAACGGGCAATAGCTTAACAATGTTTGGGCTTATCGGGCTAATGGTGTTAATGGGCGTGGTTGGTAAAAATGCGACTTTGATTGTAGATATGGCAAATGAATTTCGCAATCGTGGCAAAAGCGTTGATGAAGCGATAATTTTGGCAGGTGAATCGCGACTACGCCCCATTTTGATGACAGTATTTGCGATGGTATTTGGTATGCTACCTTTGGCAATCTCCACAGGCGCGGGAAGTGCAATGAAGTATCCTATCGGTATATCAATGATTGGTGGGCTAATCGTATCAATGTTTTTAAGTTTGCTAGCTGTCCCTGCGTTTTATAAGATTATGGTGCCGATTGATGACTTTGTGCGCAGTTTCTATGCGAAAAATTTGAAATTCAAATAGTGAAATTCGTCTTTGGGTGCATCTTGCGCAGATTTGTGGATTTTCGAGTGTTCGCAGGACTCTAGTCTAGTCTCACACTCAAAAATCCCCAAAAACTCCACAACCTCCACCGCAAATACTAGAATTTTTAATTTAGATTCTGTGAAATCGCAGAATCTAAAATTCCCCCTCCCTTGCGCTAGGGTGGCGCAGGGGGTGAGTAAAATCCCTATATTTTGTCATTGTGAGATTCGGCAATGCTAAATCAAAGCAATCCACAACAAAAAAAATAAAGGCACAATTTGCAAAACTTATTAAAAACCAAAGATGGCTCTTTTAGCCTATATAGCGAGAAATACGGTGATTTTTATCATAGCACCAAAGATGGCGCGATATTAGAGACGCTTTACAAACACATAATCCCCACATTTGCGTTTGTGTGCGATTCGCCAAATCACAAAGATTTAGCCAAAAACCCCATAAAAATACTAGATATTTGCTTTGGACTTGGATATAACGCGCTTTTTAGCCTAGCTTATGCTAAAAAGTGCGGAATCGCCGTTAAAATCTACTCTGTTGAGTTGCATTTGCTTGAATCATTGAGAGATTTTGCCTATCCTAAAATCTTATCGCATTATTTGCCACTGCGCGAAATTTTAGATTCGCTATTTTTGCGTGGAGCGTGGGAGAGTGAAAATCTATCACTTTATTTACACAAAGGCGATGCGAAAATTTATTTGCAAAATCTAGCCGATTCGCACCAAAATAGCGTATCACAAACCTTTGACATAATCTACCAAGACGCTTTTAGCCCCACCAAAAACACCGAGCTATGGGATAAAACGCACTTTCAAAATCTACACGCACTTTTAAAAAATGACTGCGTGATTAGCACTTATTCTAGCAATAAAAAAATGCGAGAAATTTGCCAAAATCTAGGCTTTACAATCTATAATATGCAATGTGGCAATCTTAAAAACGGCACACTTTTACGCAAAAATCCCCAAGATTTACGCCAAATTTACGCTTCTAAACTCCCGCAAATCGCCCAAAATTTACAAATTGATTGCATTAAATTAGAGAAAATCCAAACTTTTTTACAAGTTTAAAGGCAAATTGTTTTAAAATACGCGTTTTTAATTTTTAGAGTTTTATGAAATTTTGGCGTAAGATTTGCGCAAAATGTGCTATAATCGCACAATTTTTTTACAAAAAATAAGGAATCGCAATGAAATGTATTGATGAGTTAAAAAAAATCGGCATTGACAAGATAAGCGCGAAAACGCGCATTACGCAAGAAAAAGTGCAAGATATTATTGATTTTAAATTTGATGCGTTTAATAAGACACGCGCGCTTGGATTTACGCAGATTATCACGCGGGATTTTGGCGTGGATTTAAGCGAATGGTTTGACGCATATAATGAACATTGTAACGCAAACACCGAGCAGACAGAAGAAACTAGCAATAGTGTCGATGAAGTTGCAAGTAGCATTAACATTCCCATTGAGAGCGATAAAAAGGACAAAAGCTATATTGTGCTAATCGCGCTTTTAATCGTGCTGGTGGTGCTTTTTATGGGATTTTTTGTTTATAATAATTTCATTTCTACAAATGATTTGCCTAGCACAAAGAATGCAAATCAAAGCAAAATGACGCCATTCCAAGAGATTCAAAGGCAGAGCGAGGCTCAAACTAGTGCGGATTTGACGCAAACTACTTCCACAACAGAGGCGCAAAATAATGCCCAAGAGAGCAGGGCAAATCAAAGCGATATAGATTTAGCGCAGAATAATGCAAATCCCGACAATGCAAATGTTACAAATCCAAATAGTGCGATTGTGGCAAATCAAACCCCTGCAAATCCTAGCGAAAGCCAAACAGCCGCAGCTTCTGCGCCTATTAGCACGACAACTTCAAGCTCAAATAATGTCGCAACGCAAATTGAAGAGCTTACCATAACGCCAAATGAGCCACTTTGGGTGGGCGTCATTGACTTAAAAACGCGCCGTAAAAAGCAGATTTCAATCGATTCGCAATATTCCTTACCGCTTGATGGCGATAAAATTATTCGCACAGGGCATAGCTATTTTAGCATAAGCAGTGGCACAAATTTTGCGAAGCAATATATCGGTGGCGATAATAAATACTTCCTTTATCGTATAGATGGCGGATTGCGCGAGATTAATAAGGCAGAATTTTTGGAGCTAAATAAGGGCGAAGAATGGTAAGGCGATTTGTTTTAATTTTCGCGCTTATTTTTGGCGCGTGTAGCGTGGGATTTGCCGAAAGTGCGCTTAATTCAAAGATTATCAATCTCATCGGCGAGGCGGATTACAATCGCAACAAAAGCTTTATAAATAAGATTTTTTCGCCACAAAGCAATTTTTACAAAGGCGGGAATTTGGATATTTACAAGGTGATTTCTGTGCTACAAAATAATGGTTTGTTAAAGCTAAAATTTGCCACGCCACAGGAATTTAGTGCGATTTTTGTGGCACAAACTAGCCCGATTTTACTGCTAAAAGCAATCAATCAAAGTCTTTCATATATGGGCTATTCGTATTTTATTCCTAGCGAAGCAGTGTATGAAAATGACACTTCTAGCATTAAAGTTTCGCTTACCACAGAGCATATCATCGACCCCATTATTTTGCTAAATGAGCTAAATAAAAGTGGCTTTGTCGTGGTAAATATCAATAAAAACAAGCAAAATGAGTGGGAATATCAACTGCGCCTAATGGATTCAAAGATTACAAACTCCACTTTTATCGCCAAAGGCAATAATATCAATATTTATGAAGTGAGCGGACAATATTGGCTTGAAGTGGGGAGTTTGGGGCGACTTGAAGTCCAAAGCATCAATAATAAGATTTTTAATCCCAAAGTTGTCTTTTTTGATAGGAATTTAAATGTATTAGATATACAGGAATTAAGCAGGGGGCGAGATTTTAGCATTAGCATTGTGGATAATACGAAGTTTATAAAAATCACTGATTCGCTAACAAGTGCGAATCTAAAATCAGGGCTAAATGTGCGTTTGCGATAGCACAAAAATAGAGTAGAGTAGGGGGAGAATTAAAAAATGTTTGATGAAATTGAGTTTGAAAAAATAAAGCGATTGCCAAAATATGTCTTTGCCGCAATCAATGAGATAAAACTAAAAATGCGCCAAAAAGGCGAAGATGTGATTGATTTTAGTATGGGGAATCCCGATGGAGCGACACCACAGCATATAATTGATAAACTTTGCGAAGCAGCAAATAAGCCCAAAAATCACGGATATTCCGTTAGCAAGGGGATTTATAAGCTCCGCCTTGCGATGAGTGATTGGTATAAGCGCAAATATGGCGTGGATTTGGATGCAGATACGGAGATTTGTGCGACTATGGGAAGCAAAGAAGGCTATGTGCATCTCATTCAGGCAATCGCAAATGCGGGCGATAATGCCATCGTTTGCTCCCCTGCATATCCCATTCACTACTACGCATTTATCCTAAATGGCGCAAATGTCATCAATCTTCCGCTAAAATGGGATAGTAACGAAATGCTATTAGATTACGATGCGTTTTTTAGCGATTTGCAAAATCTGCTCCACAATGCCTATCCAAAGCCCAAATTTTTGGTGGTAAATTTTCCGCACAATCCCACGACAATCGTTGTGTATAAAGATTTTTATGAAAGGCTAGTCGCACTTGCAAAAAAAGAGCGATTCTACATTATTAGCGATATTGCTTATGCAGAGCTTTGTTTTGGGGATTTTAGAACGCCTAGCATTATGGAAGTAAAGGGCGCAAAAGATGTCGCAGTGGAGACTTACACGCTTTCAAAAAGCTATAATATGGCTGGGTGGCGCGTAGGATTTGTCGTGGGAAATAAAAAGATGATTGAAGCATTGCAAAAAATAAAATCGTGGCTAGATTATGGGGCTTACACGCCAACGCAGATTGCCGCAACTATCGCGCTAAATGAAGACCAATCTTGCGTAGAGATAATCAAACAAAAATACGAAAAACGCGCCGAAGTTTTAATGACTGCTTTTAATAACGCAGGGTGGGATATTTCTATGCCAAAAGCGACTATGTTTATTTGGGCAAAGATTCCTAAAAAATTCGCGCATTTGGGGAGTTTGGAATTTTGCAAAAAGGCTTTGCAGGAAGCAAAAGTGGCATTTAGCCCGGGAATTGGCTTTGGCGAGAGTGGCGAAGGATTCGTGCGAATCGCGTTAATCGAAAATGAAAAGCGCATTCGCCAAGCGGCAAAAAATCTTAAAAAAATGAGCTAGATTTGCGTAAATCTAGTGCGAATCCATTGCAAGATTCGCACGAATCTAAAATAAATTTATTTTAAAGGCAGATTTTGAAAACCATAAATATCGGCATTATAGGATTAGGAACGGTGGGTAGCGCGGTAGTTGAGCTACTTTTGACAAACAAAGATGTGATTAGCGCACGAGCAGGGGCAAAGATTGTCATCAAAAAAGGCGTGGCAAAAGACATTAGCAAACTAAAATCGCAAATCCCTTTAAGTCAAAATATTGATGATATTTTGGAGGACGATGAAATTAGCATTGTCATTGAGCTAATGGGTGGCGTGGAGCAAGCTTTTGAAGTCGCCAAAAAGGCTCTGCAAAAAGGCAAGGCGTTTATCACTGCAAATAAGGCAATGCTTGCTTATCATCGCTATGATTTGATAAATGATGACGCTATTATCGGCTTTGAAGCAAGTGTGGCGGGTGGAATCCCTATAATTAAGGCTCTGCGCGATGGTTTAAGCGCGAATCATATCCAAAATATTCGTGGCATTTTAAATGGCACTTGCAATTACATTTTAACTAAAATGACGGATTTTGGCATAAACTTTGAATCCGCGCTAAAAGAAGCGCAGGATTTGGGCTACGCAGAGGCGAATCCTAGCTTAGATATTGACGGCTATGATGCGGCACATAAGCTAGTGATTTTAAGCTCTATTGCCTTTGGAATCGACACAAAGCCTGAAAATATCCTAATTGAAGGCATTTCTGGCATTTCGCAAGATGATATATTTTTCGCAAAAGAATTTGGCTACACGATAAAATTACTTGCTATCGCCAAAAGGGTAGGGGATGAAGTGGAGATTCGTGTCCATTTGGCGATGATTGACAATGATGAGATGATTAGCAAGGTGAATGGCGTGATGAATGGCATTAGCGTGATTGGCGATAGGGTAGGGGAAACAATGTATTATGGCGCGGGCGCGGGTGGCAATGCGACTGCAAGTGCTGTGGTGGGAGATTTGATTGAAATCGTGCGTGGCAAAAGTGCGCCTATGCTTGGTTTCAAAGCCCCTTTGGAGTGCGGATTAACGCTAAAAAATATCGATAGCATTGAGAGTAGATATTACCTGCGCCTAAAAGTCGCAGATAAGGCAGGGACTTTGGCAAAAATCACGGCAATTTTGGGAGCGCATAATATCTCTATAAAAATGCTAATCCAGCGCGAATCGCTAGATAAAAAAGAAGCGATTTTATTGCTATCCACACACAAAAGCAACGAATCGGATATGAAAAAGGCGATTGATTCGCTTTGTGGGCTAGAAGTGGTAAGTGAGAAGCCATTTATGATACGAATCGAAGAGGAATAAAAATAGCGTGATTGTATTTTTGACGCTTTTAAGGGATTGTTCGCGCTTAATTGCTTAAAAACGGACTTTATTGTCCTATTTTCGCAGTTTCGCACTCCAAAACCTCTAAAATCGCCTAAAAATACTTTCAAACTTGCTATTTAAGCAAATTAAAGGAATAAAAAAATGCAAAACACCCCAAATCTTTTGCAAAAAGTCGCACTAAAATACGCGCATAATGCAATGCAAATCGCATTAAAGCGCAATTTTATCTTTCGTTTTCAATCCCAAACCATCACGCCTGACTTTGCCCTGCCACACGCGCCCGATATGCTCTACATTCACATTCCATTTTGCCACACGCTATGCCCTTATTGCAGTTTTCACAAATATATTTATGAAAAAAGCGTGGCGGAGGCGTATTTCAAGGCGTTGCGATTAGAGATAGAGGCGGTAAAAGCGCGTGGGTTTGACTTTGAAAGCATTGTAGTGGGCGGTGGCACGACACTTATCAATGAAAGCGAACTGCTAAAAACGCTAGAGCTTTGCAAAAAGCTATTTTCCGTGCGCGAAATATCCTGTGAGAGCGACCCAAATCACATTGAGCCTAACAAACTCGCGCAGTTTCAGGGGCTAATCACGCGTTTAAGTTGTGGTGTGCAGAGCTTTGATGATGAGATTTTGCAAAAAATCGGGCGATATAGCAAGTTTGGCTCAAGTAGCGAGATAATCGAAAAATTAAACAAAGCAAATGGAATTTTGCCTATTTTAAGCATTGACTTGATTTTTAATTTTCCATTTCAGCGCGAATCACAGTTGCGCAATGATTTAGCAATCGCAAAAAAAATCGCACCACAGCAGATTACCACCTATCCGCTTATGAAATCTCCGCTAACGCGTAAGAATATCGCAAATGCTTTGGGAGAGAGCGAACAAGACAACGAATACGCATTTTATCGCGTAATATGCGATGAATTTAGCGACTATGAGCGCAATAATGCGTGGTCGTTTTCGGTGCAAGATTCGCAACGAGATTTAGCGCAAGATTTAGCGCAAGATTTGCAAAATCCCCTAAATGACGAGTATGTGAGCTATCATAATCAATATTTAGGCGTGGGTAGCGGGGCGTTTAGCTTTATAGGTGGCAGACTTTTTGTCAATGCCTTTAATCTAAAAGACTATGTGTCGCGCATTTCTAGCAGTGGTAGCGCAAATATCGCAAATGCAAGTTTTAGGCGGAGCGATATTTTGCGCTATATGTTTTTAACGCAGCTTTTTTCAGGCGCAGTGGATATTTGTGTGTTTGAAAAAGCGCATAGTTGCAACATAAAGCGGGATTTGTTTGTAGAGATAAATGGACTTCGCATAGTAGGGGCGATTGCGCAAGAAAATAAAATCATTAAATGCACAGAATTTGGGCGATATATCGCACTAACTGCGATGAAAGATTTTTATGCGGGGATGGATATGGTGCGCGCCGTTTTCCGAGATGATACGAAATGCAGTGGCAAGGAAATTTTAAGAGTTATAAAAGAAGTTTAAATTTATAGATTCGCATATTATATGATTTTTAGATTTTTTGTAAAAATAATGTGGTTTGCAGTAAATTATCATTTGCAAATCTAAAACCCCCACGCGATTAAACAAATGCAACTCAATCGGCAAGATTCTAATGTTTTAAGCTAAAAGCGGATTTTATCGCCACTTTTTCATTGCCATTTCGGCTTCTCTTTTTAGTGTTTTTTGCTTTAAGGATTCGCGTTTGTCATAGAGTTTTTTGCCTGAAACAAGCGCGATTTGGAGTTTTAAATTTTTTCGCTTGAAATACGCCGTGAGTGGCACGATACTAAAACCTTTTTGGCTTACTTGTCCGTGCAGTTTGTTTATTTCCTTGCGTTTTAGCAAAAGTTTGCGCGTGCGCCGTTCATCGTGCCTAAAATGGCTATTTGTCGTCTCTAAATGACTGAAATGTGCCCCAAACAAAAACGCCTCGCCTTTTATAATTCGCACAAAGCTATCTTTGATATTCACGCGATTTTGCCTAGCGGCTTTGACTTCACTACCTTTGAGTGCGATTCCAACTTCTAGCGTTTGGTGGATAAAATAATCAAAACGCGCCTTTTTATTTTTTGCGATGATTTTCATTTTATACCCAAATTTCGCGTGATTTTAGCGAATCTTTTATCTTAAAAAAGCTAGAGCCACTTCCACTAAAAAAATATCCGTCCTGTGCGTATTGGCGCAAATCAGGGTAGATTTTGCAAGCAGGAGCGTATAAATCATTTAAAAATTCTCTTGTATTTTCGCGCAACAAAGTCGCTGAATCGTGCGACAAAAGCTCTCGCCCTTGCGTGAAAAATGCCACTTCGCGCCTTTGAATCATCGCACGAAACTCATCATAAACCGCCTTTGTAGAACACGAAATCGGTGGCGTTATAAACTCAAAATCCATCGCATCTTCGCTAAAAAATTCCACTTTTTCGCCTATACCAAAGACATTTGCGCTTTTTTTATCATACAAAAAGAAACTCACATCTGCGCCCACTTTCGCGCCAATTTCCATCAAATCCTTTTGCGCTAAATTTAGCTCCAAAATCTCATTCATCGCTTTTAGATAACTTGCCGCATCGCTACTGCCCCCGCCAAGTCCTGCAAATGCGGGGATTTTTTTATCCACTTCTATACTAAAAGATTCAAGCGATTCGCGCATTTCGGTAGCACCTTGCGAATCTAAAAATTCCCCCAACGCTTCCTTTGCCTTAAAAATCGTATTTTCTTGCATTGCACAACTAAAATTTCCGCTGATTTGAAACGCACTAGATTCGCGAATCTCTATCGTATCGCATAGATTCGCACTCTCTATAAGCACGAATCTTGATGCGATTTCACAATAGCCATTTTGCAAAATACTTGTAATTTTAAAGCAAATATTTACCTTTGGATAAGCATAAATCTCCATAATCTAAAATCCAAAAAATATCATTTTTTTGACAAAATTTTGCCTAATTTTGTGATTTCCCCACCTAAATCTGATTCAACCAAATCTTTTTGAGATGCCTTTAAATTTTCTCCCACTATTGCAGCTTTTAACTCGCCACGCAATATGACTTTATCCTGCGGTGCGTCAAATCCAAGCTTTACAATGCCATTTTGCACCGATACGACTTTGATTACAATGTCCTCGCCGATTACTATTTCTTCGTCTATCTTCCTTGATAAAACTAACATAAATCAATCCTATTTAAAATATATTCTACGCGTCCGTAAAAATCAATGCGAATTATAGAAAAAAAATCATCAAAAATCGCAATATATCGCTGATTTTTTTGCGCTGAATCTAAATGGATTTTTTTGCCATTATAGATTTTATCCCTTAAATGCGGGATTTCTAGCGTAGGGATTTCTAATTTAGGGTAGGGTAGAAAATCTAGCACATTTAGCATTTTGTAATTTTCAAAGATAAAATCGCCTTCTTTGATTCGCACTAGCGATGAGAGTGTGCCAATCGTGCCTAAATTTTGCGCGATAATTGTGCCTAGTGAGCGAATATACGCGCCTTTGCTAACGCTAACTTTGAAGTTTAAAAATGGGTGATTGTAGCTAATTAGCGTAATGTCAAAAATCTCCATTTCTTGCGAATCTAGCGCAAAATCCGCATTTTGCCTAGCTAATTTATAAGCGCGAATCCCGCCCACTTTTTTCGCGCTAAATTTTGGTGGCGTGTAAGTGATTTTGCCTTTTAGAGATTCAAACACTGCGCAAATCTGCTCCAAACTAAAGGCGCGAATCTCACTCACACGCGAGATTTTCTCAATATCAAGCGTGGGCGATTCTACACCTAGCCAAAGCGTGGCAATATAGACTTTTGGGCTTAAATTAAAATGGCTAAAAAGTCGCGTATGCTTATCACTTGCCACTACAAGCGTCCCACTAGCAAATGGGTCAAGTGTCCCGCTAAAACCAAGTGTGCGATTATCAAAACGCCTTTTTAGCGTGGCAAGAAAAGCATTTGAGCTGATATTTGTGGGCTTGTGAGCGACAAAGAGCATTTACTTTTTGTCTTTGTCATTGTGAGATTCTGCGCTCTGCGCGGAATCGTGGCAATCCATAGATTTTATCTGTTTGCTAAAATTACTTATAAAACTTACAAAAATATCCCGCAACTTCTCTATATCACGCAGATTCACGCACTCATCTACCGCGTGAATCCTATCATTTACTAGCCCAAACTCCACAACTTCCACGCCAAAGGCACTAAAATACCGCGCATCGCTTGTCCCGCCCTCTGTATTTGGGCGCGGATTAAGATTCGTATGCTTTTTTATCGCAGGGATTAGCGAATCTAACAGCCTTTGCGAATCTGCGATAAAAGGAAAAGAGCCTTGATTAAGCGTCAAATCATAGCTTTGAATCTCCGCGCTTTTTAAGAGCGATTCGATATAGCTTTGAATCGCATTTTTGTCAGTCAGTGGGTTATTTCGCACATTAAACATTAGCCTTAATTCGCTAGGCGTTACATTTGTGGCTTCAATACCTGCGCGAATGTCGGTAATGACAATTTTACTAGGCGCAAAATGCAAAGTGCCACTATCCAAATCAACTCCCGCGATTTGCGCTAAAATAGGCGCGATTAAATGCGCGGGATTTACGCATTTATGCGGGTAAGCGGCGTGCCCTTGTGTGCCAAAAATCTTTAAAACGCCGTTAATTGAGCCACGCCGTCCGATTTTTATGCTATCGCCTAGCTTTTTTTCACAAGTAGGCTCAGCGACTATGGCAAAATGTGGGAGCAAACCGCGCTCTTTAAGCAAATCTAGCATAATTTTCGTGCCAAAAATGCCATCCCCCTCCTCATCGCTAGTTAATAGCACGGACAAAATGCCATTAAATTTGCGCACCGCTTTAAGTGCGGCTACAAAACACGCCACGCCACCTTTCATATCCTGCGCTCCTCTGCCATAAAGGACGCCGTTTTTTACAACCGCTTCAAATGGTGGGACGCTCCAGCCATCTCCAGCAGGGACAATGTCAATGTGTCCTGCAAAACAAAGATGTGGCTTTGCAAATTCGTCTTGTGGCGATAAATCGGGGAGATTTGTTGTTCGCTTCGTCAATGAACTATCAGTTCTATTTCCTTGCTCACAACTGCACAACCCAGATTTTTCGCTCACAATACTAGAATTTGCGTTTGCAATATGGGTGTCATTGTGAGATTCTGCGTCTAGATTCTGCGAATCTGCCACTTGTTTTACCTCCCTTGCGCTAGGGTGGTGCAGGGGGTGGGTAGATTCTGCGGTTTTGGTTTGATTTGCAGAATCTTTGGCAGAATCCACCCCAAAATCCTTGTATAAAAACAAATTTTTCACGCCATTTTTTTCTAATTCAATCGCCTTAAAGTCCGCTAATTCCGCCTTTATAATATCATAGATTCCGCACTCACTTGGCGTAATGCTCTGCCTTTTGATTAGCTCTTTTAATAACTCCACTGCTTCCATTTGCGACTCCAAAAATCACTCGCCTTTTAGTGCGATAAAAGTAGCAAAATTACCAAAGCGAAACACAACCTCAACTGCACGAAATCCCGCGCATTCTAGCATTGCGATATTTTCATTTTGACTAAAAGGGATTAGGATATTTTCTAGTGCCTCGCGCTTTTTGCTAATCTCGGTTTTGGAGTAGCCATTTTGTGCCTTAAATGCGTGATAAATGTCAATTAGTCGCTTATCTAGCCATTTATCCTCGCACACCAGCTTTTCGCTCATTATAAAAATACCATTTTTTTGCAAGGAATTGTGAATCTTTTTGCATAAAGATTCGCGCTTTTGTGGGCGGATAAATTGCATAGTGTAGTTTGTGATAATGGCGTCAAATTCGTCTTTTTGCGACACTTGAAAATCAAAATCCAAAATATCTGCTTTTATAAAGTCAATTTTCGCACCATAGGCATTTGCTTTTGCCCTTGCGATGTCTAACATTGGCGCGGAATTATCCACCCCAAAAAGTGTGCTCTGTGGGAATTTTTGTGCCAAATAAAGCAAAAGATTCCCCGTAGAGCAACCCAAATCACAAATCGCCCTGCGCCCTTCAAGTAGCTCGGCAATTAACGCAATATTTTCGTTATAGTAAGGCACAGAGCGGGGCAACATATCATCAAACACACTCGCAACTTCTTTATTGAAAGAGAATTTTGCCCCAAAATCATTTTTAAAAATACTATCTTTTTGCATTTTTTACGCGAATCTACCTTAAAAATTTTTGGTGCGATTATAGCAAAATTTTATGAATTGCGTGAAATTAGCGTGGTTTCTATCCCAAATCGCGCCAAAATCTCGCGCTCTCTTACGCGATGCTCCCCGCTGTCGCTCTCGTGGTCGTAGCCCAAAAGATGCAAAAGTCCGTGTGTAAATAAAATCGCTAGTTCGCTCTGCAATGAATGATTATGCGAATCTGCCACGCGTTGTGCCATTTCAAGCGATATGACAATGCTACCTAGTGGCAAGTGCATAGAATCTGTTTCGCTTAAATCAAGCGGAAAAGAAAGCACATCGGTTGCATAATCTTTTCCCAAAAACTCCGCATTCAGCGCACAAATCTCATCATCGCTAACAAGCAAAAACTCAATATCGCGATTTGTAACGCTACACGCGATAGATTCAAGTAGTGTCAAAATATTGCCACCTATTTCAAAATCCGTGCGATTGTCAAAAAAAATCATTTTGTCGCCTTAAATTTGCGTTTTAAAAATCGCAAAATTTTATCATAAAATGCTATAATTTTGCTTTTTATTTTAATCACAAGGATTGTGTGAAATGTTTGACTATGGGATAAAATTTTGGAGCAGAGATGATTTTGTCATCGAAGATGGCAAGGTAAAATTAGAGGAAAATAGAGACATTGCCATTATTGACATAGTGCGAAAAATACGCGATGACGGATATAGAGGTCCGCTTCTTATTCGCTTCCCACATTTAATCAAAAAGCAGCTAAATAAGCTATTTAGCTCATTTAAAAGCTCCATTAAGCAGTATAAATATAAGGGCGCATTTAAGGCAGTTTTTCCCCTTAAAGTCAATCAATTTCCAAATTTTGTCCTGCCACTTGTGGAGGCGTCAATCGATAAGGATTACGGATTAGAAGCAGGGAGTAAGGCGGAGCTAATTGTGGCGATGGCTTATACGAATCTTGGCTCTCCCATAACGGTAAATGGCTTTAAAGACAAAGAAATGATAAATTTGGGCTTTATCGCGTCAAATATGGGACATAATATCACGCTAACTATTGAAGGGCTAAATGAATTGCAAACGATTATCGAGGTGGCAAAGGAAATGGGTGCGCCATATCCAAATATCGGCATTCGGATTCGACTGCATTCGATGGGGAGCGGGATTTGGGCAAAATCTGGTGGGATAAATGCCAAATTTGGGCTAACTTCAACGGAGCTTTTAGAAGCAGTGAATTTACTTAAAAAATCCAAACTTATTGCGCAATTTTCGATGATACACTTTCATATCGGCTCACAGATTAGTGATATTTCGCCACTTAAAAAGGCACTAAGAGAGGCGGGGAATATTTACGCTGAGCTTCGCAAAATGGGCTGTGAAAGCCTAAATATCGTAAATATCGGCGGAGGACTAGCGGTAGAATACACACAACACGAAGGGCTAAACAATCGCAATTATACGCTTGATGAATTTAGTGGCGATGTGGTGTTTTCGCTAAAAGAGATTGCAAAAAATAAAAAAGAGCGCGAACCAGATATTTTCATCGAATCAGGGCGATATATCGCTGCTAGCCACGCCGTGCTAGTCGCGCCTGTGTTAGAGCTTTTTAGCCAAGAGTATGACGAGCAGGCGTTAAAACTTAAAAAAGATAAGAATCCAAAGCTAATTGATGAATTACTAGACTTGCATAATAGCATAGATGAGCGACACGCAATGGAGTATTTGCACGATAGCTTAGATCATTTGGAATCCTTGCTTACGCTTTTTGAGTTGGGCTATATCGACTTGCAGGATAGAAGCAATGCCGAGATTTTGGTGCATTTGATTATTAAAAAAGTCATTCGTATCTTAAAGCACAAAAATCAAAATGAGATTTTGCGCATCCAAGATGAGATTCAAGAGCGATATTTGCTAAATTGTAGCTTTTTTCAAAGTTTGCCTGATAATTGGGGGTTAGGACAGCATTTTCCTGTAATGCCACTTGATAAGCTAAATACGCGCCCTACACGAAGTGCAAGTCTATGGGATATAACCTGCGATAGCGATGGCGAGATTGGCTTTGATAAAAATATGCCACTATTTTTGCACGATGTAGATATAAAAAAAGAGGAATATTTTTTGGGATTTTTCCTTGTGGGCGCGTATCAAGAGGTGCTTGGAATGAAGCATAATCTTTTCACGCACCCTACGGAATTTAGCGTGATTTTGGACGATGATGAGGATAGCGGATATTCAATCCAAAACCTGCTCCCAGCGCAAAATATATTAGATGTGCTTGATGATTTGGACTATGATACAAAGGACATTGAGCGAATCTTGCGCCAAAGGATTGATGAGAGCGAATTTTTAAACGAAGATGAGCGCAAAGAGATTTTGGGACAGCTTTACATAATGCTTAGCGAAAATGGCTATTTAAGGACGATTGGTGCGAAGTAGATTCGTCATTGCGAGGTGCACGAAGCGAAGCGAGTGCAATGAAGCAATCCAAAATACACGCCAGATTCGTCATTGCGAGATTTGCTTTACAAATCAAAGCAATCCAAACAAAAATTTAAAAGTGAGAAAATATGAATATTTTTAGCCTTATCAAAGAGGACTTTCGCACGGTGCGGACACGCGACCCTGCGTTTAGCTCAAATATTGAGCTATTTTTTAACTATCCGGGGCTATTTGCGATTGTAAATCATCGTGTGGCACATAAACTTTACAATCTTGGATTCAAAGTTTTTGCGCGAATCATTATGGGATTCGTGCAGTTTGTGGCAAATATCGACATTCACCCAGCGGCAATCATCGGCAGACGCGTATTTATCGACCACGGAGTTGGCGTTGTAATCGGCGAGACTGCAATTTTAAAAGATGATATTACGATTTATCAAGGCGCGACTTTGGGAGGCGTGAGCCTAGAAAAAGTCAAACGCCACCCCACCATTGAAAATGGCGTAGTTATCGGTGCGGGAGCGAAAATACTAGGCAATATCACAATCGGCGCAAACGCCAAAATCGGCGCAAATTCTGTGGTAATAAAGGATATTCCGCCCGATGCCACAGCCATAGGAATCCCAGCCAAAATTATCCAAAAAGGGCGTGAGCGCGAATCTAGCGCACAAAACAAACTGCCCGACATTGAAGCGCAAATGTTTAATTATCTGCTTAAAAAAATCGAGCTATTAGAATGCCGTATAAAGCGCGACTGCAAGGATTTAGACAAGTTAGAAGCCGAGCAAGAAAAGTTGGATAAATTCTATGAATCTTTTATAAAAACGATAAAAGACGCATAGATTCCGCAATGTGTGAAATAATGCAAACCCAAAAAATCCAAAGATTCGCCGTATAAAGCTTTTTAGTAGAGTAGGGCAGGGCGGAATTATCGTGCTTTTGCTAATTTTGCAACAAAAATTTTTAGGATTTTAGCGTGATTTGGAGCGTGATTCGGCAACTATTACGCCAAGCAATACCAAGCCCACGCCCAAACAAGCCACAAGACTAAGCCTCTCATCTAGCACTACAATCGATGCGATTATGGTAAAAACAGGCGTGAGATAGACATAGATATTAGTTCGCACAACGCCGATTAGATTTGTCGCTTTATTCCACATTATGAAGCATAGCGCACTTGCAAAAAGAGCGACAAAAAACAAATTTAGCGCGATTTTTGGCTCTTTTAGCGCGGATAGATTCGGCGCAAAATCTAGCCATAAAAAACTAGGAATTATAAAAATAATCCCCCAAAACAAGATTCTACGCGTGGTTAGAAAAATATCATATTTTAGATTCATCACTCTTGCTACAAGCACCGCATACGCACCCCAGCCAGCCGCAGAAATAATAGCCAAAATATCGCCTAATGGATTTATTTTTAACGCTTCATTAAAACTTAGCAAATACACACCCACGATAGAAATCACAAAGCCTAAAAAGAAATTCAAATATGGCTTTTCTAGCTTAAAACAAAAGCTAAAAATCCCAGCAAATAACGGCGCGGTGGTAATGATGACGCTGACATTTGACGCAAGGGTTTTCTCCATTGCAAGATTTAAAAAGAGATTATAAATCGTAATGCCAAAAAGCCCACAAAGCGCGAAAAAGATTTCATTATTTAATGAAATTTTGAAAATTTTTGGTTTGGCAATCCATAAAATAATATATCCCAAAATAGATTGTAAAAAGAGCAATTCAAGCGGATTAAACACTTCTAGCAAGATTTTCACGCTCACATAAAGACTAGACCAAATAAAAACACTGCCCAATGCAAGAGCGTGTCCTAGCTTATGCTCTTTATTGCATATTTCAAACAATCTCATAACAAATCCTTTAAATTCTTATCAAATCGCGCCAAATAATCCCGCCCCAAGTCGATTCTGTTGTATATCCAGCTCCATAACGCCCAAATATAATTTGAGAGTAACTGCCCTTTAATAATCTCAATTTCGCTTATGTCGCCATAGATTTGCGCTAAATTTTGCACTTGCGATTTATCCAAAAGCAATTCCGCGCTAAAATTGCCAAGCTCCCAAGCCACAGGGCTAAAACCAGCATATTCAAAATCAACAAATTTAATCGCAGTGTCTCTTTGGTGCTTTTGCGGGATTGTTTGTGCGTTTGCGCTATTGTTTTTTTCAAGCTCCCGCGAAGGTTGCGCAAGAGTCGAATTGCCATCTTTTATCATAATATTTGGTAGTTGCAAATCTCTATGGCATAGCACAAACTCGCTTTTATCCATTTCCCTTGCAATATCTAGCAAAATCTTATGCTCTTTTGGCGTGGTAAGCGGGAATTTACAAAGATTCTCATATTTTTGGATTTCACTTTGCATTGTAATGCGTGGGATATTTAGATTTTTGTCGTATTTTATGGCGTGGAGTTTTTTTATTTGCGCTACTACTTCGCGTAAAAATTTGTCATTTATATCGCTAAATTCCGCACTTCTAAACTCGCCCAAAAAATCACTCATTTTTATATCGTTTGCATAAAAGTCGTTTTTTGGCGTTAAATTTAGCGGTGTGATTAGCTCCAAAACGCGTCTTTCAACGCTTCTATCGATACATTTTTCCGTCCCTGCACTTGGGATTCGCAAGACTTTTTGTGTGCCATTAAAATTTATTTGATAATTTATATTTGTTATGCCTTTTAAGCGCGTGGCTTTATTGTCGCTTGCGCATTGAATGGCGATTTCTTGCGGTGTGAGCAAGTTTGCATTTAGTGCGTCTTGAATCGAATCAATTTCTATGTAAAATGTTTGTGGTGATTTAAATGCGTAAAAATTGATTTTATTCAAAATGTCCAAAATGCACGATTCCCAATACTGCGTATCATCGCATTTATTTAGCGAATCTTTGATAATGTCCAAATCTGCTCCATTATCAAAAAATGCTATCCCATCGCCAAATCCGCTTGTCGCATTTGTGTCAATATCTAGCAATTTTGCATTTTCATCGGTGATATAGCCCCAAAATGTGCCTTGATTCATTTCCTGCCCCAAAAACTGCGACAATCCAAAGTGCAAATATGGCGTGAAATCCTGTGTGATAAACAAATCACCATTTAAGATTAGTGTCCCTTTGGTGATAAAATCGCTCACAAATTTTAGACTTGCCACACTATTTTTGGTAGCAAAATGCGGGAAAATCACTTGCTTAAAATTTAGCTTTTTTGCTAGTGGTGCAAAAATCTCTGCCTTATATCCACACACCACGATAATATCTGTAATATTTGCGCTATGCAAATGCAAAATGGTATTTTCCAAAATGCTTTTTCCGCGAATCTCAAGCAATGGCTTTGGCTTATTTAGCGTGATAGGCGTTAGACGAGTGCCAAGCCCAGCGCACAAGATGATTGCTTGCATTTTACTCCAAATTTACTTCACATTCACAATGCCATAAGATTCATCGCTAATGTCTATCCATTTTTTTTCATCATAGATATTGTCTTTGACTTTGTAGGCTTTTGTGATATACCACTCATTTTTTTTATGCCCTTCTAACTGCCACGCAGATGGGATTGTGTGAATCAGCTCTCTATTTTGCGGATAATTTTTTAAAATATTTGGCGGCACATTTGGGCAGCCATTTGGCAAGTTTTCGCAAAATATACTTACAATATCATAATTTGCCATAAGGCGATTATCGATTTTTAACAAACCTTTTGCACCAAAATCTTTGAATAGCAAAAGCGTATCAGGGCGCGAATCATCTTTGTCTAAAACAGGAATGTTTATATTGTCATTGCCACTATGGTCGCTCACTACAAAAATCTGCGTATTGTCATAGATTCCAAGTTTTTTAAGTGATTGGATATAATCGCTTAGATATTTCAGAGCACAGGTTTCTGTATCAAAATGCTGATAAAAATTCTTTTCGCGCCATTTGTATGGATAATACATTTTTACATTGTGTGGATAGTCATTCCACGCGCTTTTATTATCAAAGAATTTGCATTCTTTGCCATTAAAATACATTCCATAAGGCAAGTGTGTCATCATTGAATGTAAAAATTTGAATGTGGGTTTAGTGGCATTAGTATTTAAAATATGCGTTGAAGCATAAAAACTCGCACTATTTTTAATTGAATCAAGTGCGAATAATACATCCGTATCAGCGTGAGATAACCACGCACCATTTCTATAAATCTCATAATGTAGCACTTTTGGGGCAAATTTAAATACCCCGAAGCTAATCAATTTGGCATTTTTTGCATTATTTATTTCAATGCTTTGAGTTAGATTTTCTCCATTGACATAATAATTTAAAAACGCCTCACTATAAGAATCTAGCGCAAAGATTTCATTATGTAGTTTTGGTTTGAGATTGGCGACATTTGTGCCTACAAATGCCATCATAGCCACACTAAAATTATCTTGCGCAAAGGCATTGGTGGTATCTATAAATGCTTTATCGATTTCATCTATTAGATTTAGCTTTCGTTTATTCATATTGTATGTAGCATAATGCTCTCCACCAATCAAAGTCGCCATACTATGAACGGTTGAATTTGTCGTGCTAATCGCATTTGGAAATAGCGTAAATCCGTCTAATTGCGTTTTAAACTCTGGGAATTGCTCTAAAATATATGGCGTATGTGAGCCAGAAAACATATCAAGCACAATAACCACGATATTTTTGTCATTTTTAGAGTAGGAAAATAGTTCATCTTCATAAGGCAAATGAATGGTCGAAAAATCTAATTGTTTATCAATGATTTGAAATACATTAACCCCACTCACGACAAAAAGTGTTATAAAGATAATTTGTGTGGCACGAAGTAATTTTTTAAATATAAAAAACACCAGCACGCTTCCAGCTAGTAAGACACAAAAGTATTCTACTATTGGCATAAAATCTTTTTCAGGTGGTTTTTGTAAAATAAAATGGTCCATCGCACCATAATCGCCCACCAAAATAAAGCTATCAATTAGCCCAATGAAAAATACTAGAGAAAACGCAAATGCAGTGATTTTGGCGAATCGTTTAGAGATAAAACTAATGAGATAAATTGCAATAAAGCTAATTAGCACAAATACGCCAAATAGCGCACTTAAAGTCGCAATCGTTTGAGTCGAATCAAATTGCGTAATATCCGTGCTATAAAGCTGATAAGGATTAAAAACGCATATTAGAAATGCAATGCAAACAATGGCGTAAATAGAGATTTGGCGATAATCATACCCACCCCCTAACCCCCTCCGCAAGGGAGGGGGAATCAAATGCGAAACTCTCCGCAAGGGAGGGGAATTTTTGGATAGCTGTTTTGCTTTGCTCACAAATCCTGCGGATTGCCACGAATCTGCAACTTTGTCAAAAGTCGCAGATTCTCGCAATGACAAATTATGATTAGATTCACCTTTAACACAATCGAAGTTATTGCGGTGTGGCTTTTGTAGTTTTTGTCGAATCGACACAAGGATAGCGGACTTTGTGTCCGTGCCTTGTGGCGATTTGGCAAATCTGCGAAATCGCA
>CAKUOH010000015.1 GCA_934668765.1 uncultured Helicobacteraceae bacterium | reverse complement strand
ATAACTAACGCAGATAACGCATTAGTAGGCACAATAGAAGCAGAGATTTTTGATAGTGCATTGCAAACAAAGATTGACGCGCAAAAACAAGATGGATTTTGTGGCGATAAAAACGCATTCCCCTGCCCATATCCTGCGAGATTGCAATTAAGTTTTGATTATGAAATAGTGCCAGCAAGTTTCAAAACAGAATTGCTAGATAATAATAATGACCCTTTAAAAGTGCTATATTTTGGTATGGGTAGCTCTCCAGCAGTGGAAGCAACTACAAAATTGCGAATCACTGCGCTAAAAAGTGCTAATGCAAATGCTAACAACAACGCAGCAACTACATTTAGCAAAAATTGCGCTGCTGAAAATATGACAATCAATATGCAGCTACAAGGTGCAGGATTCTCTATCAAAATACTTGACAAAGATGGCAAAGATTTTATCATAGAAGCAGATAAATTTAATAATGGCATAGCTGATATAGAAGCAATAGTTAAGGTAGATAAAGATGAAAATGTGGATTTTACGCCAAATATGAAATCTGAGCCTGTATTCACGGGCGACAAATATCCCGATGGATTCCCAGCAAAAATGGAGTTTGCTAGTTTCCCACCAGCAAATACTTACTATCCAAACTATGAAGATGTCAAGGTGAATCCTAATATCCCTATGCTCATTCTCCGCGCTCGAATCAACGCCATAGATACGGATAATAGCAATCTAAATAGCAAAACCCCCGATGATACAAAAGTGTGGTATGAGTTTCAATGCGAATATTGCAATATAGACAAAGTAGCACAAATCACAGGGTGGAATAATGGCAAAGGCTATACAAATGCCGATAGAAGCCCTACGCAACAAGGTTGGTGGATTGATAGGACATTTGGCAAATACAATCAAAACAAAATCACAAAAAGTGAGATGATAAAAATTGAAAGCACTAATAGCAATAAAGACATAAGAAGCGTTGATTCATCAGTGAGTGATGGATTACAAAAGATTCAATATGGCTCTTTATCGCTAGGCACTCATAAGCTAAATATTAGACATTATAGCAAGGGCGATAAGAGTGGCGATTCAATGCCTAACTTTTTGTTATATAATGCCTATTGGAATGCAAATGTTAGATGGAATACAAGCTCATTTATCTATGTCAAAGGCAAAGCAGCTGATGACAAACGAAATTATGGCGTAGATACAGGCGGCGCGAAAAACACTAGAAGCGGTGGGCGAACAGGGAAATATTAGAATGCTTTGTGGCGATTCGTGTGAAACTAAACCTTAAATCCCCCCTCCCTTGCAAATGGGGATTCATTCAAATGTCCCCCTCCCTTGCGGAGGGGGATTAAGGGGGTGGGTATATCCCATTGTCATTGCGAACATTCGCAAGAATGTGAAGCAATCCAAAAAAATCCAAAATTTCCCCCTCCCTTGCGCGTGGTGATTCTTTAAATTCCCCCTCCCTTGCGGAGAGTTTCGCATTTGATTCCCCCTCCCTTGCGGAGGGGGCTAGGGGGTGGGTAGATTCGCACGAATCGCCAAAGTGCCGTCATTGCGAGAACTTTAGCCCGAAGCAATCCGCTAATAAGGCTTACAAATCTAGCGCGAATCTGCTTACTTTATACGAATCTGTGGTTTATAGTTGCTAAAATTATTTATCGATTCGCTTTTAGAGCATTGATTTTCTTTTGCCTTTTAGATTCGCGTGATTTGGATTGCCACGACTTACAAGTAAGTCTCGTAATAACACAATGGAGTGCAAATCTCGCAATGACGGGATTAAGTGAATTATCATTGCGATGAAGTGCATAGCGACTAACGAAGCAATCCAAAAAAATCTGCAACAAAAAAAAAGGGGGGGGGGAAGCCTCCGTTCAGCTTTCTATAAAATACAAGTATAGATTCTTTGGCGACTTTGTCATATCATAATGACGATTATTTTTGATTCACCCAAAAATCCTAAAATCCCTTATGATTTCCCTACATTCTTTTAATTGTGCCAAATCTAGTTGCGATATTGACAAATACAATATGATATTGTAAAATTCTGCATTTTTTTCAAAATCAAATTTTAAGGATTGACAATGAGCAAAACACCGCAAACAAACATTTTAGGATTCCCGAGAATCGGGCAAAACAGAGAGCTAAAAAAGGTTTTAGAGGCATTTTGGAGTGGCAAAGCAAGTGAGGCAGAGCTACAAAGCGTGGCAAAAGATTTACGCGCAAAGCATTGGGAATTGCAAGCAAATGGGGGTTTTGGAGCAGGTGGCGCAAACACACCAAAAGGGCTAGATTTTGTATGTGTCAATGACTTTAGCTTGTATGACAATGTGCTAGATTTAGCATTCGCGCTTGGCGCAAAGCCCGCACGATTTACAAATCTAAATGGGCTAGAAGGCTACTTCGCCCTAGCTAGGGGGCATAAAAGTGGCGTGGCGTGCGAGATGACAAAGTGGTTTAACACCAACTATCACTATGTCGTGCCAGAATTAAGCATCGATGATAGCTATAAAGCAGATGCAAGTGGCATAATCGCGCAATATAAAGAAGCAAAATCGCTTGGATTCACGCCTAAAATCTGTATGGTTGGGCTTTTCACATTTTTTGCATTAAGTAAAATCCAAAAGGGCGAGCCACAAGACATTTTCAAAAAAATAAAATCTGCGTATTTGGACTTAATCGATGAGATTACAGCAGAGCTAAAAGGCGATGAAATCATCATTGAATTTAGTGAGCCTATTTTTGTGCGTGGGTTTGATGCTGGGATTTTCGGGCTAGAGTGCAATAAAGGCGGCAGTGCGATTCAGTGCATTTATGATTCTATTAGCGAAAAAGGCATTAAAGCAATCGTAAGCACTTTTTTTGAGCATAGTAAGGAACTCACCGAAATCTTGTGCGAAACAAAAATCTATGGAATCGGGTTAGATTTTCTCACAGGCGCGAAAAACTTTGATTCGCTTGATACCATCGCCAAAAGCGACAAAGTGCTTTTCGCTGGGATAATTGATGGGCGCAATATTTGGGTGGCAAATTTGGAATCTAAACTCACGCTTTTAGAGCAAATCGCCAAAATTGTGCCAAAGGATAGAATCGTGGTTTCTAGCTCTTGCTCACTGCTTCACACGCCTTTTAGCAAAGATGGCGAAGAAAGTGGCAAGATTCCCGCTGAAATTTTAAGCTGGATTAGCTTTGCGCGTGAGAAATTAAGCGAAATCGTGCTCCTAAATGCAGTATTTAGAAATGGCGTTACGAGCGAAACAAAAGAAGCGTGGGAGCAAAATAAGCAATCAAATCTATCCCGCGCAAAATCTAATCTAACAAATAATCCAAAAATCCGCGAGCGCGTAGCGAGTGTGGCTAAAAAAGAGCGCGACTTAGCATTCAAAGAGCGAATCAAAATTCAACGCGAAATTTTAGGCTATCCAAATCTTGCCACCACGACAATCGGTAGCTTTCCGCAAACGCCCGAACTCCGCGCCTTGCGTCTAGGATATAAAAAAGGCGAGATTAGCCAAAGCGATTATGAAAAAGGCATAAAAGAATATATTATTGATTGCGTCCGCTTTCAAGAAGAAGTGGGGCTAGATGTGCTTGTGCACGGCGAGCCAGAGCGCAATGATATGGTGGAATATTTTGGAGAGCAAATGGAGGGCTTTGTGTTTAGCAAAAATGCGTGGGTGCAAAGCTATGGCAGTCGTTGCGTGAAGCCCCCTATCATCTATGGCGATGTGGCGCGTCCAAAGGCTATGACGGTTGCGTGGATAACTTATGCCCAAAGTCTCACAAGCAAAGTAATGAAAGGTATGCTTACAGGACCTGTAACGATTCTAAATTGGAGCTTTGTGCGTGATGATTTATCACGCGAAGCGGTGTGTAAGCAAATCGCGCTAGGAATCGCCGATGAAATCAATGACTTGCAAAACGCAGGGGTAAAAATCATTCAAGTCGATGAAGCTGCATTCAAAGAGGGCTATCCGTTAAGAGCGGAAAATATCAAAGAATATGAGCGATGGGCGTTAGAATCCTTTAAAATCTCCACCGCAGTGGCAAAAAATGAGACACAGATTCACACGCATATGTGTTATAGCGAGTTTAATGACATTATTAAAACCATCGAGGCGTTGGACGCTGATGTGATAAGCATTGAGACGGCGCGGAGTGGCAATGAATTGTTAAAAGTCTTTAAAAGCGTGGGCTATGCAAACGAAGTGGGACCGGGCGTATATGACATTCATAGCCCTAGAATCCCAAGCGTAGAGGAAATCGTAGCGCAGATTAAGGCATTGCTAGAAGTCCTGCCACAAGAACAACTATGGATAAACCCAGACTGCGGACTAAAAACACGCAAATGGGAAGAAGTAAAGCCTAGCCTAAAAAATATGGTAGAGGCGGTGAAGGCGGTGAGGCAATCGTAAAATTACCCAAAGGTAATTCGTTGCAATCCATTATTTTATTTTTTGGATTGCTTTATTTTTGCAAATGTTTATAGCGACTATTTTTCCGTAGCTCCATATTTCATTTTATAATTATTCGGCTATAATTTTTCGTTGATTCATACGAATCCTGCGATTTTATCTTTGAGAAGGAGGCGAAATGAAAAAAGCGAATTTTAGCGCAATCATCGCGCAAAATAGGCGCAAAACAAATGCCGTTTTAGCGACTTATGTGACGATTTTTATCATCATCGGGCTGTTAGTGGATATTGTGCGAATCAATGCCGATTCGTTTGGCTCTGGGCTAATCGCACTTAT
Organism: uncultured Helicobacteraceae bacterium; assembly: GCA_934668765.1. Classification (GTDB taxonomy): domain Bacteria; phylum Campylobacterota; class Campylobacteria; order Campylobacterales; family Helicobacteraceae; genus NHYM01. Next base: position 48,066 of record CAKUOH010000015.1, on the reverse strand, counting down.
CACATTTGAGAAAATGCCTACCGTTACGCTAATTATGGCATTTATCGCGCTTGTGATTATTTGGGCGATGATTGCAAATTTTAAGCGCATTATGCTTAGTGGCAATGACTATAAATTGCTAAATCCAAATGTCGTTTTAAGTCGCAAAGAGCGGGATTTGTGTGATATTTTAGATGAGCTTTTAAGCGAATCTCAAACGCCATTTCGCCCCGAGCTTTATTTGATGAATGCGCCTTATATGAATGCTTTTGCAAGTGGGTGGAATGAGAGCAATTCGCTGATTGCCCTTACCACCGCGCTAATTGATGGACTGAATCGCGATGAGATAAAGGCTGTGATGGCACACGAATTAAGCCACATTCGGCACGGCGATATTCGGCTGACTTTGAGTGTGGGGATTTTGAGTAATATTATGCTTCTTGTGGCAAACTATGCGATTTTTGCCTTTGGCAGGGATAATCGCAATAGCGGAGCAAACGCAGCACGGGCGATTTTGCTAATCTTGCAAGTGATTTTACCGCTATTCACGGCATTTTTGCAAATGTATTTAAGCCGAAGTCGCGAGTATATGGCTGATAGCGGGGCTGCTTTTATTATGAATGACGGCTCACCTATGATTCGCGCACTGCAAAAGATTAGCGGGGATTATGGAAAGAGTGATTATAGCGCACTAGATAGCAATCCCACGCGCAGAGCGGCGTATATATTTGATTTTAAAGAGAGTTTTAGCACTCACCCAAGTATCAAAAATCGCATAAAGGCGTTATCTGGGCAAATGCGGTAAATTTGTGGCGTTTAGATTCGTATGAATTTAATGCGAAACACTGCGTCATTGCGAGACTTGCAAAGCGATTCGTAGCAATCTAAAAAAATTAAAGGTAAAAAATGGATAAAAAAATACAAGATTTTTTCAAAGTTTTTTTTAGCAAAATCGGCGAAAATGAAGAGCGCGAAGGTTTGATAAAAACGCCAAATCGTGTGCTAGATTCGTGGGAAAATCTATATAGTGGATATGCAAAAAACCCGCTAGAATTGCTAAATGCGACAAAATACAGCGAGAATTACGATGAAATGGTGATTTTAAAAGACATTGAATTTTACTCAATGTGCGAACATCATATTTTGCCATTTTTTGGTAAGGTAAATATCGGTTATTTGCCAAATGCGAAATTAGTTGGAATCTCACATTTGGTTGAATTAGTGGATATTTTTGCTAAAAGGTTGCAGATTCAAGAGCGACTAAATGAGCAAATTACCGAGTGCATTTGGAGTGCGCTAAATCCCAAAGGCGTGATGGTTGTGATTGAAGCCACTCATCTTTGTATGGCTATGCAGGGCAAAAAAAATGCGCGAATTATCACAAGCTCAGTGCGCGGGACATTTAAAAAAGACGCACGCAGCAGAGCGGAGTTTATGGAGCATATAAATTAAAAAATTTGGCAATTCGTTCTTGGGCAATCATTTGTGCCATTTTCACACAAAACTATGCTCAAAAATAGACACCAAGTCTTATTTCGCTTGTTTCGCGTAAAAGCGGCGCAAAGCACTACCACAATTACTTCGATTGCGCTAAAGCGAATCGACTACGAATCTAGCGCAAATCTATAATATTTCTTCATTAGGAGGCGAATCGCAGATTCTCACGAAGCAATCCACACTCCGCATCGTCATTGAGAGAAAATGAGCGTAACGAATTTTCGTGACAATCCACAAAAAAATAAAAATCCATCTTTAAGAAAATTTTTAGTGAATCAAAACTACAATTCACAATTTATTTTGGAAAACAAAGGGCAAAGTTTGAAATTAACACAACATAAAAATTCACTTAAATTATCGAATCCACAAAGCAATATAATTCGCTCTATTCACGCCCTTGCGCCCGTTTTATGGGGGAATGCACCTCTTTATTTAACCCTTTGCCAAACTTACAAATCACATTCTAAAAATCCACGCTATTTTTACGAATCCAAAAAATCTGCACGAAGTGCGAATCCACTTAAAAGTTTTTGCTTCGTTTTGCTTCCGCAAAAAGTAGAATCACCCTACCCCCTAGACTCTAATCTACAAAGCAAGGTTGCTTTGATTGGCTCTTATATCATTTATTTTATTCATCGTTTAAAGTCTTTTGCTTTGGATTGCTTATCCTTGCCAAAAGCAAGTCTCGCAAAGACGATTCGGCTCAGATTCGTGCAATTCACACGATTCGCCACTTTTCATACCATATTTAAAGGAAACCAAATACAAACTTAAAAGATAATTTTTTCACGCATTAGATTCGCGTGTGGTAAAAGTGGTAAAAAAGTCGGTGGTTAGACAAAAGATTTGCCCACAATAAAGGGTAGAAAATACAAAAGGAGTTAAAAATGGAGTATTGTGAATATTGTAGAGAGAGAAGAGGTATCATAGAGATTGATGAAAATAAGCGCATTTGCCCACATAGTCCAAATGGACGGCACTATTTTGTAATAGAGGGTTATGAAGCTGGTTATCATTTGGGCTATAAAATGCTTCGTGCATTTTTTAGAAAACCTTAAAGCACTTGGGGTATTGTATGGCGTGTGGCTGTGGTGTTGCTAATTTTAGCTTTGTTTATATCTGTTAATTAGGGATAGCGACTTTGAAGGACGAGGAATATAACGAAAAAATGTATAAACTAGAAGTTTATAAGGCTTTATACAAAGCCTACGCCGATGAGATTCGCAATCTATGGCAACGCTCCATATTTTTAGGTGCATTTATGACTTTGGCGTGGGGCGGATATGGTGCGTTGCAATTAAAAATGATAGAGAAGTGTCTATCAAATATTTGTGCCTATCATTTCGCTTCGCTTGGGCTTTGTGCTGTGATAATGATTTTATCTTTGCTATGGATAGCTATGGCAAAAGGCTCAAAATTCGTGCAAGAAGCACACGAAAGGCATATTAAAGATTTAGGGTTTGACAAAGTTAAAAAGATAGTTATTGAAAATTGCGATAAAAGGCTATTTTGTGATTTAGGGAAATATAATAATCCACCAAGTAAAGATAATAAAAGTGAAATTATGGATACAAATCCAAACTTATTTTTTGGTGGAGATTTAAAACCATATCGTTATTCGCCAAGTAAGATAAATATTGCATTAGGACAATTTAGTTATTTGTTAGCCCTTGCACTATGTATTCGACATATAAAGTGTTATTTTTGTGGGCAGACAAATATTATTGATATAGATTCTCTATTATTTGGTGTATTTATAGTGGCAATAATTGTTTGCCATATATTTTGCATTAAATACTTAAAAAGTGCATTAAAAGGTAAAAATAAATAAAAAAACAAAAAGGAGAAATAAATGCTGACAAATTATAAGAAAAATTGTGAGGAGACAATAAAAGGACGCCTTGAATCTGTTACTAGATACAAATTTGAAAATTTGAAATTAGAACATTACAAAGAATTTGTAGTCGAATGCAATATTGAGGCTATCAACTCTATGAGCGTAACCTATACAGAAAGGCGCGTAGCAGGTGGTGGCAAAAGTGGCGAGTTACATTATAATAGCAGTGAATACAAACAATCTATTAGAAATCACTGCGATAGAGAATATAATGATGAAAATTTCGCGCTACTTGCGAGTTATATCCAAAGTGGTGGTTATGCAAAATATACAGATAAAAGCACCTTTAAATATGGCTCTACTATCCTATGTGAATATAGGTGTGGAAAATGCAATGGCAAAGGCGAATATAAATGCGATAAATGTATGGGTAATGGCGAATTAAGGTGCAGTAGCTGTCAAGGCAAAGGCGAAACAAGGTGCAATGAATGTGGCGGTAAGGGTGAGTATAAATGCAAACGATGTTATGGGACGGGAAAAATAGAATATAATTGGACACAGAAAGTAATAAAAGACTGCCCAATTTGCGATGGTCTTGGAATTGCATATTGTTCAAATTGCAATAAAACAGGTTGGAAACGCTGTTATAGTTGTAGTGGAAGTGGCTATATAACCTGCTCTAGATGTGGCGGTAAAACGATTCTAATCTGCGATAGTTGCGATGGAAGTGGTAGTGTAACAGATATTGCTGAAATCTGCATTCAAACCACGCCTAAATATAATATAACCTATCCAAGCAATACTAGCGAACAAGTCAAAAGCATTATCCAAAGCAATATGGTGGCAAATATTAAAAATATAGCAAATGCCACTAGATTGGATATAAAGGCAGATGATGGTGCAAAAAAAAGTAATTGAAAACTATAAGATACAAGTGCCATTTGCTACATTTCATCTAACTTTTAACGACAAGCAGTTTGACTATACAATTTATGGTAAAAATTTGCAGATAGAAAAGTGGCACGATGATATTGTGCCGACAATTTTGGCAAACGATGTGAAAATTTTGGCAAGATTGGCAAAAGAATCATCATTTTTTAACACAAAGATTCTTGCAAAAAGTCAAGTCGCTGTGGCAAACTTTATGGAATCGCAAGTAAATAAGGACATTATAGAAGCTGATTCAAAAGTAAATAATGAAAGATATAAAAAAATTGATGACAGGGTAAGTCAAATCCAAAATAGTATCAAATCAAAGATAGTGTCTGATAACTATATAAAATGGGCAATTAAATCGCTTCATAAAATGGCTAGTCGCTTTTGCTTAGCTATGAGACTAAAATGCTTTTCAATAGCATTTGCGATAAGTTTCATTTTTCTTTTTTGTAGCGGGTATGGAATGTTTGTTAAAGTAGTTGTGGTATTGATTGTTTTTGTATGTGTTGCCATTGCAATACTGCGACACAGAGAACAAGCTAATATTAGGAAATTTTGGGGCGAGGATTTAGCTAATTGGGCACATAAAAAAAATATTCTTGCTGTAACAATACAAAAGGAAAACAATAAAGATAAAGCTGAATTTAATAACAAACAATAACATTGCGCTCTTTTGGACTTCGCTTATAGCGGTATTTGTTGTCGCATATTTGATGAATAGCTATGTCATAAGTTTTGATGAAATTAAAAGTAAAATTACTAATTTGACGCAATCTAGTAAAATTACACAAACACAAACCACACAATCAAAGCAAACACAACCTGCTAAACCCACTCAATCATCTCAATCTGCGCAAAATATACTACGATGTGATAATAAGGATTTGCTAAAGCATATTGTAAAAATAGATAAGAATTTCTTGGTAGATGTTTTTGTTCAAGATGTAGAGTTATTTGTTAAAATGCAAGAATACTATACGACAAGCTGGTATCAATGTAACAAATGCAGAAGAACTTGTAAATAGCCTTAAATACAATATCATAAATGTGCGGACTAAATCAAGTGATGAGGCTAACAGAGAAATCGTTTGCGAGGTGGGGTTAGAAACTATAAATTCTATCCATAAAGCAACAATAACATACAACATCGTAAAATATTGCGCAAAACTCAAAGCTGACAATAGCATTGAATTTGAATGGTTAGGTGGATTATTTTATAGATAAATAGCCAAAATACCACGCGAATCGCTTTATAGATTCGCCATTACTTTGGCGAATCTACCTTACGCTTAGTTATTGCGAGGGCGAATCGCAAGATTCGCCGAAGCAGTCCAAAAAAATAGATTGCCACGATTCGGTGTTGCTAAAATCTCGCAATAACGAATCTATGGCAAATCTACGAGATTCGTCAAATTCCAACAGATTAGCCCCAAACGCTACAAAAATTCACACATATCGCCCTTTTAGCTCCAAATAAAATTGCGCTTCTTTTTTAATTGCCTCAATTTCTTTGGGTTGCAAGGGGCGGACGATTTTGGCGGGATTGCCTGAGATAAGCGACATTGGCGGGTATTTTTTGTTTTTTAGTAGCACACTTCCTGCCGTGATAAAGCAATCATCGCCCACAATAGCGTTATCAAGCACCACCGAACCCATACCGATAAGGCAGTGATTGCCGATTTTACACGCATGCAGTGTAACTCTATGTCCAATTGTGCAATCATCGCCCACAATCGTAGGTAGTCCGTTTGGAAATGTGCCATCGCCCTGCTGGAGCGTGTGGATAATCACCAAATCCTGTATATTAGTGCGTTTGCCGATTTTGATAGCGTTTAAATCCCCGCGAATCACGCTCCCAAACCACACACTTGAATCTTCATCAATGCTCACATCGCCGATAATGCTGACATTATCAAAAATCCGCACACTATGGTGAATCTGCGGTTTTTTACCCTCAAACTCTAAAATCATATTCAAATCCTTTATTGTTGAATTAAAATGAAAATTTGCAAAAGTATAGCAAAATTTCGCGCCTTAATGCGTTATTTTTAAGCACTCTTAAACTTATGATGTGCTAGAATTGCGATTTTTGTAACGATTTTTAAACAAATTTCAATAGAGCAATCAAAAAGTAGGGTTCAATGGCAAAAGATTTTTCTAAATCATTAAAGCAATTTTTTATGCAGTTTTATAATGCCTTTTTATCGTATCTATGGGATTTATCGCATTTATGGCAGCAATATTTTAAGACAAATAGCAAAGCACAGATTGCCAAAGATTCGTTGTATTTTGTGCTAGAAATCGCATTTTGGGGATTTGTGGCATTTATGCTACTTATTAGCTCATTTGCTTCTGGGCAGTGGATGAAATATGATGATGGCATAGGACAGCACCACGACCATCATTTGGCGTTTTTTACATTTTTGGCTGGAATGGTGGCAAATGGGCATTTAAGTGGAATCGACTTTTACTCGCCACACTCGGTTTTTATCCCCATTGTAGTTGGGATTTTTTTAAATATTTTTGGTATTAGTCAAATCACACTTGCTGTGATTGTCGGTGGTTTAGGGATTTTTGTGGCGTTTATTTTTATTTATAAAACGGCGCGATTAGTTTTGCCAAATCTTTGGGCGAAATTTGCGATTCTTACGATACTAATTAGCTTTCAGGGCAATGACCAGCCGTGGTTTAATCATATCTTTATGGTTTTTGTAGCAGTGGGAATCTACCTGCTATGCGCATATATTAAGGATAAAAAGTCGTGGCGGTTAATCGCACTTGGATTTGTGTGCTTTTGCTTTCCGTATTTGCGTCAGCAGGGGCTTGTAACGCTATCAGTATTTTTTATAATGCCTATTATTTTATATCACACAAATGCCATTTCGCAGCGAATCTATAAAGAGATTCTACGGCTTGTGATAGGCTCGTTTTTGTGCTTTAATGTGGCGTTTTTGTTCTTTGTTTTTGCGCGAAATGGAATCGAAGGGCTAGAGATTTTATACTCATCGCTTATGCCATTAGTGGCTATGGCGCAACCACAGCAGGGCTATCCTGCGGACTTTAATATAATGCTTGCGACTATTTTTAACTATACAAGCAATGATGATACTTGGCACGGCAGGATTATGCAAAATATGCGCTATTGGCTAATTGTGCTAATCCCTTGCGTGTATTATGCGTTTCGCCCGCTTATTTTATATTTTAGCAAAGAGGCGATTTTAAATGAGGACACTATCAAATTTATCGCCGCACTTTTGACGCTATCTACAATCATTTTTAATTATCCTATCCAAGAGGACGCACGAATGAAAGTGCAGTGTATGGTGGGAATTTGGCTTTTTATTGACGCACTTTATCTAACCTGCTACAACAAAAAGGCAAAAATCGCTTCGATTCTTTTAGTAGCTGTGATTTTTTTGGCGATTCATAATCTAAAATTGCGTCAATATGAAAATGCGTTTTTGTGGAATTATTACAATACATTTTTGCGCACAAAGCAAAACTACACACGAATGCCTAGCAATACGCCTTATGCGAATCTAATTTTAAAAAATGCTTATGCTGATGATAAGCTAGATTCGCTTCAAAAATTGCGCGATTATGAGAGTTTGCACCCAAATGCGCAAATCATCTTTGATGGCGAGTTAGAATCAATCGCTTCAAATTTGCCCTTGCTTTTTGGCGTGAAAAATGTCGCACTAGCGCATAAATTTCCATATTATTATCAGCTCTATGATAGGGCGAAGTTTATGCCTGATATAAATGAAAAATTCCGCGCTTTTGTTGATAAAAATAAGCCCATCATTTTGGGTTGCAAGGATAGATATGACACTAGCGGTAAATTTTTGGATATTACGGACAAAGTTAGTGGCTATGAAGTGTTAAAAGTGTTAGGCAAGGGCGATTGTAGCATTTTTGTGCCAAAAGAGAGTGTAAATCAAACAAATGCAAATCAAAGAAAAAATCAAAAGGGAGTTAGAAAATGATTAGTTTTAGTGATATGCTATTAAAATTACAAGATTTTTGGAAAAATGAGGGCTGTTTGCTACTGCAACCCTATGATATACCTGCTGGGGCTGGGACATTCCACCCTGCGACACTTTTGCGCTCACTAGATTCTGGCGATTGGGCAGTGGCTTATGTCGCGCCTTCGCGCCGCCCCACAGATGGGCGATATGGGGAAAACCCAAATCGATTAGGTAGCTACTATCAATTCCAAGTGCTAATCAAACCTAGCCCCCAAAATATACAAGAAATTTATCTGCGAAGTTTAGAAATGTTAGGAATCGACACAAAAGCGCACGACATTCGATTCATCGAGGATAATTGGGAATCGCCCACACTTGGCGCGTGGGGGCTTGGCTGGGAAGTGTGGCTAGATGGTATGGAAATCACGCAATTTACATATTTTCAGCAAGTAGGTGGGCTAGAATGCCACCCCACGCCTATTGAAATCACTTATGGCGTGGAGCGACTTGCAATGTATATCCAAAATAAAAATAGCGTTTTTGACATAGTTTTTAGCGAAAATAATAGCAAAATCGTCTCTTATGCAGATGTGCATAAACGCGGTGAGTATGAGTTTTCAAAGTATCATTTTGAGGTGGCGGATACAAATATGCTATTTTTGCTTTTTGATAAGTTTAAGGCGGAGGCAAAGTCAGCTTTAAGTGCGAATCTCCCACTCCCTGCGTATGATTGCACGATGATGTGTTCTCATTTTTTTAATGTGCTAGACGCTAGAGGCGCAATTAGCGTAACGCAAAGGCAGGATTATATTTTGCAGATTCGCGAAATCGCCAAAGAATGCGCGGTTATGTATAAAGGGCAGAGTTAGGGCGAATTTCGTGCATAATTTTAAAAAAATAATTTTTTTATAGTAAAATACGCATTTTTGATTAAGTTTCGTTAGGTTACATAATGGATAGGAAGTTATTTTATCTTGTTTCTTTTTTATTAAGTTTTAGTGTTATCCTGTCCTATTCGCTGGGCGTTTATGCGGTAGATTATTATGATTATGGCGAGTTTCATTTCTTTATCCGACAATCTATCGCCGTTGGATTTGGCATTTTGATAATGTGGATATTTTCACAAATCCCCGCAGATAAGCTAATCACACAGCTTGGATTTTTTGTCCTTTTTGCGTCTGCACTTTTGCTAATCACTATGCAGTTTTTGCCAGATAGCCTTGCGACAAGTGCGGGTGGAGCGAAGCGGTGGATTCGCCTTTTTGGCTTTTCACTTGCCCCTAGCGAATATTTCAAAATCGGCTTTATCACATTTTTGGCGTGGAGCTTTTCAAGGCGATTTGTAGGTCAACAAAGAGAGAGTTTGCTAAGCGAAATCGCCACACTTTTGCCTTATGTAATCGTGCTATTTGGATTTGTTATATCTTTTGTCGCTGTTATGCAAAATGATTTGGGGCAGACGATTCTTATGGCTGTGATTTTTGGGGTAATGCTACTCTTTGCAGGTGGAAGCTTTAAGCTCTTTGGTGTGATAGTCATAAGCGTTACGCTACTTTTTAGCCTAGCAGTCATCACAAGTGCAAACCGCATAGCGCGTGTAAAGGCGTGGTGGAGCAGTGTGCAAGATTATGTGCTTTCATTTTTACCGCAAAATATCGCTGAAAATATCCGCATAGAGAGTTTGCCTGAACCTTACCAAATCTATTATTCACTCTCTGCTATAAGCAGTGGCGGATTTTTTGGCAAAGGAATCGGCGATGGCACAATCAAGCTAGGATTTTTAAGCGAAGTGCATACGGATATAGTTTTGGCTGGGCTTTGCGAAGAACTTGGGCTTTTGGGACTTTTAACATTTGTGGTAATTTTCGCACTAATTTTGCATCGCATCTTACGCATCGCAAATCGCACAGAAAATCACATTTACGCGCTTTTTTGCATAGGCGTGTGCGTTAGCTTTGGCTTTGCATTTCTTATAAACGCATTTGGCGTAACGGGCATAATCCCTATAAAAGGCATCGCCGTGCCGTTTTTGAGCTATGGCGGAAGCGCGATTGTTTCAAGCTGTATTGCGCTAGGAATGGTGCTATCTATTAGCAAATCATCTACGCAACAAAATTAAAGGATTTTTATGGAAATCACACTTTTGCATTTTACGCCATTAAATATTTGTAGCAATGCGATTCGCACCTGTTGGCAGAGCTTTGATAAGGGCGATTGCGGTGGCGAAAAGGACATTGCACTAATTGAGCGCGTGGGCAATAAATTTAAGCATAGCTCCACGCTAGAACATCTCTATTATAATTTCTACATTAAAGGCATTTCACGCGCTTGTCTGCAAGAGTTGGCGCGCCATCGCCTAGCATCTTATAGCGTCAAATCATCGCGCTACACGCTAAAAGAGCTAAAAAATGAAGATTCGTTTTTGCCTGTGAATCCTACAAATCTCGCCCGTGCGGATAGATTCATAGTCAAAACGGGCGATAATGAAGTGGATTCCGCGCTTTTAAACGCACTAGAAAATCTGCGCGTTGTGGTGGCAAGTGGCAAGGCAAATGACATTGCCAAATACGCAATGCCCGAGTGCTACAAAACAGAGCTTTCTTGGAGTGTGAATGCGCGGAGTTTGCAGAATTTTTTGGCATTGCGAAGCGCAAAAAGTGCGCTATGGGAGATTCGCAATCTAGCAAATGCGATTTTTGAATCGCTCCCAAAAGAGCATAAATTCATCTTTGAATGCTGTATGAGCGAATCTAACTGCGATTCATAAAATGGGAGCACAAATATGCAAACATAACTTCTAAACTATCACGCCACACTTCAAAGCCTTATAAATCGTGGCGATGCAAATGAGCATTCATTCCGCACGGCGTTTGAAAACTTGCTAAACGCATTCAAACCCACGCAAACCACGCCAAACCCAAATAGTGAGCAAGGCAAGATTGTCATTATCCACGAGCCAAAATCCACACAAGGGCAAGGCAGTATCCGCCCTGATTTTAAGGTGATTCGCAAGGCGCAGGGCTATGAATCGCTTGTCGGCTTTATCGAGTGCAAAAATTTCGGCGCGGATTTATCCCCACTTGTGCGTGGCAAACAAATCGCAAAATATCTATCCGTCTGCCACAATATTATTTTAACAGATTATAATCGCTTTATTTTGCTAAGTTATGGCAAGATTATTGATGATTTGGTGCTGTTTCCAAACGGCTTTGAAGAAAATTTGCTTACCAAAGATTCTACCCCTACCAAAGCCCACCTTATCGAATCTAGCACTAGAATCGCCCAGCTTTTAGGCGAGTTTTTTCACACAAGCGCGCAAATCGCCCAAAAAGATGACCTTATCAAAGTTTTAAGTTCGCAGAGTTTTTATTTAAGTTCTGCGATTTTTAGCGCATTTAGCACACAAGATTTAGAGTCTCACACCACAAATTCCCACACACAAGAGTTTCAAGCCACTTTTAGCAAATCCTATCAATCATTTAGGGATTTGGAGAGCGCGGATATTAGCGAGATTGAGTTTTGCGATATTGTAGCGCAAAGTATCGTATATGGCGCATTTGTAGCGCATATTGAGAGTGAAAATTACGAGATTGACAAAATCCCTACCGAAATGTTTGTAGCCCTATTGCCTAGACATTTTGTAACGCTTCGTGAGTTTATTGAGAGTTCGCTCCCAGCGCGAAATCTGCCTGATTCTATTACTTATGCCCTAAGCAATATCATTAAAACTATCGCTTTAATTGACAAGCCAAGCATTGCAACTAGCTTCCAAAAAGAGATTAGCGAAGTTAGCATTTATTTGTATGAGGATTTTTTAAAGGCGTTCGATGATTTGCGTGGTGAGCAAAAGCGCAAAGAAGGTGGTGTTTTCTACACACCTGATCCTATTGTGAATATGATTGTGCGTAGCATAGATGAGCTTTTGGGTAAGCATTTTGACAAAAATTTTATTGATGAAAATGTCAAAGTCCTAGACTTTGCCACAGTTTTTGATATTATTTTAAGCAATCAAAGCGAAGTTTTCGCCAAAAATGTCATTATCAATAAATGTTTTAAGGATATTTATGGCTTTGAGATGAGTTTCGTCCCATATATCGTGGCACATTTGAAGTTAAGCTCCCTTTTACGCGCAAAGGGATTTAGCGAGTTTAGCGCGCATCAAAAATTTCAAGTCTATCTTACCAACACGCTAGATTTAGATGTAGGGCGACAGATTCACCTGCAAGTCCCATTTGACACGCTAAAAAATGAGCGCGACAAGTCATTAGAGCTAAAACACAAAGAGGATTTGCTAGTGATTTTAGGCAATCCGCCATATAATGTAAAGTCCAAAAACAAAGGCGCAGAGATTTTAGAGCTTTTGCAAAGCTATAAACAAGGGCTAAAAGAAACCAAAATCAACCTAGATGATGACTATATAAAATTCATTCGATTCGCACAATGGAAGCTAATAGAGCAAAAGCAACAAAGTGGCATTATGGGCTTTATTACAAATAATTCTTTTCTTTTTGGGCGCACTCATCGCAAAATGCGGCAATCGCTGGCAAAAACCTTTGATGAAATCTATATCCTAAATTTGCACGGCGATAGTGGCGAAAACAAAAACGACAAAAATGTCTTTGATATTCGCGTAGGCGTTTGCATTAGTATTTTTGTAAAATACCAAAATTCCCCCTCCCTTGCGGAGGGGGATAAAGGGGGTGGGTATAATTTAGCCCAAATCCACTACTTCTCCACCAAAGATAACGAAATCTTGCGCCGTGCGGATAAATTCGCCCTTTTAAACGACATAGCACAAAATGGGCTAGATTCTATCAAATGGCAGAATCTTAAATTAGATTCGCCATATTTTTGGTTTGTGCCAAAGGATTTTAGCAACGCAGAGTATGAAAACTTTTGGGCGTTAGCAAAGGACAAAGCATTAGGTGAATCAAAAGGGATTTTTGAAGTTTTTAATAGTGGAATCAAAACAGAAAAAGACAAAATTGCCATTCAATTTACAAAAGAGCAAATGCAAAATGTGCTTAATGATTTTATAAATTTAGATAAAAATGAACTTGCTACAAAATATAATATTCACGATTCGCGTGATTGGACAATCGATAAAGCAAAGGCAGAAGTTATTGCAGTTTGTCATACTGAGCGCAGCGAAGTATCCAAAAGGCGCGAATCTAACAATCAAATGTCGTATGATTTGGATTCTTCGCTCGTTTCACTCACTCAGAATGACGGAATCCAAAAAATCGCCTATCGCCCTTTTGATTTGCGTTATACTTTTACAAGTGGCAAAACAAAGGGATTTGTCGCCTATCCACGATTTGAAACAATGAAGCATTTTTTAAACAAAGAAAATCTAGGGCTTTGCTTTACCAAAGATTGCGAATCAGATGCGTATGGTAATGCAATTATAAGCGATAAGCCTGTGGATATTCACTACAACGGCGGACAAACCTATATCGCGCCACTTTATACTTACCCCGATGAATTTTTGCAAGGCGATAAAACCCCAAATTTTACGCAAGAATTTAGCGCATTTATCGCAAAGCACAAAGTTTTGAAAAATAAAACCCCAGAGCAGATTTTGGCATTTATTTACGCAAATCTCTACAATCCCGCATATCGCGCAAAATATTTGGAGTATCTAAAAATCGGCTTCCCGCGAATCGACTTTGATATAGGCGAATCACAATTTGAAAAATACGCAAATTTAGGGCAGAATCTCATCGATTTGCATTTATCAAAAACGATTCCACAAGATAAAGAAATCGACTTAAAATTCCGTGAAAGCGCGGATAAATCAAGTCCAAATTTCACACTTGATAAGCCAAAATATGAGCCAAATCTAAACAAGATTATTCTAAATGCGGATTTAGAGATTATCGGCATTAGCCAAGAAGTGTGGGACTACACCATCGGCGGCTATAAAGTGCTTGATAAATGGCTAAAATACCGCGCTAATGATAAAAATGGTGCAATCACGCTTTCACAAGCCGACTTCACGCATATCCTAAATGTCGCCAAAATCCTAAAAGCCACGATAGCGATTCAAAGGGAATTAGGCAAAATTTAGATTCGCACCCTTTGGATTTCTTCGATTTTCTAGCGAAAATCTCGCAATGACGGATTTTTGTGGCGAATCGTTGCAAAATTTTGGAATTTTCACGCGAATCTAAATAATTTTTACAAAAATAATGCTAAAATGCCAAATTTTAAACTTTAATTTCAAGGATTTGGGTATGGAATCAGGCGTTTCATTAGATTCACGACTTTGGACGATTGCGAGTTTGATAAACTCTAATCACGATTTTATCATCGGTTTTTACACGGTGCTGGTAGTTTTACTAGCTTTGCTAATCGCCAAACTCGCCACGCGCCGTTTGGAGCTAGTGCCAAGTGGTTTGCAAAATGTCGCAGAGGCGTTTTTAAGCGGAATCATATTTTTTGCAAAGGATGCGATAGGCGAAAAACTCGCGCGAAAATATATCCCGCTCACCGCAACTTTGGCACTCATAGTCTTTTTATCTAATATGATAGGCATAATCCCGGGCTTTGAAGCACCAAGCTCTAGCTGGAGTTTCACGCTCACACTTGCGCTAATCGTGTTTTTTTATTACCATTTTGAGGGCATTCGCAAAAATGGATTTTCGCACTATTTTGGGCATTTTATGGGACCGATTAAGTGGCTTGCTCCGCTTATGTTTCCTGTGGAAATTATTTCGCATTTTTCGCGCATAATCTCGCTATCTTTTAGGCTTTTTGGCAATATTAAGGGCGATGATATTTTCTTGCTTGTGATGCTTATGCTAGTGCCGTGGGTTGCGCCACTCCCTGCGTTTGCAATTCTTACATTTATGGGGATTTTGCAGGCGTTTATTTTTATGATTCTTACTTATGTTTATCTTGCTGGTGCGATTATTTTAGATGAAGAATCGCATTAAAAAACGGCGATTTGACGCGCTAGATTTGCCGATAGATTCGTGTGGCAGTGCGAATCTAAAAAGCCCTGATAAATCCAGCATTTGGTATAATCTATCAAGCATCGCCATTATCATCGAAGTGCTTGTGGGCGCGATTTTAGGCATCGCGCTATGCTTTGGATTTTTCTTTGCATTTTTTATGCTACGCGGAAGTTTGCTTGTATCGCTTGGCATATTTTTGATAATCCTAATAATCGCTACATTTGCCGTCCTTGTGCTAAAATATATATTTGTTTTAGTAACGCTAAAACTGCGCGAAATAGAGCTTTTAGAAAAAATCACAAGGAAATAAATTTCATAACTTTGCTTTTTTTATAATCCACACTTTTAGATTCGCAACTTTTTTTAAATTCGCGAGTAAAAATTATTAGATTCGCGCCTTTTTTAAATTTATCAAAATCCTAAATTCACGCCTTTTTTACGCGCATTTTTTGCTGTCGAATCTAAAAGCGATTCGGCGGGACAACTTTTTGTCCATTTTTTATGGAGTAATTTCATTTGTAATTTTAATTTATGGAGGATTTCAATGAAACACAAAATAATCAGTGAGCGCAAAATGCGCACAATGCAAATCGAGCGACAAATCGGTAATGAGCAACGCTACTTGCAAAACAAAGCACGAATCTATATATTAAAGTGCTTTGTTGAGTTGGATTGTTTTGTGCGATTTGTCAAAAATAGCCGACACTATGATGAGGTTGCGGAGTTTTTGGGATTTTATCATATTTGCGATAGCGAGGATAAATTTAGCGATAGTGATGATAAAGAAAAAATCAAAAAAGAAATTTTGATATTTTGCAAAAAAGAGCTGGATTCGCTACTTGCAAAAGAAAAGCGGGGGAGACTTGGTAGCTATAAGATTATGAGCGATAATTTAGCAATGCTAAAGCAAACTCTGCGCCTAAATGAAACGGATTTAGCCATACTTGGAGCGACAATCACCATAAAAGAAGTGCCGATTTTTGATGAATTTTTGAGCGATATTTATGATAGACATACAAGCAGTCGCGAGATTTGCTTTACTATCGCAAAAATGATTGGTTGCGAATATAGCGCGGTAGCTTATGCTCTGAATGCTAATAGTGTGCTTAAAAAAATGTCTATTTTGGAGCATAGACGATATGATAGCTCTATAAATAATACGCTGTCATTTGACAATAATGACTTAGCAGACGCATTGCTTGTAGCGCATAATGATAACAATTCATTTGTAGGACATTTTGTGATTCCTTGCGATAAATCTACGCTAGATTCAAGCGATTATGCGCATATCAAAGAGATTGATTCGCTTATTTGCTATTTGCGATTTGCTAAAAATTCACGCAAAAAAGGCGTAAATATTTTGCTTTATGGGACGCCAGGCACGGGCAAAACGGAATTTGCCAAAATTTTAGCGCAAAATATTGGCGCAAATCTCTACAAAGTCCGCGTAGATAACAACGAAGGCGAAGCAGAGGACGGGATTGAGCGAATCAGCTCTTATCTTTTGGCGCAGAGATTTTTGGATTCAAGTAAGGATATTTTGCTTTATGATGAAGTCGAAGATGTCCTAAACTGCGAGAAAGGACGCTTTAAAAATAAGGCATTTTTTAACGAAGCATTAGAAAATAATCCCGTGCCTACTATTTGGATTACAAATAAGATTTATGATGTGGATAGTGCAGTTGTTCGCCGATTTGACTTTGTCATAGCGATGAATGCGCCTAAAAAGAGCGTCCGCAAAGCAATGCTAGAAAAAATCTGTGGCGAAAAATTAGACAAAAAGACACGCAAACTTATCCAAAAATCGCCCAATCTTGCCCCTGCGCTTATCAATCGCGCTAGTGAGATTAGCTCTGTGATTAGCGGGGATTTTTCAAAAAATTTCCTAATGCTTTTAAATAACACGCTAAAAGCGCAAGGACACGCGCCTATCAAAAAATCCAAAAAAAGCAAGGATTCCGCAATCAATTTGCCAAAAAGCTATTCAGTTGATTTTATCAATGCGGATTGCGATTTATCAGGCGTAGCAAGTGGTTTGAGCGCAAATCCAAATGCGCGAATCTGCCTTTATGGATTAAGTGGGACGGGCAAAAGTGCTTACGCGCAATTTATCGCAAAAAGTCTAAAACGCCCTTGCATTATCAAAGCCGTGAGCGATTTGGAATCAATGTGGGTGGGTGAGACTGAAAAAAATATCGCTCGTGCGTTTAAGGAGGCGAAAGAGAAAAAAGCCGTGCTAGTCTTTGATGAAGTCGATAGCTTTTTGCACGATAGAAAACTAGCAGTGCGAAGCTGGGAGGCTACAAAAGTAAATGAAATGCTGTTGCAAATGGAAAAATTTAACGGGATTTTCATCGCCACCACGAATCTAATGGATAATATCGACAAAGCCGCATTGCGTAGATTTGACTTGAAAGTCGAATTTAAAGCATTGAATGAAGCGCAACGCGTGAATTTGTTTAAAAAAGAATGCGCGCTTTTGGGGTTGAAGTGCGAATCTAATGCGCTGGATTTAGTAGCGCGATTGGATTTGCTTACACCGGGCGACTTTGCTGCGGTAAAAAGGCAAAATAAATTTAGCCCGATAAAAAATGCAAAAGATTTCTATGTGCGACTTTGCGATGAAGTCAAGGTCAAAGATTTGCGCGAAGATGGGAGCTTTGGTGCAAATGGTGGCGTGGGATTTTTGCGATAAGGGGTTGCGATTTGAATACATAAAATCCTAGATTTTGCGAAATAAAATCACAGAATCTGAAAAATATGCTTTAAAAGGACAAATATGAATTGGAATGAGGTGTTGTTGGATTCTGCGAAAAGTGGCGATTTGGCGTGTGTGAGGGAGGCAGTGCAAAATGGTGCGAATATCGATACCACAAATCGTTGGGGCAGAAGTGCTTTGCTAGATTCTGCGGAAAAGGGATTTGTTTCGGTGGTTAAATTTTTGCTTGCAAATGGTGCAAATATCGAGCACAAGGATATTTGCGGTATGAGTGCTCTTATGGAAGCATCGCAGTTTGGGCATTTTGAGGTGGTTAAGATTTTGCTTAAAAATGGCGCAAAGTTGGATGTGAAAAATAACGATGGCAAATGTGCGTTACAGTTAGCTTTGGAGCAAAGAGATGTTGAAATTGTTCGATATTTTGTGGAATGTGGCGCGGATGTAAATACACGCACAGAGGATGGATTTAGTGTGCTGATGATGGCGGTTGCGCGTTTGGATATGGACTTTGCGGAGCGGATTTTAAGGAGTGGTGCGGTTAGTAAAGATGCAATAAGCTATGCACTGGATTTCTTATATGATGTAGCGAAGTTTAAAGATTATCTGGTTTGGAGTGATATGTGCGATTTGCTTTATGAGTATTATGAGTATTGCTGGAGGTAGATTCTGTGCAGAATCTAGTGTGTAGATTTTGATTTGGATTACTTCGAATCTGTTGTCGCAGATTTTTACAATGACGATAAATTGCGCAAAGATTCGTTATTGTAAGATTTGGCAATGCCACACAAAGCAATCTAAAAAAATGACATAAATCGAAATTTATTTAAACATTTTCTTTAAAAAATTTCAAAAGCCTTTGATAAATATCATTGCCACGCTCTATGATGTCATCTTTTAGCCAATCATCTTTAGGATAGTTTGCCAACTCTCTAGCTTCCTCAAAATTAGATTCTCTATATTTTTCTTTTTTCTTGCCAAAATAACCATTACCTGCTTGTATATTGAGTTTTTTCTCAAGCCACATTTTATTGCCAATGTGTTCTAAAAATTCTTTAGCTTCTTTTCTATCCCACCCATTATAATTTGTGTTTTGCCATTTTTGCGGGAAAATATGCTCTATTTCGCCATTTTCAATTTTTTGCGCTGGAAATTTAATATACAAATTAAGCGTTATAAGCGCAGATAAAAGTTTATTTGCTTTGAAAAAGTCCTTTTTGAAATCTTCCTCGTTGCTTAATATTTCGGCGATATTTTTATTGCCTTTTTTAGCTTTAAAATCTAGTTCATTTTTGTCATACAAACTTGCATAAGCATTAAAAATGGGGTCTTTAACAGCATTGACTTCTGGTCTATTAAGATATATTACAAATAGCGTGGCTATAACTTTTTTCAAAAATGGCAACAATGTTTTATCATCAAAAAAGTTTATATCATTTTCTTTGCAATAAAAATAATACGCACTAATTAAGGCTTTCCAATAATCATTTGGATAAGTCCATAAAACATCAAACATTTGCAATGCCGACAAACTCAGTTTTTCATCGCTTTCATACCAAAGCATAGCCCATAATTCTGCTAATTCTTTTATTTCTTGCATAATTTTTGCATCTTTTAGATTGTCTTTATACTTGCTCATTGTATAAAATTTGCGCAATCCTATTTCTTTACTTACATTTTTGTCTCTAGCCCTTAAAATATGCGTATATTGCACAAATAAAAAATCCATAGTAAAGATTTTTTCATTGCTATCCTCATCAATCAAACTAGATTCTAGTTCTTTCCATTCTCTTGCAAACTTTTCTTTTTCGCTTTCAGTTTTAAGGTTTGCATAAATTTTGCCTTTAATAATATCAGAATCACTAAGTGGCATTCCTCTATCATTAAGCGTAGTAAAGATTCGCATTGCATTTTCTTGATTTTTGCATTCAATAGGCAAAATAACCATTTTGTTTAAAATAGTGTCGCATAAATCTTTCCAAGAATCAAAATTCTTAGACACAAATTTATCAATCTCATCGCAGAAAAATGCGAAATTCTTAGCATAAATAGATTTTTGTTCTCTTGGATTTAAATTGCAGTCTTTACTTAAAATTTTTTCCAATACTTCAATATCGGTATCTAGCGCAACTTTACTTTTTAGATAGGGTTTATCAAACTCCAATTCCTCGCTGCCTTCATCAAAACCCCATAAACATTTTCCAAATGATTTTACATAACCTTTTGTATTTGTCGTTTGAAAATCTGCATCACTAGCCTTTTTATAGAGAGCCCTAAATAGCAGACTCAAAGTAGTGATTCGTTGCTGTCCGTCAATAACTTCAAACACATTTTTATTATTTTCATCTACAAAACCAACAATGCTACCTAAAAAGTATTCCTCATCTTGCTTGTTTAAGGCATTTTCTAAGAAAAGTTCAATATCATCCCATAGTGTTTCGCAATGCTCTTTTTTCCAACTATATTGCCTTTGATAATCGGGGATAAGAAATGTTTTCCCGCTTGATAAAAAGCTCCTTACGCTTTGTTTATTGATTTGCATTTCTGCCATTTTCCACTCCTTTAAATTTTAAAAATAAATTCACATTATATCCAACCAAACTTAATCGCAAAAAATGGACAGATTCTTGTCCATAGCATATCTTAAAATCTCATTGTAAATTTTAACGATAAAAGGAGAAATGCAATGAATCTAAACAATAGATTATCAACGGCTATTTTTAATAGCGATTTGGCGGTGGTTAAGCATTGTTTGGCAAGTGGTGCGCGTGTAGATGAAGTCATTTTGCTTCAAGCGATTTGGACAAATCGCGCAGATATAATGAGAGTTGTGTTAAAGCACAGCGCAAGGTTTATCAAAGACTATGGCGGGGCATTGCTACACTTTGCCTTATACGCAGAAAAACTGCAAGTAGCTAGATTTTTGATAGAAAATGGCGCGGATATTGGCTTTACGATGTGGTTTGGCGCGACAAAAGGGCATTTAGAAAATGTGAAATTTTTAGTCAAACACAGCAAATCTCGCAAGATAAAACCGCATATTGATTATTGTTTGGTAGTTGCTTCGTGTTGTGGGCATTTGGCAGTTGTAGAGTTTCTATTAAAAAGCGGGGCGAATCCAAATGCCACTGATAACAATGACAAGACGGCTTTAAGTTGGGCAAAGACAAATGCGATAAGGCAAACTCTCATTCGCGCTGGGGCAAGTAAATAAAATCGCAGATAGATTCGCACCATTTTTGTCATTGCAAGGGCTTTAGCCCGAAGCAATCTATTAAGTAGGCTTGTGAATCTTATGCGAATCTCGGACTTTACGCGAATCTAAATGTAAAATTTATTGATTCAATTTTGAGTCATTTGATTTTATTTATCTTTTAGATTCGCGTGGCTTGGATTGCTTCGGGCTAAAGCCCTCGCAATGACTATAAAAGCGTGGATTGATTCGATTTTCTATCGAAAATCTCGCAATGACGAAATGGGGCGAATTTTTGGATTGTTTCAGCAAATCTACGATTCGCCTCGCAATGACGATTCGGTCGAATTGCGTCTAAAATCACAATTACAAGCCTTATATACTCTCCACATACTCCGCAATTTCAGCTTTTAGCTCATCATTTAGCCACTCTGGCTCTATCACGCGAATATGCGGGATAAATTCATATACAAGCGGCTTTATCTCCATAATGTGCGAGATTTCCGTCTCTAAAATCGCGCTTCCGTCCTTTTGCGTGGATAAAATCCCGCCTTGGATGTTCTTGCGCTGAAAATATTTGGCGATTTCTGCGTCAATTAGCAGTCGCACCAAAAACGGCTCATTTAGTTAAACCACGCGCTATGCGCCCTTTTTAGCTTTTGCTCTAATCCCTCATCAAGCACAAATCCACGCCCCAAAGAGTGCAAATTGCTCATATCCTTGAAATAAAACTTCTTTAAAATGTCGCTATCATCGCTATCTAGCCCCATCACATACCAAAATCCATCGAAATGTGCTAGTTTAAAGGGCTTGATTTGATATGCCTTGCCGTGATAGCTAAATCCAAGCTCCACGCGCTCTAAAATTAGCTTTTCGATAAAGTCAAAATTTACTAAATCATCATCCTCTAAACTCTCACTTTGCGTGCTTATGTGAATGGGCTGATCTAATTGCTGCGTTAGCTTGGTAAGCAGGGGACGGGCTTTTAGATAAAAATCCGTGCCGTTATTTTTAGCAAGTTTGCTTAAAATGCCAAGCACGATTCGCTCATCGCTTTTTAGGGCGTCAGTAGCGCGTTTCTTATCAAGGCAGAGCAACTGCCCGACTTTATACGCGCCTAAATTGCGTAGCTCCGCAAAATCGCGCGCAATGGTTTTGGTGCTAACCTCAAACTCACGCGCCAAATCGCTAGGGCTAATACCATTTGAATTTTTAAGTCGTTCATAAAGTTGATTTATGCGGGTGTTGCGTGGGGAGTTCATAGTGTGAATCCTTAATTTATGAAATTTAAATTTAAGGATTATAGCGAAAAAATTATAAGTATTTTTGTGTTAAAAACAAGCTGAAAATTGTCTTAAAAAATCACACGATGCTTGATTGTCTGCATTACAAACTTTTCTTTCGTATATTTTTTTGATTGTTTGCAATTTTTTAATACGCCACCTAATGCGCCACTATAAATCAAAGCAGTATATTTACAAGTCATACCTCTCATCCACCCTTTATCACAAAGCACTTTAAAATACTCTAATGCTTTTGCTTGATTTTCTGCAATACCATATCTGCCTGTGCTATATATCATACCGAGACGATAGCAATATATATCATAACCTTTATCGCACAATGATTTCGCGGCATAGAAATATTTTTTACAAGCTTGTATATTTTTCGAATCAAGGCATTCTGCCCTTGTTTGCTCCACTGCATCTATCGCATAAGAAGCCGACAAAATCAGCAACATAGCACAAATTAACTTTTTCATTTTGCTACTCGCTGATTGTGATTGTAGATTCTATGCCACTAATATTTTGCAAATTTTTATCGTTAAAGATTTTGTATTTTTCAACAGGACTATTGACATCTTCAATAAAACTTTGTTTTTCAAACTTTTTGGCAAATGCAAATAGTTTATCAATATCTGCGCTATCGCCTTTAAAACAAAATATATCAAAGTTTGCGTTAGATTTACTGCTGATTATTCCACTTAATCTACAAGCATAGAGATATAGTTACTTACACCACTCGGCATTCCGCCTTGCGATAATATGGCTTTGGATTTTGTTCTAAATTCTATCCCATCATCGCCAAGCAGAAATTCTCTAAAATTTTCTTTTTGGCTAGGGATTTTTGTGTAGGTTATGGTTTGGGTTAGGCTATTCCCCCCCCCCATTTTGTGCAGATTCAGCACCTTTTTTCGCGCCTTTCGCGCTTGATTTACTTGCACTCTCTTTATTTGAATCTTGTTTGCGGAGTTCTTTGATTCGTGCGGCTTTGCCTTTTCTGTCTCTTAAATAGTAGAGTTTAGCACGGCGCACACTACCTTTGCGGACTACTTCGATTGAATCAAGTCCTTCGCTATAAAGCGGAAATGTTTTTTCTACGCCCACATTGTTTGCGCCGATTTTGCGCACTCGAAAGCTCTTATTTACGCCACTGCCACGCACAGCGATACACACTCCCTCAAAATGCTGAATCCTGCTTTTATCGCCCTCTTTGATGATAATGCCGACTTTTAGCGTATCTCCCGCCCTAAAAGCAGGGACTTTTTTATCCTTAATCTGCGCCCTCTCAAACGCTTCAATATACCTGTTTTGCATTGTTATGTCCTTTTATACAAGTCTGGACGAAAATATTTCGTCTTTGCGACTGCTAATTTTTGTTTAAAAGTGCGAATTTTACTATGATTTCCCTTTATATATTCTAAAGGAATGCTTAAATTTGCAATATTTTTTGTATTATTCATATTTTTTGTGAAAATGGGGGCTTCTAAAAGGTGGCTTTCAAAGCTCTCGCCCTGCAAAGATTCGGCATTGCCTAAAACGCCGTGAATGTGGCGCGAAATACAATCACAAAGCACAAGACTCGCAATCTCGCCACCTGTCAAAATATAATCGCCAATGCAAAAAACCTCATCGACAAATGCCTCAATCACGCGCTCATCAATGCCCTCATAACGCCCACAAATGAGAATGATATGGCTTTGATTTTGCGCTAGTCGTTTTGCATCAAAATTACAAAAAGGCTTTGCCACAGGCGTAAGATAGATAATATGACTTTGTGGCGTGGCGATTTCGTGCAAAGCGGATTCCAAAATATCTGCGCAAATCACAAGCCCTGCACCGCCACTTGCTTGATAATTATCCACTTTTTTGTGCTTATCCGTGCTAAAATCGCGAAAATCGATGATTTCAATGTCAATTAGCCCCGCTTCTTGTGCGCGTTTTAGTATCGAATCGCTAAAATATCCGCTAATTAGAGATGGGAAAAGGCTTAAAAATGTGAATTTCATCGTTATGAATTTTCTAAAATGCCTAGCGAATCTTGCGTGAAAATCGTATTTTTTGACTTGTCAGTTTGCAAAATATAGCGCGAAATATAGGGAATATAAAATCGCTTTGCTTTTATGTGCGGATATTTCGCAAAAATCGCACCATCAACCGCTACAATCAAATAATCCACGCTTCCGATTCGCTCAATGTCGCTCACAATGCCGATAATTTCGCCATTTTCTACCACGCATAGCCCGATAATCTCAAACCAAAAATGCTCATTTTCGCGCAAAACGCAGTATTTTTGCGTCAAAAACTCATTGCTATACAAAAGCATTGAAGTAAGATTTTTTGCGCCATCAATGCTTTGAATCTCGCTAAATGTCGCGCTTTTTTTGTGCGGATTGAAAGATTTTAGCGTGAGAAATAGGCTGTGAGATTTTGTGCTAAATTCGTGCGAATCTTTTTTGGATTCGCAATCTAGATTCGCACCAGATTTGCGTGAATCCCTTACTAAAAATACATTGCCCTTTGTGAAAATTTCATCAAAATCGCTATAAACAATGAGCCGAATCTCTCCCTTTAGCCCAATGGTTTTGCCACATTTTGCCACCAAAATGCCAAAATCATCGGCGTTTAGATTCTGCGAATCGCACAAATCGCCACTAGATTCACACGAATCCAAAGTCAAATTTGCATTTGATTCGCCTATATCGCCTCGACAACGATTTTGCAACTCATTCCGTCCTTTGCCTTACACGCAGAGACAAGCGTTTTTATGGAGCTTATCATTTTGCCACTCTTGCCTATTAGTCGCCCAATGTCTGCGTTATCCGCGTAAATAGTGATATTACGAATCTTGCGCTCTTTATCTATGCTCTCTTGCACGGCGATTTGCTCGGGTTTTAGGGCGATTTTTTGCGCGT
The DNA here is from genome assembly GCA_934668765.1 of uncultured Helicobacteraceae bacterium. GTDB lineage: Bacteria > Campylobacterota > Campylobacteria > Campylobacterales > Helicobacteraceae > NHYM01. The sequence goes on along the minus strand of CAKUOH010000015.1, from coordinate 22,786 downwards.
AGGATTGAATAAAATCTTTAATCATTTTTGCCAAAAATCAAAAATTATTTTGTAATTTCTTTCACTCTGTCGCTCATCTTTGCGCCCACTTTCACCCAATAAGAAAGCCTTTCTTTATCGACTTTTTTAAAGTCGGGATTTAGCGGATTGTAGTAGCCAATCGATTCAATCCACCCGCCATCGCGCCTTTTTCTGCTATCTGTAACTACGATTTTATAAAAAGGCTTTTTCTTGCGCCCTGCACGAGTTAGTCTAATCACTGTTGCCATATTTTTCTCCTTTATAAAATTAAAAAATGCGAATTATAACAAAATTTATCTCATTTTATTAAGATTTGCACCTTGAATCATATTCATAATGTTTTTTACGCCATTTGGGGCAGTCATCTGCTTTGCCATTTTTGCTGCCATATCAAACTGCTTTAAGGCGCGATTTATATCGCTGACTTCTAGCCCCGCACCAAGTGCTATTCGCTTTCTGCGCGAACCATTTAAAATGTCTGGATTTTCGCGCTCTTTTGGCGTCATAGAATTTACCATCGCCTTTATGACTTTTATTTCACGCGAATTGTCAATATCGACATTTTTTAGCGCATCGCCCATCGCGCCAAGTCCGGGCATCATTGAGATGAGCGACTTCATCGAACCCATTTTTTTGATATTTTCAAGTTGCGCTAAAAAATCCGTAAATGTGAAAGTGCCTTTTTTGATTTTTTTGGTAATTGCCTTTGCTTCTTTTTCATCGACAACTGCGGTGGTTTTTTCGATAAAACCTGCCACATCACCAGCACCCATAAGTCGTCCTACGATTCGCTCTGGCAAGAAAATATCCAAATCCGCCATTTTCTCGCCGCTACCGATAAAGCGAATGGGGACATTTATTTGTTTTGCCACAGAGAGCGCGATTCCACCCTTTGTATCGCTATCAAATTTACTTAAAATCACGCCACTTAAACCTATCTCTTTATTAAATGTATCCGCGCTTCTAACGGCGTCCTGTCCGCTTAAACTATCTAGGACATAAAATGATTCGTGTGCCTTAACTTTGCTTTTAATCGCTTGTAATTCGCTCATCAAATCTTTGTCAATCGCTAATCGTCCCGCCGTATCGATTATCACAATATCATATAGTTTAGATTCGCCGTATTTTACGGAATCTTGCGCGATTCGTAAAATATTTGCGTTACTTGAATCGCCTAAATCACTTGATTTACCATTAAAAAAATCAACTTCAATTTCTTTTGCTAATTGTCGCAGTTGCTCCACTGCTGCCAATCTCTGCAAGTCGCAGGATACCAAAAGCACCTTTTTGCCACGCAATTTGAGATAGTTTGCAAGTTTCGCACTGCTTGTCGTTTTCCCGCTACCTTGAAGTCCTACCATAAGCACGATTGTAGGCGGTTTGGGCGCGTAAGTAAATCCATAAGTCCCGCTAAAAACGCTATGAAGCGCGGATTCTAACGCACTTTTAAAATTATCGCGTCCCACAGCATTTTTCTTGCATTCGCTCTCAATCTGTGCCAAAATCTCTTTTGCGACTTTGTGATAGACATCATTGCGAAGCAAAATCTTTTTTAATTCGTCCAAACTCCGCGCTAGTGCCCGTTCATCATCTTGGAAGCGAATCTTGCTAACAATCCCTTTAAATGAATTTGTAAGCGTGTCAAACATTTACAATCCTTTTTTTGTGATTTACGAAACGCGAATCTTACAATCTTTTTTATAAAATAAGCGAAATTTTGTGAATTTGCTATAATACGCTTTTATTTTTTAAGCGCAAAGGAATCTAAATGCTTGATTTTTCGTTTGGCGAAATCCTTGTAATTGCCATAATTGCGGTGATTTTCTTGGGTCCTGACAAACTGCCACAAACTTTTGTAAAAATCGCAAAGTTCCTTCGTGCCGTGAAAAAGACGATAAATGACGCAAAAGACACGCTTGATAGGGAGATTCATATCACTGAAATGAAGCAAGACGCGCTAGAATATAAGAAAAAATTTGAAGATTCGGCATTAAAACTCAAAGATGATATTTTGCAATCGGCGGATTTAGAGCCCACAAAGACGAAATTACAAAGCGAGCTAGAAGGGCTAAAAAGCGAGATTGATAGCCTAAAAATCGCTGATAAATTAAATGAGCCTTTGGAAAAAAGTAGCGTAAAAAATCTTACATTTGATGAAGTGGAGAGCAAGGGACAGGCATTGCAAAATCGCCTTAAACGCAATCTAAAAACAAAAGATTTAGGCGAATCTAAAAGCACAAAAACTCGAATCGCAAAAGTTTCTGGCGAATCTAGCGCAAAAAAAACAAGTGTTTCAAAAGCTGCAAAAAAAGTTACAAAAAGCGCGAAAGCAGTCGAATCTAAAAAAGATTCCAAAAAATCTGTTAAAGATTCGGCGGATTCGGCGGATTCAAAGCAAAAAAAGCGCGAATCCAAATCCAAAAAAGTTGAATCAAAAAAAGCCAAAAAGAGCAAAGATGAATCTAAATAATAATTTTCGCAAGATTTTTGAGATTATGTTATCTAGTGCAAACTTTGCAATATTATTGTTAATTTGCTTTAAAGGCATTTCATAAATGAATATTATGGATATTTTAGATAGAGAGGGATTGCGAATCGCCACCGATGACAAGCGACTTTTGGCGTTTTTTATTGATGAGATTATCATCGGGCTAATTATTTTTGCGGGATTTTATGAGCAGATTTCTAGTCTAAATGGCGATATGGCAAAGATTCAGAGTCTGCTTTCAAACGCGTTTCTCTATATTATTATCCTTAAAATCGCCTACCATAGCACATTTACGGCGATTTATGGCGCGAGTGTGGGGAAAATCATTTGCAAGATTAAGATTATAAAAATTGATACGCTAGATAAGCCAAGCATTATTGAGGCGATTTCGCGCTCTAGTTTGCGAATCCTAGCGGAAATGCTACTTTATATCCCGCTTTTAATCGCCTTTGCCGAGCCATTTCGCAGGGCTATGCACGATTTGCTTGTAAAGACCATTGTCATTGATGTGAGTGCACCACAAGAGCTGGATTACTAAAAATTTGGAATTTATCGTGCGGTGTTTGCTTGGAATCTTGCTTGTTATATCTTTGCTTTTTGGCGAGAGTGGGATAAGCGAGTTTGATAGGGAAAATAACCGCATTTTCGAGCTTTTCGCCGATAGCGTGGAATCTGAAGCGTATAAAATCGTCATCGCAAAAGGCAATGCCACTTTGGTAAGCCAAGATATTTACATTATGGCAGACTTCATCAAATACAATACGCAAACTAGAGACGCTGAGATTCACGGAAATGTGCATTTGTATAAAAGCGGGAATCTTTACTTTTCTACCCAAAGCGCGAAAGTAAAATTTGATGAGAAATACTATCTAATCGAGCCTATTTATGTGCAAGATAGCGAGAGTGGCGTTTGGATTAGTGCGAAAATGGCACAAGGGCGCGATAAAGAATATGAGTTTGATAGCCCTGTGGTAAGTGCGTGTGATATTAGCGACCCTGTGTGGCGTATCGAGGGAACTTCAGGCACTTACAATCAAGAAAACAATATCGTAGGAATATGGAATCCGCGAATCTATATCAAAGATATTCCTGTATTTTGGCTGCCTTATATGTTTTTATCTACCAAACAGCAACGCGCCACAGGGCTTTTGTATCCGTCTTTCACGCAGTCAAGTTTGGAGGGATTTGTATATTTACAGCCATTTTTTATCGCAACGCATACATTTTGGGATATGACGCTAACGCCACAGATTCGCACAAGTCGCGGTTATGGTGGCAATGTCGAGGTTAGATTTGTAGATAATACGCACAAATTATTTTATTTTAACGCAGGATTTTTTAATAATTTTAATCGCTATGTCCGCAAAAATAGTGCTAAAAACAAATATATTTACGGATTTAGCTTTAACCACGAGAGACGCAGTATTTTAAGTGAATTTTTTAGCGATTACAATGACGGGCTATATTTGGACTTTCGCTTTATGAATGATTTGGATTATATTCGCCTTCAAGATGCACAAAACCGCGACATTGAGAATCGGATTCAGACTTCAAAGGCAAATTTCTTTGGCACAAAGGGCGAGCATTATGCGGGGCTTTATTTTAAATATTATTTAGATTTGCAAAGTCCCACAAATGACGATACTTTGCATACTCTGCCATATTTTCAATATCACAAATTTTTATCCCACGCAGGAATCAAAAATCTAACCTATTCAATCGATTTTAATACGCGCAATGTTATGCGCTATAAAGGCTTTGGCTATGTGGATAATAGTGTGCGCGTGCCGCTAAATTTTCATTTACCGATTTTGGGCGAGTTTGCGACAATCGGCGCAAATGTCTCTGCAAATGCGGGAATCGTTACACTAAATCGCACAGGCGCGATTAAAAATGGGATTCCAAATAAAACTAGCACTTATTTTAGCGCGAATTATGGGGTATTTTTGGCAAGTGATATTGCGAAACATTACGATAAAGTTTTTCACGCAATCAATTTTAAAGCAGAGTTTTCAAGCCCACTTTATAAAGATACCGATGATGAAAATAAGCTCTTTACGCCAGAAAATTCGCCACATAAAGAGATTAAAAGCACATTCAGCGAGGGAAGCATTTTTAGTGAGACAAAGCCATATATTCGCTTGTCCTTTGCGCAATATTTTTTTAATATGGATGGCGAAGAGATTGTATACCATCGAATGTTTCAAAATGTTGATTTGACAAAAAAGGACATTATGAAATACGAATCACTGCGCAATGAAATCGGCATTTCGCCCATTTCTAATCTAACGCTTACAAATACGCTAAAATTTTCCTATCAGCTAAAAAATATCGAAGAATTAAGCTTTGGGCTAAATTTTTCTTATAGCTATTTTCGCACAAATATCACTTACTATTTAAAGCAAAAGTTAGCCGATGAAAGCAAACAAATCTGCTCGGTGTGGAATGATAGGACTTGCGTGGAGACTACGACTAATTTCTTGCGCGTGAAAGTTTCGCAGGATTTTAGCTATTTCACGCTTTATGGTAATTTTGGGTATGATTTTGGCAAAAAATATTTGCGCGATTGGAATATCACCATTGCAAAAGATATTCGTTGCTTTGGAATCGGGCTAAAATTCGCTAATGAAATTACGCCGATTCTAAAGACTGATGGTTCGCGGGCGGTAACGAATCGCTATGTTAGCTTGGAGTTTAGATTCGTGCCTGTTACATCAACAAGTTTGCGATATAGTTTCAAAGAGCAAGTTGAGCAATAATTTAAGGGATAAAAATGATTGACAAACTTTACACAAAATTTGAAAACCGCGAAGATTCGCTAACAAAAATGCTAGATATTATTCCAAGTGGCGAGTTTAGCAAACCAAATACGATTTTAATTGCCATAAGCTATGGTGGATTATATTTAGCTTATGAAATCTCAAGGCGATTTGATTTGCCACTTGATTTTCTTTTTACTGAGCCACTTTTTGCGCCCAAAAATAACGAATGCGAAGTAGCAATCGTAAGTGAGAGTATGGACATCGCCATAAATGACACGCTTGTGGAATCCTTTGGTATAAGCTATGATTTTATTTATGGTGAAGCAAAAAGACGATATGATGAAGGAATCTTGCCAAATATCTACAAATACCGCAAAGGCGAAACTATGCAATCGCTAAATAAGCGCAATGTAATTTTAATCGATGATGGCGTGGAAAGCGGACTTACGATGAGCGTGGCAATAAAAACTTGTATGAAAAAATTTTGTAGCACGATTCGCATTGCTGTGCCTGTGATTAGCAGTGATACGCGCGAATTGTTAGAGACAAACGTTGATGCGATTTATAGCTTTTATACGCCTTTGCATTTTGTGGATACGGAATATTATTATGAAAATTTTGAAGCGGTGGATTCGGCACTCGTGGTAGAAATGCTAAACAAATCTTTGATAAAAGGAACTTGCAATGGAACTAAATCTAAATAATGGCGAATCTTTGGTGATTGATGAAGTAGCGCGTCAAGCAAATGGCGCGGTTTTGTTGCGTAAAGAAAAAGCGGTGATTTTGGCTGTGGCTGTAATTAATACAAAGGCAGAGATTGTGGGCGACTTTTTGCCCTTAACGGTGCAATATATCGAAAAATCTTACGCAAATGGCAAAATCCCAAGCGGATTTTTAAAGCGAGAGGGCAAACCTAGCGAGTTTGAGATTTTAACTTCGCGTCTTATTGATAGAAGTTTGCGCCCGCTTTTTCCTAAAAATTTCTACTATCCTATTCAAATAAGCGTGTTTGTGTTAAGTAGTGATGAGGGTTGCGATTTGCAGGTTTTGGCACTAAATGCGGCGTCTTTGGCACTTTATATTTCAAATATCCCCATAAATCGCCCCATAAATGCCGTTCGTATCGGGCGAATCAATGATAAATTTGTGATAAACCCCACAAATACCGCGCTTTTAGGCGAATCTAGCGTGGACTTATTTGTCTCTGGCGATGATGAAAATATCTTTATGATTGAGTTTAAAAGTATGCGCGAATCGCTGAGCGAATCGCTTATGATAGAGGCAATGGAGTGCGCAAAAAATCATATCAAAGAAACCTCCGCACTTTATCGTAACGCGCTAGATTTACATAAAAAGCCATCGCTTACATTAGCGGATTTAGGCGAATCAAGCGAATTTGAAGCGATTTTTGAAAAGATTTCGCAGGATTTTGGCGATATGATTAAATCAGCACTTACCCAAATGTCAAAGAGCGAAAATGGCACACTTTTGGAGAATCTAAAAGCGAAAATCGCGCGTGAGTGCGACTTTGATGAAAATATCGTAGAAAAAAGTTTAGCAAAATTTAAGCGTGATTTTATTCGTGGCAAGATTTTAAATGGTGGGATTCGCCTTGATGGGCGTGGTGTGAATGAGATTCGCAAAATCAGCATTGCGACAAATATTTTGCCAAACGCACACGGAAGCGCACTTTTCACGCGAGGGGAAACGCAAGTCCTAGCAGTTTGCACGATAGGTGGCGAAAATGACGCGCAAAGCGTGGATAATCTAACGATTAAAGGCAAAAATCGCTTTGCCTTTCACTATAATTTCCCATCTTTTTCCACAGGCGAGGCGTATCCTATCGGCTCAGTAGGACGCAGAGAGCTAGGGCACGGCAACCTTGCCAAACGCGCTTTGGAATCTAGTCTAGATTCAAGCGAAGAGGTTATTCGCATTGTAAGCGAAGTGCTTGAATCAAATGGTAGTTCATCAATGGCAAGCGTGTGTGGTGGGAGTTTGAGCCTTTATGCAGCTGGTTTAAAGCCAAAATTTTTGGTAGCTGGAATCGCTATGGGACTAATAAAAGAGAGCGAAAATTACGCGATTTTGACGGATATTGTGGGAATTGAAGATTATGATGGCGATATGGACTTCAAAGTCGCGGGGAATGAAAACGGCATAACCGCCTTGCAAATGGATATAAAGATTAGCGATATTAGCGTGGAGATTTTGTGTGAAGCGTTGCAAAAGGCGCGTGTGGCAAGGCTATCGATTTTAGAAAAAATGCAAAAGGCAAAAGCGCAAATCGTGCTAAATGATAATCTCCCAAAAAGCGAGACTCTCTCCGTCCCTGTGGGCAAAATCCCACTTATAATCGGGGCTGGTGGCAAAAATATTAGGGGCATTATCGAGCGATTTGATGTTAGCATTGACATTGCCAAAGATAGCGGGAAAATTACGATTTTTGGCACAAATAGCGCAAATCTTGCAGATGCAAAGGCGTTTATCTTGGATAGCATAAGCGTGGATTTGAATCTAAAAGTGGGCGATAAGTTTGAAGGCAAAGTCAAAAAAGTAGCACATTTTGGCATATTTGTGGAAATCAAAAATGGAATCGATGGGCTAATCCATAGCTCCAAACTTGCGCGAAATGGGCTAAATTTGGGCGATTTTAGCGAGGGACAAAGCGTTAGCGTGGAAATAGTTGGCATAAATAATGACAAGATTGAGCTAGATTTGTATTAGATTCGCCATCACTGGGTGATTCTTCATTAGTAGAATTGTGGTAAAACCAAAGCGAAGTTTTTTAGCAATGCCACACAATCCGCAAAAATGTTAATCATAAACCTTGTTTCTATGCGCTATCTCAAGGCAAAGGATAACCAACTCATCATCGTTTATGTGGCAGATTAGGCGATAGTCGCCCACGCGGTAACGCCAAAGTCCCGCTAGATTCCCTACTAACGCACTGCCACGACTGCGCGGGTTTTCTAGTGTTTCGATTTCGTCAAAAAACTTTTCTAACCGCCTTTTAGTAACGCTATCTAGCTTTTTAAATTGCTTTTGTGCTTTATTGCTTAAATCAAGTTTCATAAGCCGATTTCTTTTTTAAAATCTTGCCAAGCCACACTTTCGCGCCCACTCTCCACATACTCTTTATACGCTGCCTCGCCGATTCGCGCATCCTCCAAGTCCTCCAAATATTCCAAAAGCAACTCTTTGATGAGATTTTCTTGCGAGATATTTCGCTCTTTTGCAAGTGATGATAGCATTTTTTCCGCCTCGCTAGGCAAGTCCAAAACTACGCTCATTATTTATCCTTATTATAAAAATTTGCAGATTATAGCATAAAAGTTGCACGGATTTGCGGTTTTTAGTTTCGATAGATTCGCTAGATTCGTAATTCCCCTAAATATATTGTTTCGTTGTTTTTGCTATGCTCAAACTGTCAAGATAATAAAACTACTAGATGAGACCATTGATATTGCTCAAAATTTAACTTAAGCGGTTTTGTCGAAGTCTTTAAGAATTTAGAGCGAATCATATACTTGTTTGTATCGCGTGAATTGCGCCATAAATCGCCTTTTTATATTGCTTATAGATGGGTTGGAGACTAAATTAAAAGCAAATCACAATGTCTTTTAAACTCGCCACTGCCTTAGCGCAAATGCCTTCCTTGCGCCCTATAAAGCCCATTTTTTCCATTGTCGTTGCCTTGATATTTATGCGATTTTTTGGCAAATTTAGCGCGGTGCTTAAAATTGCAATCATTTTATCCTTGTGTGGCGTGATTTTGGGGATTTCAGCTAATATCATCAAATCCACATTGATTATCTCAAAGCCCACGCTCCGCACAAAATCCACCACTTGCCCTAGCAATTCAAGCGAGTCCGCACCCTTAAACTTCACATCATTTGGAGGAAACCACTCGCCTATATCTCCTGCGCCCACTGCGCCTAAAAGCGCGTCCATTAGCGCGTGGAGCGCGACATCGCCATCACTATGTGCTTCTATTCCAAACTCACAGGGGATTTTTGCACCACAAAGCGTTATTTTATCGCCTTTGCAAAATCTATGCGTATCAAAGCCATAGCCGATAAAAATGTCGTTTTGCGTGGGATTCTGCGATTTTTGCGCGTTAGATTCTTCGCTTCGCTCATAATGACAACAATTTAAAATTCGCTTCAAATCCTCAAAATGCGTGAGTTTATCTAGCGTTTTGCTACCTTTAATCGTTGCAATTCGCCCACCAAGCGCATTTATCGCACTTGATTCATCGCTAAAATCGCCTAATTTTAACGCCTTTTGCAAAATGCTAACACGCGAAATTTGTGGCGTTTGCACGAGTTTGATAGCGTTGCGATTCAAATATTTTCGCACAAGATTTGCGCTAGATTTAGGCGAATCGCAATTAGATTCGCTTGAATTCTGAGATTTTACCCACCCCCTTGCCCCCTCCGCAAGGGAGGGGGAAAAAGATGATTGCACCTCCGCAAGGGAGGGGGAATCAAATGCGAAACTCTCCGCAAGGGAGGGGGGATTTTCAGATTCGCACTCCATAAAAATCGTATCTGCCACGCTAAGCACAGGAATTACGCAATCAATAGTATCCAAATCCACCGCAAAAAGCCTATCCAAAACTTCAAAATCCACGCCAAATCTTGCCGCATCACTAACTGCTACAAATTCGCTATCCACACAACGCAGGGCATTTTCTAGCGACTTTTGGCGTGTATTGCCACCACACACGATTTCATAGTCGCAAAATCGCTTCATATAAGCCACTTCAAGCGCGTTTGCAGTGATTATAACTTTTTGAAATTTATATCGCGCATTTAAACTATCCGCCACAAAAAGCCATAGCGGTTTGCCATTCACACGAATCCACTGCTTTTTCACAGCGCAATCATTGTTTGAATCCTGCCTAAATCGCGTAGATTCGCCCGCACTCATTATAATTAGCGTCATATTTTTTGCCATTTTTGCCACCTTTTTTTGCGAATTTTTACTAAAATTTTGATTTTAAAGTGTAATTTTATAAATTTTACGCTAATTTTAGGCTTTTAAAATCTCAAAAATTAAAGGTAAATTTATGACGCAATTAGGATATGCAAAAAAAGACATTATCACAAAGGAAATGGAATTTGTCGCAAATAGCGAGGAAATCGCCCCTGAATTAGTCAAAAATGAAATCAAAAAAGGACGGCTGATAATCCCCGCAAATATCAATCACAAGCACTTAAAGCCTATCGGCATAGGCATTGCCACACGCACAAAAATAAACGCAAATATCGGCAGTTCTAGCATTGAAAAATGCGTGGAAAATGAAATTATCAAAACGCAGACTGCCATAAAATACGGCGCGGATACGATTATGGATTTAAGCACGGGCGGGAATTTAGATGAGATTCGTAGCTCTGTTATTGCAAATTCTCCCGCGCCTATCGGCACTGTGCCTATGTATCAAATCTTGCACGATTTAAAGGACGATATTTTGAATCTAAATATCAAAACTATGCTCTCAACCCTTGAAAAGCAAGCAAAGCAGGGTGTGGATTATTTTACGATTCACTGCGGATTTTTATCTAAGCATATTCCATATATCGCAAAGCGCAAAATGGGAATCGTCTCGCGTGGCGGGAGCTTAATGGCGTCTTGGATGATGCACCATAAAAAGCAAAATCCCTTTTATACGGCATTTGATGAGATTTTGGCGATTTGCAAGGAATATGATGTTTCGCTATCGCTTGGCGATTCGCTGCGTCCGGGCTGTCTTTATGATGCAAGTGATGAAGCGCAATTTAGTGAGCTAAAAATTTTAGGCGAACTCGCACAGCGCGCAAATGAAAGCGATGTGCAAGTGATGATTGAAGGACCGGGGCATATTCCGCTAAATCAAATCGAGCGCAATATGGAAATAGAGCGCGAACTCTGCAATGATGCGCCATTTTATGTGCTTGGACCGCTTGTAACAGACATAGGCGCGGGATATGACCATATCGCAAGTGCGATTGGTGCGTGTGTGGCGGCGTGGAAAGGGGCTGCAATGCTTTGCTATGTAACGCCAAAAGAGCATTTGGGACTGCCAAATGCAAATGATGTGAGAGAGGGCATAATCGCTTATAAAATCGCTGCACACGCCGCAGACATTGCTAGGGGGCGTGTGAATGCCCGTGTGCGCGATGATATGATGAGCGATGCAAGGTATGGCTTTGATTGGAAGCGACAATTTGAACTTGCGCTAGATAGCGATAGGGCGCAAGAATACCACGATGAGAGTTTGCCACAGGACGCATTTAAGGATGCGGATTTCTGCTCTATGTGCGGACCGAAATTTTGTAGCTATAAAATATCACAAAATATTTTTAACAAATACGGCGATTCGCTTGAATCTAGCGCGGAATCTATGGCATTAGCACAATAAAATCAACAAAAATGGGAGAATATCAAAATGCAAAAAAGTGAAATTTTAGACAAATTAAAAGGCGTAATTTACCCAAATTTTAAGCGCGACATTGTGGATTTTGGCTTTGTAAAGGATATTGAAATAAATGGCGATTCGCTTAAAATATCGCTTGAAATCCCATCAAATAGCGAGGAAGTAGCGCAAAAACTGCGCGAATCTATCGCAAATATTTTTGATGATAAAAGCGTGGAAGTGGCGATTAAAACGCCACAAATAGCGCAGGATTCAAATCAAACGCCCACGCGCAAAAATATCGCGCCAAATATCAAGCATTTTGTGATGATTAGCTCAGGCAAGGGAGGCGTAGGGAAATCCACCACAAGCGTAAATCTAGCCATCGCATTAGCACAGAGCGGGAAAAGTGTAGGACTGCTTGATGCAGACATTTACGGTCCAAATATCCCGCGAATGCTTGGGATACATAGTGAGCGTCCCGAAGTTGATGAAGCGCAAAAAAAGATTATTCCATTAAAAAATTATGGGCTAAAAGTGATGAGTATGGGAATGATGACGGAATCTGGGCAGAGCCTAATTTGGCGCGGTCCTATGATAATGCGAGCGATTGAGCAAATGCTAAGCGATGTGGCGTGGGGAGAATTAGATATTTTGGTAATTGATATGCCCCCTGGCACAGGCGATGCGCAACTCACACTAGCGCAAAGTGTCCCTGTGAGCGCAGGGATAGTTGTAACGACACCGCAAACAGTCGCGCTTGATGATAGCGCAAGGGCTTTGGATATGTTTAATAAGCTAAATATCTCTATCGCTGGGATTATCGAAAATATGAGCGGATTTGTATGCCCTAAATGTGGCGAAGTATTTGAGATTTTTGGTAAGGGCGGAGGAATTGAGCTTGCTAATGTCAATAAATGCGAGATTTTAGCAGAGATTCCTATCGAGCCTAGTATCCGCGAAAGTGGGGATTTAGGTAAGCCTGTTACATTTTTTAAGCCTGAAAGTTTGGGCGCAAAAGAGTATCTAAACGCCGCAAATAAACTCATCGCCTTTTTGGATAAAATCGGCGATAGTGCGGATAATGCGGGGATACAGCCTGTGAGAAGTTAGATTCACAAGCAAATCAAATCGCCCAAATCATACATTCGCTTTTAAATAATTTTAAGATATAATCAAAAATATCATAAATTTGACAAGGAGGTGGGTTTATGTTTTGGAATAGTGAATTGCTGAACGCTGCGGGAGATGGCAATTTAGCAAGAATCAAAGAATGCCTAGCAAATGGCGCGGATATTGAGACAAAAGATGGGCAATTTAGCACGACTGCTTTGGCATTGGCTGCTAATCAAAGATATTTGGAAATGATTACGAATCTAGCTAATGGCGAATCTAGCGCGAAATCGGAGCGTAAGCAATACAATAACGATGATAAAATTGCCTTAATTGTGGATTTAGAAAAGGCGGATTTAGAGGCAGTAGAATCGCTAGTGGGCGATGATGATAAGACAGATGATAAAGATGGCGCGACTGCGCTAATGTTAGCTTCGTGGAGTGGGCATTTACGAGCGGTAAAATTTCTCATAGAAAAGGGTGCGAATCTAGAGGCGAAAAATAATGAGGGCGAAACCGCGCTAATGTGGGCTTCAAGCTGGGGCAGGTTAGCAGTGGTTAGGTTGCTAATTGAGCGTGGCGCAAATATCAATGCCAAAAATTGCAATGGCGAAACAGCTCTAATGTTTGCGGTAAGCGGAGGGCATTTGGATATTGTAAGATTGTTGGTGGCAAATGGCGCGGACATTGCGGATAGAGATAGTAAGGGCAGAGCCGTTTTGGAACTAGCAAAGAGCGATGAGGTAAGGAGATTTTTGGATAGAAATGTGGCGAAATCGGGGGGGGGGAAGTCCCCTATTTTGGAGAATCCATAGCTTTGTTAGGGTTTTTAGCTAAAATCGCTCCAGATTCACGCCAAATATATTAGATTCACACGCCGTCATTGCAAGAGTGATTTACGCGAATTGCCAAAGCACAATCCGCACCTTAAAGCGCAATGACAAATTATTCATATTATCATTGCGAGATTTGCTAAAAGCAAATCGTGGCAATCCAAAATGGCAATCCACACAAAATAATTAGATTGCTTCGTTGCGTTCGCTACACTCACGCGCCTCACAATGACGATTCGCCTCACATATCGTCATTGCCAGAATCGGCGTTAGTTGATTTGTGGCAATCCAAAGAATACAAATCAATCTAATCTTCGCCCCAAATCACCACAAACTTATTTTTAAAAATTTTTTGCTATAATCCGCACTTTTATCAAAACTTATCACAAGCAAAAGAGCATTTATGAATAATTTTACACATTTCAATTTAAAGAAAAAAGTCCTGCAAGGCATCACAGAGGCGGGATTCAAAGACCCTAGCCCCATTCAGCAAAGTGCGATTCCGCTAGTGCTTGAAGGACACGATTTAATCGCCCAAGCCCAGACAGGCACGGGCAAGACGGCGGCGTTTGCCATTCCTATCTTAAATATGTTAGAGCAAAATAGCGACATTGAAGCCCTTATCATCACGCCTACGCGCGAACTTGCTATGCAAATCAGTGATGAAGTTTTTAAGCTAGGGCGATTTTTGCGCACTAAAACCATTTGCATTTACGGCGGACAGAGCATAAAAAGGCAAATTGACTTGCTAGATAAAAAGCCAAAGGTTATGGTGGCAACGCCCGGACGGCTTTTAGACCACTTGCGCAATGATAGGATTAAGAGTTTTAATCCGCGTTTTATTGTGCTTGATGAAAGCGATGAAATGCTTGATATGGGCTTTTTGGAGAGCATTGAAGAGATTTTTCGCTTTATCCCACGCGAACGCCAAACTTTGCTTTTTTCTGCGACAATGCCAACACCGATTAAAAATCTTGCCAAAAAGATTTTAAACAACCCAAAGAGCGTAAAAATTGCCAAAGTCGATATTACAAACACCGACATTGAGCAAAAATACTATATTATCAACGAAAATGAGCGCGATGACGCCATTATGCGATTACTTGACTTTGTGGCGAGTAAAAAATCCATAGTTTTCACGCGCACTAAGCGCGAGGCGGACATTTTAGCAGAGCTATTAAAATCCAAAGGTTACAAGGCAACCGCACTTCACGGCGATATGGAGCAACGCGATAGGCGCACTGCGATGAATGCGTTTAAAGAAAATCGCGTGGAGATTTTGGTGGCAACTGATGTGGCTAGTCGTGGGCTTGATATTAGCGATGTGGGCTTTGTTTTTAACTATCATTTACCGCTAAATCCCGATTCGTATGTCCATCGTATCGGGCGCACGGGCAGAGCGGGAAAAAAAGGTGTGGCAATCACGCTTGTAACGCCACTTGAATTTAAAGATTTGAAGCGAATCAAAGAGCAGATTAAGACAAATTTGGAGCTTTTTACGCTTGATGATTCGACTGCGAATCAAAGCGATGATATTTTTGGCAAAACGAGCGAATCTAGCAAAAATTACGGCGCAGAGGACATAATTAGTGCGATTTTGAATTATCAAATTTCGCATAGTGCGCTAGATTTATACCCGCGATTAAGTGCGAAAATCGATAGCACGCAACTTGCCTGTAAAATGCTGTCGTATTTGATGGATTTAAATGAAAATGGTTTTAATAAGTCGTGGGGCGATTCGCGTGGCAAAAATCGCAATGGGCGCGAATCAAAAAATTTTCGCGCTAAAAGCGCGAATCCACAAAGGACGCCAAATCGCAATTCACGCAATTCACGCCAAAATTCGCATTCACGCCACGAATCAAAGCGCAATTTTAAGAGAAGCTAATGCAATTTGAGTCATATCCGTTTGAAAAATTAAACGCGCTTTTGGCAAATATTACACCAAAAGATTCGCGTGAAATTATCAAACTAACCATCGGCGAACCACAATTTGAGACGCCCAATTTTATTCAAAACGCGCTAAAAGATTCGGCGCATTTGCTTTGCAAATATCCTGCTAGCTCAGGCGAATCCTATCTAAAAGAAGCGCAAATCGATTTTATCAAACGGCGATTTGATATTGCACTAGATTTTGCGCAAATTATTCCCACTTTTGGCACAAGGGAGGTGCTTTTTAATTTTCCAAGTTTTGTCTTTGGTGCGATTTTTCCGCAAAATAGGGTTATGGCATTTCCAAATCCCTTTTATCAAATCTATGAAGGTGCGGCAGTGGCTGCAAATGCAGAGATTATCTATATGGATTTGGATAGCGATTTTAAGCCACAGATTGCCAAATCGGACTTAAAACGCGCAAAATTAGTCATTTTAAATTCGCCAAATAATCCCACAGGTGCGATTTTGTCGCAAGATGAGTTAGAAATGTGGGTGCGAAATGCCCTAAAATATGACTTTATCTTGCTAAATGATGAATGTTATAGCGAGATTTATGAGACTAACGCGCCTACTTCGATTTTACAAGCTTGCCTTGCGGTAGGCAATGAATCTTTTAAAAATATTTTAGCGATAAATTCTATCTCCAAGCGTTCATCTGCACCCGGACTGCGCAGTGGATTTATCGCAGGGGATGCAAAAATCCTAAAAGATTATGCGCGTTATCGCACTTATATAGGTTGCGCGATTCCTTTGCCTTTGCAAAAAGCCGCCGCAGTGGCGTGGGCGGAGGACAAAAGCGCGGAGTTTTTCCGTCAAAAATACGCAAATAATCTTAAACTTGCGCGTGAAATTTTAGATTCGCATATAAATCCATACACTTTTTATGCGTGGTTGCGCGTAAATGACGATATAGCATTCACAAAGCAGCTTTACGCAAATGAGGGCATTTTGGTGCTACCCGGACGCTATTTAGGGCGAAATGGGCAAGGCGAAGGATTCGTGCGAATCGCCCTTGTATATGAAAGCGCAATCACTAAAAACGCGTTACAAAGGATAAAATCGTGGATATAAATAGCATTCATTTCGTAGGAATCGGCGGAATCGGCATTTCTGGTTTGGCTAGGTATTTACAAGCGCAAGGCGTTAGCGTCAGTGGGAGCGATATAAGCGAGAGTTGTTCGACAAAATATTTGCGCAGTCTTGGCGTTAGCGTGGCAATACCGCATAATCGCAAAAATGTAGCAAATCCAGACTTGCTTGTCCATAGCGCAATTATCACCGATGATAATATAGAGCTACAAGAAGCACGGGCAAAAAACATTCCCATTCTATCGCGAAAAGACGCACTAAAAATTATTTTGGCAAAAAAGCGCGTATTTTCCGTGTGTGGAGCACACGGCAAAAGTAGCACTACGGCAATGCTTAGCGCGATTTTAAAAGATTATGGCGCGATTATCGGGGCAGAAAGCAAGGAATTTGACTCAAATGTCCGTGCAACGCAGAGCGAAAGTATCGTGTTTGAAGCAGATGAGAGTGATGGCAGTTTTTTAAACAGCAATCCATACTGCGCAATCGTTACAAACGCCGAGCCAGAGCATATGGAGCATTATAATTATGATTTGGATTTGTTTCACAAGGCTTATGCAGACTTTTTAAATAGTGCAAAAAAGCGCGTTTTTAATGCCGAAGATGAATTTTTATCATCGCTAAATATTCCTGCTATGCGCCTTTATCCGCACAAAGACATTACAAATATCAAGCATTTTTTAATCAATGATGAGCCATTTACGGAATTTAGTTTGCATCATAATGGCAAATTTGTGGGCGATTTTCGCGTGTGGGGCTTTGGATTTTATACTGCGAGTAATGCTAGTTTAGCGATTTTAAGTGCGCTAGATGAGATGGATTCAAGTGAGATTAAGACGAATCTGCTAAATTTTAAAGGTATTAAAAAACGATTTGACATCGTGTATAGCGATAAAAACTGCATTATGATTGATGATTACGCACACCACCCGACAGAAATCAAATCTACGCTAGATTCAATCAAATTCTACGCCAAGCTAAAAAATATCCAAAACATTAGCGTGATTTGGCAGCCGCACAAATATTCGCGCACGATTCATAATATCGATGGCTTTGTCGAATCCTTTTGTGGCGTGGATAATCTTGTGATTTTGCCCGTGTGGGGGACTAATGAAACGCCCATTCCCATTGATTTTGACGGATATTTTGGGCGATATGCGCCGATTATGGCGGACTGCATTCATCGCAGTGGCGGAGAGCTAGAAATTTTAAAGGATAAAAATATTTTAGATAGATTTGATTCGGGGCTAATTGTGGGCTTTGGCGCGGGAGATATTACCTATCAAATGCGGGGTGCGATTTGAAAATCGCACTAATCGCGCTAATATCCGTTATCATCGGGCTATTTTTGTATTTCAATGTGCGCGGAAAAATGGATAAGAAAAAAGGTGCGATTTTGGGAATCTTGTGCGCTGTGTGTGTGATAATCGCCTTTATTTACACACAAATGTTTGATAGGAAAAATCGTGCAGATGCCGAAATAATTGCCGCATTTAGTCGTGGCGAAGAGATAAAATGTGGCGAAATTATAGTAAATAGCGCAGATTTTACCTTTACAAACGGCACTTTGAGTTTTATGGGCAAGGCAGGGACAAAGCATCATAACAAAATCATTGCGATTGAGGAATGCGAGTAATTGATAGGCGATTTTAACATTATAAAAAAGCTTGATTTAGGGGACTTTGTAAATGATTTTTTGAGCTTTTTTGCTAGGAATCGCAATTTAGATTCGCAAGATTCACACCAAAACGCACACGATTGGCAAAATGTAGTAAAATCTTTAAAAATAGATAGCGACCTAAAAGAAGCAAAGCAAAAAATCGATGAATTAAGTAGCATTGTTTTTAGCGCACCGCAGGGTATTATCGGAGATATTCGCACACTTGATAATGAACTTGTGATTTTAAAAAAAGGCGCGATTTTAAAATGCGAATCTATTTTTGAGATTGTAAAAATTATCAAATATTTTCTTTATCTTAAAAATTTAAATTTAGATTCTTTGGTGCAAATCCCACGAATGCTAGGGCAAATAAATATTCCAAGCGAGATTTTGCAAATTGCAGACTGCTTTGAAAATGACGGAAATTTGCGCGATGGCAAATATGAACGACTAGATTTTATAAATATGGCAATCAAAAACGCAAACAAAGAGCTAAAAAAACAGCTTGAAAAACTATTTTCAAATACGCGAATCGCGCCTTATTTGGTGGATAAAAGTCCGCATTTTATCGATGGGAGAGAGTGCCTTTTGGTAAGTGCAGGATTTAATGCCACGCTAAAAGGGCGCATATTGCAGCGCACACAAGCGGGATTTTTTTACATTTTGCCTGATTCGCTTCAATATATTTATGAAAAGATTGACAAACTTCGTAATGAGCGCGAAATCGCACTTTTTGAGATTGAAAAAGAAATATCTAGCAAAATGCAAGAAAATATATTGTTTTTGAAATTTATAAATAAAGAATTTGATAGATTTGACGCACTTCAAGCGCGAGTATTCTTTGCAAAAGAGCGAAATTTTGAATTTATCTTGCCAAATCGCTCAAATCGCGAAAATGCAATCATTTTAAGCGATTTTTGCCATCCAAATATCAAAAATCCCACACCTTGTAATTTGGATTTTGAGCGGCAGATAATGCTTGTAACGGGCGTAAATGCTGGGGGAAAGACGATGCTTTTAAAAAGTGCTTTAAGCGCGTCATTGTTGGCAAATCTGCTAATCCCTTTTAAAATCAATCCGCACAAATCCAAAATCCCGCATTTTGCGCAAATTGAAGCGATTATGAATGACCCACAGGATAGCAAAAATGATATTTCCACTTTTGCGGGGCGAATGATGGAATTTAGTAAGATTTTAGCGCAGATAAATGCGCTAAATGGGGTAGATTCGCGTATTTTGCTTGGCATTGATGAAATCGAGCTAGGCACGGACGCAAATGAAGCAAGTGCGCTTTACTTCGCGCTTTTATCGCATTTAAGCGATAAAAATATCAAAATTATCATTACCACGCACCATAAAATTTTAGCGTCTAAAATGG
Organism: uncultured Helicobacteraceae bacterium; assembly: GCA_934668765.1. Taxonomy (GTDB): domain Bacteria; phylum Campylobacterota; class Campylobacteria; order Campylobacterales; family Helicobacteraceae; genus NHYM01. Next base: position 3,110 of record CAKUOH010000015.1, on the reverse strand, counting down.
CGGATAATCCGCGTGTGGAGCTACTTGCCACGCTCTATGATGAGAAAAATCGCGCTCCCATTTTTGAATTTCTAAAAGGCACTATTGGCAAGAGCTATGCCTTTGAAAGTGCCTCACGATACGGCATTCCACGCGCTATCATTGATAGGGCAAAAAATCTATACAACAAAGATTTAGAAAATCTAAATGCGCTTTTGGAGCAAACTAGCGCATTAAAGGCGAATCTTGTGGCAAAAGAAGCGCAAATAGAGGCAAAATTGCAAGATATTGAGCGCAAAAAAGATGAGTTAGATTTGCTAATAGATGCGCAAAATCGCGAATTAGGCACAAAAAAAGCGGAGTTAGAATCAATTTATAACAAGGCATTAGATGAATTAAAGGCAGTTTTAAAAAAGCAAAATAGCCCAGAAATTCATCGCTTTTTAAATGCGCAACACAAGGCTTTTAGCGCGATTCCCAGAGAAACGCCCAAAAAACACATAGATTTTAAGGTGGGAGCGCGAATCGCGCAGGGCAAAAATATCGGTGTGATTTTAAGCATAAAGGGCGAAAATGCGCAAATAGAGCTAGAAAATGGCGTTCGCGTGAAAACAAAACTCTCCGCCCTAAATCCCGCACCGCAAATCGCACAAAAAGCGCAAAGCATTAGCGTTAGCAAAGCCGCAAAATCCTGCCCTACAAGCCTAGACTTGCACGGAAAACGCGCCGAAGAAGCCCTAGATTTGCTAGATGGCTACATATCAGATTGCTTAATGGCGGGATTTGGCGAAGTGCTAATCAAGCACGGAATCGGCAGTGGCGTTTTAAGTGCGTTAGTTAGAGACTTTTTATCCGCACACCCAAAAGTGCAGAGTTTTGAGGACGCCCCACCAAATATGGGCGGATTTGGCGCAAAAATCGTGAGATTTTAGAGAACTCATAGATTTTATTGCAAACAACTTTTTGCTAAAATTGCGAATCGATTTTTAACATAAGGGCTTAAATCTTGCTTGAAATCTTATCATTACAATTTATCCAAAATGCCCTGATAGTCGCGGTCTTAATATCAATTTGTAGCGGAATCATCGGCGCACTCATCGTATCAAATAAAATCGTATTTTTAAGCGGTGGCGTGGCACATAGCGCATTTGGTGGCGTGGGTGTCGCGCTATATTTTGGCTTTCACACGATGCTAGGCGCAGGACTAATGGCAGTTTTTATGTCGCTAATTTTGCTATATTTTGTGCTATTTAAAAAGCAAAATATCGATAGTTTTATCGCGGCAAGTTGGGCGTTTGGCGTGGCACTTGGCGTGATTCTAATTGACATTACTCCGGGCTACGGCGCAGATATTACAAGCTATCTTTTTGGCTCGATTTTAGCCGTCTCAAATGAAGATATTTGGATAATTTTGGCGTATGATATTTTGCTTTTAGCGTTTGTAGGCGTGTATTACAGGGAAATTTTAAGCGTGTCCTATGATGAAGTATTTTGCAAACTTAAACATTTGCGCGTAAATCTTTTTATCTTGCTAATGTTTATATTTATCTCGCTTGGAATCGTTGCAAGTATGAGCGTGGCAGGGCTAATTTAGTCCTAGCAATATTAAGCATACCCGCATACATTGCAGGAATGTTTGCGCTATCCTTGCGCGGAATGATGATTGTAGGCGTGGTGCTCTCATTAGTCTTTATCCTAGCGGGATTCGCGCTATCATACAGCTATGATTTAAGTATCGGCGCGTGTGTGGTAATGTGTGCGGTAGGAGGAATGATAATCGCTTCGTGCGCGAAGTTTTTGCTAAATAAATTGCGATAAAAATTTTAAAAATGGAGTAAAAAATGGAAGTAAAAGATTGTGAAAAAATACTTGAATCTTGCCAAAAAGCGCAAAAAAAGGCGATTTTAGCCATTAAAATATCGCTTTGTGCGGTGCTTGTGAGTGCGATTTTAGGCATTTTGGCTTTATGGACTTTACTAAATCAAGTAACCATAAGCGTAGGAATCGACAAAAAACTAATCGAAATGGAAGCAAGATTAAGCAAGATAGACAAAGGCGATAAAAAAGTAGAGCAGGGCGATGAATCCAAATAGAATCTAAATAAATTAGATTCTTGCGAATCTAACGATAAATCCTAATACGAAATAGTCTTGCTTGTAGTTAGTGGGAAAATCTTATTGCCCGAATCTGTGCTTGTTTCATAGCTTTGTCGCAATCTTTTGCAAACTTCAGCTTCTTTGCTTTTAGAGCTAGTATCTTTCGCCACTGCGCGTGGATTGAAATACAAATCGCCCCCGCTCAAAATCTCAATCATCGCGCTAGTGCCACAAGGCATCGAAGTCCCGTGATAATTATGCGTGGGCGAGACGCCTCTATCGGCGGTGGCACTAACCGCTAGTGGCTTACTCCATCTGCCTTTATCTAGTCCGCCGATTTCTAAAATCCACTCACTCCACGAGATTATAGGCTTTTTCTCTGGGTCATTTGGCGATGGTGCTTTGGTGGTTGTAGTGTTTAGATTATCCGCGAAAACCTTTGCGACTATCATTTTGGTAGCCACACTTGCATCATTGCGAAGTGCCGCCACAGCGGAATCTGTCCTAGTAGTTACGAATCTAGGCACAGCCACAACCGCCAAAACGCCCAAGATTACAACTGCAAACACTGCTTCGATTAAACTAAAAGACTTTCTCATAAATGCCCCTTTGTAATAAAAATTAAATGAATTATAAACAAAAATCTTTAATGCAAACTTAAAAAATACTAGATTTTTGCAGTAGAATCTAGAAAGTTTATGAATCGTTTATAAATCAATGGTAAAATAAAACACAAAATTCCCATAAAAAAATATAAAAAAATCCACAAAAAACAAAATACAATAACAAAATAATTCCCAAACCCCCTAAAATATTAAAGCAATCCCCCACCAAACTTAAATCCCCAAATCCCCCAAATTTTTCTCATAATTTCTCACGATTTCTCACAATTTTTTAAATTTTTCACTCATTTTTTAATATTTTTTCAACATTTACTTTCTATTTAAGTTTAATTTAAGGGGGGGGATAGAATGTCATTTGTGTTTAAAAGCACAAATTTAAATTTTAAGGAGGCTTTTATGAAAGCAGGTAATT